>JBELEI010000085.1:0-2516 GCA_042093895.1 Cognatiyoonia sp. | reverse complement strand
TTATGCAATGCCCAAATGGCTGTTTTTCAGTGGAGCGTCATCGCCGCAAATTCGTTCAAACTTAAGCGCGAATAAATCAATGAGCAGACATGTGTCGCGATGATCGCGCTTATGAACGTCGTGGCGATCGGCAGTGAGAATTTGACGTGGTTGCCAAGCGTGGCAAGAAACGTCGTTTTGTACCAGCCGACGATTTTTCGAAGGCTTCCATGCTTTAAAACCAGAACAACAAGCAAAAACGCGACCTGAATCCCAATCGCAATTGCGCTGCCCATCGCCGCGCCCGCAACACCGAATTGCGGAAACCCCAAAAGCCCATGGATAAGGACGATACTTGCCGCAATGTTGATGGGAACCGAGAGGCAGAAACTGTAAAGAGGAATCCTCGTTTGGCCACAACCGTTAAAGAAGCTCGACAAACATTGGCCGATAGATTCTCCAACGATGACCAACGTAAAAATCGACAAATAGCTCCAGGCTAGTTCCGCGATTTGCTCGCTTGGCGCCAAACTGTCAATCAGCAAGCTGCCCACCAATGCCACGAGGACCAAACCCACAAAACAGATCGCAACGCTGGTTGTAAGGCCGGATGCCAAAACAGACTTCAGGAACACCTTGTTTCCGGTCCCATAAGCCTGCGCGGTTCGGATTTGCAAGGCGTTGGAAAAAGCAAAAATTGTCCCGAGAACAAACCCAGCCGTCGCCGCTGCCAATCCCATCGCAGCAAGCGAGGTTTCCCCCAGCGAAGACACCAGATAGCCATCGATCACGACAGTCCCATGGAGAAAAATCGCCTTCAACGTCATCGGCCAGGCAAGCGACAACACTGTGCCTGCGTTGGGATCACGAGAGGTGGTTAGGGAGTTCATTGCAGGGTTATCCAGCGCCTTGGCATTGGCCCAACGAAGCGCCGGTCAAAGGTGATTGCGTCGAATTTCTATCGTTCAGATGGGTCAAAATAGTTCGCATTGGTGTCTGAGATGCGCTCGATTGTTTCGTCGAGCCGCGACAGATGGAACATGCCGATTTCAATCGCCCGTTCAGGATCGTTATTTTTGACGGCGGCGGCAATGCCGCGGTGGTCGTTGACCAGATCCGGCATACGCGCGTCTTTTGACAGGCCCAACATACAGAGACGGTCAACTTTGGATTTCTCGTTCAAGATCACGTCGAACGCAAAATCCGCTTGCGCAATCTTGCAAAGGGACTTGTGAAATTCATAGTCTAGCAAACCGAATTTCTCGACGTTTTTGGCCGCCACGGCTTCTTCCTGCTCGGCGATTGCAGCGTCCAGCATGGCTGCGCCGCTGGCGTCACAGTGCAACGACGCACACAGTAGAACCTCTTTTTCAACAGCCGTGCGCACAAAACGAGACTTCTTGATTTCACGCATCGAGAAACGCTTCACTTCGGTGGCCCGTTGCGGCCGGATTAGCAAAAGATCCTCATTCGCAAGCCGGCTAAACGCGTCGCGAACAGGCTGACGGGAAACACCAAATTGTGCCGCGATCTCGGCCTCCGAGATTTTGTCACCGGGTCTCAGATTGAGCGAGAGGATTTCTTCGTGCAGATAGTCAAAGACTGCGTCTACACTGGTGCGCCTGTCATTAATCTGTGTTGCTCGCGCCATCGCGTCTCTCCGATTGTTCTTTCGTCGCTGGGCTTTAACGCGAGTAAGTGCATGAAATGCAATGCCCCGGATCTTCCTGCCCCTAAATGATTTTCAGGGGTGATTTCCCCAGATCATTTGCACGACTCGCCCCCACTCTAACGCAAAATGAGAAAGTCACCAGCAAAAATAATACTAGTATACCAGATTTTTAACTAGTATACCAGTTGCAGCAAGGGTCGAATCGGCTCTTGGATTTTTGCACTGCGTGGAGGCGGTGCATTCATGGGAGGAAGCATGGCTGGCGTAAGTCTAAAAGGCATTGTTAAAGCCTACGGAGCCGTTCAGGTCGTTCATGGGATCGATCTTGATGTGCAGGAAAAAGAGTTTGTCGTTCTGGTTGGGCCTTCGGGCTGCGGTAAATCGACAACTCTGCGCATGATCGCTGGACTAGAGGAGATCACGGATGGTGATCTCGCCATTGATGATCGCCTCGTTAATCGCGTTGCACCAAAAGATCGCGATGTCGCCATGGTGTTCCAGAACTACGCGCTTTATCCGCACCTGAACGTTGCCGACAACATCGCTTTCGGTTTGAAAATCCGCAAGGTTCCAAAACCTGAAATCCAAAAATCTGTTGCCGAAGTCGCTGAAATTCTCGGTCTAACCGAATATCTACAACGCCGCCCAGCCGATCTTTCCGGCGGTCAGCGTCAAAGGGTTGCAATGGGCCGCGCAATCGTGCGCCACCCCAAAGTCTTCCTGTTCGATGAACCGCTTTCCAACCTTGATGCCAAGCTGCGCACCCAGATGCGCGCAGAGATCAAACGCCTGCACAACCGTCTTGGCGTCACAAGCGTATATGTGACACACGATCAGGTCGAGGCGATGACCCTCGCCGATCGCA
>JBELEI010000084.1:0-2520 GCA_042093895.1 Cognatiyoonia sp. | reverse complement strand
GAAACCAAAGACGATGCGGAAAAGGCGTTCGATTTGTTCATCAAAACCTACGAGGAAAAATAGTCGCCTGTTAACAAGCGAGTTTTTTCTTCATCGGTTATATCTTTCGGTCATGATACGGTTGTCGGCGAATATGCATTCCAGAATTTGAGATAAGGCGCGATGTGATTGGCGGCTGTTTCTACAATAGAGGCCAAAATTTCGCGCAAAAAATCCCTGAGCCATGCAAGTACGCGCCGGAAGTTAAACCCGATGGCGGCCATTTTAACGTTAAAACGATCCCCGTTTTTACCCTTGAGATGATTTCTGTCCATTCGGTGGTCTGTTTTGAGATGACCTATGATGGGCTCGATAGCTGACCTTCGCTTCAACTCTGCCTTCAGGTGAGGTTTGAGCGCCTTGCGTCCCGCAGTGAACACGCGCCATGGTGGCCGCGTATCCTGGCGTGTTTCGGGATCGAACCTGAACTGGTTTTGTTTGTGACCGCGGTAGCCCTTGTCAACGAAAGCGCGTGTTGGCGTAACACCAGTCAGCCTGGCGGTCTGGCTCAGAACCTCTCCAAGAGTGTGACCATCATAAGGATTGCCGTGCAAGGCATCGGCATGCAACACGAACATGCCGCCGGGGGCTTGAGCGTTGGTGGTGGTAATCGTCGCCTTGCAGCCAAATTCGTAAGGCGCTTTGGCCTTGCCCTTGCCAATGCACTCCACCTCGGGGGCGTGCCAGGAATAGACCTTGGGAGATGCCTTACGCTTCAGGGCCTGACCATAAATGGTCCACGCCCGGGCCAGAGGCGCAGCAAATTGTATTTCCAGATCCTTGTTTCCGATGATCAACCGCTCAATGTCGCGAAGCACGCGTCCAAGACGTGTCTTCAGAAAGCGGATCTCCCGGTTGCGGCGCCTGAATTGCCTGGCATGCCCGTAGCGTCCCACCATGATCAGGGCACGTTTGCCCACCCGGACATAAGATTGTCGCAGCTTCAGACCAGACGTCCGCGCCTGGATGCCGAGCTTCACCAGAGCCGTGTAAAGAAGGGATGCGTCCGTGGGAAACCGGATGGCTTTTTCCTGAACCGTGGTATCCACTGTAACCGCTTCCATGTCTGACCCGCGCAAGGCACCGCTCTCATGCGCAACCCGCAAGCTCTCCTGTAACAAATGATCCAAAATGTCTGACCCGAGCCGATTGCGCCAGTGACTGAGACCGGATCTCTCATGGGGAACCTGGTGCTGAAAGTACAACTCTCCGGTAAAATACTGGTAATACGGGTCACGTGGCCAGCGGGCGAACAGGTCTTCGTCAGACAGGTTCTCCACCGACTTCAGGATCAACATTCCCAGCATGAAGCGCATCGGTACGCCCGGGCGGCCTTTTGCACTGAACTGGACCTCTATCTTCGTCTGAAGCCTTGACCAATCGATCCGATCTGCGAGTTGAACCAACGGCTGGCCCACATCGATGAACCGCGACAGCGGCGTCTTGAATAAACCATCAGGTTCCTGGGCAGGCAGTTGGCCGGGCTTCATCGCGTCCTCCATGGCAGCAGATCTCTCGCTGACAGGGAATCAGAAAATGCAAGCTTTTGCAGCAAAAAACATACAAATCTTGCAATCATAAAGCGAGAAAACAACCTATTACTCAAACAAATTCATACACTTAATTGTTTTTAACGGGCGACTCAAAAGCCTGCTTATGCTGGCAGGGGCTGGTGTGCTTGCCGCCTGTGTCACAACCGCCGCTGGCCTTTCTTTTGGCAACAACACGGGTGATTACCCGAATGACAATGAATGTGATGATCCGCGTTTTACCGGTGGTGGCATGGCCTCTTCCCTGAGCGTGGATAACATCGGCAAAGATGCGACGGATTGCCAGACGCTTTACAGTGCGCAGCGCATTCGTCTGGCACGCACCCGTGCACAGTGGGATGTGGCGCAATGCCGGGCCATTGAATACGGAAACAATTCGTCGCGCTGGGCGCGGGACAATGAATGTGACGATCCGCGCTTCACGGGGCCTGGCGTGGATGAAATCCTTCTGCCGGAAGATCTGCGTGCTGATGCGGCCGATTGCCGGGCGCTGTGTAACGTTGGCGAAATCTGGCTGAAATAAATAATTACTTCCCGGGCGGCGAGAATTGGGTTTCGCCGCCCGGGTGCGCCCCTTAAACTGGTCGCTATGACTGACCAGCCTCGATTCATCCATCTCCGCGTACACACCGAATATTCCCTGCTTGAGGGGGCCGTTCCTGTAAAGAAACTGCCCGGCTTGTGCGATGGCATGGGGATGCCTGCGGTCGCAGTGACCGATACGAATTCCATGTTTGCGGCGCTGGAATTTTCTGTGACGGCGAAGAAAGCAGGCGTGCAGCCCATCGTCGGCTGTCAGGTGGATCTGCGCTATGATCCGCCCGCAACAGGTGAAAAGCCACGCAATCCCGCACCTGTGGTTCTGCTGGCCCAGAATGAAACCGGCTATGAAAACCTGATGAAGCTGTCCTCCTGCCTGTATGTGGATGCC
>JBELEI010000083.1:0-2543 GCA_042093895.1 Cognatiyoonia sp. | reverse complement strand
CCGAGCCCAACTCACGCATGCCGATACGGCACCGATGCCGACCGGACGCGCCTGAGGCTTTGGCGGTTCTCTTGGCAGGCATCAACAACGGGTAAACCACTCACTCTAGTTGCCGCTTTCACCATCGCATCGGGCTTCAGCAAGTTCGGCACCGTCCCAAAATCCGACGATAATGCCCTTCGCCAGTTCCCCGCCTTTGCGGCCGGAAATGCGGCCATCAGAAACCGTGACGCGGTTGTGGTGCCCGCGAGACCATTGCGCCAGTCTGTCAGCAAGCCGCGCGCGCTCGGCTGCAAAGGCCGGATTATCACCAAGGTCGCTCAGCTCATCTGGGTCGGTTTCCAGATCATAAAGCATGGGCCGGAACCCTTCGGCGTGGATGTATTTCCAGCGCCCGTCGAAGACCATCGTCAGGCGACAGTCGCCAACAGGTTGGTTCAGGATGCGGCGCGCGCGGCGCATCGAATAATCATATTCACTGAACACTGCATCACGCCACGCGGGGGCCTCGCCGCGCACAAGTGGGAGGAGCGAGCGCCCTTCGAGGATGTGCGGGCGCGCCTCGCCGCCGAACCAATCCACGAACGTAGGTGCCAGATCAATCGCCTCAACCAGATCATCGCGAACCTGCCCGCGTGTCGCGTCTGCCTCTGGCGAGGGATCCACAACGATGAGCGGCACCCGGGCGGAGACGTCGTGAAACAGCTCCTTTTCGCCCAGCCAGTGATCGCCAAGGTAATCGCCGTGATCCGAGGTAAAGACGATCAACGTGTCTTTGATGATGTCGCGCGCATCCAGCCATGCCATCAGCCGCCCGATCTGATCATCGATCTGTGCGATCAGTCCCATATAGGCGGGGATGACGCGGTTGCGGACTTCGTCACGGGTGAAAACCTCAGAAAAGCGGTGTTCGAAATAGGCGGCAAGGACAGGGTGTGCCTCGGTGCGTTCTGCGTCCGTTCGAACCGCCGGCAAAACGTGGTCCGCCCCATACATGTCGTTGTAGGGCGCAGGCACGATGTAGGGCCAATGGGGCTTGATATAACTTAGGTGCAGGCACCACGGCTGATCGCACGCATCCTCGATGAACTCCATAGCACGGGTTGTAGAATACGTGGTTTCCGAGTGTTCTTCGGCCACACGCGCAGGTTTGTCGGCATTCTCCATAAGCCAACCGGACAGGATGTTGCCTTCGTCATCTTCAGCCGCATTTGCCACATCTTCCCAAGGGTTTTCAACGTCATACCCCTGACGACGCAGGTAGTCGTTGTAATGGGTAGGAACCTTGCCGCCCGTTGGATGCAACCCGTCGAGCCTGTCCCAAACCTCAAACCCGCATTCGGCGATGCGGCGGCCCTTGGGCGAGGCCGGATCGATGCCAAGCCGTTTCATACCCTCAATATCAGCGGTCATATGCGTTTTGCCACAAAGCGCTGTGCGCACGCCCAAAGGCTCCAGATGATCGCCAAGGGTCATCTCACCCACACGGAGCGGAAAGTTGTTCCAACTGCTGCCGTGGGAGCGCACATAGCGCCCCGTATAGGTCGACATCCGCGACGGGCCGCAAATGGGCGATTGCACGTAAGCGCGATCAAATCGGACGCCTCGGGCGGCCAGCGCGTCGATGTTGGGCGTCTTGAGGTATGGGTGACCAGCGCAACCAAGGTAGTCGAATCGCAGCTGGTCGCACATGATGAATAGGACATTCTTGGGCATTTATTCAGCCTTCCAGACGACCCGAAAGCCGTGATGAGTTGTACTGCTGTCAGGCGACGTGCCCGAACGCGCAGCAATGCGATACCGGTAGCAATAGCTGCGATGACACAGGAACGACCCGCCTTTCGAGAGCTTGTAGCCCTTCATCTCGCGCAGGCGGTTCTTGACGTGCCGCTTAAGGGATCGGATCCGGTAGGGTTCAGACGTCCATTCCCAGACATTGCCGACCATGTTGTAAAGGCCATAACCGTTAGGGGCGAAGGATTGCGCAGGGGCCGTTGTCGCGTAGCCATCGCGGCAGGTGTTCACCTCTGGAAACTGGCCCTGCCAGATGTTGCAGGGTGTGTGGGCGTCGTCGTCCGGCTCTGCGTCGCCCCAAGGGAATGGCACATCCTCAAGCCCGCCGCGCGCGGCATGTTCCCATTCCGCCTCGGACGGAAGCCTGCCACCAACCCAATCGCAGTAGGCGCGGGCGTCGGCCCATGAGACTTGGACTACCGGGTGATCTGGCAAACACGCATCTTCGGTGCCCAGCCCGTTTGGTGCAGCCCAATAGGCCCCATCCACATGTCGCCACCATTCTACCTCGACCACACCGCGCGTCGCGCCGTAACTGTCTGGAACCTGCGCCCAAAAGACAAACGACCATCCGAACCGTTCGGCCTCGGTGACATAGCCAGTGTCTGCAACAAATGCGGCAAACTCGGCATTCGTGACTGTGGTCGCCCCCATCAGGAAAGGGTCCAACTTGGTCTTGCGCAGCGGGCTTTCGCCATCGTCGGGGATTTGCGGCGTATTGGTCCCGACAAGCGCAGGACCACCGGGGA
>JBELEI010000082.1:0-2556 GCA_042093895.1 Cognatiyoonia sp. | reverse complement strand
TTTCTGGTTACATGATCGAATACGGTGGCATGGATAGTGATGTCTCGACCGTAAAATCCGGTGTACGCACCTTTACGGTCTACGCAACTGAGGCGCTAGAAAATGTCGCGATGACGCTGGCCGATTTTGAAGCCGCCGGCGTGACAGGTGTCACTAGCGATAACCTTGCAGCGATTAATCAGGTTCTGTCTGGCAAGACGTCAAGCGATACCGATACCAACCCCAAATTGCAGACTATTGTGACTGACACAGTCACTGCACTGGCTAAGATTGAAGACTACAACAACGTCGCAAATGGTGTGACAACCCTCTCGGAAGCGGACTACGCAGCCGCCGGTATTGTGGGTGTGACTGCGAGTAATCTTGCTGCAGTAAACACAGACGTACTTGCACAGTCGACTGGCGGTGCAGATAGCCATGCGAAGATCCAAGCGATGGTCTCGCAGATTGTTATCGAGGACTACGCTGATGCGACGGATGGCGCCGGCTTAACTGCGCCTTCTGTTGCCGACTACCACGCGCTGGGTATCTTTGCAGTCGATACGAAAAACCTAAGCTTTGTGAATAGCTTCGTACTTGGAGCGGCAACAGGGTTCGCGGAAGATGGCTCAGAGATTGCGCTGCTTGTGCAAGAAGCAATCGAAATGCAGCCGCGTATCGAGGCGGTAGCCAAGATTAAGGCCTATGCCGAAGCGGATGGCACCACAGCTGCCCCAACGCTTGACGATTACGTGGATGCGCAAATCCGCGGGGTGAATGAGTACAACGTGGGCATGGCGAATGAGTTGTTTGCTGTCACGACTGTTGGATCTGATACTGGCGATACGCTGCCCGCAGCCACTCAGGCTGAACAGCAGGCAGTAATCAGCGCCGATGCTGCGCGCTTGGCTGCCTACGCGAAGATTGTGTCCTATGCGGAAAACAACTCTGGTCCCGTGCCTGATGCGTCCGACTATACGGAGATTGGTATTACGGGCTTGCCCGCAGATTACGTGAGTGCTGTGAATGCTGAGCTGATCACGCAAGCAATTGACCGCGACGCGATCGATGAGCTGTCTGAATTACGTGAGCTGATCTCGCGAATTAAGATCACGCAATATGCCGATAACAACGGACTAGACGCTTCTGAGGCAGCGTTGACGGGCGATTTTGTTCCAACCAAAGAGGATTACGCCAACGTTGGTGTGACAGAGATTTGGAACGGCACGACATCAGTAAGTATTGATGACACTAACGTTGAGCAGGTTAACGACCTGATGGCGATGCGCTATGTGGGTAATCCTGACGTGGATGGTGACGGCGATACTGCAGCTGACGGAGATACTGATGAACGTGTTGACGTTATCAATAACGCAACAGATGGAGCCACCAATGAAACCAACCTAAGCTACGCGGGAACCGTAAACACGGCAGCAGAAATCCAAGATACTGTCGCGCTCGCAATGGGCGTGGCAAACGTAGACGGAAGTGACATGGCCGGCCCGCGGGCTGTGGCCCTGGATAAGATCAACGCATTTGCGCAAGCAGTAAGTGTTCTGGCTGATCAGGATGCCTATGACACTTACGTTGCTGATAGTAATAACGCTGCAGTAATTCCATCCGCACAAGACTACAATAATGCAGGAGTACTTGATCTTAGCGACAGTACAGCGGGCGTTACTGCAGCGCTCGCAACCGCAATCAATGCAAAGCTCTTTACAGGTAATGCTGACGCTTCAGTCAATACCGCTACAGAACTTCAGCCATTCGTAGATTCAGCTAATGAAATCGTAAATAAAATAGGAGCTTGGGCTGAGCCAGATTGGAGCGGAATTGGCTCTGTTGATAATTTTGTTTCTTTAATACCATCTTTTGAAAACTCTAGTTTTGATATAACCAATGGTAATGAAATCCAAGGCTGGACAAAAAATGAAAGCGTTGTCAACTTGGGCGTTACTCAGTTGGCGGGGTTTGTCTCGCCACAAGAGGATAATACCGGCGCAGACAGTGTCGCAAAGGGAAACAATAACGCCACTTATTTGAGCGACCTTGCATCTTGGAATGATGGTGGAGCATCGGTTTCTATTGTAACAGATCCAGACGATTCCGGACGGGGTAACGTGGTATTGCTTGATACGGGTACCAATACTATCAGTACTGCTTATGGAATTGAGCATGGCCCTGCAATTTACTCAAATTCGGCAATTACCCTTACAGCAGGCGCAACAGTATCATTGGACTGGAAAGCTGCAGCAGGCGGTGATGCCGCGGATGTCGTAGGTTATTTACAAAATGTAAACGATGGCAGCACCATCAAACTTTTAGATTACACGAGCCCAAACGCGGGCGCAGCAACCAACTGGGCATCAAAGTCGATCACTATTCCAGAAGGAAAAGAGGGTGACTATAAGTTCGTTTTTGTTGGTGGTTCATTCGACTACTCAGGTGGTAAGGGTGTGGGTGCAGCGTTTTACATTGATAATGTGGAGGTGCGCTATATTACTTCTCCCGTTAAGTTTAACGGTTTAATTAACTCCAATGGTGATGAAGACTGGCAACAGGCACAGGCACTTTTTG
>JBELEI010000081.1:0-2648 GCA_042093895.1 Cognatiyoonia sp. | reverse complement strand
TTTTCCAAAAGCAGGTATGCTCTTGGAACTCAAAGGATCCAAAATCATGTTCCTTGTAGGGGTCGTTTTCGGGTGTGAATGTGTCAAGGGCGGAGCAAAATTGGGCCATTAGGGCGGCGTAAAAGTAGGCCATTTGAGGTGTTGAGCGCAGGTTGATTCATGCATGCGCCCTGGGGCCAGCGGCTCCTCACAAAGCAATCGGGTTCCAGGGCGCCCCTCTCGGCAGCATCCCTTGGATGCGCCTGCCAGGCAGTGACTGCCCCGTCAGGGGCAGTTCTTGTTCAGTTTTTTTGTTGTGCTTTTCGGCTCTGTCCGAGGCGATAGCTTTCGCCATTCATCTCCAGGATTGAGACGTGGTGGGTCAGCCGGTCGAGCAGCGCGCCTGTGAGGCGCTCAGAGCCGAAGGTTTCGGTCCATTCCTCGAAGGGCAGATTGCTGGTGATCAAGGTTGAGGATCTCTCATAGCGTTGCGAGACCAGTTCGAACAGCAATTCCGCGCCGGTCTTGCTCAGGGGCACGAAGCCCAACTCGTCGATGATCAGCAGCTTTGGGGTCAGCATCTGCTTTTGTAGGCGCAGGAGGCGTTTTTCATCGCGCGCTTCGATCAACTCATGGACCAGTGCTGCGGCTGTGATGAAGCGGACTGGTAACCCTCTCTGGCAGGCGGCTAAGCCAAGGCCGAGGGCAACGTGGGTCTTGCCTGTTCCGGACGGCCCCAAGGCGATGACATTCTCGCGTCGTTCGATCCAGCTGCAACGCGCCAGTTCCAACACCTGTGTCTTGTTGAGCGCCGGGATTGCCTTGAAGTCAAAGCTGTCGAGGCTCTTTGGCGCGGGGAACTTTGCGGCCTTGATCCGGCGTTCAACCATACGCCGTTCCCGGTCGATCAGTTCCAACTCGATCAGGCGGCTCAGATAGGGCACGTGGCCCTTGTTCTCTGCTGCACATTGACGGGCTTGCTTCTCATGTTCGCGCAATACTGTGGGCAGTTTAAGCTTCTTGAGGTGATCGGCGAGTAACAAGTTGGGGGTCTCACTCATGACGCGCCCTCCGACAGCAGGTCCATATAGCTTGATGCCTGCGTGATCTGTACTGTTGCGCGCGGGAGATAGGGATAGAGCGACAGGTCGAGCCTTGCTGGACGACGTTCTACCTGACACAGCACAAGATGCTTGATTGCATCAAAGGCGATAGCCCGCTTTTGCAGCGCAATGCGTACCGCAGCGCGCAGAACCGGCAGATCGTAGCTTTCCAGCAATCGCAGCACCTGGACGAACTCACGCCGCCCCTGCCGGGCCTGACGCGCCTCCATCAGGCGGCGCAGGGTTTGCAGTTCTTCGGGCATCTCCCAATCAACCAAAGGAGCGGCCTGGTCCAGCGCGCCCGGCTTGCGCTCCAGAAGCGCAAAGTAATGCACCGGGTTGAACACCATCTGCTCTCGCTCATAACAACGGGGGTGGCGCGCAATGATCGCACCACCACAACCGATCTCCACCACATCAACAAAGGCCCGGATCGTGACATCGCGGAAGCCATAGTTGCTAGGCACCGAGTAATCATTGGTCTTGTAGCGCACCAAAGATTGCGAGCTGACGCGGCCAGTGGCTTTGGCACAGGCCTCATAGGGCGCATCCGGCAGCGGTGACATCGCGGCAAGGTCGCGCTGAAGGCGCGCGCCAATCGTTTCCTTGTGCCCATGCAGGACCGCCCCTCGTCGCTTGCGGCATTGTTCTTCCAGCCAGGTGTTGAAGCTCTCGATATCCGCAAACTCCGGCAGCGGCACCATCATGTTGCGTCGCGACCAGCCGACCAGACCCTCCACGTTGCCTTTGTCGTTGCCCTTACCCGGGCGACCGTAACGATCATCAAACAGGTAATGCGACAGCATCTCGGTGAACATCAGCGTGCGACGACGACGGCCATCAGCTTCGATCTTTGCAACCAAACAGCTGTCGTTGTCGTACACCACCGACAGTGGCACCGCGCCAAAGAAGTTAAAGGCATGAACGTGCCCATCCATCCAGGCCTCAGATGTGGCCGCGTGATAGGCACGGATATAGCAGGCATCGCTTTGGGGCAGATCAAACGCAAAGAAGTGAACCTTCTGTTGAACACCACCCAGAACAACAACGGCTTCGCCAAAGTCCGCCTGACCATGCCCCGCAGGATGCGCCAAAGGAATGAACATCTCCCGTGCCTTTTGACGATGGCCCCGAACATAGTCCTTCACCGTCGTATAACCGCCGGTGAACCCTTTCTCCTCGCAAAGCCGGTCGTAAATCCGCTTCGCCGTATGGCGCTGCTTCTTCGGCCGCTCAAGGTCCTCCAGCAGCCACAGATCAATGAAATCCGTGAAACCATCCAACTTGGGACGGCGAATATCCCGCTCCCGACGGTATCCCGGCGGCACCGCAAACGCGCACATCTTATCAACCGTTCCACGTGCCAAGCCAAAATCACGGGCAATCGACCGCTTACTGCGACCCTCATCAAAGTGCGCACGGCGCACCTGCAAATAAACTTCCACAGTGTAAATCCTCCAGCCCTCCCTGATCAAACAGCAAGGACAAAAAGTGGACGACTTTGGCGCCGCCCGCACCGGCAAAATACCGGCGCTACTGTGGCCTAATTTTGCACCGCCCTATACA
>JBELEI010000080.1:0-2688 GCA_042093895.1 Cognatiyoonia sp. | reverse complement strand
GAGCGCGATTGCGGATTTGCTTGGTGGGACGCGTGCTTCAGTCTGCCGATAATGAGACGTTATGGGCAGTCGGGCGAATTTTCCGACACCGTAAAAAAGGCAGTGGAATTTAAAAGTTAATGGCAAAGAAAATTACAGTTATCGGCGGCTCGGGGTTTGTTGGCACGAATTTGTGTCGGCAGCTATCCCTGAAGCAGCAGGACTTTGAAATCGTTGACCTCAAAATGAGCAATCAGTTCCCGGAGAAGTGCAAGGTTGCTGACGTTCGGGATGTGAATAGCTTGCGTGAGGCGATCACGGGCGACGTAGTCGTCAATTTGGCTGCAGTACACCGCGACGACGTGCGCGACAAGTCGGAGTATCAGCGCACGAATGTCGACGGCGCTGAAAATGTTGCGCAAGTGTGCAGTGAGAAGGGAATTAAGAAGATTGTTTTCACCAGCACTGTGGCGGTTTATGGATTTTCTGAGCCTGGGACTGACGAGAGTGGCAAGATTAATCCATTCAATGAATATGGCCGCACAAAGTTTGAGGCTGAGGAAAAGCTGTGCGCCTGGCATGCGGCTGGCGACAACGCTTTGATTATTGTCCGGCCCACAGTAATATTCGGCGAGGGTAATCGTGGTAATGTATACAATCTTCTCAATCAAATTGCCTCGGGCAAGTTTATGATGGTAGGTAAGGGTGAGAATAAGAAATCGATGGCGTATATTGGCAATATTGTCGCCTTCCTTGAGAGTTGCGTGGAAACAGATCAAAAGTACGGTGTATACAATTACGTGGACACGCCCGACTTGACGATGAATGAGCTTGTGTCTCAAGTGCGGCATACGCTTAAGGGCCAACAGGGTGTCGGCCTACGCCTGCCGTATTGGTTGGGGATGTTCTTGGGTTACGTTGCGGATGCTGTTGCTAAGGTCAGTGGCAGAAATCTACCGGTGAGTTCAATTCGGGTTAAGAAGTTTGCAGCATCCACAGAATTCAGAAGTGCAAAAAGCGGCTTGGATGGCTTCGCGCCGTCCTTTACTCTAGCGGATGGTATAAATAGAACGTTGTCCAGTGAATTTGTGTCCCCCGATCCAAGCCGAGAAATTTTTTATACGGAGTAGCAATCTTGACTGATTACATAGTAAAAGACATATCCCTGGCAGAGTTTGGGCGCAAAGAATTGAACATCGCGGAAACGGAAATGCCGGGATTGATGGCCTGTCGGGCGGAATATGGTGACAGCCAGCCGCTGAAAGGCGCGCGCATCGTTGGATCGCTCCACATGACCATTCAAACGGCTGTGTTGATTGAAACATTGGTGGCGCTGGGCGCTGATGTGCGCTGGGCGTCTTGCAATATCTTTTCCACGCAGGACCATGCCGCGGCTGCGATCGCCCAAGCGGGCATTCCCGTATTCGCGGTCAAGGGTCAGTCCCTAGAGGAACATTGGGATTATCTGGATAAATCGTTCCAGTTTGCTGATGGCGCGAACATGATTTTGGACGATGGTGGTGACGCGACATTGTATGTATTGCTGGGTGCGCGCGCCGAAGCAGGCGAAGACATCATCCCCGTTCCCCAATCCGAAGAAGAAGAAGTCATCAAAGCGCAGATTAAAAAGCGTATGGCACAATCGCCCGGATGGTTCACCAAAACCCGTGATGCGATCAAGGGCGTGTCCGAGGAAACAACAACCGGCGTTCACCGTCTGTATGATTTGCACAAGAAAGGCCAGCTGCCGTTCCCCGCGATCAATGTCAATGACTCGGTTACGAAATCGAAATTCGACAATAAATACGGATGTAAGGAATCGCTGGTTGACGGGATCCGCCGTGCGACCGACACGATGATGGCCGGCAAGGTTGCTGTTGTGTGTGGATATGGCGACGTGGGCAAAGGGTCGGCCGCATCCCTGCGCGGCGCTGGTGCGCGTGTCAAGGTGACCGAAGTGGACCCAATCTGCGCATTGCAGGCCGCGATGGATGGTTTCGAAGTAGTCGTGCTAGAGGATGTGGTAGACAGCGCCGATGTGTTCATCACCACCACTGGCAACAAAGACGTAATCCGCATTGAACACATGCGCGAAATGAAGGATATGGCCATCGTCGGCAATATCGGCCATTTCGATAACGAAATTCAGGTGGCCAACCTGCGCAACCACAAATGGACCAACATCAAGGATCAGGTGGACATGATCGAAATGCCGTCCGGCAGCCGTATCATCCTGTTGTCCGAGGGCCGTTTGTTGAACCTAGGCAACGCGACAGGACACCCATCATTCGTGATGTCAGCGTCGTTCACCAACCAAGTTTTGGCCCAGATCGAGCTGTGGACAAAGGGTTATGAATATGCGCCTGGTGTTTTCATCCTGCCCAAGCATTTGGATGAAAAAGTAGCCCGCCTGCATCTGGACCGTATCGGTGTGAAACTGACCAAAATGAACAAAGATCAGGCGGATTACATTGGCGTGACCACCGAAGGTCCGTTTAAGCCTGAACACTATCGTTACTAAGCTTTTGCTAACGAAACGATGAACATAACAAATCCCCCTACCCTCACCAACGGCTTCCTGACGGTGTGGGCGGTATTCAGCTGGAGCACTTTTCATGACACGATCTAATTATACATTTACCTCAGAGTCCGTCTCCGAGGGTCACCCGGATAAAGTCTGCGACCGGATTTCCGATGCAGTACTTGATG
>JBELEI010000079.1:0-2706 GCA_042093895.1 Cognatiyoonia sp. | reverse complement strand
GTCGTCACGCCGCTGAAAAACGCGAAGTACTGCCAGACGCAAAGTTTGGTGATATCGTTCTGACAAAGTTCATGAACAACCTCATGGTTGATGGCAAAAAAGCCGTCGCCGAACGCATCGTTTACAACGCATTTGACCGCGTTGAAGACAAGTTGAAAAAGTCGCCTGTGGAAGTTTTCCATGAGTGCCTTGAAAACATCAAACCAAACCTCGAAGTTCGCTCCCGCCGTGTTGGTGGTGCGACATATCAGGTGCCTGTTGATGTTCGCCCAGAACGCCGCGAAGCATTGGCCATCCGTTGGCTGATCGGTGCTGCAAAGAACCGTAACGAAAACACAATGGAAGAGCGTCTCGCAGGCGAACTTCTGGATGCTGTTAACAATCGCGGTACTGCAGTTAAGAAACGCGAAGACACTCACAAGATGGCTGAGGCGAACAAAGCGTTCTCTCACTATCGTTGGTAATAGGAAGTATCTGATATGGCACGCGAGTATCCTCTCGAACTATACCGTAACTTCGGCATCATTGCGCACATCGACGCGGGTAAGACCACGTGTTCTGAGCGCATCCTGTACTATACAGGTAAAGAGCATAACATTGGCGAAGTGCACGACGGCGCGGCGACAATGGACCATATGGAGCAGGAGCAGGAACGGGGTATCACCATTACTTCCGCTGCGACGACGACCTTCTGGGAACGCACTGAAAACGGAACTGACGCGGAAACGCCAAAGCACCGTATGAACATCATCGACACACCAGGACACGTTGACTTCACAATCGAAGTTGAGCGTTCGTTGGCCGTTCTCGATGGGGCTGTCTGCGTTCTTGACGGCAACGCCGGTGTTGAGCCTCAGACAGAAACTGTTTGGCGTCAGGCTGACCGCTACAAAGTTCCACGCATGGTTTTCGTCAACAAGATGGACAAAATCGGCGCGGACTTCTTCAAGTGCGTTGAAATGATCGAAGACCGTACAGGTTCTCGTGCGATTCCTGTTGCGTTCCCAATCGGTGCGGAAACAGAGCTCGAAGGTCTTGTTGACCTCGTAACCATGGAAGAATGGTTGTGGGAAGGCGAAGATCTTGGCGCATCTTGGGTCAAAGCACCTATCCGTGCTGAACTTGCTGACCAAGCTGCTGAATGGCGTGAAAAGCTTGTCGAAGCTGCTGTTGAGCAGGACGACGATGCAATGGAAGCTTACCTTGAAGGTACAGAACCGGATGTTCCTGCATTGCGCGCGATGATCCGTAAGGCTTGCTTGAGCTTGTCTTTTGTACCTGTTCTTGGCGGTTCTGCGTTCAAGAACAAAGGTGTTCAGCCTCTGTTGAACGCTGTTGTTGACTATCTTCCATCACCTTTGGACGTTGTTGACTATATGGGCTTTAAGCCAGGCGACGACACAGAAACACGTAACATCGCACGTCGTGCGGACGATGACATGGCGTTCTCTGGCCTAGCGTTCAAAATCTGGAATGACCCATTCGTTGGCTCTTTGACATTTACACGGATCTATTCCGGTACTTTGACCAAAGGCGATACGATGCTCAACTCTACCAAGGGTAACAAAGAGCGTGTTGGTCGTATGATGTTGATGCACTCCAACGACCGCGAAGAAATCAGCGAAGCATTTGCTGGTGACATCATTGCGCTCGGTGGTCTGAAGAACACAACAACCGGTGACACGATCTGTGATCCACAAGATCCAGTTGTTCTTGAAACAATGACGTTCCCAGATCCTGTGATCGAGATCGCTGTTGAGCCAAAGACAAAAGGTGACCAAGAAAAGATGGGCCTCGCCCTTCAGCGCTTGTCAGCCGAAGATCCATCCTTCCGTGTTGAGACTGACCTGGAATCAGGCCAGACAATCATGAAAGGCATGGGCGAACTTCACCTCGACATCCTTGTTGATCGCATGAAGCGCGAATTCAAAGTTGAGGCGAACATCGGTGCACCTCAGGTGGCTTACCGTGAAACGATTGGTCACGAAGTTGAGCACTCGTACACGCACAAGAAGCAATCTGGTGGTTCTGGTCAGTACGGCGAAGTGAAAATGCTCATTTCACCAACTGAAGCAGGCGAAGGTTACTCGTTTGAATCTAAGATCGTTGGTGGTGCTGTTCCAAAAGAATACATCCCAGGCGTCGAAAAAGGCATCCTGTCTGTTATGGACAATGGTCCTTTGGCCGGCTTCCCTGTGATCGACTTCAAGGTTCAGTTGCTTGACGGTAAGTTCCACGATGTTGACTCATCTATCATGGCGTTCGAAATCGCCGCTCGTATGTGTATGCGTGAAGGCATGCGCAAAGCGGGTGCGAAGCTTCTCGAGCCAATCATGAAGGTCGAAGTGATTACGCCAGAAGAATACACTGGTGGCATCATTGGTGACCTGACATCCCGTCGGGGTCAGGTTTCTGGTCAGGACGCTCGCGGTAACGCCATTGCAATCGACGCAATGGTCCCACTTGCGAACATGTTCGGCTACATCAACACATTGCGCTCTATGTCTTCTGGCCGCGCGCAGTTCTCGATGCAGTTCGACCACTACGATCCAGTTCCGTCCAACATCTCAGAAGAGATCCAGGCGAAATACGCATAATGGATTGGCGGGCATTGCCCGCCATCCCCAATCCATTCGAATATTAAGGAGGCCATCATGGCTAAGGAAAAGTTTGAACGCACAAAACCGCACGTGAACATCGGTACGA
>JBELEI010000078.1:0-2715 GCA_042093895.1 Cognatiyoonia sp. | reverse complement strand
CCCCACCGCCCACGCATTCCAAGGGTTTCGCCATGATCCGACGTGTAGATCACCAAGGTATTCTTTGCTTGGCCCGACGCCTCAAGCGCATCCAGAACCTTGCCAATCTGAGTGTCGACAAATTCACACAGGGCGTAATAGGCAGCGACGGCGGCTTGGCGATTTTCGTCGGTGCCAAGTTCGGCGTCGCTATCTTCGATATCGTTCATCCGCGTGACCCAAGGATGCGGCTTATACGCGGGCCCTGGACGAACGGCTGGCATTCGCATTTGCGCTGTAGGGTAACGGGAAAGATATTCTTCGGGGACGGTCAGCGGAAAATGGGGTGCCACGAAACTGACAAAGGCGCACCATGGCTCTTTTTTTCGTGTCTCAGCGCCAAGCCAATCGGCGGCGGCATCTGCAACACGCATGTCATAGGCATTGTGTTTCGCCATCCCCGCGCCGATCGGACCCAACATGCCCGTCGCCTTGAGCGTTTTTGGCAGAGGGTTGCGCACCGACCCCCAAACCTGACCAACACCGCCCGCTATATGGAGCGGCAGGATCTGGTCATCAAATCCGGTTGGGTCAGCTTCGGACCGATAGTGCAGCTTGCCGATGCTGGTCACAGGCACGCTGCCCGATTGCAGCACATGACCCCACCCCGCGACACGCCCGTCATAGGCATGGGCGTTATCCCAATAACTCGTCTTGTGCACATATCGCCCTGTGGCGACAGCAGCACGGGCTGGCACACAGATCGGACTGGGTGTGTAGGCGTTCTCAAACAGAGTGCCCCGCGCAGCTAATCGGTCCAGATTGGGGGTTTTGGCAACCGGATGCCCAAGGGCGGACAAGGCAGCCGCCTGGTGTTCGTCGGCCATGATAAACAGGACGTTTGTGTTGTGCTGTGTCACGCTGCCCTCCTCCCAAAGACCAATGTCGCTTTCACTCAACCTTCGAATCTGATACCCTAATATATAAATTTGAGCAACAATAATGTTGCGAGCACAACAATATGAGTCAATATGCTGGTCACTGCCAAATCCCTTGAGTATCAACTTGAAAAAGTAAAAGAGCTGGAATCGAGACTGACGTTCAGACTGTCGGTGCTGAGCAAATTGCTGGACCATCAGGCCCAAGAGCTTTTGGCTGATACTGACATTAGCCTGACATCCTACAGGATTCTAAATGTTATCAATACTTTCACAGCTGCATCCATTTCAGATATCAGCCGTTTTTGCGGAATAGACCGCGCACAGGTCAGTCGCACAGCGGTCGATTTGCAAAAGCGCGGTTTGGTTGCGTTCACAGACGACCCCATCAGCAAGCGCAAGAAAATCGTGTCTTTGAGCCCCGATGGCGCTGAACTTCTTGAAACGCTTCATCCTAAGTTTCTGGCGCGTAACGCCGAATTTGATGACCTGCTTGGGCCTGAGCGGGTAAAGGCGCTGACAGAGGCGATCAATATCCTCAGCGAACATGTCGCCAAATAGCTGCAGGTTTCGGGTTAGGGCGCGGGCGGCCCGACGGTGTCCGGGTGCGCACCTGCAAAGGCGGAAATGTCCCGCGTCGCTTCGGCAATCTGTGTGATACGGCGATGGACGGAATAATCCACGCCCCACCGATCCGCGTTATAAAGCTGCGGGATCAGGCAGCAATCGGCCAGTGTCGGCGTGTCACCATAGCTGTAGGTGGCCCGTGCATCCTGTGCCAAAAGGGCCTCTAGGTTGGCGAGGCCGTGCGCGATGAAATGTGTCATCCAATCCGCTTTGGCGGCGTCCGCGTCTGTGGTCAAATTGGCCGCATGCGTCGCGACGGACAGGTTACAGATGGGGTGAATTTCCATCGCGACGGCGTAAGACAATTGCCTAACCCGAAACTGGCCAAGTAGGTCGTCCGGCAAAAGGGATGATCCAACGGTTGTGGCGTGCAGGTATTCGATGATCGCAAGGGACTGGGTTAGGAGATGGCCATCAATCGAGAGCGACGGGAGGAGGCCCTGTGGATTCATTGCGAGGTAACCCGGTCCCCTATGTGTGCCCGCAAGTAGATCAACAGGAACGGCCTCATAAGGCCGTCCAATCAGGTTCAGCGCAATCCGCACACGGTAGCTGGCTGAGGAGCGCCAGTAATCGTAGAGGATGGGGGCTTTAGTCATTGCCTATCCCTTCATGATCCCTGCGGCGCAACAATATCGGGGTGGGTTGTTGCAAAAGCCGGGTGATCCAAACCGCGCCGATAGATCCCGTTGAGCAAGCGCCATTGCGACAGGTCAAGACCTGAGCGTTCCGCGTTTCTAGCTTGGGGGATTAAGCAGCAGTCGGCGAGGCTTGGCGCATCGCCATGGCAAAATTTGCCTGTCGCGGGGTGATCCAGATGCGCTTCGAACGCATCAAACCCCCGCGGAACATAGCGGTGCATCCAGTCGGTGACATCGCCGCCGCCGCTGGCATCTCTTGCAACATCCATGTTGGTCACAACATGGGTTTCCAGCGCGATAATATGGGCCAAGATGCGCACGCGCGCGCGTCCGGCGGGGTCTTCGGGCAAAAGACGCGACGTAGGGCGGGTGTCTTCGAGGTATTCGAGGATGGCAAGCGATTGTGGAATAACCAGCCCATCAATCTCTAGCACGGGCACAGTGCCCTGCGGGTTCAGCGCCATAAACGCGGGTATGCGATGAGGCTTGCCAATGATTTCATGCATGCGCACCTCATGCGCGATCCCTTT
>JBELEI010000077.1:0-2724 GCA_042093895.1 Cognatiyoonia sp. | reverse complement strand
ACTGCTGCGAGGATTTCTCCCCCGAGAGCCCATCCCCACCTGCGGGATTTAGTAGGGCGCGTGTAGGACACGCGCGCGCATTGTTCAAGGGGTTTTATTCTTTTGCGGTCACGCGCAAAATTGCAGTGCCGCGACTGCCATCTTTTATCTGTGCGACGGCTGCTGTTTCATTCGCGGTAGCGCCGCCTAAAATGCCAACTGCATTGACTGTTTGAGAACCAGAATTCAGATCAGTTGCACCGACAAATCCAGTAACAGAACCAGTCGTGCGGTTGTCATCTTGATATTTCGCGCCGTTAAGCGCGAGCTCATTCACCTCGATGGTGCCACCACTGGCATAGGCGACACCGTCGATCTGACCATTTGGATTATTCATTGTGATATTGACGCGGTCGGTTGCGAAATTCGCAGTAACTGTTGCATTCATCGTACCGGTAAAGACCTGGGATGTCGGTTGGTTGACGTAGATTACATCGCCAGTACTACGCATTGTTGCGCTCCCCCCTGTTGGAACCATGGCCGATGGTGTCTCGATAATTGCCGCGAGATTGTTTCCGCCGCCAATCAACTTTCCAGCCGCACTATTTCCATCAGATGCGAGCGCATATCCTGTGCCCCCAATCGTAACCTCATTGCTAAGCGGATCATAAACGCCCGCGACATCGCCGATCTGATCGTTGCTTGTGTCAAACGTCAACACACGCACAGCGCTTGACGCAGCAACATCCACCAAAGCCAACTACGTAAGTGCATTGGCATCACCAATCGTTGTGTTTGCACCCGCAAGACCTGTGCGCGTAGTCGGAAACTGAGATGTGCCAAAACCAACACCGGTTTGTGCGCCAGTTCCTGTCACACGCTCGACATTGTCACCTGTGTTTGGACCAGAGCCCTCAGGCCCATCTGAACTTGAAGTCGTTGTATCCTCTTGGCTAGCGGCGCAAGCACTTAAAAGAACACACAGCCCGAAAAGTCCTGTTTTAAAAGATATATTGGCAAACATTATAACGGCCTTCCGCGCGTGGAATCTAAAAGGAGGGGCTTAAACGAACTCAAAAACGTCGCTCACGGAAACCGCCAAGAGATCAGCAGCAGTGACATCAACAAACAAAATTGACACGGCGTAATTGTCAAAAACAACACCGTCGTCTGTATCTGTTAGATAAAATTTCAAATTGTTTTCGATATAACTGCGCGTGCTTGAGGGGATACCTGCAAGTTGAACAATATCAACGCCGATCTCAAAGTCTTTACGCGCATTCGCAGTCAAGTTCGAGATCATCGGAGCACTTGAATTTAGTTCTGCATAGAGCGTGTTTTCATCGACATAGCCTATGACGTCAGTGCCTATGTCGTTGAATTCACGTGTAAGCGAGTCATAAGAAGCGAAATAAAAGACATCCGCGCCACCGCCACCTTGCAAAAAGTCGGCCCCCTTGCCGCCTTCAATAAAATCAGAGCCAGACAAGAATTGTGATGGTCGATCCCCAAGCAAAACATCATTCCCCAGCCCGCCTGACAATTCGTCATCGCCAAAGTCACCCATAAAGAAGTCATCAATACTCAGGTCGTCATTTTGCGGTGGATCAAATTGATATAACCCACCAGAGTCTATCAACAGATTGCTGCCCATGATCGCAATCGCCGTATCTTGGCCGTCTCCACCATCAAAGGTCAAACTATGTGTGAAAGCGCAAAATCGTCACCATCAGAGCCAAGGATCGTATCGGCACCTCCGGATGTGGTGAAAAAATCGCTTTGTGTGGAGCCATGAATAAACTCTGACGCCGACGTGCCAAATATTTTCAGCATCTCAAAATCTTCATTGTAGACCATGTCAAACGATTGTTTGCCGTAGAGAAACTGGATAAATTCTTTATCCGCTATCCCCAACTCGCTCGGGTTCGAACCGTCTGTGTAAGACATTATCGTAACGTCTGTGTTGTCGCGTGCAGGGTTAATTAGGAAATCGACGTCGAACGGGTGCTCCAGTCCAAGCGCATGCCCAATTTCATGCAGCATGGTTTCAAAACCACTGCGAACGTAATCAAAGCTATTTGGATCGTTGGTATAATAATCAGCGTTGAGAAAAACATCCCCCCAACGCTATCTTGGAAAATCGCGCCAAGGACTTCACCGTCCTCAGTTGTTTCACCATTCTCTGTGGCAAACGGAAGATAAGCAAAACCACCAGCAGGACGACCGCCGATATTGGCCATGTCGTCCTCTCCAATCATCGAAATGCGCATGTCGCCGCCGCGATCAAGCTCTAGGAATGTAAGGCCGCTAACCTCTTCCCAGGTATCAAACGCGTCCCGCACCCCTTGTTTTTGAACCTCTGAATAGGGCGTAACAGCTGTGGTTGTACGCACATCATACGCCGTCAGTGTCGTCATAAACGAATATGTGATTACGATCGGTGTTCCCGTGGGCAAAGCCACGTTCCATCGTGCCAAATTGTTTTCAACCGATAAGCTTAGAGCATCTTGGGACAGAGCCATTCTTCACCAACCTAACAAAACAATGTGCATAGAAACACACGTTTGCATCGATAAGATCACGCCACTTTGATGTCTTCAACTTTAAGTTAAAAAACGTGCTATTTTCAGCCCAATTTCGCCGCACGCGCATCGCGAAGACGCGCGAAATCGTCGCCCGCGTGGTAGGAAGAGCGGGTCAAAGGCGTGGCGGAGACCATCAAAAAGCCCTTGCCCCAAGCAGCCT
>JBELEI010000076.1:0-2748 GCA_042093895.1 Cognatiyoonia sp. | reverse complement strand
CGGCGGCCATGGCAGACGCGGTCAAGGATGCCCTGAGCAGCACAGGCAATGGCATCACCAGCTTGGAAGCCATCCAGCAAGTGGTGGACAGCTATAGCCAGGTCTTGTCCGTTGCGTCAGGTGATGTGACCGGTGCAGATGCTGTTATTACGACCGACCAATTCGCTGACCTTGGGGTGAGTCTGTCCGAGGCCGACGCGCTAGAACCGTCTGATCTGGCGACTTTGCTCTCAGGCGTGATTGCCAACAAATCTGCGCCGACAGCAGGTGCGACGACAGATAATGTGGATCGCATCGAAGAGGTGCAGGCTTTGGCTGACGCCGCCAAGCGCGTCTTTGATAATGCGAGCCGTGTAAATGATCCCACGCCGGGATCGGATCAGACGATCGTGGCAGATGAGGAAGTTATCGCCGGTGATTTTGTATTTGATCTAGATACAGCCTCAGTGGGCGATCAGGTTAGTGTGACCTTGGGTGGCGTCACAATCACGACACCGCCTCTTACTGCAGATGATCTGAGCGGTAATGTATACGATGCGGTACGCGATTACTTAGTTGCAGAGCCAACTTATGATTCAAGCGTTTTTGTTGTAGAGACGGCGTTCCACAATAATCGTGACTATCTGCTTGTCCAAGCACAAACAGAAGCCACTTTAATCATCGCTACGCCATCAGATGAGGATGCTCTTGCTTCGCAAGCTGATCTCAACACTTTAGGCTTTGATGCTGTTGATGCGGATAACATCGATGCGATCCAGCGTGTCCTAACGCGCACGGCTGATCGTGATGGGATCAAGGATTACACCGACCTCAAGGCAAAAGTTGATGCAGCGGTTGATGCTCATACGGCATTAACGGCGGTGGTCAGCACTGCGCAGGGCAGTGGAACACCAGACCTTTCTGGTCTGGATGATACGACCTTCACAGACATGGGCATTGACGGCGTTGAGGCGGCCAATGTAGCCGCAATGCTGGATGCCTTGTCCAATACGGGCAATACCGTTGATACGGCTCAGGCTGTGCAGACGGTCGTGGACAGCTATAACGTGCTGCTTGATCTGGGCGCGTATGACAGCACGAGCGGCAGCGCCGCTCCGGCAGCCGTGACAGCAACTGACCTGACAAACTTAGGCGTTACGCTTGCTTCGGGCACTGAAGACGCGGTGGCAGAGCTGGCCAGCGGCATTGCGGCGAGCCTTACATCAGACGCGGTGGATACCGTCAATGAGACCCAGGCACTTGTTGATGCCATTAACAGCGTGTTTGCCAATACCTTGCGAACTGGCGAGGACGATACGACAAACACAACGGTGGTCACCAAAGCAGAGCTTCTGACTTTGGGCTTTAGTGATGCAACCGATGACAATTTGGACGCCATCCAGCGCGTGCTGAGCGACCAAACCGATGAGACTGATGTGAAGTCTTATGCGGATCTGAAGTTGCTAATCGATAACGCGGTGACAGCGCATAATGACATTCTTAATGCGGCATCATCTGATGACCTCACAGGCATTGATGAAACCGACTACGCTGCGATGGGTATTGATGGCGTTGATGGATTCAACCTCGCATCAATCAACGATGCGCTGGTCAAGAGCGGAAACACGTTTACCACAGCCGCGTCCGTGCAAGAGGTTGTGGACAGCTATAACCGCATTCTCAACCTACGCGCGAACCCTACCAGCGAGACACCGGATGCGGCTGACTTCACCAACCTAGGTGTGACGCTAAAGGCTGCGGGTGCTGAGCAAGACAAACAGGTGGCCTATCTGCAAGAGCTTGTCGAGACCTTTACAGGTCCGTCTGTTGTAAGCGTGAATGATATCCAGCTCTTGGCAGATGCGACGTCAGATCTGATCGACCTCATTCAGGGCAACAGCCCCGATAGCGACAGTGTTGATGGCCTCACCATTGAGCAATGGGGTCTGCTTGGCATTACCACGAACAGCGATGAGCTTGATGCGATCAACGCGCGCTTGGCCCTCACGGCGGACGACCTCTCAGAGGTCACAAATCTAGCGACAGATTTGGCGGCCAGAGTTGAAGAAAGCCGCAACGCACTGGCGAAGATTAAGTCCTACGCAGACTCCGACGCGACAGCTGATTTTGATACAAGCGGCAGCTTCGATGCAGCAGATATACCGACTGTGCAGGACTATCAATTTATTGGTGTGACTGAGTATACCTATACTGAAACAATAACAGCGGGTGGTTGGTCCGTAGGCACCGAGCAACAAGATGGATCGATAAAGGTAAATAACCTGTCGCCAGGCGGAAAGCCAGAATTTGCACTGGTCTACATTGATGATGATAAAGATGGTGTGGTTGACAGAGACTTCAGTGTTGGCGGAGACCAGGATGCCGAGTATATAAAAATTGTTGCTGAGTCAGACAGTGCTGTAGAGTTTTATGCGTATAAAGAAATATCTTTCGCACCAAATTCGGCGGTGCCTCCTACTCCTTATTATGCCTGGCAGAAGTACAAATTTGTACGAGATAGTAATGGAGCGGTCACCAGAACTGAGCCCACAGACAATGCCTCCGGTGTTTGGGGTATATCAAAGTCGCTAGAAACACTGGGTACAGACGAGGTTGATCACGGTTCAAATCCTACCGGTATGCAAGAGGGTGCCACCTTTACCTATGCCGTCGAGTCTGTTGCTTATACTGACGCAGTAACAGTGGATCAGGTCATTAGCATCGATGGGACAAACATCCACAGCATCAACGAGTTGTTTGCAGCTGAGG
>JBELEI010000075.1:0-2779 GCA_042093895.1 Cognatiyoonia sp. | reverse complement strand
GAGGTGTTATGCGTGGCGAGTGAACAAGACATTATTGAAGAAGAACTGGTCTACGGCGCGTTGCGGCGCGAACGGCTTTGGCAGCGGCTTGGCTTGATCGGGCTCATCTTTGGCATTCTCGGGTGTCTGAGTGCTGCCGCCGTCGCAATCCTCGATGTCGATCCGCCGCCTGTCGTAGTGCCTTACGATCCCGCGACCGGCTTTGCCTTGCCGGAGGCTTCTGTTGGGGCAACGACCGTCACAGAAAACCAAGCCATAATTGAGGCGGAAGTCTTCCGCTATGTCAGTGACCGCGAGGTTTATAACCAACTCGACAATGATGTGCGGGTTAGAAGTGTACTACGCCGCTCTGATGGCGCGGCCGAAGCCTCCCTGCGCCAAATCTGGAACAGCGCGAACGCGGACTACCCGCCCTCGCTCTATGGAGCCAACGGGCGACTTAATGTCGAGGTTCTCAGCATCAACCGGATCGGCACCAACCGCGCAACGGTCCGTCTGCGCAAGCGCCTGAACTCCATCAACGGCGTCCAGACCGGCCTGTTCACAGCCACACTGCTGTTTGAGTTCCGACCCGAGGCCAGCCGCTCCATCGATCAGGTTTGGTCCAATCCCTTTGGCTTCACCGTGCTGGAATATTCCATCCGCTCCGACAGATTGGAGAACTAATGCGTTTCTGGAATTCATCTCAAAATACCTTGTGGCCAATGTCCCGAGAGCGCGCAGCGCGGCAGGGTATTGGCGACACAACTCATTTCGAAAACGCATGTTTGCTTACAAAGTTGTTCAGTATTCTCGTGCTTGCCGTGATGCCGGGTTTGGCCATTGCTGAAGCCATTCCGCGTGGCGGACCCAATGACAGCCGCGTTCGGTTGGCTACATATCAAGAGCGCCAAGTCTATCGTCTGAATGTCTCCCTCACCCACGTGACAACAGTCGAATTCGGTGACGGCGAAAGCATACGCTCGATCATTGCAGGTGATACTGAGGGCTTTGAGATCGACGGCGTCCCTGGCGGTCAAGCCTTTGCGATTAAACCTGTCGCACGCGGCGTTCATACCAATGTGACCGTCTATACCAACCGTCGCAGCTATTACTTCAACGTGCAGGAAACGCAGAGCCCGACCTTCTATGTCGTGCAGTTCCGCTATCCTGATGATCAGACGAGGCCCGCCCGCGCAATTGCTAGCCAAGCCCCCAACTATAACTACGGGGCCAGCACGCAATCCGAATTCACCCCGACGCGCGTTTGGGATGATGGGACGTCTACCTATTTCGCGTTTCCCCGAAATGCACCTGTGCCCGCCATCTTCCGATACTCCAGTGGCCGCGAGCGCACGGTCAACACGCAAGCCATCGAGGACGGTGTGATCCGCGTCTCAGGCGTGAACACGCAGTGGGTGCTGCGTCTCGGGGATGAGGTAGTCTGCATTCAGGCAACCCCTCCTGCTGGGGCGTTATCATGAGCGATACAGGGGACGCAGAGCTCGAGAAACGCCTCGCCGCATTAGAAGAGGGCGGACATCGCGGGGGTTCACCTAAAGCTAGACGCTCGCCCCTTCTTGCCCTCATCGTCGTCGCACTCGTTGGTGCCGGTGGCACCGTTCTCTATATGGTCTCCAGACCAGATGAAGAAACGGCTCTGCCAACAGCCACGCCTGATGTGTTTCAAAATGAGGGTGACGGCTTTGGGGCGATCGAAGCCATACCTCCGCCCCCTGCCCCGGAAACCCAAATTGTCGTAGCCCCGGCTGCGCCAAATGAGCCCAACGCAGAACTCCTCGCGCAACTGGCTGCCCTTCGGGCCCAGATCGAGGAATTGCGCAACGCGCCGGAACCGGTGGTAGAAGAAGATACGGCAGCTGCAGACGCCATTGATGGGCTCACAGCTCAGATCGCGGCCTTGCAAACTGCGTCCCGAGCCGCCCAACAGCTGTTTCAGGACGAATTGGCTGCGCGTGATCGCGAACTGGAACAAATCCGTATGGACTTGGAACTGGCCCAACTTGAGGCCAACCGGCCAGTGCCTGCGCCGGTTCCTGTCGGACCGTCCGAGGAAGACCTCCTTGCGCGAGAGGCAGAACGGTTGCGCCGCGAAGAAGAAGCACGCCGCATGGCTGATCTTGAGCGCCGCGCGGCAGAAGAACGCGCGTTTCAGGAGCGCCGGGTTACCTCCCCTACAATTGCATTTGGCGGCACATCAGGCGCGAATGAAACCCCGCTTGCAGAGCGCACATTCGGCGAAGTGACGGATTTTGTCCTGAACGGCGCCTTGCCGACCTCCGTCACCCAAGCCGAAGTCATCGCCAACCCTTCCAACACCATCATTCAAGGCACGATGATTCAGGCTGTCATGGAAACCGCACTCGATAGCTCCCTGCCCGGTCAAACCCGCGCCGTTGTCTCCGAAGATGTGTTCAGCTTTGACGGATCGCGCCTTCTTATCCCACGCGGCTCGCGGCTAATCGGGCGCTATCGCTCGGGGCTAGATATTGCACAGCAGCGCGTCACCATCGCTTGGGACCGGATTATCCTACCGGACAATCAAACCATTCAGATCAGTTCCTTTGGTGGTGACGAACTTGGCCGTTCGGGCGTCACTGGTTTTGTCGATACACGCTTTGCCGAACGGTTTGGCTCTGCAGCTCTGATTTCGCTCATATCGGCAGCCCCAAGCGCGGCGGCAGCCTCTGTAGAAGACGAAGCCACAGCAGGTGTTCTTGAGGATGTTGGCGATGATCTGGCCGATGCGACCGACATCGTGATCAGTGATTATCTCTCC
>JBELEI010000074.1:0-2780 GCA_042093895.1 Cognatiyoonia sp. | reverse complement strand
GATGTCTTTGTATGCGCTCAGCGCTTTGTTCCGCACGTTCAGCGTGAGCTGAAAGCCAAGCGATGAAACCTGCTGACCCACCATTACTTTGGTCAAGTCAGTTTCTTTGCCTGTTTCGAAGTCTTGGACCAACTGAGCAGCTTCGGTCTGTGCATTCGCAACTGAATCGAGTGAATCTTTCAAGCGATCCGCGAAGCTTGGTTCACCCGGACGCATCTCAATTCCAGCACCCGATGCGCGCTGGTTCATATCTCGCGCACGGTTCAGTGCTTCACTCGCCGTAAGTGAATTAATAGATCCAACTGAAGAAACGCTGCTCATTTGCTTGTTCCCTTAAAGTCCGAGACGCTGTTCTGCGACAGGGTCTCCTGCAGCATTGGCAAACGTCGTAATGTTAGAGAATTGATCGATCATAATCGCATCAGCAGTGATGCAAGGCCCTGACTTCAACACCAACGCACGCTGAATGATGTTTTCAAGTTCACGGATATTGCCAGGCCAGTCATACGCTTCCAACGCAGCAATCGCGCAGGGGGAAAGATAAGCCAATTCACTCACGTCTCGCGCATGACGCACTAGAAACTCGATTGCGATCGGCAAGATATCCTGCGGGCGCTGCGCCAGCGACATCACCGCAACAGGAAACACATTCAAACGGTAGAACAGGTCCTCACGAAAACGCCCTGCAGCACATTCCACCTGCATGTTTCGGTTGGACGTTGCCAGAAGGCGAATGTCGACTTCAATCTGACGATTGCCACCAACTGGTGTAACGGCCAATTCTTGAATAGCGCGCAACAGCTTGGCTTGAAGGGTCATCGACATCTCGGAGATTTCATCCAGCAGCAACGTGCCACCTTCCGCGGCGCGGATCAGGCCAACATTGGTCGTAGAGGCTCCCGTGAAGGCCCCTTTCTCATGACCAAACAACATGGCTTCGAGCATGTTCTCTGGAATTGCCGCGCAGTTGATTGCAACAAACTCACCGTCTGAGCGGCGTGATTTTTGATGGATATACTTCGCCATCACCTCTTTGCCGCTGCCTGTAGGGCCGTTGATGAACACGCTCACACCCGCTTCAGCGACACGCTCGGACATTTTGAATAAATCTTTAACGTTCTGATTGCGCACAATAGCGCGCCCCGTTCCATGCAACAAAGCGCTCAACAACAAGATCGCGTATTCACGATCCAGTTGCTGACCCAGTGCAATACATGCGATCTTGCCATTCAGCTCCGTTGTGACAGCGTACTCTGGCGCCTGCTCGTCTACGATTAGAACAGTACGCGCTCCATATTGACGCGCCGCTTCAATCACACCGCTTTGACCACCAAGCTCGCTCGCGCGCATTTGTGACATGAGAAAAAAGTCTGTACCTGCTCGCTTCTGTGAGGATTCAAAATGCTCCGCCTCGGTCACAGCCACGATGTGATCAAGTAGCGTCTCTTGGACAGCTTGCGCCGCGTCAAAACTTTTTTTGTCTATAACAACTCGTTGCATTTTGCATCTCCTGCTTGCTCCCAACAAGGCAAACAGCATGCCAAGTCATGGCACGAACAAAATTTTTACACGCATTCCCTTTTATTTATCCTTTGCTTTCAAAAGTCATACTTAAGATATTCGATATATCTACAGAGTTCAGCAAATTTCAATAAATTCGGCTAAAATCATCAAAGGAGTCAGCTGTTTGACTCGGACGATTTTATCTTTGTCTTTTAGTATCGGAATACGAAATGAACGCCGTTTCCAAAAATATAAAATTTACGAACCCGATCATAGGGAGTTCCCCTGCGATCAAACAAATGCAAAGCGAGCTACTTGATTGCGCACCTTATAATGTGAATGTTTTAGCCACTGGTCCCACAGGTGCCGGCAAAGAGTTGGTCGCACAAGTTGTACACGCAGCCTCTGGCCGTAAGGGTCCACTTGTTTCAGTAAACTGTGCCGCTATCCCTAAAGACCTGCTTGAGGCAGAACTGTTCGGGCACGAAAAGGGCGCTTTTACTGGTGCGATTTCACGCCGCGTTGGCCGGATTGAGCAAGCTGAAGGTGGCACACTCTTCTTGGACGAGATCGGCGATATGCCTCTTGAACTACAAGCCAAGCTTTTGCGCGTTATTGAGTCCCGTGTCGTGACACGCGTTGGCTCTAATACAGAGACGCCAGTAGATTTCAGACTTGTTTGTGCGACGCACCAAGATCTGGAAGCGAAAGCCGCGCTGGGACAATTTCGCGAAGACTTGATGTACCGTCTATCGGTTTTCGTTGTTCGCGTACCGCCTTTGAAAGAGAGGCTGCAAGATATTCCCGAACTTGTGGAAATGATTTCCAAACAGATGGAAACAGGCGATACGGGTTTGGTTCCTCCTCGTTTTGAGCTTTGCGCGCAGGCCGAGCTCATGCGCTATGATTGGCCGGGGAATGTACGCGAGTTGAAGAACTTTCTGCAACGCGCTGCAGTTTTATCGCGTGGCACACCTGTCGAATATAAAGACATTCGCAGATTGTTGAATGGCAAGATCATTCCCGCCGAAGAGCAAGAGGCCCTTTGGAACGCAATAGAAACTCTGCCAGAACATGAAGACAGCTCAGCTCCAGAAACACCCGATTATGATGCAACTGGTCTGTCGCTTTCGCAGGATCGTATTCGTGAAACCCTCGCGGCAGGTCAGATATTTTCTCTGAAAGAGCATCTAGAGAAACACGAATGCGATATCATCAAAATTGCGCTTGAGATGTGCGGTGGCAACACAGCTGAAGCTGCAAAATTGATGGCCCTG
>JBELEI010000073.1:1035-2831 GCA_042093895.1 Cognatiyoonia sp. | reverse complement strand
GGGTCGGACATCCTTGGCCTGTGCATGGGCATCGACGGCGAAGGCGTGGCGCATACCGGGGAGCCCGAATTGGGAGCCGACAATAAGCCGTTCACCGTCGCAGGCTACCTGAACGGTGCGGGATCGGTTCTGACGGAACAAGCGGATGGTTCTTTCTTTGGTACGCGACCGGTGCTCACCGAAGAGGCCGCGACAGACCTGGACTATTTGCAGCAGGCGGTGGTTCCCAAGTCCTCCGAAACCCATTCGGGTGAGGATGTCGCCGCCTATGCCAAAGGCCCGTGGGCACACCTTGTCGATGGCACAATTGAACAGAACATGATTTTTCACATCATGAACTATGCCGCGACGGCCGAATAATCTGATTTGGTCTGATCACGACATCCCCAAGAGTTCCGCTCTTGGGGATGTTTTGCTTTTTCGGATGGAGACCAGGGAGATCCGTCCTGGGCTTAGTTTTTCTCGGAAAGTTGAAGAGATGAGTTGATGTAACTAGCTGTTTGATGGAGTAGTTTTGTGTTATCTCGCATCATACTTGGGCAAAATTTGGTTGCCACAGCGACTACACACCAACTGCATTCTACAAACCATCTTGACTCGGGCAGGCCGAGGATATCAGGTGCTCGGACTTGGTCCCAAAGCCGATTTGCGGCGGCGGGGTAAATGGGAACGCGGTAGGGACATCAAGTCCTGTCCTGATCCGAGACTGCCCACGCAACTGTGAGCGTTAGCTGCATTCCGAATACCACTGGAGAGATCCGGGAAGGTGAAATTGCAGCGATGAAGCGCGAGTCAGGAAACCTGCCAAGTACACTGTAACGCCTCTATGGAGGCATCTTGCACGATGGGTGCAGAAGGAACGAAATTATGCATATCGAACCTGGCGTCGTGGACGGCGCAAAAATTGTACTGGGGACTGCGACCGGTGTTGCTTCGGTTGGGATCGTCGCCAAGCTCGCTGTTGATCACGTGAAGCAGAACGGCAACATCTTAGCTTTGGCCGGACGCTCCGCTGCGGCAAGCGCGATGGTGCTAGGATTCTTTGAATTTCTGCCGCATCCACCTGTTGGCGTGTCAGAAGTACATTTGATACTTGGAACCACACTTTTCCTGATCCTCGGCACAGTTCCAACAGCTATTGGTCTGATCTTTGGTCTTGTAGCGCAAAGCTTCCTGTTTTCACCTTCCGACATTCCGCAATTGGGAATGAACCTGACCACGCTTATTCTGCCAGTTTTGGCAATGACCGCATTGGCACGAAGGATTATCCCGGCCGACACGCCGTACACCGAGGTTTCCTACACTCAAGCAGCAAAGCTATCTGCGGTGTTCCAAGGTGGCATTGTGGCGTGGGTGGCCTTCTGGGTTTTCTACGGACAGGGCTTTACCGCGGAGACCTTGGCAAACGCGGGAGCATTCGCGTCGGTCTACATCATCGTTGTTTTGCTTGAACCCATCATTGACCTTGGTGCTCTGGCTTTGGCAAAGACATTCCGGAGGTTCGAGAAAACAGGCCTTCCGCACGCCCGGCTCTATCAACCCGCCTAAGGTAAAAGCAGCCATGTACGACCGACCATTGTCGTTTTACACACCGTTTTGGATTGCGAGCAATTGGCGCGACTATGCGCCGATTGCATCGTGGTCGGTCAGACACTCTGAGTGATCGCGCAAGACCTCGAGAACCTTACAATCCGCGGTATTGCCTCCACTGCATTCGTGGATCATGCGCTTCAGTTCGGTCTGCAGCGCTTTCAAGCGATCCATCCGCAATTCGACCTGTTTGAGTTGTCGACGAG
>JBELEI010000073.1:0-1025 GCA_042093895.1 Cognatiyoonia sp. | reverse complement strand
TAGCTCGCGGATCGCCTCCAGCGGAAATCCCAACTGGCGCGCGTGTCGAATAAATGACAAGCGGTCGACTTCGGCGTCACCGTAACGCCGTTGCCCCCCTTCTGTGCGACCCGGTTCGGGCATCAACCCGATCTGTTCGTAATACCGGATGGTCTGAACTTTTGTTCCGGTCTTCTTTCCCAAACTTCCAATTGTAAGCATGTGACCTCCATATCTATAGTGTTGGTAGCTATAGCTATTGGCATGCACAAGCCACTGGTCTGTTCACGGGTCCGTGACAAACCGCCTCTGTGCCAAGAAACAGCTTGAACCTCTAGCAGCTAGACATTTAGAATTCACGAAAAATGGGCGGAATCGGGCGCAAAACGACCAATGAGATTATCTGCGTTACAAAAAGTGCTTTGGGGACTCGCTGCGATCGCGATCGTGGGGTTCGTCTGGCTGCAAGTTTCTACCAGAGTCGAACAGCGCGCTTATGAGCCCGCGTTCCGGGCGGATTTCGAACTGACCGATCATAATGGGATGGTCCAAACAGACGAATATCTCGCAGGGCGCTGGATGCTCGTTTTCTTTGGCTTTGCGAATTGCCCCGACGTGTGCCCCACAACTCTGGCGGAGGTAGCCGCTGTGATGGACGGGCTCGGCTCCGATGCGACACAAGTCCAGCCGCTTTTTATCTCGATTGATCCAGAACGCGACACGCCGCAAGCGCTTGCTGAGTTTATCCCATATTTTGACGCAAACATCATCGGACTGACAGGCACCGCTGATCAAATTGAGAGAACGTCCAAGACATTTCGCATCTACTACGAAAAGATTGAGGAAGCCGCTTCGCCCGACGGATACACGATGGGGCATTCGTCTCAGCTGTTTCTCTTTGATCCGCAAGGCGGATATGTCGGTGCCTGGACATATGGCACGCCGGCAGAGGAGATCCTTGCCGATCTGAAGGCGCGGATGTCGATATGAGCCGGGTGATGTCAAAAGAGACGGCTTTGACCGCCGCGTGGATCGTCGCTTTGGGG
>JBELEI010000072.1:0-2893 GCA_042093895.1 Cognatiyoonia sp. | reverse complement strand
TCGATCCCAACGGTGATGTTGGTAGCAGTAATGTTGAATTTTTTGTTTATGAGCGCCCACCGCATACGTCAGATGGCGGACGCATATTTTATTATACTCCAAAGTTTTTTATTCGTTACGACAATATTGATGTGGGCCAGCAAGTAACGCTCAATTTTAATGACGGTACAAAAAACATCTCGGTGACTGACACATACAACGGAGGTGGATCTGATGACTCAAAATATGACTTCCTACGGGGTTTGCTTACTTCGCCAGAATTAGATTCTGTTAGAACTGACAATTTGCTGGGTTGGAGTACAACGCAAAAAGAATATCAATATTATGATGCTGATGACGGCTTTACTCCTATTGCAGACAAGACTGGCAGTTTGTGGGCAGAGCTTGAACTTAACATCGAGAATATTGATGGTACTAACCCACAGTTTACAAGTTACGATGTGAATAATTGGGGTGGCAGCATCACGGCTGTGGTCACCGATCCGTTCATCGTTCCCACCGAAGATGACTTCGTCAACATTGGTGTTGATGAATATACCTATACTGAGACCATTGGTGGCTCTGGTTGGAATGTGTCTGACGGAACGGACGCAGATGGGGATCTGATAGCGCGGATAAGTGGATCGAGTGGCTCATCATTCTTCTATGACGCTAATGATAATATACTCAAATCATCGGGAACTCTTAACAAGCTAAAAATTGTCGAGGAAACCGCTAATCACATCGAATTTTATGTTTACGGTGAGCTTGATGTGACTCTGTATTCGGGCTCAGCTAGCACAGCCGAACCAATTGGTCCCTATTATGGTTGGCAGCGAGTTCGCTTCGAGCGCGATGCCGATGGTAGTGTAACGCGGACTATACCTCCTGCACCTGCTTCAGGTGCGAATGATAGAGCATACTCCTTCTTTGATACCCCAGCCTATGTGGGCATTACCCGTGATATCCTGGACTTGGGCTCCCAAGACGCCTACGACACAGATCCAAGAATGGAAGATAGTGCGTTCTATGGCACGCGGGTCGGAATCATAAATTATATAGAAACTGACGCCACTATCTACGAAGAGCCTGTCGTTCAAACGTCGGTCATTAGCATCGACGGGACCAACATCGACAGCATTAACGAGTTGTTTGCTGCTGCTAGCGTAGGTGCGGATGCTGGAGATGATCCGGCAACGGTTCGCAGTGAAATCCAAGCTGTTATTGATCAGAACGTGGGGCGCTTGAATGCTCTAGCGAAGATCTCAGCCTATGCGGAGGCTAATGATCTAGCACCAGCGGATGGAAGCTTAATCCCAGACGCTGCAGATTTTGCTGTAGCAGGCGTGACAGGTGTCACAGACGCTAATAACATTCCAACGCTGTTGGGAAAACTCGCAGCTTTGGGCACAAGCAGTAATGCAGGAGCGGCAGATACTGCGGCTAAACTGCAAGGTTTTGTGAAACAAGTTGCGATCGATAAGATCAAAGCTTGGACCGATGCAGATGGTGGCAATAGTGACGCGCCAATCTTGCAAGATTACTTAAATGCAGATTTGCTGAGCTTTGATGGCACGGCAATCACGGATGCTTTGGTTCCAGCGCTAAACGAGCTTTTTGCAGGTGATCTGACCACTTCGGGTGATGCAGATGATCAAAGCGAACAGCAGGCTGTGATCGATGGGGCAGCTTCGGCGCTGGCGGCTATGGCGAAGATTGCAGATTACGCTGATGCCGATGGTGCGATTGATCTCGATGGCGATCCCAGCACGGGTGATGCCTCAGGCAATGATCAATTGACCGTCGCAGACTTTGAAGCCGCCGGTATTGTAGGTGTGGGTGACGGGACAAGTGTGTCTACTGGAAATGGCACACCTGCGTCAGATACGTACAATAACCTTGCAGCTGTGCTGGCCAAACTTAGTGACAGCGGTGTTGCGTATATTAATGCGGATACTGTGGGCGAAGTGCAGCAGTTGGTTGCTGATGTTGCGGTTGAGAAAATCGCGGCTTACGCTGATGTCGATGGCCAATTGCCGTTGGTTGACGAGACCATCACGGTTTATGTCGATGTAAAGACAGAAGCGCATCCGGATCAGAGTGGTTCAGCAAGTGCCTTTTACCTGGATGGTGTAGAAGCGCCTGCTTTAGAACTTAAGCCGGGGACATATACATTTGACCAGTCGCAGAGTACCAATGCGACCCACCCTCTGAATATCTACGCCAATGGCGATAAGAGCGGCACGCTGCCCTCGGGTATCACTGTTATGCAGACAGGCACCCCTGGCAGTGCCGGTGCTCAGACTGTTGTTGTGATTGATCCAGACTTTGTCGGGACTGTTTCTTACCAGTGTGACAACCATGGCTATATGGGCAACAGTGCCTCTGTTGAAACCCCGTACTTCACGCCAGAGCTGCAAGACTACACCAATGCGGCGCTGCAAGATCCGAACGATGTGGCAATCAGTGCGAACCAGCTGCCGTTTGTGAATGCGATATTTGCGCAAGCGGATATTGGCAACGTCACAGAAGACGCTGGTAATGGCGTTTTTGATGCAGATGATTTTGCGAGCCAACAGGCGGCGATTGATCACTACGGTAATCAGTTGCTCGCGCTTGAGAAGTTCGTGGACTACATGCTTGGTGAAAATAGCGTGGCGAAGACAGACTTTGCTGCTCAAGACTTCATCGACGCGGGCTTACTGCGTGTTGATAGCACTAACATGTCAGATATCCTCGACTTGTTGCCAGCTTACCAGTCCTCTGATGCACTAAACCGAGGCGACCTCGCTACGGTTGAAGCGATCCAAGCCTTTGTCTCGCGCGCCATTATTGCCAACTACGAGGCTGATCCTGCCAATCATCAGGCGCCAGTGGGCGCTGATTACGTGGCGGCCGGTATTACTGGCGCGGA
>JBELEI010000071.1:0-2920 GCA_042093895.1 Cognatiyoonia sp. | reverse complement strand
GATGAAGCATCGTATTGACCGTCTCACTTGGCTCACGATTGTTCTGGGCCTGATTGCACCGCCCTTGCTGGCGGAACGCAATCTAATCCCCAGTCTCGAGGGCAGTCCGGATGTCTGCTCTGAGCGCCCAACCGAACCCGGCTGGATGGAAAACATCGCGCTGCGAGACGCTTAAAAGCGTGTCTTGGTCCAGGACATCTACCGCGCACAAAACATGGAGCGGATCGTTGAGACGAGATCCTGCGACTGCGCCACGCGCTTCCCAACTTGGGACAAAGCCGAAGTCACCTTCCGAGAAAACCATGCCAATGCGAACCGTTCAGACATGCTGCAAGCCTCTGACATCTACAACCGCCGCGCAAATGAACTTCAACCTCAAGCCAAAACGATCTGCGAAGCCGCAGGCAATTGGTAGGGAAATCCTGAAATGAGCGTTGTCACCTACTTCGTTGAAACCTCCCAAGGCTATCTCGACACGGCCGCCCAGACACAGTTCGGATCTGTTGCCGCGACAGTAGGAACACTTCTCGTCCTTGGAACAACAGTAGTCGTGATCTTCGTCTTCTTGAACATGATCTATCAGTACAAAGCGATGGACGGACGAACGGCGTTCTGGCTGGCGGTCAAGATTGGGCTCATCGGGATATTTGCGACCAATTGGGTGCAGTTCAACGCACTATCATCCGCGATCCTCGCAGGGATCGACAGTATAGCCGGCGCGCTTGTCGCATCTGTGGGCGGCGGAGTTCCCGGCCCATCCGGCACATTCGCTGAAGAATTTGACCGGCTGATTGCCGAGCTAGGCGAGTATCTCAATGCGGCAGGGTCAGAACTTAATTGGATGGCGGGAGCAATGCTCGACATCGTTGGCGTGCTAATGCTGTCGATTCTCGGCGGTTTGGCGGCGTTTATCTTGGTCGCGTCGCGTCTGATGATCGCCCTGCTCATCGGGATTGCGCCGGTGATGATTTTTCTGACGCTGTTTGATGTGACCAAAGACTACTTTGCGCGGTGGCTATCGGCGCTGATCTCGTTTGCGATATATCCGATTGTTGTAGCAGGGGTGTTTGCTACGATTACTGGCGTGTCTTCTGCGCTGATTGGAGAGCTTGGCGATCCCGAGGGGGCGACTAACATTGGGGCTCTCATCCCCTTCTTCATGATGGTTTTGATGGCCAAGGGGTTCATTGTCGCGACGCCGTTCATAGTCAGAGCGATTTCTGGAAACATCATGATGCCAGCTTTGTCAGGTGGACTCGGCGGCAGCTACGGCTTTGCCCGTGCAGCCATGGGAAATCAGCAAGCCTACAATCGCTATCTCGTAGGCGGTGCCAGTGGGGCGGAATACGCAGCACTCAGAGCGCGTCAGATGTTCGGGGTGCAACAAATGCCGCAACGGCCGGGGATGGCAAATGTGACACCCACTGGGGGCAATCCATCGACCGGGACTGGATCGCAAATGCTGGCGCAGTTGGCCAGGCTCGGGAGGTTGGGAAAGCGGTAGCGCTTAACGGCGGGAATTTGCTGCGGTACACACGAACCGACAGGAAGCTGACAAAGCCCCCATGAAATATTTCGCCTTCTCTAACTCAACATTGTTTTGAAGATGCCGCGGGCGCTTTTTGGCGTCGTGGCCAAAACAACGGTAGCGGCCACTGCTCGCTGGTTTTCATCGCATGACCAAATGTCGTCGGTACGCAAATACAAAAACACAAATTTGTGTGAAGCGAAGATTTTCATTGAACCTCTAGTTGGTGTAGGTTGTAAGCACCTCTTGTAATACGCGGCACTCGGTCCGCAAATTGACGATCAAGACGGAGTAGAAATCAACATGTTGACAAGACGCCATTTCATCGCAACGACGACTGCTCTTTTTTCAGCCCCGCTGGCGTCGCCCGCTTTCGCCAACACATGGCCATCTGCGTCGCAAAAGGCTGCTTGGGACGCGCAAGTTACTCCAGAAAACTTCGTTCTTGAAACATCTAACCCATGGGATCTTGCACCGCGTTTCCTGCCGCAACGGGTCGAGGCGCGGGATGGGCTGGTGCCTGGCGATATCCACGTCGATGCTGTCGCAAGATACCTCTACCACATCGAAGAAGGTGGCACGGCGATGCGATACGGCGTCGCGATTGCGCGCGGCAATCTTTATGAACCGGGCACCTATACGGTGCGCCGTCTGGTTGAGTGGCCGCATTGGACACCCACCCAATCGATGATCGAGCGTGACCCTGAGAACGCCCAGTGGGCTGACGGCATGGAGCCAGGTCCGACAAATGCCCTCGGCTCCCGTGCGATTTACCTCTACGTGGGCCAGCGTGATACGTATCTACGTATTCATGGCACACCTCACCCCAGATCGATTGGGGGCCGCGCGAGTTCAGGCTGTGTTCGGATGGTGATGGCGCATATCAATGCGCTTTATCCAAATGTCGAAATGGGTTCGACTGTATATCTTTACTCCGCTTCGGATAGCGTGCTCTCAACTAGCTGACAGTCAAAGCATCGTCGATCACTGCAAACGAATGAAAACGGCACTGAAGAATTCAGGGCCGTTTTTGTTTGTTATGCCTCTGCGGACTGTTGAATGCAGATGGGACGGTTGTCAGCAGTCCGAAGCGGCAGAGGTGTTCTTTCAACCGGCCCATTGTGCATGTACCAAAAGCAATTGTCCTCGGGGCGCAGGAAGGCCGACATAATGTCTTGATTGGGACCTGCAATTGCAATCACTTCCTCAGGTATAGAAGGTGTCGGGCTTGCGTCTTCAGGCTCGGTCATGGTGATCGCGCAAGCGCTCACGAGCGGTACAAGTGTGAATACGGCTGCATTTCGCTTGATCATCTTTTGGCTCCCTTTACCCAAACGTTGTTGCTTCGCTGATATGATGAAAGCCAGACGATATTCAATCGTTCCCGCCTTC
>JBELEI010000070.1:0-2958 GCA_042093895.1 Cognatiyoonia sp. | reverse complement strand
GTCTCCCATGACGTCGATGGGATGCATGAATTCTACACCGATGTACTTGGGTTGGCTGATATTCCTGCCGAAAATTTTCCACGAACCAAAGCTAGTAAAGACGCCGGCTTTGACGGGAAAATCCGGTTCGCGACAGATGACACAATGCAGATGCACTTGGCCGAACGCGATCTAAATGTCGCCTTCAAAAACGGCCACACAATCAATCCCGTAGACCAGGGCCACATCGCATTTCGCACAGACGATTTAGCGGCGTTTCTAAAGATCCTAGATGAACGCGGCATCCCCTATTCGGACTATGGAACGACCTTTGCCAAGGAATGGCACCAAGTGTTTTTCCAAGATCCCGAAGGCAACGTGATCGAGGTCCACCAACAAGTTGTTTAAACCTACGATATCCTTCTGGACATTCTGAACGGGCGGCGTTCACTCTCTGCACATGTCACAGATGAACCATGTACAAAATTCAACGAAACTAGCCAGCATCGGCATCGTGCTTGGCGGCGCGCTTTGGGGTCTGTTTTGGCTACCCGTTCGCGCCTTTGAGGATCTAGGGTTCTCGGGTGCCTGGCCAGGTCTATTAATCTATCTATCAGCCTTCGTTGTCTTTATCCCACTTGTCATAATTTTCCGAAGCCCGGTTAAATCAATCCGCCAACTCGCGATTGCTGGATTACTGACCGGAACGGCATTTTCGTTCTACGGAACGGCGATCATTTTGACTGATGTAGTGCGGGCACTTTTATTCTTTTACCTGACTCCAGTCTGGGGGACGGCGATTGGCGTCCTGTTTCTGGGCGAACGTCTTGCCGCAGCTAGGGTGATTGCGATCCTGATGGCCTTTGCAGGACTTTTTGCAGTTGTCGGTTTTGGAAGCCGTTCGGCAATCAACATCGGCGATGTCATGGCACTTATTGCAGGCATAAGTTGGTCAATTGGCACGCTCAAGATCTATCAAATGCGCGATGCCCCAGCATTGCACCTATCCCTAGCCTTCATCATCGGAGCAATCGTTGTGACGCTGGCCCTTGTGCTGTTTGGGGGTAACGCGTTGGGTGGCCTGCAATCGCCGCCGCCCCTCGCAACGTATTGGCCCTATTTGTTCATTGCAGGTTTGCCGACAATCCCTTTAGTCTTTCTGACCATTTGGCCTGCAAAGATCTTAAGCCCAGGACGCATTGGTATCCTATTGATGAGCGAAGTGGTTGTTGGAATTGGCTCTGTCGCACTATTTGCGGGCGACCCTTTTGGTCCCTTTGAAGCACTAGGCGCGGTCCTTATTTCAGCTGCAACTCTTGTTGAAATTCTTGGCAATAAGAGAGTGGACTAAAGCGACGCTTTTGAGATCCGCGCCAATTGATTTTGAAACTTTCCAAAAACCGGCACTTTTTCGAATGCGCGCTGCATAGCGGTTTGTGCGACCGCGATCTGACCGTTGCGATAAGCCGCCATCGCGAAATCGCCAAGCATTTTGGCGGTCGGCGTGTCCGATGCTGCGGCGCGGCCCAGTATATCCATAGCTTCCTGTTTTTTGTTCATTTCTGACAATATCAAACCCAACTTATGCACATAGAGCGGTCCGTTATTGGACATGGTCACGACGCGACGCATCTGTGCCAACGCCCCATCCGCATCACCCCTCGCGCCCAAAGCATCCGCCAATCGCATCGCATAAAGCGGGTTATCGGGTTCTAGCGCAAGCGCTTGTTGGACCACGGACAATGCGTCATCCACACCCAGATAGCTTTGGATCAATCCCTTGTTCGATTGATAGGCCGCCCCCTGCGCATCCTTGGTGTCGTCAGGGATCGCCTCTAACCGCACCAACATGCGTTTTAACTGACCTTTGTCCTGTTTCAGACGCGATGCTTTGCCATCAAGTACAAGCGATGACCAATCCAAAGTTACGAACCGGAAATCGCGGCGCAGGCGTTTGTTGATCACCTTCCCGACCAGATACGAACTCGACACATCCTCGGTTCCCCGCAACGCGAGCTGTCGAAGGACCGGACCATCAAAGGGCAGAAAGTTGTGCCGGTTCAGCATCTTTTTCAGGAATAGGTTCGTCCCTGCCAAAACCACGTCTTGTCGCAAAGGTTTGTACAAAAAAGCGTCACGGTAGGTCAGACCCGCTTTGCGCTGTTGACCGCTGGCGGCGTAACACACCGCTTCGATGGACCGCGCGGATGCGAAATCCTCGGGCCAAATATGCGGATGTGCGGCTGCTTGGCGCGCAGACTTTGCCGCGTCCCCCAATCGCCCTTGATGCAACCGCCCTACGGCCATGTAGATGTCGATAAACGCATTGTTCGAACCCATCGTCTTAATCAACTCTAGGATCGCAGTATTGGTGGCGTAATGTTCAGGCTGCGCCAAATGAACGGCGGCGCGGGAATAGGCATGCGCCATATCGCTTGGGCCAAAATAGGTCTGCGGTTTATTCAGTAATCGATCCGCGGCTTTGGCATTTGCACGATCGATCTCGGCATCGGTCAGCACCTCTTTGAACCTGATCCGTTGTCGTCCCGAAATCCTCGCGGCAGCGGTGCTATAAGCACTTAGGATCGGCGCAATAATCTGATCGACCTTAGACATCGCGTAAAGCTCTAGAAAATCCCGCTGTTCAGGCTCTAAACCATCCAGCGGCGCAATATCTCCAATAGCTTTCAACTTTGGAAACTGCGCTTTTAGTCGGTCGATCGCGGGTTGGCTATCCGAGAAGATGAGCGCGGTTTTCTCAGGTTCTTTTTCCAGATGCGCCTCATAATATTCGTCCGGTTCCACCTTTGATGGCCAGACTGTGTGCATCCACGGATTGGTGTCCAGAATATCCCCGCGTCTCAGGTGATAGGCCACACTCCCCGCATCGCCAGCAGCCAATGTGTCATCGACCAAGGCGCATCGTTCTTTCAGCACATCAACCAAGTCGATCCGATCGAAGTAGTCGCCATAGGTCGC
>JBELEI010000069.1:0-2972 GCA_042093895.1 Cognatiyoonia sp. | reverse complement strand
GGCTTGTGTCGCCTCTGAAAAGGCGTTGGACCTGTCGCGCTTTAGTGCCGCCCCGAGTGCTCGTTTAAGCCACTTTCCTTCCGAAAGCGACAGGGCTTTTCCAGCGCAGTGCTGAATGACGGCGTCGCGGATTTTAGAAGCCGTGTGTGGATGCCCCTTTCAATGCAAGAAGTTTTTCAGTGAGCTTTGAACAAGTGATCAGTGCAGTCGTGCGTCCGGCCTGTATATGCAGCTTTCACACGCTGCTGGCCTGTATGGTGTCCGTGGATTAGGTCCAAATCGTTGATGCGAGCACGTGGCTCCTGGCTTCTATCTGGTTTTCCCAACCCCGTCTTATGACCGTTGTTCCTTACTCTCCTTCGCCCTTCTCACATTGCCGGTTTACTCCAACGCATGGTGCAAAGCTTATGCAGCCAGCGGTGGAATTCGATAGTTCTCTTTTGTGGTTGTTAAGGCCCAAACAGTTCGGGCAAGCTTGTTTGCCAGTGCAGTCGCCACCAGCATACGAGGCTTGCGTGCCAGCATCCTGGCAAGCCATGATCCAGGTGGTGGACCTTTCCGGATAGCCCAACGGATGACGGCCATTGCGCCGGTGATTAGCAATCGCCTTATATCACGTTGTCCCATTTTTGAAGTTCGACCCAGGATTTGTCGCCCACCGGTCGATTTCTGCCTGAGCACAAGACCGCACCAGGCTGCAAATTCACGCCCGTTAGAAAATTCTTCCATCGGCGGCGCAAAGGCCTGAATGGTAGTGGCGCACATAGGCCCAACTCCGGGGATCGTCATGAGCCGTGATGTTGCTTCATCTGTTTTTGCTCGGCCTTTGATCTCGTGATCTAGCGCGCTAATCCTTTCGCCAAAAAGAGCGATCTGATCAATGTATGCTTGGCAAAGGCCTAAGATTTCTATCGGCAGGTCAGGCGCGACTTCGTCAAAACTGGTTATCATGCGTCTAAACTGAACCATCCCCTGACCCACGACTACGCCGTATTCTGCTAAATGGCCCCGCAACGCATTTACTAACTGGGAGCGTTGGCGGACGAACAAATCGCTTGTTCGAAAGACCATACCCTGCGCCTGCTGTTCCGCGCTTTTGACCGAGACGTAGCGCATCGTCGGACGCGATGCTGCCTCTGCAATCGCTTCTGCATCATTTGCATCGTTCTTTTGACGCTTCACAAATGGCTTAACGTAAACAGGTGGTATAAGGCGCGCCTCGTGACCAAGCTTGCCAATCTCACGCCCCCAATAGTGGGACGTAGCGCAAGCTTCCATCGCAACGACGCGCCTTGGGAGCTCACTCAGGAACGCAATGAGCTGAGGGCGCGACAATTTCTTGCGGAACACGACAGAACCATCAGCGGCAGCCCCGTGCAGTTGGAAACTCCGTTTTGCCAAGTCGATTCCGATTATGCTAACATTCTCCATGGATGCTCCTCCTTCGTATGACAGTTTAAACTGCTATCATTCTGGCACATTGCGATGCCGCCGGGTGGTGCATCCACCCCATCATTAATGTATTCGAAGATCGCCACCTCAGCCTGTCGCCGCGTTTCCCATGACCTTCGCCAGATCAGCTCGGCCTTGATGGTTTTGAAAAAGGTCTCAACGGCCGCATTGAAGCTCCTATATTCGTCAAGCGGCGATTTGAGCTGTTTTCGGCACACAGAGCTGGCTGTAGATTTCGCGGACGATGTAGCGCTTTAGACAGCGAATGATTTCGCTCTTACTCTTTCCATCTTTCGTGCGCTTTTTGACATACGCAAGGGTTGGTTCGTGGCTGCGCATTCTGACAATGGCAACACGATAGAGGGCAGCATTAGCCTGGCGATTGCCGCCCCGGTTCAGTCGGAACCGATGTGTTTTCCCACTTGTTGCCGGAATGGGGCAAACTCCGCAGAGCTTAGCGAAGGCAGCCTCTGAGCGAATGCGCGTCGGATCGTCGCCAACCAAGATCAACATCTCCGCGACAGTCAGCGTTGCAATGCCATGGGATGTCATCAATGCCGGTGCGCGTTCTGTGACAAGGCGTTCTAACTCCTTATCGTGTTCGATAATCTCCTCATGCAGCCACAGCCAACGACGCGCCAATGCACGCATGGCCGCCTTAGCAGAGGCCAATGGGTTGTCGATAGCACCAGGTCGAAAGGCGGCGATATGCCGGATCAGTGAGACTTTCCCACGGATACGATCTAGTGTGTCGCGCAAATCGGCGGGTGCGTTTATGATCAGCGTCTTTAGAGTGACCATCGCCTGTGAGCGAAATTTAACAGCAGTATCACGTGCAATCTTTAAATGACGGATCATTTCTGATGATCCAGTCTGTGTCTTCGGTCGTGCCGTTGCTTGCCCAGAAAGAACGGAACGTGCTGCACCTTCCGCGTCCAAACTATCTGTCTTGCCCTGCGTGTATCGCAGTTGCCGATTTGGTCGCGTGACCTCAATGACATTGTGGCCCTGAGCGAGCAAAGACCGCGAAAGGCCTGCGCCGTAGGAACCAGTGCCTTCAATCCCGAATGCCTGAACTTTACCAAGAGACCGAGACCAACGCTCCAATTCCAAATACCCCTTTGGATTGGTTGGAATGGAGAGCGCCGCCAAGCGAGTACCTTGCGTATCGATTGCGACCGCGACGTGGGTGGCCTTATGTGTGTCGATGCCAATAATGATTGGATGTGTGGTCTTCATGGTCCCCTCATTTCTATGAATGCCCAGGCATCGATCCGAGCGGACAGGATTGTGATGGGGCGTTCCCGTCATGCTCCTATGAGGTTACATCTCGCCCGTTGCCGGGGCGACTTGACGGTCGACACGTCAACGCAATGACACGCAGTCAATCGTAACATGGGTCAGGCCATCAAGCCGCAATACCATACTCACAGTCATAACAATTACCTTTGCCGCTCATGGAGACTTTGAAGCCATGCTGGCGCAGGACTTTCTGGTAGTCATGCGAACAGTATTGGCTG
>JBELEI010000068.1:0-3004 GCA_042093895.1 Cognatiyoonia sp. | reverse complement strand
GGTTACTACTGAGACTTTTGCACAGCAGCCGTTGGTCCAAGACGCAGCGAACGGCGAGAAAGAGCCCAAAACGGACATGTCCGAGGTCAGGAACTGAGGTCAGTTCGAGCCAAAGAAGAGGTGACAAAACTGAAAAAAGGTAGAGCTATGAAACTCTAAGCAAGTTCTGCACTGCTGGGTGCGATCCTCGCTATTGCACGATGTTCTGACATCAACCCCTACTCTATCTTTGGTGAATAATGCAGTTCGGATGATCAGGTGATTGACGTGGTTGCAAGTGGTTGTAGCGCTAGAACCAGAATGTAGGCTGTTTAGGTAAGTGTCTGACTTAGTCGCCCCTTGATGGTCATCCAGCTGCAGAATTCAAAAATCTTTTTTTAGTTGAAAAGGGTGAATTTGATTATCAATCAACAGGTATTGATGTTTAAACTATAACCGTTGGAGTAGACGGGAAAAAATATGCGATTTTACATTGTTGTCGTGACTTTGATCACGGTAATTTCAACAACTGCCCAAGCGCAAACCCATAAGGTTTCGTTGGATGGTGTGACCGTTTATGACCCTCAAGAGTTGCTGGAATTTGCAATGCAAGTGTCGATTGCCCAGTATGGCGCGGTCAACGTGGCAGTACTCCCAGAAATCATAGAGGTAATCTATCGAGAGGATGGATACTTCCTGGCCGAAGTCTTTTCTGAACCGGATGGGACGTCGTTTTATGTAGACGAAGGTGCGATCGACAATGTTTTGATTGACGGAGCTGACAGCGAAACGGCCGCACTTATCCGCAAATACATGCAGCCGCTTCTGGCAGAGCGCCCGACAACCTTGCCCTCCTTTGAGCGCGCTATAATGTTGTCGGAAGACATCGGCTCCATATCTGTCACAGCCGAAGTAGATTACCCAAACCCTAATGGAGCGGCTGAACTGCGCCTGATTGCGACCCAAGAAAATGCCTCAAACGGATTTGTAACGCTGGATCATCCGGCCCGCCGGTTGGGTAAAGAGGTTGTTTTGACGTTTGGGCAAACCTTTCTTAGTGCTCTGACGCCTGGTGATCTTTTTGGGATCGAGCTTTCCGGTTCAGGCGATTTTAAAGGCGATGACACGGTATTCGGAACTCTAAGATACCGCATGCCGATCGGTGGCAGTGGTGCATTTGCCGAGGCGTATTTCGGCAATGTGGGCGCGCGTCGTGATGTCGATGGCGCTTTAGAGGAAACTGACATCGCTGGTCGCACAGCGATACTAGCTTTGGAATATCCGTTTCTGCGCAGCGTCGACGCCTATGGGTATGGTCTGATCGAACTGAGGCACGCGCAGACCGAGATTGATGTCGGGGCCCAAGGTTTTGACAACGGCATCAATGCCGTTTCAGCAACATGGATCCATGGCAAGGCGTTGCCAAACGGCGGAGCGTGGGAATACGCGGCCTCGCTGACTTATGGCGAACGCGAAACCAACACGTTTGGGTTTTCGGATGGGGATGCGTCTTTTAGCCACTTGCGCCTTGGTGCAGGGTATACACAACCAACGACATGGTTCGGAGACGACAGCTTTGTCCATGCAGAGTTCTGGGGGCAGTTGTCAAATAACGCGCTGCCGTCAGCTGAGCAGTTCTACATTGGTGGACGCTTTGATGAGCGGGGTTACACATTTGCCGAAGCACAGGGCGACAGTGGTATCTCTGCCACTCTGTCCGTGGGCCGCGATGCCTTCCCGGATGCAAGTGCCTTGCGCAGTTTGCGTCCCTTTGCCTTTCTGGATTTTGGCTATGTGACAAGCAATCAAACAGACCGCCCTGGCCTACAGGACAATACCTTTACGTCGGTCGGTGTCGGTGTCGATATGGAGTTTGGACAGAACGTCTTTGTGTCAACCCATATCGCCATGCCGCTGACAGATGGGCCGCTTACCGACGCGCGCGATCCAGCCCTTTACATTAGCCTTACAAGGAGCTGGTAATGATCCGCCTTGCCCTTCCAGTTTTCATTGTCGCAGCTTCAGCTGCATCATTGGTCTCAGCTAAAGGGGGGCACCACTACGGATGGTGTAATGGTGCAGGTAACCCACACCAAGGAGCAAACTGTGGTGGCTCAAGCCCATCGACTTCGCCCAGCGTTCCGGTTGTCAAACCTAGTCAGGTCCCGACAGCTAATCCGTTACCTCCAAAACCAACGCCTTCGCTTCCAATACCAACCGTAACGCCTGTGTTTGTCCCGTCGATCGCTCCGAACGCGATCCCAGGTCAGGTTCCTGTACTCGCACCGCCAATGGTGCCGCAACCAGTTCCACAGCCAGTCCCGACAGCTATTCCTCAGCAGATTCCGACACCGATGCAGGTGCCGGGGCTCGTCCTGCCGCGACCAAAGGTCAAGCCGCCGATAAACCCAAAGCCGTTCGTCTCGACTGGTGTCATTCAAAACCCGGTTCAAACAGGGCAAACGCAGATCGGTCAAGTGCGCCCACCAATTGTAACGCCGCCTCAGCGCGCGCAAGTCGTCGTGCCACCTATGGTCCCGATGCTGGTGCCTCAACGCGTGCCACAAGCGATCCCGCAACTCATTCCGCAGCGCGTGCCAAATTCGGCACCGAAAATCACGCACCGGCCGCAAGTACGGTCCGTTGGGATCGGACGCGAATTGATCACGGTAACCCCTGGGCGCCAGCCCTTGCACAATCCTCCTGCGTTTCAGGGCAAAGCCCAAGGCGAGACGTGGAATTGTGTGGCTAGTGGTCACGGCAAGCGCAAGTCGGTCGAGGATGGAAAAGTCGTCTCTAACGGGGTATTACGCCATGTGGGATCGGTGGACGTACTGGGCCAAGATTTGCCAGCCTTACACCCACGGCATGCGCATTGTATCGTTTCGGTGAAACGGCGTAAGAGGTAAGCCCAGTTGGCTTTGCCCGCCCTCTTAGACGGATCATCTCAAATTGATTTGGTTTGACGAAGGCAAGATGCTTTCGCGACATTTTCCGATAACCAAGCGCTCCCAGTTTAAATACT
>JBELEI010000067.1:0-3027 GCA_042093895.1 Cognatiyoonia sp. | reverse complement strand
CCCCCAACTGACCAGTTGTTGCGGGCGTTCTCCATCATGGTTGCCAGCAGCAATTTATCATCGTCGTTGGCGGATAAGGCGTAGGGGATGTCGAACACCTTCAGGACCAGAATGACCAAGGTCGTCCAAACGACCAGCACCGTGGAATAGATTTGCGGCAGTTGGATGCGAAAGAACATTTGAAACGGATTGGCACCGTCAATCGTCGCGGCCTCGATTGTGTCTTCCGGCACGCCGCGCAGAGCTGCGGAAAAGATCACCATTGCAAAGCCGGTTTGGACCCAGACCAAAATCCACATCAAAAAGAAGTTGCCCCAGAATTGCAGGCTGTAGAGCGGCTCGTTGTAGGCGGCTGTGTGCCCCAAAAGCGCCTTCATCAACCCGATCTGGTAAGATGGCGTCAGCCCGTTGATCGCCTCTTGTGGCTGGATACCGCCACCTGCGAAAATGTTGCGCCAGATCACGGCGGCCCCAACGAAAGAGATCGCCAGAGGTACGAAGATGAACGTCTTGGCAACCACGCCCCAACGCACGGAATCCGCCAGAACAGCGATCAGCAACCCAAGCGAGATACAAACCGTCGGCACCAGAATAAGCCACATCAAGCTGTTGCGCATTGCGTAGCGGAACTGTTCATAGCCCAATGCTGCGGGATCCCAGATGAATGCATAGTTTCGCACGGTCGGGGTGCCGTCTGCCTCTTGGAACGACAGGCTAAGGGTCGACAAGGCAGGGATAAGAAGGAACAGAAGCAGTAGAACCAACGCAGGTCCAACGAAAATCCACGGTTGGATAGCCTCGACAATCGAAGACTGACGGCCCAACGAATTCTTCGCCGTTACACGTGCCAATCCCATGTTCAGCCAGTTGGATATCCAGAAATAGAGAAATGAAATTCCAACCGCGATGAAGATCGAGCGGATGGCAAAGCCGATTTTCGCAAAACGTTCTTGCGTATCGAAGGTAGAAAATGACCACTCAAAGTATTCGTGCAACCAGGTTCCAAGGTTCGCCATCATGGTGTCGAGAGGCGAAGTTACGAGAAACGCGAAAATCCCGGTGACGGGTAGCAATAAAACAACTGTCAGAAATATTGCGAGGCCATTGCTGGCGATGATCGGCTTCAACGAGCGCATATCGGCTTCCCTGGCAGAGGATAGAGAGGGTGGGCAGTGTTTGAAAGGAGCGCAAAATTGCTCTGCGCTCCTTCAGAGTCTTGGGAAACCCAAGTTTACTTGATTGCGTCCCAAGCCGCCTGGATGTTGTCACCCGTTGTCTTGGCGTCTTGACCGTTGGCAAAGGCTGTCATCTCTGACCAGAACGCGCCTGCACCAATGGCACCCGGCATCAGGTCCGAAGCGTCAAAGCGGAATGTCGTCGCGTTTGACAGAATTTCACCCTGCTTGCGAAGCGCTGGTGTTGCATAGGCTGACAGATCCGCACCTTTGTGTGCTGTCAGGAATGTACCCTGCTGCATCCATGCTTCATGCGCTGACGCTTCTTTCATGAATTCAAAGAAAGCGCGTGTTGCTGGGCTGTCCTTGGTCATGGTCCAAAGCGTACCTGCACCTAGAACCGGGTTGCCCAGATCAGCCGCAGCGTATGGTGGGAAGTAGAAGAAGTCTGCTTCGCCGTTCGCGACTTCTTCACCTTTTTTCGGGAAGAAGGCAGGAATGAACGATGCCTGACGGTGCATCATGCATGACGCCGGAGACGAGAACAGGCCTTTTGGTGCATCACCAAAGAAGGTTGTCGCAACAGAAGAAGCACCACCGGCAACGTAATCGTCATTGCGCGAGAATTGGCCGTAAACTTCCATGGCGTTCAAAACTTCCGGGCTGTTGAAAGCCAGATCGTTTGACACCCAACGGTCATAGTTTTCAGGAGACGTTGTGCGCAGCATCAGGTCTTCCATCCAGTCCGTCGCTGTCCAACCCGTGGCGTTGCCGGAGTCCACACCGATACACCACGGCGTGTTGCCGTCGGCGACCATTTGGTCAGACAGGGCAATCAGCTCTTCCATTGTGCTTGGAATTTCATAGCCGTTGTCTTCGAACTGCTCGGGCGAATACCAAACGAGCGATTTCAGGTCCATTTTGAACGCAAAACCATAGAAGTTTTCATTGCCGTCAGCATCTGCATAGGTGCCGAGGTCAACCCATGACGAACCCGCGCCGTAGTTTTCTGCCATCCAGTCCGCAGAATCTTGGCCAAGCGGCACAAGGTGGCCTTCTTTCGCCATATCGCCCGCAAGACCCGGCTGAGGGAAGATCGCGATGTTTGGCGCGTTGTTTGAGCGCAAGTCAGCAACGATAAGGGCCGCAAAGTCGCGCGAGCCGGAATACTTCACAACCGCGCCCGTCGCCTTTTCAAAGCAGCTCACTGTGTTTGTCAGCATTGCTTCGTCCTGGCCTTCCATCGAGCCTGCGATGGTGATGACTTCACCCTCAAAGCTGCCCAGATCGCCGAGTTGCGACGGCGTATCGCAAACGTCACCGTTGCTTGCAGCAAAGGCGGCGCTTCCAAAAACGCTTGATGTCGCGATGATCGCAGCACCAAAAATTGATGTTTTGTAAGACATATTTTTCCTCCCAGAATTCAAAGTCTTATTTCGAGTAACTTGTTGTTTTTATTGTTTCGGGGTCGTATCGCCCCAAGTCACCAGAGAATTGCTAGCACTCAGATGACTGACCCGTCAACTTTCGCGTGTTAGCGTTCACACTGATTTTTTCACCTTTTGAAACACTCCTTTCAGTCAATCTCAGCAAATATGCATTCAAAAGTCAGAAAATGACCCGAATTGACCGTTTGCGAACACAAGGCCGCGCCCAACCGAGCGAGAAACATTTTCCACACGCCCGACGACAATTGCATGATCGCCTGCGTCATGCGTGTCAAACAGGCTGCAATCAAACCGGGCAAGACAATCGGGAATTACCGGAACGCCGTCATCATTGGTCAGGTCGCCCAGCCCCTCAAACCCGTTGCCCTGACGCGCAAAACGATCTGCCAACCCCTTTTGACTGG
>JBELEI010000066.1:0-3052 GCA_042093895.1 Cognatiyoonia sp. | reverse complement strand
TGGTTGATTACTGGAATTATTGCCGCGCACTTGTCGCAGCGCGCAAAGCGGAACCGGGTGATGATTTCCCTAGTGACATGGTTCGTGCGCAGACAGATGGTGCTGACATAACCGATGAGGAAATCGCCGGCGTTATGTATTCAGTGCTCTTCGCGGGGCACGAGACGACCACGACGCTCATGGCCAACTCGCTCAAAGTGTTGATGGACAACCGCGCTGCGTGGGACGCGCTATGCGCTGATCCAAGCAAGATCCGCAGCGCGACTGAGGAAATCCTACGCTATGCGCCATCCATCGTATCTTGGCGTCGCTTGGCCAAGAAAGACACGCAAATTGGCGGTGTCGACATTCCCGAAGGCGCGAATATTCTGGTCATAATGGGCGCCGGCAATCGCGATGATGATGTTTTTCCAGATGGCGAGACTTTCGACATCGAGCGAGGCAATGCACGTACGCATCTTAGCTTTGGTTACGGCATTCACTTCTGTATTGGCTTCCAACTTGCCAAGCTCGAATTCGGCATAACGCTGCGAGAACTCACACGGCGTTTCCCCAATATGCAACTCGCGGACGGGCATCCGATTAACTACCTTCCGAGCATTTCGTTCCGCGTGCCAGACAAACTGATCATTAGGCCGAAAGGGTGACCCATGAGCAATCTATATACACTTCCGTTTGACCAAATCGGCGAAGGCGACTTCAACCGTGTGGGTGGCAAGTGCGCATCTCTTGGTGATGTGACTGCTGCTGGCGTTGCAGTACCTCCGGGGTATGCCGTCACTACCGATGCCTATGTGGCGATGCTGGAGGACACCAACCTTCATGCGGAATTGGAAAACCACCTCAAGGGATTGAACCCTGAGGATTTCTTTTCATTGGATGAAGCCGCACAAGCGATCCAAGTTCGTTTTCGCTCGCACCATCTGCCTGCAAAAGTAGAGCAAGCGATCCGCGCGGCTTATGCTGCGATGGGTGATAATATTCCCGTCGCTGTGCGGTCTTCAGCCACCGCCGAGGACTTGCCAGACGCGTCTTTCGCAGGCCAGCAAGACACGTATCTATGGGTGATCGGCGCGGATGATGTGGTCGATAAGGTGCGCGATTGCTGGGCGTCCTTGTTCACAGCGCGTGCGATCGCCTATCGTGAGAAAAACGAAATCCCACATATCGAAACGCTAATGAGCGTCGCTGTCCAAAAGATGGTGAATGCCAAAGCGGCGGGTGTCGCGATGACGCTAGATCCGAACACCGGTGATCGCACGCGGATCGTAATTGATTCAGCTTGGGGACTTGGGGAAACTGTCGTTTCTGGCACGGTCACACCTGACAATTTTGTTGTGGAAAAGGTGCTTGAAGAAATTCTCGATCGCACGGTTTCTGACAAGCACATCGAGCTAGTCGGAGACGCTACCATTGGTGAGGCGGTTGAGCGCCCCGTTGAAGCGCCGCGAAACACCACGTCGAGCCTCACCGACAAAGAAGTGCTCGCCGTCGCCATGCTGGCTAAGTCCCTAGAGCGCCAAAAGAAATGTCCGCAGGACGTCGAATGGGCCTTGGACGCGGATCTGCCTGATGGGGAAAACCTGTTGGCACTACAAAGCCGACCAGAAACCATCTGGTCGCAAAAGGCTAAGGAGAAGCCAAAGAACCCCTATGCGATGGGCATGGCGAGCATCACGAACACGCTCACAAACCCATATACGGGCAAAGTAAAAGCAAAATAAGAATATTTCTGGGAGGAAATTACAAATGGACGCGAAAACATCAATGTTCCCAAGCGCCTATGACCTGCAAGCGCCTAAAGGCGCCGAAAGTTGGCAGGACATGTACCCTTATTACACGCGCTTTAACCCGGCGCGCCGCGAAGAAGAAGATGAAAAGTTCTGGTTTTGTAATTCGCAGCATTGGCCAACCCCGTTCAAGCCGTTCGATACGATCATGCTCGATTTCGCAATCAAATGTTTGGGTCAATACAATACGCGTCATTTGTTGATCCCGCCTGCGAACGGCATCGATTACCGTATCCACAACGGTTACGTCTATTTTTCCCCCGTCGGCGTTGCCCCCGAAGACATCGAAGCGCGTGTGCCGATCTTTATGGAACGTGCCGGACATTACTTCATGAATTGGGATCAGCTGCTTGCTGATTGGAAAGTGAAGGTAAAGGGCGCGATTGATGAGCTGAATGAAATCGACTTCCATGCGCTTCCCGAGATAGAAGAGCTAGAAGTCGTCACAGGCGGCATCGGTCTTGACAGCACCAACCATCTTTTCGAGGGCTATGAGAAATCAATCGAGCTTTGCTACAAGATTTGGCAATACCACTTTGAATTCCTGAACCTTGGTTATGCGGCCTATCTCGACTTCTTCGGTTTCGTAAAAGAGCAATTCCCGTCCATCCCCGATCAGGCGATCGCAAAGATGGTTCAGGGCGTGGATTCCGAATTGTTCCGCCCAGATGATGAGTTGAAAAAGCTTGCGAAACTGGCTGTTGAGCTGGGCATTGAAGACGCTGTGAACACAGGCGACGTTGATGCGGCGCTTGCGGCGATTGGCGCGGCAAATGGCGGCGATAAATGGCTTGCCCAGTGGGAAGGCGCCAAGGACCCTTGGTTTAACTTCACGCCCGGCAACGGTTTTTATTCCACAGACAAATACTGGATCGATCATCTCGACATCCCGATGGGCTATGTCCGCGATTACATCGAACGGATCAAAGATGGCGATGACATCATGCGCCCCACTGAGGCTCTCATCAAAGAGCGTGACCGCATCACAGCCGAATATCGTGATATGATGGACGGCGATGCCCAAGAAGCATTTGACGGCAAGCTTGGCCTAGCACGGACCGTGTTCCCTTATGTCGAGGATCACAACTTCTACATTGAACATTGGGCGCTCGGCACCTTCTGGCGCAAGATGCGTCAGCTTAGTGAGTTGCTTTCTGATCAAGGGTTCTGGCCTGAAAAAGACGGTATGTTCTACCTCAACCGCACAGAAGTGCGCGATGTGCTTTGGGACTATTCCCAAGCTTGGGCGATTGGCACTGAAA
>JBELEI010000065.1:0-3083 GCA_042093895.1 Cognatiyoonia sp. | reverse complement strand
ATGCGTTTTCCGTTCAGATTTAGATCAGACATCCGCTGCACCTTTCATGTAAGTCTCTAGTTCCTGCTCTGCACGGATGGCCGCAATATAGCCCTGCGCCATTGCACGGCCCGCATCGGTGAGCATGAAGGGCAGGGAAACGGCTTCCAACGTTTCGACATATTCCATCACAGAAATATCGTACCAGCCGCGGATAATGCGCATGCCATGCGCCGTTGCACGCCAGCCTTTATCGGCATCTTTGACGATAGCGTCGTTGATAGAACGAGCGGTCTTGTCCGTATCATGCCCATCTATAATGGCGAGAACAGCCTCTGCATCAATATCTGATCTGCCATGATTAGCCATAATTTCACGTGCGATTTCAACGCCGTAAACTTCATGGTCGCGGACCAAGTCTTTTCGTGTTGGGTTTCGCCCAATCGCAAGCAAAAGCAAGTCCGGATCAATCTTTTTCCACCCAACATCGTGTAACAGGATCGCAGGAAGAACGATGTCTTCATCGGCGTCAGGTGTCAGTTTAAGCAACACTTTGGCGAGCCCATAGGCGACCAGCGTGTGCTCATCATTGTTGCGCACATCCAAGTAGGGGCGTGCGGCATTCCACATAGCGAGGTCTTGTTCCCTGAGAAGTGGAGCGTTCATTCTGGCACCTCGTAGCTAAGATAGATGGTTTTGTATTCCAGGTAGCTTTCAACGCCCCAACGTCCTTTTTCGCGCCCCATTCCACTTTGTTTAACACCGCCAAAAGGCGCGTAGTGGGAGGAGCGTTGAATGTCGTTCAGCCAGACGAGCCCCGCTTCGAGCCCTTCACACAGCATGATGCCCTTCGCCAGGTCACGACAGAAAACAAAACCTGCCAAGCCGTATTCACTGTTGTTGGCGCGCTGCAATGCGTCGCGGGCACTATCCACCTCGCAGATGCCCAAGACGGGGCCAAAGGTTTCGTGTTGTAGCACCAGCATTTCGTCAGTCACATCCGCCAGAATGGTTGGCGGGAAGTAAAAACCACCGTCATAACCCGGCCCTGTGACACGACTGCCGCCACATAGAACACGGGCACCTTTATCGCGGGCGTCCTCGCTTTGAAGCACTGAATTGGCAAATATCTTTTCATTCACCATCGGGCCAAGGTCGCCTTTACCACCTGCGGGCGCAAGTGTTAGCGCGCTGACCTTAGCAGTGAGCTTTTCGAGGAACTCTTCATAGACTTCTCGCTCCACGTAAATGCGGTTCACCCGATAACAGAACTGGCCTGAGTTCGCCGTTCCATGGCGTGTGATCGCTGTTGTCGCTTTGTCTAGGTCTGCATCCGCGCAAACGATTGCGGGGCAATGCCCACCTAATTCCAAGGTGACGCGCTTAACTGTTCCGGCAGCAGCTGCCGCAATCGCTTTGCCCGCGACGCCGCCACCGGTAAAGGCGATTTTGCGCGGAACGGGATGGTTAACAAGCGCTTCGCCGACTTCGATCCCAGAACCCGTCACAACATTGAACGCACCTTTCGGCAGGCCCGCTTTGTGAAATATCTCGGCAAGAAGCAGCGTTGAAGTCGGTGTATCCTCTGAGGGCTTTGCAACAACCGTGCACCCTGCGGTGAGCGCTGCCCCGACTTTGAACATCAACAGCGTGATTGGAAAATTGAACGGTGTGATTGCGACGACAACGCCAACAGGTTCGCGTGTGACGATCGTTTTTTCACCAGCGCCCGTCGCGATGGGCATTTCACCGTGCAGACGCAAACCTTCTTCGGTGTAAATATCGAGCAAGGCAGCAGAACTTTTGATCTCTGCGATGCAGCCCGCCAGTGGGCGACCCAACTCCCGATGCAATGCCGCGCCAAGGAGTTCCGCATTCTCGAGCATCGCTTTGCCGCAAGCTTTCAAAACCGCGACGCGCTCGGCCATCGTTCGTTGGCTCCAGTCGAGAAAGGCTGCCTGCGCTGCGTTGATTGCAGTATCTGCGTCACTGGCATCCGCGCTCGGAACTGTGTCGAAAATCTCTGATGTGCTAGGGTCCGTGACTGGATCCGTCGCGCCCGATTTCGCAGCGATCCAAGCGCCATCAATGAACATTTCCATCAGATACCTTTCTCAGAGAACATGTAATTTAAGCGCCTTGCGAGAGGCCTCTAGCGTTTCGAAAGCCATATTGCGTCCCGCTTCGGTCTCAAGCTTGTCGAGACCTTTCACCAAGTGCTCGGAGTATTCATGCGGGGTCTTTCCAAACCAATCTGACGCAATCGCAATACCCGTAACCTCATAGCGCCAGAGCTTGTCCGCATCACGCACAATCCGGTCATTCAGGTGATGCGGGTCGGGGCGCGTATCGTGCCCGTCAATGATCTCACACACCGCGTCGATCACATCTTTTGACCAACCGGTCTGCACCAAGACCTCAGTGCCGAGGCGCACGCCTTCGCGTTCATGCAAATAGCGCACATCGGATGTCAGGAAATTGTCAGAGCGAAACCCCTGTTCGATAATGTCCGTCTGATCAATCGAGTACCATCCAATGTCATGGAGCAAGATCGCGAGCGAACAGATGTCAACGTCCGCCTCAGGATGCACAGCAAGCAAGCGTTGGCACCAATCAAACGAAAGCGGGATATGCACGTCGTTTTTGCGCGCACGCATATAGGTTTCAGCGCCACGCCAGACGGCATCATATCGGGAAAGATCGCTCATATCAGTCATCCAAATCGCAGCGCGCGGGGAAGAAAACGCGCGCTGCTGTTGAGCTCAGCCGATGATTTCGACTGTTCCTTTGTTGCCATCCACGCGCACCTTCATGCCCGTTTTGATCTTGGTGCTGGCTTTGCCTGTACCCGTCACAGCTGGCAGACCGTATTCACGACACACAATTGCTGCGTGGCTCATCATGCCACCGATGTCGGTCACGGCTGCGCTGATCTTGCCAAAGACTGGTGCCCAAGATGGCGCCGTTACTGGCGTCACAAGGATCTCGCCCTTCTGCAATTGGCTCAGCTCGTCTGGGCTGCGCAGCACACGCGCAATGCCCTCGGCCACACCAGGTGATCCGGCCATGCCGCGCAGCTCATCGCCCGCATCATCGGCCGCAAC
>JBELEI010000064.1:0-3298 GCA_042093895.1 Cognatiyoonia sp. | reverse complement strand
AAGACAACACAGGCTGGAACGTCGTTGTTGAAAACAAGCCTGGTGGCGGTGGTGTTGCGATGTTCACTGGCCTGTCCCAGATGCCTGCGAACGGTCAGACCGTTGGCATGGGTGTCAGCATTCCTGTGTTGGTGCAGTTGGTCCAGCGTGGCGATAAGCTGCCGTTCGATCAAAATGACTTTGACTATCTTGGCACCGTCGCCAAAGGCGAGCTGGCCTTGGTGGCTGGCAAAGACGCGCCGTTTGATGATTTGGAAGGCATGATTGCCTACGCAAAAGATCAAGGCCAACTCCCTGTCGCAACTATGGCACCACCACAGGTTCTCATGATGAAAGCGACGGCCAAGAAGACTGGAGTTGATTTCAATCTTGTGACTGCAGATGGCGGTGCGGAAGTCATGAAGCTTATCTTAGGTGGTCAGGTACTTGCTGGTTTCGCATCTGGTGAGCATTTCCCATATCTGGAATCTGGCGATATGAAAGTCATCGCTGGTGCCAACCAAGAACGCCTAACATATGCGCCTGATGTGAAGACGTTCATGGACAATGGCATGGGTGTTTTCGTTGATCCGGTCTTCTTTCTTGCGATGACCAAAGGCACTGATCCAGCTGCGATCGCGGCTATTGCTGCAGCGGTAGATGAGGCTGTGAAATCCGCTGAAGTTGCAGAAATAGTTCAGAACGCTGTCAAAGGCGCACCGATCAATTTGGGCCCTGAGGGTACACAGCAGATGATGACCGATGGTCTGGCTGCTGCGCAAATCTTGTTTGCGAAATAAGCATTAACACTGCCTCGCATCAAAAATGCGGGGCAGTTTTTCACTTTCACTAAACGGAGCCGACTATGGGAATGAATGCTGATCGCGTTTCGGGCGCATTTTTTATGCTTTTGGGGTTGGCGATGTATTTTTATGTCATTCCAAACCATGTGGAAGCCGTCGACGATGGTAACATCTCACCGTCCACAATGCCTAATATCATCTCTCTTATTCTGGCGCTAAGTGGCGCTGTGTTGCTCTTGAAACCCACAGATTTTCAGATGCGTGACCCCGCTTTGATGGCCAAAACTGGATTGTACGTTGCATTGCTGATTGCTGGCATTTTCGCAATTTCGTGGTTTGGGTTCGAATACGTCGCACCGGTTCTTGCGTTTGCGATAATGTGGCTGATCGGAGAACGTCGCCCCCTTTGGCTAACGCTAGGGGTGATCATAATACCTGCAATCATTTGGTTCATGGTGACCCAACTGCTTGGTCGCGGTCTACCTTAAGGAACACCTCACATGGTCGATTTACCAACAATTCTAGCAGGTTTTGGCGACGCGTTTTCGCTCTATAACCTGTTGTTCGTTTTATGTGGTGTTGTGTTGGGGCAATTTGTTGGCGCTGTGCCTGGCATTGGCCCGATTATGGCTATGGCGATTGCGATCCCGTTCACCTTTGGGCTTGATCCATTACCGGCAATTGCGTTCCTTGTGGGCGTTAACAAAGGCGGTCTTGTTGGCGGTGCGGTGCCTGCGGTGTTGATGAACACGCCTGGCACGCCCGATGCCGCGGCTACCGCGATGGATGGCTATCCATTGGCGAAACAGGGCAAGCCTCTCAAAGCTACTAAGATGGCGCTGTTTTCATCGATCACGGGGGATACCTTCAGCGATATTGTTTTGATTACGGTATCGGCTCCGTTGGCTGTACTGGCCCTTAGAATGGGTCCTATCGAAATTGTTGCTTTGATGATCTTTGCCTTCTCTATTCTTGCGGGATTGATTGGTAATTCTTTGACCAAAGGTATCATCGCCGCTGCGCTTGGGTTGCTTGCCGCGTCCATAGGGCAAGATCCGGAGCATTTCACACCGCGACTGATTTTTGGTTACTGGGATTTGTTCAACGGGCTGGCCTTGCCGTCGGTTGCGATTGGTATGTTGGCGATTTCAGAAATTCTACACCGCATGTCAGAGGCGCATGGCAATATGCGACCAGCGATTACGGCCAATGAAACCGGCAATCCCGATGATAGACGTGTCACTTGGGCTGAATATTGGTCGTGCCGCTATACGATGCTGCGCGGCGCAACTATTGGCACGATTTTGGGCGCGCTTCCTGGCATCGGATCAACTGCTGCGGCGTTCATGTCTTATGCGATGACCAAGGCAGGTTCCAAGGATCCCAGCAGTTTTGGCAAAGGCAACATCCAAGGGATCGCCGCATCCGAGTCTGCCAACTCAGCTGTCGTTGGCGCCAACCTTATCCCGCTTCTGACGCTGGGCATTCCAGGGAGCGTCGGGGCCGCACTTATTATTAGTGCCTTCATGATCCATGGTATGCAGCCCGGCCCACTTCTGTTCGAAAACCAAGGACGGCTGGTATATGGTCTTTTTGGTGCGATGCTGATGGCCAATTTCGTAAACCTATGGGTCGGTCAACTTGGACTGCGGCTTTGGGTCAAGGTGGTCTCTGCGCCTGAATCCATCATCTTCTCATCAGCGTTGCTGCTTTGCTTTGTAGGGGTCTCGATGGCGACCAGCGGTCTTTTCGGTGTGTCAATCATGCTGATTTTTGCTGTGATTGGGTATTTGATGGCCAGCTTTGGCTATTCGCTTGTGATCTTCATCATCGCGTTCTTCCTTGGTCCTCGCTTTGAAAAATCCATCGCGCAGTCTTTGGCTCTGACCAATGGTGATCTTACCCAAATTCTGAGAAGCCCAGTGGCCGTCGCGCTGCTCGTCTTATCGGTTGTCTCTGTAGTGTGGTTTTTGCGGCAAAACGTGCAAGAGGAAACAAGCATGCCTTAAGCCACCAGCCTACTGCTCAATATAAATTTACGAACGCGCCGAAGCGCAGTTTTCGAGGGAAAATACAAATGACAGATCAGATCGAGTACATGCATCAATCCATTGCGCAATCTGTCAGTGATCACGGCATTGATACGCTCTTTGGTTTGGTCGGTGATGCCAATCTCTTTATCGCCAGTCACTTTGTTAGTGCATGTGGTGGCACATTGGTGCCGGCAGCGCATGAGGGCGGAACTGTATTGATGGCGCTTGCTTACACGCAGGTCACGGGGAAAGTAGGGGTCGCAACAGTGACCCAAGGCCCAGGTCTAACAAATTGCGTGACGGCGCTGCGTGAAGGAGTTGTTGGGCGTCGCCCGATGATCTTGTTGTGCGGTGACACGCCTTTAACAGCACCGCTTCACATGCAAAACATCGATCAGCGGGAAGTTGTCAAAGCGACGGGAGCGGGCTTTGAGCAGGTCAAATCACCAGAAACAGCATCGTGCGATGTGGCCACGGCCTTCT
>JBELEI010000063.1:0-3347 GCA_042093895.1 Cognatiyoonia sp. | reverse complement strand
ATGGTCGTTAGGTAGTCTACGAATGCATCACCCAAAGCTGTTCGGTAGAATTTTGATCTGTCGAAAAGCTGGATTGCGCGAAGCAGGCTATCTGGCAAGTATGGGGCATCGGTCTCGTAAGGGTTTTCCACCGGATCGGGGGCCGATAAGCTGCATGTTAGCCCATCTAAGCCGGACAAGATTTGGCTAGTGAAGAAGTAGTAAGGGTTGGCTGCAGTTTCGGCCACGCGGTTCTCGATGCGTGAGGCGGGATCGCCGGCTTCCATCAGGCCACGGATCATCGCGCCTCGATTATCACGGCCCCATTGGATGCGGTCGGGTGCCAGTTGATGTGGGCGGTAGCGCTTGTAGCCGTTGATGGTGGGGGTTGTGAGCAGGCAACTTTCGGAGGCATAGGCCAAAAGCCCTGCGATCCAACCGCTTGCCTCATCACTAATAGTGCCATCTGCGTTGGGGATCATCATGTTGCGACCAGTATTACGGTCCACCAAAGACTGGTGGAGATGCCACCCGCTGGCCGCGCTGTTCTCAAGGTTCGGGCGACACATGAACGTGGCGTGCAGCCCGCGTGCGGCACAGACCTCTTTTACCATGGCACGGAACATCATCATGTTGTCGGCATGCGTCAGAGGGTCGGCTGGATCAAAAGTGAACTCAAACTGGCTTGGGCCCATTTCGATTTCCATCGAACGGACGGGCATGTTCATCGCCTGACAGTAGCGGCGTAGCGTGTCTAATATCGGCTCGGCTTGCGCGTAGCGGTCTTCTGTCAGAAATTGATAGCCGGGTGTGAGATTGCGAGTCTGAGCTGGCTGGCTGGGCATGGTGGCGTTGGCATGCTCTAGCATTTGATCAGTTCGCTCGAAGACATGAAATTCGACCTCAAGCCCGACCATGAGATCTAGGTTGCGCGCAGCTAATTTAGTAATTGCCGATTTGAGCATATCTCGCGGCGAAAACGGCATAACTGCGCCAGATTTGAAGCGCGGATCACAGAAAATCCACGCGGAATGGGGCGACCAGGGCAAAATGCGGAAGGTTGCAGGGTCCGGCAACATCAAGATGTCACCGGCACCAGCCATATTACCTTCAGAATTGCTATCGATGCCGGGGTTTTCAGACCAAATTGGAAAAACTGTGCGGTGCGAGGTATCTTTGAGCAGTAAAGTCGACGGCGCGGCAAGCCCACCGGTAAAGATAGAGGGTAGCGCATCTGCAACGATAGTTTTGCCGCGCAAGATGCCATGTTGATCAGCAAACAAAACGCGGACCGTTTCAAGATCACTATCCGCAACCCGTTTTAAAAGTGCAATAGCGGCACCGACCGTCGTTGCATCTAGCAGGCCAGCCCTGGATAGTGCGCCGTTCTCAATCTGCTCTTTAAATTCGTTCAAATCGTCGCATCCCAATCGTTACATCCTTCCCGCCGTGCACGGTCACTCGTCTCAAAAGCTTCACGCCACGCATCTTTGTCACCGATGGTATCGTTTGAGATAGGGCCGTAGATGGTTTTCACGTCTTCGCTACCCATCATTGGCAATGCGTCGGGGCTACCTTCGCTCAAGCTAGCTATAGCGGCGCGCAGCATACGGCGGTATTTGATAATTGCGACATCGGTTTTGCCCAGATGTTCCTTGGTCCGGTCAAAGATCGCTCCGGGGCTTTCGACCGCCCATTGATCGTGCACGTTTATGTCTAAACCCATGCCAGTGTAGGTCTTATGCTTCTGTTCTTCTGGGTTAAAGCCGTAGGTGTTAGTTTTATTTTTTAGTGGCGCGTAATCTGGCAAGCGGTGTTCTTTTAGGCGTTGGGCGCGCATGACCTCTTTGTCGACTGGTTTATCAAAACTGGTGAACATTGAATACCAATAGCAATGCTCGTCATCAATGGGGACGTGCCACTGCGTGATAATCATCTCGCTGCTCATTGGGATTGAAATTGCTTCGGGGAAGATTTGATTGGTGATGCGGACATGGGTTTTGTTGTTGCCCAGATGCCGCAGCGCGATGATCCGCATCCCGTAATCTGTTTCCTCGACCGAGATGTCGGGGCGTGGATAGTCCCGCAATAATTTAGTCATCGGAATGTCAGTGTCAGCAGCCTTGTCGCGGAATTGTTTGCCGTAGCTATCCTCTGGATCTTCGTCCTCGAGAAAGCGGTGCAAGAATGAGGCGTGTGCGGGGTCGATTCCTACTTCCATGGCTTGCAGCCAGTTGCAATCCCACATGCCTTTGAAGGCGAAAACATGGGTGTCAGGAGCACGAAAACAGTCAAAGTTGGGGAATTCAGGGGGTGCGCCAGGCCCCATATAAGCAAAAATGATACCGTTTTTTTCGATCACTGGATAGGAGGTGTTTAGGATGCGCTCGTGCATCCGTGAGCCATCGGGTTCGCCGGGTTGCTCGACACATTGGCCATCACGGTTAAAGTGCCAGCCGTGGAAGGGGCAGCGCAAACCGTTGTCTTCCAGCCGACCATAGCAGAGGTCGGCCCCGCGGTGCGGACAGGCGCGCCCGATCAGACCCAACTCACCGTCGTTGTCGCGAAACAATACAAGGTCTTCACCCAACAGCTTGACCGGCACAACGGGGCGATTGCCTGCCAGTTCGTCGCTAAGTGCTGCCGGTTGCCAATAGTGTCGCATGACCGCGCCTGCGTCGCTGCCCGGGCCAGTACGGGTTAGCAGGTCGTTAAGTTCTTGGCTGATCATGGAATATCCTGACGTGTAAATTGTTCATATAACACACACTATTTAACACTCAGTACACATCTCGAAAGCATGAACTGTCAAGAATGATTGATGGTACATGTTCGAGGTCACACTTTGACGCTGCCTGAGCCTAATCCGCGTTGGTTAGTGTTGCTCGGGCCGCGGTCCGTGGACCAAGTCACCCGCGCCTCGCCACACAATCCAGGTTGTAGTATAATAACACCCCGTGAACCGATGATAGTTGAGCGTAATGAATACCAACTCAAAGCCGTGGCTCTATGGCCCAACTTGGCACGGCTAGAGGTACGAGGCGCGCACATGTAAAGGCCCGACTTGCAAGCGTCCCGCTAGCCTCCATGCTTTCTCGATAGAAAGCATCATGAGGGAGGGTTCCCGAAGCTGGCTGTGCCACTAATATTCTGGTTACTCAGTAATGTAACCTGAAGCCAGCAACTCATCTTCTGACGGAAACCACATGTCGATCACTTCTGTTGCAAGTGTCCGAACGATGAAGTCAAAAGACACGCCCTGATCATTCATGAATAAGAGCTGAGCAACGAGGTCCGAATTTAGCTTATTGTAGATGTACATGAGGTATTCGAACTCGTCCTTCCACTCCATATCCTCTAGATCGGAA
>JBELEI010000062.1:0-3398 GCA_042093895.1 Cognatiyoonia sp. | reverse complement strand
CGAAACCCTTGCTTCTTCATTTTGCCAATAAACTGGATCGTGCCAGCACAACAGGCGCGCGCGTAGACGAATGGCTGAACTGCTTGTCATCCGTCACGGCCAAGCCTCGTTCGGGGCGGATGACTATGATGTCCTATCCGATCTGGGGCGTAAACAAGCGCGTGCGGCGGGGGATTGGCTCCGCCACATGGATTGGGTGCCGGACCGTATTGTGACAGGTACCCTCAACCGCCAGATTGATACAGGCGTTGAAATGGGTTTTGACGCGGCGCCGGAACGGCATGCAGGGTTGGATGAATATGACTTCAGCGATTTGTTGGACGCGCGCTTCAAAGGCGACATTCCCGACATGGTGAGAGGCGATCGCAAGGTACATTTTCGCACGTTGCGCGAAACAGTCTTTGCATGGCAGAATAACGAAATCGAAACCCCCTCCGAGACATGGGCACAATTTGCGGCCCGTGTGGAGGCGGCGCGCAGCTTTGCCGTGGATACGAACGCCAAGCGCGTTCTTGTTGTCAGTTCTGGCGGTGTGATTGGCCAAATGGTAGCTGCGTCGCTTCAGGCACCTGCTGCGCATATGATGAACCTCAACCTACAAATCAAAAATGCGGCCATGACGCGCTTTATGTTTTCGGGTAGCTTGTTTTCGTTGAACGAGTTTAATGCCACGCCGCACTACGCCACCCCCGAGGGCGCCGAGTTAATGAGCTACAGTTAGGGACACGATATGACGGACACACAAACCCTGAACGAGCAGGCAGTGCACGCCTATCTGCGCGAGAACCTTGAAGGCTTTGAAGGGCCGATGGAGGTCACGAAGTTTCAGGGCGGGCAGAGCAATCCGACCTTCCAGCTCAAGACACCAAACCATTCCTACGTGCTGCGCCGCAAACCACCAGGCGTTCTGCTCAAGTCCGCCCACGCCGTTGATCGTGAATTCCGCGTGCAAAAGGCGTTGCACGGCTCGGATGTGCCGGTCTCACAGATGCATTTGCTCTGCGAGGATGACAGCGTGATCGGCTCCATGTTCTATATCATGGATCACGTTGCGGGGCGCAATTTTAACGAGCCTGCAATGCCCGATGTATCGCCCGCTGATCGGGGCAAAATAACCTCTGAGATGAACCGTGTTCTGGCGGCGCTGCACATGGTCGATATCGATGCGGTGGGCCTGAGCGATTATGGCCCCGAGGGCAATTACTTCGAGCGGCAGGTCGGGCGCTGGTCCAAGCAGTACCGGGCTTCGGAAACGGACAAAATCCCAGCGATGGATCAACTGATGGATGCGCTAGTGGGTGAGCGCCCCGAGGATGATGGCCAGCGCACATTGGTGCACGGGGATTACCGTCTGGATAATATGATCTTTGACGCGACCACCACCGATTGCCGCGCCGTGCTGGATTGGGAGTTGTCTACGATTGGCCACCCTTTTGCCGATCTGGCGGCAGTGATCATGCAATGGCAATTGCCTGCGGGCAGTGAAGGGCGCGGGATGGGCGGGCTTGACCGTGCCGCGATGGGCCTACCGTCGGACGAGGATTTCATTGCCGAATACTGTGCGCGTCGCGGTCTGAAGGGCATCGACAACTTCGGCTACTACCTTGGTTTCACCTTCTTTCGCATGGCGGCAATCATTCAGGGTGTGTTAAAGCGCGCGCTCGATGGCAATGCCTCCAACCCTCAGCGGGCGATGAAGGTCGGCGCCTTTGTCCCCGTCTTTGCACAACACGGGCTTGATGCCCTCAAGCGGGGTTGAACTATGGACGGACTTGATCCTGAACTCGACGGTAAGGACCGTAATTTCGTCACCGCCCTCGCCCGCGGTCTGGAGATTTTGCGGTGTTTTCGCCGTGATGACCTAACGCTGACCAATAGCGATTTTTCCGAGCGGACAGGCCTGCCCAAGGCCACGATTTCGCGTCTGACCCATACCCTGTGCGAGCTGGATTATCTGGTTGCCGACACGCGTGTGGGAACTTACCGCCTTAGCGCGGGTGTGCTGCGTTTGGGCTTTAGCCGCCTTGCCGCAATGGACATGCGCGACCGCGCCAAACACGAGATGCACGGCCTGCGCATGGACGGGCCGAACCCGTTTCTGACCGTGGCCTTGGGAGAGCAACACCGTACTGAGGTCATCTATCTCGCGACAGATTGCTCGAACGAAGGGGTGACACTTTTGATGCGCGTTGGCTCCCGTCTGCCGCTGTTTCATTCTGCGATAGGTAAAGCGATCCTTGCTGTCACACCGCAAGAGCGGGTCGAGCAAATTTTCGGGTTTGCCCGTCTGGATGGTGAAGAAGTCGAGGTCGAAGCGCGTGCGCATTATGAGATCGCAGTGCAAGAGTATGGCGAGAAGGGCTTTTGCACAGGCTATGGCAATTGGCGTTCTGATGTGAACGGAATTGCCGTGCCTGTGCATTCTCTAAGTGATGGCCGTGTGTACGGCCTGAATGTCGGCGGGCCTTCCTATCGAGTAAAGCCGAAACAGCTCGAGAAGGTTTACGCTGAGCGGTTGGTGAGAGTGGCTCAGGCGCTAAGCTTGAATTAATAGAGACAAATCGTCTTAAATGAGCGTGCTAATGATGGGTTCATGTTTCGCATAGCGGAACGAGTTGAAAAATTATTCAAGAATAAAAGTACTGAGCCTTCTAAATTTCCTGCTGGAGCAACGAGTATGTTGGAAGTTATCAAACACGCATACCAAACATAAATTCTTATAATGTGATTTATATCAAATAGATAGAGGCTATTTATTTTTTGAGTGGTGCAAAAAATTCACTTTTATCGGTGGCTGCGGTTACATAATTCAGCTGACAGCTACGCGTTTTTAGCCAGGTGAACGCTTGACTTACTGTGAGGGTGTGCAAGTCTCTTTGGATAGCCTGCAGGAATAAATTGCGAAACATTGACGGGCTAACTTAGGGAGGACTAAAATGAAGAATATTAGAAAATTTGGTGCGGTTTCCGCACTTTCGCTCATCATCAGTGCAAGTGCTGCGTTTGCTGAAAACATCAAGATCGCATTTGTTGACCCACTTTCAGGACCATTTGCAACAACAGGAACCAACGGCGCTGCTGAATGGACCTTTGCTGCAGACGAGCTAGTGAACAAAGCCGGCGGTGTTTTGGGCGGTAGAAACTTTGAAGTTGTTACGTTTGATAACAAAATGTCCGGTAAAGAAACATTGATCCAAGTGCAGGTAGCAATTGATCAAGGCATTCGTTTCATCGCTCAAGGAAATTCCTCTGGTATTGCTGCTGCGATCACAGATGCGGTGAACAAGCACAACAAACGTAACCCTGATGACCGTGTACTGTTCTTGAATTACTCAGCGGTTGATCCAGCGCTGACGAATGAAAAGTGTAACTTCTGGCATTTCCGTTTTGATGCAAAC
>JBELEI010000061.1:0-3467 GCA_042093895.1 Cognatiyoonia sp. | reverse complement strand
GGAGCGCTAAATTGTTAAGGGGATGGTTTCGAAAGAAACCTAAAGAAATTGAAGCGGTCTTTTGCGCGATCAATCATGGGAAATGTTTAGATCGCCCGATTTGCGACAGAAACGTAAATGAAATAATAAAAAAGAGTGTTGTAAAGGTTAAGCGCTGTGAGCGGCCCAGTGATATGGAAGTTTCGGGACATTCACTGCGCGTTGGCGCCGCTCAAGACTTATTGATCAAGGGTTATGATCTCGCAGCGATTATGCGTGCGGGTGGATGGTCGAATGCAGAAACAGTTTCAAGGTATTTGCGGTTTTCGCAACACAATATTTGGAAGTAGTTAATTGGGGATTCATCGAATACCGTTACGTCGTCTACATTATTCGAACTCGTCAACGTGTTCTACGATCAGCTACATGCATGATCGCATCTAAATAGCCCTGAACACTCCCACAATCGAACCTACGTCCATTTAGCGTGACTGCCTCGACTTTATTATTGGCGGCTTGTGTGTTTATCGCATCTGCCAATTGGATTTCCCCACCCGCTCCTACCGGTTGATTACGCAGAATATCAAAGATGTCTGGCGTCAGTACATAGCGACCGATACTTGCAAGGTTCGAGGGTGCTTTGTCGATACAAGGCTTTTCTACAAGTCCTGAGACTGATCCTTGTTCACCATTTGGAACAACAACTCCATACTTAGAAATATCTGGTCCGTTAACTTCCATCACACTGAGTTGAGTTTTGCCAGTGGCGGCAAATGCCCGAGCGAGATCGGCTGTTACACCTGCACCCTCATAGGTAAGAAAGTCATCTGCGAGCAGTACGGCAAAGGGATCATTGCCTACTGAACGTTCCGCACAGCGCAAAGCGTGACCAAGACCAAGTTGTTCGGGCTGACGACAAAGATGCATTCTACGCCTTCAGGCAGGATGTTCTTGACCATATCGGCTTGTTAATTCTTGCCTTTGGCTCGCAGAGCCATTTCTAGCTCTTGGTTGTTGTCAAAATGGTCTTCGATGGCGCGCTTGTTGCGGCCTGTGACAAAGATCAGCGTATCAATACCTGCCGCAATTGCCTCCTCTACCGCGTATTGTATCAAAGGTTTGTCCACGATTGGCAGCAGCTCTTTGAGCATTTCTTTAGTTGCAGGCAGGAAGCGTGTACCAAAACCAGCAACGGGAAATACAGCTTTTCTTATCATTTGTACTTTAATACCTTCTATTCTTACTGATTATAATTAACGACGCCATTTAAACATGGCGTATATACAACGTTATTCTTAACCCGCTACCTAGAAAATAATCACTCCGGTTGACCAGTTAAATTTATTGATTTGTATACAAGCCGGCCTCAGCAAAGGCCGCCTAATACTTTCAAAATAGGTGCGTATCTTTTGACACCGTGTACACGAAATTGCAACGGAATGCCTGCTTACAAAGAATTGTTTTAAACTGTTATAACATCCAAATCTACGATGTGTAAATCCGTATGCTGCACCAAAGCAAGACTCGTGTGTTCATCATGTTAATCAATGCTCGTAAATTTTTGGTACTCAATCATCACACGCCAAAATAAAAAAGGCCCGAAGACCCTTTATCGAATCTATAATTTACAAGGCCGTGTGCAGTATAAAATCAACCCTTTGCGCCCTGTCCTCGCGCGTAAACATCTTCATACCGAATAATATCATCTTCACCAAAGTAGCTGCCAGTTTGAACTTCAATAAGGGTTAGTGGTAGCTTACCTGGGTTCTCCATACGATGTACCGCGCCGAGTGGGATATAAACGGATTGGTTTTCGGTGACCAGTTTCACTTCGTCGTCAATAGTGACCAAGGCAGTTCCCGCAACTACGATCCAATGTTCTGAACGGTGGTGGTGAGACTGCAGTGATAGGGCCGCGCCTGGATGCACTACGATGCGTTTCACTTGGAAGCGCTGACCGAGAGCGAGACTTTCGTACCAACCCCATGGTCGATAGTCGCGGGGCAGATTTTCTGCCTGTGAAGCGTTTTGCGCTTTGAGCCTTGCGACTGCCGTTTTGACATCTTGCGCTCGGTCTTTGTGTGCGACAAGCACCGCGTCTGGCATGGCGACGGCTACTATGTTTTCAAGCCCTATCGCTACGAGTTCTTGAGATTCAGTTGTCGCGTAAAGCAAGGTGTTTTTACAATCGAGCGCCGTGGATGGTCCGCTTGTTACGACGCCATTACAGTCGGCATCTCCCTCGCGCAGAATGGCCTGCCAGTCCCCGAGATCAGACCATGAGCCGTTGAAGGGCATTACAGAAAGGCTAGGTAAACGCTCCATGATTGCGTAGTCTATTGAAATGTCTTCCAGCACAGACCAGGGTTCAGCTGCTAGGCGAGTGAACCCCAGATCTGTTTCTGCTGCTGCATAAGCGCTTTGCGCGCCATTCAAGGTTTCTGGTGCATATTCTGCAAAAGCTTGCAAAATAGTCGACGTTGAGAAAAGGAAGATACCCGAATTCCAGAGGTGCATGCCTCCCGTTAGTAGATCTTCAGCAGTTTTCGCGTCAGGCTTCTCGATAAACGAACTCAGTGTTTGTGGGCCCCTCGGCGTATCTTCAGATATACGTGCCTCAAGTCCCAGCCAGCCATAGCCCGTCTCAGCGCGGTCTGCGCGAATTCCAAAGGTAACTACCCGCCCCGCGAGCGCTGTTGGCAACGCTGCCGCAACTGCGTCCCTGAACCCCTTTGCATCAGGGATTATGTGGTCCGACGGTGCTACCAACATGGGGACGTCACCGTTTTTTGCGTCTAACGCTACGGCTGCAGCGCAAATGGCAGCGGCAGTGTTACGGGCCGCGGGCTCAATTAGGATTTCCTGCGGCTCAATATGAACATCGGAAAGCTGCTCGACTACGACGAAGCGGAAGTCAGCGCCCGTCACAACGGAAGGGTTGGCAAAGCACGCGTCAGTTAAGCGGCGTGCGGTAGACTGAAACAAGCTTTCTTCGCCGAGGAGTTTCACAAACTGCTTTGGATGTGACTTGCGCGAAAGTGGCCACAGCCGAGTGCCAGAGCCTCCGCATAGAAGGACGGGATGTATAAGATTAGTCATAGCATTTTTCTCATTAGTAACATTCTTTTTTTTAGAAAAGCCGAAGCCAATAGAATGCAGCTGCTGGCAATATCCGGGCTGGGTTAAAGTGCGGCTAAAGCATCGACGGCTGTCTCAATTCCGTAGTGGTGATTGCCAATAAATAAACCATGCGTGTCTATGTAATCTGAGTTTCTCAGTTCGGCATGGACTGTATAATTAAAGTACTTCATGACTTCGTTCTTGGCAAAGTTTCCCGTTACGATTGGACGCACCTCAAAGCCAGCGTCTACAAGTTCTTTCACCAATTGCTGCCGTGACCCCATCGCTGGATCGCGCAAGACGAGTGAGAAGCCAAACCAGCTACTGTTACCAATCTCTTGCTGTATCATAAAACGCGGGTGATCACC
>JBELEI010000060.1:1699-3773 GCA_042093895.1 Cognatiyoonia sp. | reverse complement strand
TGCAAGACCATTATTGCTAAACGATCTATTGCGAGCTCAGCTGTTTCCGCATGGATGGTTGAGACTGACCCGCCGTGTCCGGTGTTGATCGCTTCAAGATAGGTCAAGGCTTCGTCCCCGCGCAGTTCCCCAACGATAATTCGGTCAGGGCGCATCCGCAAAGAAGCTTGCAAAAGCGCGTTCGAACTTCTCTGTGTGCCAGTGCCGCGACTTGCCAGCAGGGCTACGGTGTTGGGTTGGCTAGGGAACAGTTCAAACGCATCTTCAATCGTGATTAGCCGTTCGCCATCATCGACATGAGTAAGGAGATGTCGGGCAAAGGTGGTCTTGCCTGTCGACGTGCCACCACTGATCAAGACATTGAGCCTTTGATGTACTAGGGCCTCCAACGCTGCTTCAAGGTTCTCTTCAGCTTGGTTGGCAATGCCCTTCATCTTTTCAGCTCTCAACTGGTCGAGCGAAACAGCTTTGCCAAAAAGATAGGATGGTGTGTACCCCGTGACGCCCGCAGTTGCGAACAAACGGATTGTGATCGAAGCGCCCTGTTCAATGGCAGGTGGAACCGCGACCTGAACGCGCAGCGGGCGGCCTCCGTATTCAACTTTTCCGGATACCAGTGGGTTTTTCTCTGACACGCGGGCATTGGCATCACCGACGATTGTCTGTGCCAAATTGAATGCCGTGGCGCGGTCTACGATTTGACCTTCATGACGCATTGCCGCGTCACCTGCGGCTTCGATCCAGACTTTGCCATCAGGATTGATTGCAATCTCGACGATGTCGTCGCGCAGTAGCAGCTCCCGAAACGGTTCAAGATATCGCTCCAAGTATGACGCAGGCAGGGGCGATTGGCTCAATAGATCACCACATCGCGGTCGACGAGGACGGTCACGGATGCACCTTGATCAATATAGATAGTGGGTGAGATCGAGACTTGCTCAGCGATCACAGATCCCACGGCATCTTCGAGGTCACCAGAAACCCCCTCAAGTACTTCGCTGGCTATTTCATTGTCGGTACTGTTTGCGGCGACAGCAGGTGCTGCGCCAATGAGCGAGATCAGAGCCGCGCCACCAAAGCGTTCAGCGAACTTTGTGTCGACGATCCCAGTTAACCCAGAGCGTCCAAGCTGGTCGCCTCCAACGGAGGCGATTTCTATCGACGTCCCATCGGGGGTCAGAACGCGTGTCCAAAGGATCAGGATGCGTTTTTGGTTCAACTCAATTCCGGAACGGTATTGGCCAAAAAGGCGGGAGCCGCGCGGGATCAGGATCTGATCGCCAGAAAACGCAGGCACCGGTTCAGACACAACCGCCACAACAGAGCCGGGCAGGTCGCTGTTGATTGCTGTTTGCAAGGCAGCTTGAATGACAGAGCCTTGTGAAAGCGTTCGCTCTGGGAAGGCCATTTGGGACGCTTCTTGCACGTCCAACGGCCGTGCGCCTTGTCGCAAGTACTGCTCGTTTTCAGACAGGGTTGGTCCATCCGCTCCTGCCAATGCAGCAGTGGGATTTGTTCCGCCAGCGGATGTGGACCGCGGGCCATCCGCATAAACGACCGAGGGAGAGACGATCTGCGCGTTTAGCAGTTCTTGGGCGGCCTGCTCCACTTCGCGCTGACGCTGCTCTTCTTCCTGGCGTTGGCGTTCTTCGAGCAACCGCTGATCTGCAATCAATCCATCGCGTGCCATCTCTGCCTCGAGCCCTTCGCGCTGCGCACGTTCTGCATCCAACATCGCTTGTAGTCCTGCCAAACGTGCTTCGCTCTGCCGCTGCGCGTTTTCTATCTCGGTATCTTTGGCAGCAATGGAGGCTTCAAGCGCGTCTGTCTGGACTTGGAATGCTTCTCGCAGATCTGAGACAGCTTCTTGGATTTCGGCGTTGCGGGCCGATTGGCTGGCGGCAAGAGCTTCCCTTAGTTTTGCGATTTCTTCGAGCACTGCGGCACTGGGTTCTGCAGCTGGGACAGGGGACGGAACATCGAGTGCCTCTTCAACCGCGATCAGTGCATCATTAACCTGCTGTTCCGCTTCATCCGGTGGGAATTCTAATCTGCCACCATTTCCGGTGCGTTG
>JBELEI010000060.1:0-1599 GCA_042093895.1 Cognatiyoonia sp. | reverse complement strand
GTGCGCTCCCGGCCTTGCTCGTCTGCTTTGAAGACGGCGGGTTGGCGTCCGTTTTCGGGGAATGAGAAATATGTGTACCGCCCGTCGTCGTAAATATGGGTTGGACGGAAATCCCCTTCGCCAGCGACGCGGTAGCTATAGTTGCGCGGGGCCTCAAATCCTTTGGGTTGGGTATTGGCCGCTGCCGCGCGACGCTCATCTTCTGGATAGCGAAACCGCACCTCGAAAAACATGCCTGAGCGACCCGGAATGGCCCCTTCGCGGAGATGGAAGGAATAGGTCCTGCGGTTGGTGATCACTGTCATGTTGGTTGAGGCACCTTGCACATGCGGCTTGATGGTCAGGACATTGCCAAGCTCGGGGATTGGATCGACTTGGAAACTCTCGGTGTCGCCAACAATGACGGCGTCAAACCGTTCGCCCTGCCCAAAGTGGATGGTCGTTGAATGCCGAAGGTCAGTTTCAATCACAAAGACTTGGTTTTCAACGTAAGTGGCGGTGCGCACGCGGTTGTCGAGTGACCCACTGCGTGGCACGGCTTCGGACAAGGCAGGGGTGGCCGACAGCAATGCGGCAGCACAAATCAAACGGGCAGCGATATTCAAGGGATCAGTTCTCCAAAGTCTCGGCGTCGACGCGGTATGAGGTGACCACGAAGCCCATGGGGTTGGCCCAGACGTCTTGCAGGCGTTGGCGGGTTTCGGGTTCAAAGGCGTAGCCAACAGTGGCCACGTAGCTGCGGGTCACTGAGCGGGTGTCACGCGCGCGGCGCAGGGTGCGGGTAAAGCGCACTTGCGCCACCCCAGATTCGATTTGGTTCACAGATTTGATCACCACTTCTATGACGGCATCTCGGCCATAAACAGCAATCGGGTAGTCTTCGTTGGACGAGGTCCAAAGGTCGCGCAGGGTGCGTGCGGCATCGCCGTCCGAGCGCTCGAGGACGGAGTTGATCCGCTGCTCGCCGTCGGTCAGATCGTAGGTTTCTCGATCATCCACATAGGCCACAAGGTTGGCTTGTATAATGGCGTCACTCTCCGACAAGGAGAGGGCTTGGACTGCGGCGACGCGGTCCATCTGTCCGGTTTCTTTGTCCACGACAACAACGAAAGTCTCAATCGATTTTAGGGGAAACAAGCTTGCTCCAGCAACCATGCCTGCCAGCCCGACCAGAACGCCAGCTGCCGCCACAAAATAGGCAAATCGTTCGCGCCTGCGTGGGCCGTAGATAAAATCCACCGCAAAGGCGTCGCTTTGGTCTTGGCTAGTTTGACTCTTCATTTTTGGTGTTGGTCTTTCGTTATGGGGCGCGGAAAGATTTGACGGTGTTGAGCGCTGTTGCCGGTGTTCGACGGATCGCTTCGCCCGTTTTGACAACGCCGCTGTTCACCGCTTGCTGGAGTTCTTGTGGTGATTTGCCCGTTGCGAAGCGCGTGGCACTGCCTGTGCCATAGTCGCTTGTGTTGACGATACCACGGCGCGCCAGACCGGTCAGGCCGACAGCGTTGGACGCAATACCCATCACGCCGGTTAGGTTGGAAGCAATGTAAGGGACGGATGCCATAATTCCGGCGCTGAGCAGTAGAATGACCAAGAATG
>JBELEI010000059.1:0-3993 GCA_042093895.1 Cognatiyoonia sp. | reverse complement strand
AGATATATCGACGTGAATGCTGAACAGTTGAGTGAAGCGGTGGAGTTGCTGTAATCGCTTTTGGCCCAAAGCCGACCTTCAGGCATGCTGCGGCGAAGAGCGTCTTCGAGCCCAACTCACCAATGCTGCAAGCTGCGCGAAAGTCCGATTTAGGTTGCGCGCATGACTCGCAACCACCCGAAATTGGTTGCCGATCAGAAATTTCAGATCACCTGCTCGGAATATCTATGACCAAGTGCGGCGTGCCGTCTGACGTTTTGCGCGGTGATCGGCCGTTGGGCCCTACCATGCCTCTGATATGTCGGCGCATGTTTGAGAAACTTTCAAACTGCACCGTATCAACAGGTTCGTTCAGCTGAAGCGAAACCTGCGTGTTTGCGCCCACCTTTGAAAGAGCTACGATCTGCCCAGTGAAGGCCTGCCCCAGATAATGCCCGCTAACTTCGTCATTGAGATGAAAAAGCTGCGGCTCCGCCCGTGACAGCTTGGCTTGAAGCGTATTCCAATCTCGGGCACCATTCTGATGGGCGACGAGTTCCAGGGCCCGCGCATGGGTGATGGTTGTGCCTTGCGCGGCGAGTGATGCGCGCAAGGCCTTAGCTTGGGATTTGGCGTCTATCACAGATTGTAGGTTCATTGTGCTTCCTCTTGACCCGACAATCCAAAACCAATGTTGTCTTTGCCCGTCCTTTGGGACGCGATCACAATCCAAATGGCGATACTAATCACGATCCCGTCAGCAATTGGGAAGGCAAGCCAGATCCCTTGTGCGCCGTAAAAAATGCCCAAAGTGGCGATCAGCAGAGGGCTGAGCACAAAGGGCTTAATCAACGTTAGAGCGGCGGTATGTGCGGGTTTTCCTATAGCTTGAAAATAGAGGGCGAGCACAAGAACCGGACCAGAAAACAGATAAAGGGACGACATTGGGCGCAAAATGAACACAACCTGTGCGATCACCCCTTCATCGCTGACAAAGCCTCGGCCAATCCAAGCACTTCCGGAAAGCAAGATCATCTCAATGGCAGCACAATAAAGAACGGCTACAGTGAGGGCGATCCGCAGGATAGCATTTGAGCGGTGATAAAGCTTTGCGCCCACGTTGTTTCCGACAATACTTTGGGTTGCCAATGCAATGGCCATGAGGGGCATGAATGTGAAACTGAAAATTCGGGTCACGATGCCGTAAGCGGCAATCCCCTCGACATAGCCGGTGTCGGACGTCACTCGCAGCGTCGAAATCACCGTTCCTGAAACCAACGCTATCCCGATGAAGCTAAGACTGACAGGGGCTCCAAGGACCAATATCGCTTTCCATTTTCCAACCCAACGTGCGTTTCTAAGGACCGTAAGGGACAAGATTTCTTGCTTGGGCAAACGCAAGCCTAAAAGAATTGCAAGGCCTACCCCCTGGGCAATTGCGGTTCCCCAAGCTGACCCCGCAACGCCCATGTCGAGGCGCACGATCAACACGTAATTCAATGCGATATTGGCGAGTGTGACGCCGACTGATATCAACGCCATCAGGCCTGCACGCCCTTCGTTTCGCCCCGCGTCTGCATGGACACTCAAGAGCAGTTGCACAGGCGTCGCAAGGATCATTATCGCCAGATAGGTATACGCCATGCGTCCAATGTCGGGCTGGCCGTTCGCAAGCGCGTCTATGACGACCCCGCCAAAGACTCCAAAGGCCGATATGAGAAAAAGTGACAGAAACAGCGCCAGACCATGCGCTTGCGCGAATACAGCAGCCGCATCACTGTGGTTTCCTGCCCCCAAATGACGTGCGAGAAGGCTGGACATCCCCCCGCCGACAAGGGTCGAGAGTGCAATTGTGATCATGACAACAGGGAATACGACGCTGACGGCCGCAAGGGCATCAGCCCCGACGAAATGGCCCAGAAACACCGCATCTACGACGGTCAAAAGACCGCTCATCACCATGATAAGCATCATAGGCAGAGCATTGGCGACAAAAAGCCGCCTCGGCGTAGTCGTTAAAAATCGATTCTCGGATGCGTTTGGATACGACATCATTCACTCCTCAGATGGGGCATTTCTGATGGGATGGGAGCCTGCGTTGCCACCTGCGAAATGCTTCGAGGGTGTGTGTCTTTGTCAATTTGAGCTTCACCGAGACTTGCGTCCGCAGGCGGCAGGTGCTCAATACCTGCCCTCGTCTTACGGTTTTGGTTTGGAAGTGTCAAGCAGGACCTGACACGGAATATCGACTAGCATCTTGCTTTTCCGCATCCACAAAGGCCGCTTCAAATACTACCGTTTGTTGAACAGTTCATCGAACCGAAAATTGGCGCACATGCAGCGAAATGGGGCTTTGCGCCCAAAATATCAGATACTATGAAACGCAGCAAAGGTAGCTTTGGCATGATATGCTGAGTGCTTTGCAAACTATCGATCTGGTTCAGACCATTCGGACGGAGGGACATCGCGGCGCATCATCCGCAATGCCAGACCCAATGCTACACCGACACCGATTGCGACGGTCAGATCAGCGAGAACCGTCAGAGTCAGAGTTAACAATAAAAGGAACACGTCGGATTTGCGCTCTGTCGCATAACTTCTCCATTTGTGCGGCTCGCTCATGTTCCAAGCGGTTAAGATCAGCAGCCCCGCCAAGGCTGGCATGGCCATGTATCCAACAAGTTTTGATGCCAAAAGCATAACGATCAGAATTGTCAGCGCGTGGATCAATCCGGCCACTGGGGTCTCGCCACCAGCCCGGATGTTAGTCGCAGTTCGGGCAATCGCCCCCGTCGCGGGCATCCCGCCGAACAGGGACGACCCGATATTTGCCGCACCTTGGGCCAATAACTCCGCATTGGGACGATGCTTACCCTCAATCATACGGTCGGCCACCATGGCAGACAGCAAAGATTCGACACCAGCAAGAAACGCGATTATCAGCGCAGACGGCAACAATTCGACGATCCTGTCGAAACCTATTTCAGGCATCGCGGGCCAAGGCAGGGTGTTGGGAAGATCGCCGAACCGCGATTGGATTGTATCAACCGGCAAATCGACCAATGAGACGATAGCTGACGTGGCGGTGACCGCAACGATCAGTCCTGGAAGTTTTGGCGCAGCGCGACGGAACAGCACGATCAAGAACATTGTAACAAGGCCGATCAACGCCGACGCTGCCGACAAAGTCGGAAGCGCCGCCCAAAGCACTTCAATCTTTGCAAGAAACTCTGCTGGGACCTCATCAACCGTGAGCCCAAGAAGGTCCTTGAGCTGACTTGTCGCGATGATCACGGCGATCCCGATTGTGAAGCCATTTATGACAGGTTCTGGGATCAGTCGAATAAGATTTCCCGCACGGAAATAGCCCGCGACAAGCAGCATGAGACCCGCCATGAAGGTGGCGAGGACCAAGCCGTCATATCCATGTTCCGCAACCACGCCGAACACAACGACAATGAAGGCCCCCGTCGGACCGCCGATCTGCACGCGACTGCCCCCGAGAAGCGAGATCAGGAAGCCCGCAACAATTGCCGTTATCAGACCTTTTGAAGGGTCAGCTCCAGATGCGATGGCAATAGCAAGGCTGAGCGGCAAGGCAACCATGGCCACAGTCACGCCCGCTATAGCGTCTTGAACCAAGAGCGCCTGAGTATAGCTGGGTAGCGTTGTGAGAATTTTGGGTTTCATGCCCAAACGTTATTACGATGTTGGTTCGTTGTCATCGCCAAAGTGAACAATAGAACTTGTGACGTAAGAGGCAGTTTTGTCCGCCTTGCAGGTCTATACGTAAACCCAGCGAAAGCCTGCTTTCTACCCAAGGTGTAGCCCTTAGCTACTCACTAGTGTCCAGCCCTTCCCACTCATCACGCGACAGCTCATACCTTTTCCCCGTGAGCATGTCCTTCTTGAGGCGCGGTGTGAGATGACTGTAATGCCGCTCAATCATGCCGATTGATGTGCCCATCTGCACAGCAAGCGCATGTATATCCATCCCATCGTTGAGCAGCGCAA
>JBELEI010000058.1:0-4045 GCA_042093895.1 Cognatiyoonia sp. | reverse complement strand
TCATTTGCAATATCAGATTTTGCAGCAGCAACAGCTTGCAATGCACCCTGCAGAAGCGTCAGCTGATCTTCTGCACGCGCACTATCACTCGATAAGTTGCTCACACCCAAATTCTTGAAGTCTTCAACAAAATCTGCCGCTAAAGGCTGCGTGACACCAACAGGCGCAAGGACTGTATCAAAAACAGTATTATAGCTTTCAACAACCCTGTTCATCTGCGTATGCACATCACCCGCAGTTTCAAAACGATCACGGATCGTCAAAAGCGCATCGTTCACTGCAGACAGATTCGTCCCGTCGACACCCGCAATCGCCATATCCGCAAAGTCTTGAACAGATGGCATAGGCGCTGGAGGCCCGTCTTGCTCAGCTGCAAAATTCGCAACCTTGTTGGTCGCTCCTGTGACGCGGTTCACCAAAGCTTCTGTCATCGCAATCTGCGATATGCCCGTTTCTACTCCAGCATAGGTCACAGGATCTGTCGTCTCATCAGCGACCGTCGCAACTAAAACAGGGTTACCTGCCGCATCAACCGCAACATCACCGCGCGCGTCCAGCTCTTCAGTATAGCTAAAGGCTGTATTTGGAATGAGACTGCTTGCCGTAAATGTTGCAGTCCACGTCAGACCATCGCTACTGCTCCAAACTGGATCATTAACGTCACCTTCAGTGCTGAATGTTCCCCCAATAAGCGCAAGCGCATCATCTGGAACTTGGCCCACACGGGTTGCAAATGTCATGCTGACCCGAGACGTTTCTCCTGCAGCCAAAGCGCTCTGCTCAAAGCTGACAGTCGGCGCAGATGCCTGAGCCAAGTCACTTGCCAGCACTCGGTTCACCGCTGCCATATCACGATCATCCACATTTTGGATATCGAGTGATTGGAGCTCTTGAGTGGTGACGCCGGCCGTGCCGGCAACGACACTTTCAGCTGTTGTTTCCGTCGTTGTTGTCACCGCAAACGCGCGATCAACGGTAATCTGTTCCGTCACAGGATCAGCTTGTGTCGCCTTCCATGTTGCTACAAATCCATCACCCTGCGCATTCACAGCAAGACGGAACGGAAGTGATGCATAATCGTCATTACCCTGCAAACCAACAAGCGCATCTGCGAGGGTTTCCCCCTCAGCAACAGCTACCGTCAACTCAGCACTGCCAAACCCAACAGTAATATCGCCTTTTGAAGGGACAAAGGCTCCGTCAACCAGCTCCCCATCAACCGGAACGTCTTGAACCGCAAAAGAGACCAATCCACCAGGATTACTAATCGTTCCAGATAACTGATCTGCATCCTCTACGGTCGTTACTGTCACATCCGCCACAACATCTGGCTGCGGACCAAAGGATTTCCAAGCAATATCAACTCCATTGCCTGATGCATCGCGCTCAACTGTATAGGCGGCTGTAGCATATGCAGGATCAGATGTGATCGCAGCAATAATGTCATCCACGGTCGGCGAGCCAACTGCACTCAAATCAACAGTGAAGCTATCCTCTCCAATCGCTAGGTTGTGAACGCCAGCATCAACTGTACCCGCAAACCCCGTAGAGCCACCCGCACCAAGGATCAGACGCTGCTCTGCGCGTACCAAATCTGTTGCAACTGATGCTGGATCAACGCCTGCTTTTAGCGTGTTGATACCATCAATCGCCTCAGCAATCATTTTGATTTCAGCACGCGTATCAACAGCTGCGTCTCCAAAACGATCACTCAGGCGATTAAGTGCCTGATCCATGACCACTTTTTCTTCCACAGTATCAACAACGTCATCAACCGACCCAATAATAACAGTATTGCGCGCGTCATCCGCGTCCGCATTACCAACCAAGTCTGCAGTGCTCGCTTGCACTTGGAAGACTGCTTTTTCATCATCTGGTGTAAATGTAGGAACAGGTGTGTAACTCTCACCCGCCTCCTCAGCAGCCACCACCGCTGCTTCCTCTGCAACAGAGATCGCAGCTGTCAGATCAAGCTCCCAGTCAAACTGCCATGTCCCGCTCACTGGGTTCTGAACAATATTAGACACTGACAACCCAATTGGCACTTGATCGGCACTCGCAGTCATACCCGCAGCATCTGCAATCGTCTTGAGCTCTACCTCTGTCGCCGATGGGTTGGCAGTCAACTCTGCCTCATAGGCCTCTTGATACGCCGTTTCATATGCACTCAAAAATCCTGTACTTAAAGCATACTTAAAGTGTTCATCCGCACTGTTGTTCAACAGTACGTTCAAATCATCTCCACCACGGATCCCCTCAACAGCACCCACAGTGGTAAAAGGCGCCGACGCATCTGGTGCTTCAACCGTTGTCTGGGGCGGAATAATATCTACTGTCAGCAAGACAGGGGCACGATAAGCACTGTCTTCAGGTGCAAGCACCGGATTACCGTCCGCATCTACTGTACCCGCAGGCACAACAGCTGTACTTACCGCAACTTCCGTTGCATCCCCCTGCTTCTCAATTACAGAAAGTGGTACAGGAACGCGGATCGAACCATCTGCCTGAACATGGCTTTCATCAATAACAATCTCAAACCGGTTAGGCGCTCCAGCAACCTCACCCGCATCAAGGTCAGGCTGTGTAATAACACCCCACTGAATGAACGCCGTATCGCCAACCTGAGCACCCTTTACCGGCACCGTCGCGGTCTCGGCTTCCGCCAAATTAAGTCCAAAACCTTCCGCAGAGGCTTCGTCGATGTACGCAACATCTAGAAGAGAACGGTTAACACCAGAGGTATTTAAACCCTCATTTTGGCCTGAGCTGTCGAGCGCCTGGGCCAATTTGTCAGCGCCAGATTGCTTAATTGCCAGCGTAGTCTGACCACCCGCTTCAACTGCCTTAATTTCCGAGGCAAGTTCTGCAATCGTCGCATTCAAAGAGCCACTTTGACTGTCACGCGCAGACAGCATGGCCAAAACCTGACCGTACTTCTCCGAAGCATCAATGCCGTCTGTACTATCAAAATCGACAACATCTATGCCTGTTTCGCTCTCAACGAGAGACGAGTTTACAACAGTCGCAGAGGTGCCAACAATGTCGTCGACGCCAAAAATCTTACCAATGCCCACGTTAAACGCGTTCACCTGCTCCACATCCAGAACCGTATCTTCAGATGCCAACATCGACTCGCGCAACTTGATCGTAGCAAGTTCCGTAACAGGTGACACCGTAACGCGCACCTCTCCAGGCTGGTCAATATTGTAAACCGCACGCATCACAGAGGCGGAAGTCCCGTCAGATAATGTGACGGGCAAACCCGTATATTCGTCAATATAGTCAGGATTAGGGTCCGTATCGATCACTTCAATCGTAACCGCACCACGATACCCACCAGGATATGTTTCATTCGGAACAATACTAACAGATGCCTGCCCAGTAGCAGGGTCTAGTGTCACATCAGCCGCCAATGGATCTCCATTAGCATCTAACACACGCACAGTAGATTCCGCACCGATAAACAAACCAGCCGTTGGCGTCGTAATAATGTTTACCGTTTGAGTATCTACACGCTGAGTGTGCGTGATATCCTCAAGACTCTCATTTTGCGCTAGATCAGCAACATTGCCGGCACTCAATTTTACAGTCAAATCTGCATAAGTCCGGTCTGGGATCTCAACGTCGACAGAGAATGCACTGAGATCAAAAACACCGTTTTCATCAATTGCAAAACGGAAGTTCTCTACATGAAGCCCCTCGTTGGGATCACTTAATGGATCCCCATTCTCATCCACGCGTGAATGAACCGCTGGATCAACACTCGTCAGTTCAACAGCAAAAAGAGCCTGGAGTTCTGATTGATGGGTCTCCACAAAAGCAGCAACACCGTCTGGATCTAATGGATCAAAGTTCGGACCCAGCGGCAGTAATAAGTCCACAATGTCGGCAAAGACAAAAGAGAACGACACCGTTTCAACTGTATTAACAACATCTTCACCTTCCGTATTCTCGACAAAACTGTCCTCTGTAGAGGCCGCCTCAAGAGGCTTCGTATCGATGACTGCGGTATTGTATTGAAGGTTTTGATCTGTGATCTCGACGC
>JBELEI010000057.1:0-4131 GCA_042093895.1 Cognatiyoonia sp. | reverse complement strand
ACTTTGAGAAAATCGAGGAAGCGGCATCGCCCGACGGATACACGATGGGGCATTCCTCCCAGCTGTTCCTATTTGATCCCCAAGGCGGTTATGTCGGGGCTTGGACATATGGCACATCAGCTGAAGAGATTGTTTCCGATCTAAGGTCGAGGATGTCGATATGAGCCGAGTGATGACAAAAGATTCGGCTCTTGCCGCCGCCTGGATCGTGGCTTTGGGGAGTTCCTTAGCAGTGCTCTATATTGGTGAGGTTCTGGGTCAGGCACCTTGCAATCTGTGCTGGTTTCAACGCTCTTTCATGTTTCCGCTAGCCATGGTTCTTGGCCTTGGCCTCTGGTGGGAGGATCATCGGGTCGGTCGCTACGGGGTTGCGCTCGCCCTTGGTGGGGCCGCCATCGCGCTTTGGCATCTTGGGCTCTATACAGGCATCCTTCCAGAACCCATCAAACCCTGCACTGAAACTGGCCCGTCTTGTACCGGCGATAACCAGTTATTCCTTGGCGTCCCCATTCCGCTCTTGGCGCTCATAGCTTTCGCTCTGATCGCACTCTTTTCGTTAATCTCCCTGAAGGAGCCCCGCACGTGAAAAGTAAATCAATCGTTCTAGTCGCATTAGCTGCAGGTCTCGCAATATTTGCGGCCGCTGCCTGGAATCAATCCCGCACTGCACCAGTTGCCATGGTCGAACCGCTTCAATCCGAGCAAACAGAGGCGCTGATGCGTCCCTATTCTCCCATCATGGGACCCGAGGACGCCCCCGTCACAATCGTGGAATTCTTCGATCCCGCTTGCGAAGCCTGCCGTGCTTTCTATCCGATCATAAAGGACATCATGGCTGAGCACGGCGATCAGGTTCGCGTCGTTCTTCGATACACCCCGTTTCATGGCCCGGCATCAGAAGAGGCGATCAGGGTAATGGAAGCGGCGCGCATGCAGGGTGTCTTTATCCCGGTCAAAGAAGCGATCCTAGAACAACAGCCACGCTGGGCGTCGCACGGTGAACCTGCGCCGGGCCTGCTCCTTAGTATAGCGGAACAAGCTGGCCTTGACGTCGAAGCGGCCCAAGACCAAATGAGGGCGCCGCAAACCGTTGCAATCCTTAATCAGGACCGCGCTGATGTCGAAACGATGGAGATCCGCGGCACCCCCACTTTCTTTGTAAACGGCAAACCTCTTGATCCCTTCGGCGCCGACGAGTTGCGCGCCCTCGTTGCTGCGGAAGTCGCTGCGAATGAACCCTGAACAACTGGCTATTAGGAACGAACCCATGAAATCATCAGCCTTCATTGTCTTCGCATTCTGCCTCATGTTTGGGCTACCCTCAACGTCAGTAGCCGGTTCGGAAGACATTGTAGTCGAAGACGCATGGGCCCGCGCTTCTATCGGCACCAACCGTCCAGGCGCAGCCTACATGACCCTGCGCAACACGGGTTCTGACCCGATGACATTGGTCGGGCTGGAAACCCCATTGGCCATGATGCCGGACATCCACGAAACCACGACTGATTCAAATGGTGTCAGTTCCATGGGCCCTGTCGGTGAAATCACCATTCTTCCGGGCGAAAGTGTTTCGCTGGAACCGGGCGGCATGCATGCCATGTTGATGCGCTTGCAAACCAAGATGGTCGAAGGGGAGACCTTTCCGCTGACACTGAACTTCGCAGATGGCGGGACACTGACTGTAGACGTTCCCATTCTTGGCATTGCCGCCCGCGGGCCGGAGGGCTGATGAACCGGCGCACGCTCCTTACTTATGGCGCAGCCGTGAGCGGCGTTGTAGCGCTGACGCTGTTGATCGGCTGGTGGCAGGTTGATGGGCCGGGTGCGCCTGAGCCGGTGGCTCAGCGACCTTTGCCGCTCACCCAAATGGAATTCCAGATGACCAACCATGACGGGGCAACCGTTGGACCTGCGACACTTATCGGCAATCCATCCATGGTGTTTTTCGGCTTCACATATTGCCCTGATGTGTGCCCCACCACATTGTCGGACATCTCTGGTTGGCTCGACGACCTTGGCGATGAGGTTGCGGACATGAATGCCGTATTCATCACGGTAGACCCAGAACGCGATACCGTGGACGCCATGGCCGACTATATCAGCTATTTTCACCCTGCCATCCAAGGCTGGAGCGGAACGCCGGATGAGACGGAACGGGCAGCGGCGGGCTTCCGCGCACGATATGAAAAAGTCGCCACGGAGGGTGGCGACTATGCAATGAACCACACGGCAAGCGTCTTTCTCTTTGATGCTGAGGGGCAGTTTTCCGGCACGATAGACTACCATGAACAACGAGAATTCGCGGTGCCAAAAATCCGCCACGTTCTGACAATAGAAGAAGAAACATCATGAAGTTGAGGTATCCTGCTTTTGGTGTCTTAGGCGCTACTTTAGTCCTATCGCTAATCTTGGCATCCCAGACCAACTGGGGAACGTCCCGGGCTCCCGATGCACTTGCTGTGGCGTCGAATTGGCAGCCCGTTCCCTTGCGACAGCCATCTATGTTGCTTCAAACGGAGGCACCCTCTTGGGGCACGATTGCGGCAGCTGACAAAGTCATTTGGTCCTCAGAACAGCCGGAGCCCCTAGCTTACGACGGAGCATTTTGGGAAACGTCCTCGCCAATTGTAACCTGGTCGGGCACCCTGTACTCGGGAGAAACCTTAGATGCATTGCTGTCAGCGGCGGGACTTTCTGCTGGTGATCGCGCCGAAGTAGCTCTGGCCATGGCGGCAGAATATGACCTGCGCAAGCTTAGACCCGGATATGCCATCGAGATTGAAACTTCCGTTTCCGGATCGCTGAGACGAGCCGTAATGTCCGTTGACGAAGGCGTCCAAATCGAAGCGGTTTTCACAGATGAGACCGCCACTCGGAGAATACTGCCTGAGCCTGATTTGGTGCTGCGGGCGGCAGATACGACAGTGCAAAACTCGATTTCGGCAACTCTTGCATCGGCAGATGTTCCCGCTCGGTTTGCCGTAGACTTGGCTGAGATGTTGGGGGGGACTGTAGACTTCCGGCGTGATTTGAAAGGCGACGAACCGTTGCAATTGATGTGGCGTGAAGCCAGGCTCAGCGACCAAATTATCGGACAACCTCACCTGTCCTTCGCTGCGCTGACCATCGACGAAACCCGTTATGAGATCGTGTGGCCGGACGACAACTCTGGAAACGCGACAATTTTTGTCGATGGAGAAGTGTTGCGCGTGTTCGCGCAGCCTGTGAAGGGAGCGCGGTTGAGTTCGGTGTATGGCAACCGCAGACATCCGGTGTATGGAGATATGCGCATGCATACAGGGGTCGATTTTGCAGCTCCGCATGGGACGCCCGTTTATGCCACCGCACCTGGAACTATCTCCTTTGTTGGCCGACGCGGCGGCTATGGACGCGTGGTCGAGATCGCGCATGGCTCGGACACTATGACCCGCTATGCCCATCTGAGTTCCGTGCCCGACGGTCTTTCGGTCGGAGATAGGGTTACAGCGGGTGAGGCTATCGGTCGCGTTGGCGCGACAGGAACTGCGACGGGTCCAAATCTGCATTATGAAGTGCGGGTGGATGGCCGACCCACAGATCCAATGTCGGAAGAACGGCTTGCAGAAGCGGCAAACGCAGAAGGAACCAATCCAGACATTGTAGCACGTCTTCATGAGAGCCGGGCCCAGTTTACTGGATTACTTGATCAGGATGCCGCTCAAACGATGTCGGAAAGGCTTTAGATAATGAAAAAACTCTCACTCTCCGCCTTGCTCACGCTCGCATTGGCTGGGCAAGCGATTGCCCAAACGACCCCAATTGAAGTCGTTAAGACGAATGGTTGCGGTTGCTGCCTAGCGTGGATGAAACACCTCGAAGAAAACGGCTTCGAACCCACAGGTGAAGATATGTTTGCGGGCCTTTTTGTACGCTTCAAACTCGACAATGGCGTTCCGCAACGCATGGTGTCCTGTCACACGGGTCTGGTAGAGGGCTACGTGATCGAGGGCCACGTGCCAGCAGATGATATTCGCAGGTTACTCAGCGAAAGGCCGGACGCAATAGGCCTCGCGGTGCCGGACATGCCGCTTGGCTCACCTGGTATGGATCAGAGCCGCTGGCGTGAGGCCTACGACGTGTTTCTCATCAACA
>JBELEI010000056.1:0-4168 GCA_042093895.1 Cognatiyoonia sp. | reverse complement strand
TTGAGCCCCCCTGCGGAAATGGCCCTGCGCTTGCCACCTGAGGTGCAGACCTTGTCCTATAAAATTGGGATCGGCGATGTCGTGATCCTTGCTACGCGGGCCGCAGGAAATTCTGTCGAACAGCTTACGGGACTGCTGGCCGCCCAAAGCCAACGTCAGGGATATACGGTCCGAGACGATGGCGCGATCGCAATCCCTGAAGTGGGTGCCGTTGCAATCGCAGGCCTGACTGTCGAAGAGGCTGAGGATCAGGTGTTCCAACGTTTGGTTCAAAATCAGCTCGACTCAGAATTCAGTCTTGAGGTCGCTGAGTTCAACTCAAAACGCGTTAGCATTGGCGGTGCCGTGCGCAACGCTATTATTGCGCCTATCACACTTTCTGCGCTTCGCCTCGATCAGGCAATAACCGCTGCGGGCGGTATTACGCTTGAGAACAATGATTATGGTGTCATTCGGATTTATCGTGACGGAACTTTGTATCAAATTCCTCTTGATAATTACTTCTCAGATCAAAATTTGCAGAAAGTGACATTGACGGATGGTGATAGCGTTTACGTTGACACTGCATATGACCTTACGCGAGCGCAAACCTATTATGAGCAAGAGATCAACGCGATGGATCTTCGGCAGCGCGCACGCAGTAATGCGCTGAGCGAGCTGGAGACAGAAATTAGGTTGCGCCGTTCTGAACTGTCAGAGCGCCGAGACACTTTCAACGCAAGATTGGCCGCAAATGCCGTGGTGCGTGATAGTGTTTTTCTTGTCGGCGAAGTTGCCAAGCAGACTCTTGTCCCACTTCCCTTCGAGCGCGATGCAACCCTATCAGAAATCTTGTTCGAAACGGGCGGTTTTTCAACAACAACAGGCAACCCAGCACAAATCTATGTTTTGCGACCAGGGGACGAAGATCAGGTCACTGCTTATCATCTTGATGCCACCAACATTGTAAATCTGACGATGGCGTCACGGATGCAAATGCGTCCTAACGACATTATTTTCGTCAAAGCGCAACCGATCACAACATGGGGCCGAGCGTTGCAGCAAGCTTTGCCCATTTTGCTGAATTCTGGGGCTGACTCTATTTAGTAATATCTTTGCCCTCGGCCGCTTAACTTGAAATATTTGAGACTGGGTTTATTGTTGTAACATTGTTTAGTTGATTCTTTCCGAGTTGAGTTGTTGCTTTATGTTTGTCGAGTACCTTTTGTCGCGTCCGCGCCATACGAAGCGCATGATGATATTCACGATGGATATGCTGCTGATTGGCCTTTGCCTCTTCGCAGCGTTTGCCCTGAGATATGGTGTGCTGTTTCCAGTATCTATTTTGCTGGATAACTGGATCCTATTTGTTTCCATGAGTGTCGTCGGATCTGTCGTTATAAACACGATGCGTTTGCCACGAATAAAACTTCATGCCATGGAAAACGGAGTGATTTTGCGCCTAGGGGCGACAGCTATCATCCTGTCTTTGTCTGCGATGTCGGTTGGGTTCATCTTCAATCTTGAAGGCCCGCGGTCTGTCCCTTTAATTTTTGGCGCACTGTTTTTCTTGACTGCTGTACTTGCACGCGTTGGCGCACTGCATCTTCTGATAAGTCTGAGTGGGAAAGGCGGTTCACGCGTCCCTGTTGCGATTTATGGTGCCGGGTCTGCGGGTATTCAGCTCGCAGCTGCGTTACGCCAATCTCGTGAGGCGCGCCCCGTATTCTTCATTGACGACAACCCGAATCTTAAAGGCCTACTTGTCAATGGAATGCAGGTTCACGAACCGAATTGTCTGGAGAAACGCATCAAGAGACATCAGATTGAACGTGTCTTATTGGCTATGCCGTCGATTGATCAAAGTCAGCGTACTGCGATTGTAAAACGTTTGGCGACGCTGTCGGTTGAAGTGATGGTGCTGCCATCCTACGTCGATATTATGGCAGATGGTGGCTTTGAAAGTGCCCTGCGTCCGGTCACTCCAGACGAGCTTCTAGGGCGCGAGAAAGTCGCGCTCGATACCCCTGAGATTGCGAAGGCCTATGCTGGTCGTACAGTTATGGTCACAGGGGCAGGGGGGTCAATCGGGTCCGAACTCTGCCGACAGCTTTTGAACTGCAAGCCTGCGAAGGTTGTTCTTTTCGAACAGAACGAGTTTGCACTCTATGCTATCGATCGAGAATTGCGCGCCCTGACGGCGCACTTGCCACAGGGTCTTGATATTGTGACACGTCTTGGGTCTGTGATTGATAGAAGCCGAGTTCAGTCAGTCGTTCGCGAAGAGCGCGTTGAAATCATCCTGCACGCAGCTGCTTACAAGCATGTTCCATTGGTTGAAGAAAATGAGCTCGAGGGCGCGCGTAACAATGTGATTGGTACACAGACCGTCGCTGAGGTCGCCTTTGACGAAAAGATTGAGCGGTTCATTCTGATCTCTACAGACAAGGCCGTGCGCCCCACCAACATCATGGGAGCCACGAAGCGCATGGCTGAGCTGGTGGTGCAAGACTTTCAAACCCGAAGCACATCAACGAAGTTTGCGATGGTGCGGTTTGGGAATGTTTTGGGCTCGTCAGGGTCGGTGCTGCCTTTGTTTGAGAGTCAGATCCGGGCTGGTGGACCAGTTACAGTGACGCATAAAGAAGTGACGCGCTTCTTTATGACAATACCCGAAGCGAGCAGGTTGGTGCTTCTTGCAGGTGCCTATGCCGAGGGCGGCGACTTGTTTGTTCTCAATATGGGTAAACCACAAAAAATTATCGATATTGCGCATCGCATGGTCAATCTATCCGGGCGTTCGGTGTTTGATCCAGAAACAGGCGTCGGTGATATCGAGGTGAAGGTCATCGGTTTGCGCCCTGGTGAAAAGCTCTATGAAGAGCTGTTGATTGATGGAGATAGCCTGGTTGCAACGCCACATCCGAAGATAATGAGGGCAGAAGAAGCACATCTCTCTCAGATCGAGATCGCTTCGATGATGCGTGAAGTGAGTGTGGCTATTGATCGGTCTGACAGCGATCATCTGCGTGCGTTGATCCAATCGAGAGTTGAAGGCTATCACCATCAAACGTTAGATGAACGCCACGCCTAATCTGTCGGATATATTTTAGAAACAGAAAGCTCCTATCCACGTTGGTGCATAGGGGCTTTCTTTTTTGATTGAGATGAATAGGCAGGCTTGTAACCCCAAGCTTCTGCTATGCGTCGTAATACCCGCCGCCATAGCTTGAGTATGCGCCATATGACTCGCCGTATCCGTATTTTTTCATACCCTTTGGATCAACTTGCGAGAGGACAAGGCCCGTCGGAACAAGGTTGACTGCCGCAAGCTCACGTAGGGCTGCGAGAACTTGGGTTTTGGTCGTGCTGTCCCATCTGACCGTGTACATGATCGCGTCGCAATGTTGTCCGATCACGCGTGCATCAGGGACAACAAGAACAGGAGGCGTATCAATGACTATATAGTCGTAGCCTTTGCGAACCTCTTTTAGGAACGTGGAGAACCTGTCTGATGAGAAGATATCTGCTGCGTTGATATGTGAGGTTTGCCCCATCAAAACATCCGCACCGATGCGCTCGCTCTTAACGATTGCTTCAGCCAAAGACACCTCTCCAGAAACAACCGAGAGAAGGCCATGCTCGCCCGCCTCACCTTTGAAATATTCGTCAAGTGTTCGGCGGCGAATGTCACCCTCGATAAGAAGAACTTTCTTCCCCATACCAGAGAGGTTCTGCACCAAAGAGATTGCTTGTGTGGTTTTGCCTTCTCCCGGGATGGTCGAGGTCGACATAATGACCTGTGGAGGGGTGTCGACGTTTGACAGCAAGATCGAGGTACGCATGTTGCGGACGGCCTCAACCGCTGGGGATGTTGGTTTGTCCTTGAGGTATTGAATCAAGTCGTTGCGAGCGGCCACTGGGAACATCGGAATCTGCCCAATAACTTGTAAGCCCGTTGTTGACTGAAGCTCTTCGGCGTTGCGGAACCCATTGGCCCGCATTTCGCGAAAGAGCACAACGCCTGCGCCCATCATGCAGCCGAGGATCAACGAAAGAGCGGCGATAATACTGGTGCGAGGGGATATCTTTTTGCCAATAATCGCGGTCGAAAGAACGCGCGCGTCAGGTTGTTGAATACCTTGCTGAATTGTCGTTTCTTTCAGGCGGGTGAGAAAGGTCTCATAAA
>JBELEI010000055.1:0-4335 GCA_042093895.1 Cognatiyoonia sp. | reverse complement strand
TCTCCCGCTGCGAGCGCACGCAGCATAAAAACAAAATGGCAGGGTCGGGCTCTTCTGTAGCATTCGCTGCGCTATTTACGAACGGCTGCTTTCGCTTACCGTAAAGGCCAAATACCTATCGAAACGACCCCTGACTAAGCTAGCAATTGCCCTCGCGACCCTTCAAATTGATCAGTCAGAGTATCATGATCCGAACTCAAGCCTTCGATACAGTACGGATTCAGGAATTGTCGCCCGCCAAACAGGGCTTTGTCTGTTGCGCTGAGGTCTGCGAGCTCACAGACCGCGTCCCATTTACGGGCAATCGTGATAATCTGTTGCGTGATGACCTCGATTGCGTCGTCGTCGGTGAGTAGGAAATCTGGTGCGGCGGTTAGACAACTGGCCAAAGTGCTCATCCGATTGTCGCCCTTGATTAGCATCGCCTGCGTCGCTTCATTCCCGGTGCGACCTTGAGGGCAGATGTCATAAGCGGGGGAGAGCGTAAGCATTTCGCCGTCCCAAAAGGCTGCATGATTGCGGGCGTGATCGTCCGTATTGCCACACAGCACGTTAAAGCAGATTCGGCCAAACAGCTCTCGCAGCGTCTCCTTGGGCTTGGCGAAGCGGTGACGAATGATCTCGGCCAGATCCTCGTAGGAGGCATAGCGCGCCATCATCTCATCCAGCCCAAGGATTGTAAGTGCAGACACCATCGCTTTGCGATGCCAGTCCTCACCTGCGCGGGTCCGGTCAAAGCGCTCGATCAAGAGCACGTCTTTGCCGCCAGCTTCAATCATCGAGACGGGCGCGACGTCTAGGCCGCAGGCAGCCGCGAGCTTCATCGCGATGAATTCCGCTTTGACGACGCTATAGAGGTCGCCGCTTGCCGAGAATTTGGCGATCAACTTGCGATCTCCGCGATCGATCAGCGCCTTGGGCCGCGCGCCACCGATTGATGTACCGTGATTGAGCGCCTGATCTAGGCCAAGCGTCAGGGGAGCGCCTTTTTCAATGAGACTGGCTGCCTCGATGAGTTCCTCATATGTGGCTTCGGATTTCCGGCGCGGCACATACTGCGTCGCCGACGCTTGGAAATCGAGGGCACCGATGCGGTCAGAACCGGATGCAAGCAGGTAGGATATTTCTGTGATGTTGCCGACTTCGGCTGTACTCGCCTTTGCGCCCACCAAACGATTGATGATGACACGCCGCCCCCATGCATCCGGAGAGCCGTCGCGAATGCAGCTGGCCATCGAAAGACCGGCCTGAGGTTCGATGATGCCTCGACGCAGCGGGAGTTCGGGTGCGTATATCGGTATTGCATCGGTGCGCTCGAGGTAGCTTGCACCGTAATTGAATACGAACCGGTCCGCATCTTGCGTGATGCGCCCTGCAACGACAGGGGCGGTGCTTTCGGGCAGCCAAATCCAGACAAAGGCCTCCGAGGCTTGGGCAAAATTAGAAGTCATCGTCGACCTCTTGCTTGGATGCCCGGACGCTCTTTGGCAAGAGTGTTAGTTTTTCATCAAGGCGGGCATTGTGCATTGCCAGCGTACTGTCATCGGCATCAAACAGACGCACGCCAACAAGCGCTGCGACCTCGAAGACCGTGCCGATCTCAGGGCCGGGTGCACCTTTTTCGATGTTATACAGTGTCGTGCGGCTAATGTTTGCACGGTCCGCAAGGTCTTGCGCTGTCATGCCGCGTTCCGTGCGCGCGACGCGGATCAGCTTGCCGAAGATAGACAAAGCTTGCTTCGTAACCCGTGAGTAACTTCTTTTGCGTTTCATGTGCGCTGCCATTGTCTGATTAGATGAACGTGAGATATCTTACGTCCAGTATATTGGACAAGTATTATCAATCTGGCGTCGAGTCAAGATGTTGTCCAGTATTCTGAACGTAATGAAGCGAATGTTCAGGTAAGTGAACGAAACTGGTCTTTGGTGCATCCATTCCAGCAAACCGGCCCCACCAGAGCTTGGGGGGAGATGGAAGAGAGCGAGATGTGTCGTTCCCAGGTCTGACGGAGGCAGGGTCTTTTGATCGGCGCGTTGTCAGTCAAACAGGAAGTGAAGATGCCTTCTCGCAGTTTCTTTTGTCAGTGTTCACTATCAGCGACGTGGCCATAGACTTTCTCCTGATGTGTTGAGTTGCTCGATAATGCTGGTCGCAGCTGTCGCCCCGTCCACAAAGGTTGCCCCCGATCTTTTTCCCCTGTCCCTGCGGGCCATTCCTCGCGACACAAAAAGATCCGCGCCTGCCCCTCTCCGCTGACGCTTCGCCTTCGGTGTGTCCGGGCCTTGGCCAGCTGCAAGGTGACCATCATTGCAACGCAAACAAGGAGAAAAGCAATGACCACGAACTGCATCAAATTCACAAGCGAAGACATCGAAACAGCAAAAGGCGTAGGGTCCATTTCAACCCTGAATTTCGACCTCGACATCACAGTCGAGCCCATCGCCAGCAGCAATCCCATGGCACCGACGCATCGCGTTCTTGGCCGCTCCCCCCGCGGCAAATTGGTCGAATGCGGTGGCATCTGGAAGAAGCAGAACAAAGATACAGGCTCTGACTACTTCACCCTGACGGTCCGCGATCACGCCTTCAATGCCAACCTCGGCAAAGCCGCGAGCCAGGATGACATGTCCCTGCAGGCCATCATCCCTTGGGGTCCGAAAGACGCCGCTTAACAGTCAAGCCAGACCGCTTCGGCGGTCTGGCTACTTTTCCCGCACGGCAGTGAGCACTGCCCATGTGGAATAAACGGCCGATATGCGCAGTACATTATTAGCAAAGTGCGCAGAGGTCGAATGGTCGAAGAGATGTTTGATTATTTTTCCCAATCACATTAACTAGGCAAAAAGCAGGAAAATGTCGGCGACCCGTAATGCTGTGTGCAGTGCGAGCGCTGCGGTGACCCAAGCCCCCAAAGGCAAGGTTGCAAGCCGCATTTACAAGCCTATCTCGGAGCCGCTCTTTTTTACTGAGTTAACTGTATGACTGAGTGTGCTGCGGTACGAACCAATTTTACCAGTTGTGACGGCATTAAACCGATTTGGATGATCTGGTTGCCAATTTGAACGCCATCGTCGTTTAAGGCGGTACATCAGCTTGAACTCGCTTCTGTCCGAATTTTGCGGTATATTTCGGACATGGTCGGATCTGCACAATTGAAAACTTTGCCAGACCGCCTACGCGCTCGTGTAGATGACGCGCCGCGACAAGTGTGGACGCCAGCTGATTTTGCCGACATCGGGGGTCGCGCAGCTGCCGATAAGGCACTGCAGCGCAAGGTCACGTCCGGTCAGCTGAGACGCATTGCGCGGGGGCTTTACGACAAGCCGTCCCAGAATGCGCTGACAGGCAAATCTACCGTACCAGACTACCGCACCGTCATCGATGCAATCGCGCGTCGCGATCAGGTTCGCTGGTTGATCGATGGTATGACGGCTGCCAACACGCTCGGCCTCACCAACGCGGTGCCGGCCAAAATCGAAGTACTTGTTGATGCGCGGTTAAAGCCTGTCACTCTAGACAATCAAAAGATCGTCTTCAAACAAGCGGCCCCAAGTCGGCTGTATTGGGCGGGGCGCCCTGGCATGTATCTGGTGCAGGCGTTGCATTGGCTTCATGACGTTATGTCGAACGACGCAGAGAGAGAGCCTGTTCGCAAAACGGTGCGCCGCATGCTTGCTGATAAAGAAGCGGGTCCGGCACTGTTGGATGATCTGAAGGGCGGCTTGTCAGCCATGCCAATCTGGATGCAGGACATCTTGCGAGGACCTCTGTCTGATGCGACTGTGGGTGGCTGGGGATGAGTATGGAAGGTTTGAACGCCCCGCTCGCTCCACATGATGACTTGGGTGCGCGGCAGGGCGGCGATGACAAAAACACTGAAGCGATGATCTTCGGTGAAGCCCCGCCCTTCGATGCAATCTTGGCGTCGATTGAAGCTCTCGAAGACCTATTGAACCGACCATGAACCTGCGACTTTGAAGCCGCTGTTGCGGCTTGGTTGAAGTAAGATTTGCAGCAACTGCGCATTTGAGCGCGTGACACAGTTCTCTGTCGCATGCAGAAAAACTGGTTGGTCCGCTCGAACTATCACCCCGTTGTGCCCCTTCCCATTGATCTGTTGGCCCATCAGATCGTTAGCCCGGAGGCGAGCGGCCAGCAACGCTTGGGCGAGGTTTCTGGACGGCTGGCGCCTTGCGCGTTGCGCACAACAAACCTCGCCCGTCGCGTGCTCCATTTCATTGCGCCCCAAGTGGGGTGCAGCCCGCTCTGATGCCTCCAGTCTTTTCCACGATCCGTCCAACGACGATCAATGGAAAGGATCACAACATGACATA
>JBELEI010000054.1:0-4353 GCA_042093895.1 Cognatiyoonia sp. | reverse complement strand
ACTGCTTGGTGGGGCGCGTGCTTAAGTCTGCCGATAATGGGGTGTTATGGGTAGATCAGGCGGGTGTGTTTGAATTTAATTAAAAAAGCGAATCTAAATTCTAATGTCTAAATCAAATGTAAAAAAAGTAATTGTTACAGGTGGTGCAGGATACATTGGTAGCCACGCATGCAAAGCACTCTCAAATGCTGGTTATTCGCCCGTTGTTGTGGATAACCTCAGCACGGGATGGCGAGACGCTGTAAAGTTTGGTCCGTTGGAGCAAATCGATTTATTAGATACAGAAGCATTGTGGGACGTGGTTGCCCGCCATCAGCCTGCTGCAGTCATGCATTTTGCTGCATTGAGTCAAGTTGGCGAAAGTGTTAATGATCCAGCTAAGTATTGGCGTAACAATGTAATTGGTTCACTGAACCTGTTCGAGGCGTGTCTTGCTTATGGATGCGAAAAAGTCATTTTTTCTTCGACATGCGCAACATATGGAGATCATGACAATTTGGTGTTGACGGAAAATACTGAACAGCGCCCAGTCAATGCATACGGAGCCTCTAAGCGTGCAGTTGAGGAAATACTCAAACATATGAGTAAGTCGGCAGGTTTAAAACACGTAATATTCAGGTACTTCAACGTAGCTGGGGCAGATCCCGAGGGTGAAGTTGGCGAGTTCCATCAACCCGAGACACATTTAATACCGCTCGTATTGGATGCAATAGATGGAAAAGGAGATAAAATTAGTATTCTTGGCACAGATTACGATACGCCTGATGGTTCGTGTATTCGTGATTACGTCCATGTTTGTGATCTAGTAGAGGCGCATGTTTTGGGATTGAAATGGCTAGAAAACGGTGGTGTCAATAAGGTTTTCAACCTTGGGACTGGAACAGGTTTTTCGGTAAGAGAAGTAATTGAGCGAGCAGGCATAGTAACGGAACGCAATGTCCCAACTGTTGAAGGAGAACGGCGAGCAGGGGATTGCACGAAGTTGGTATCTGGCTCAGAATTGGCACGTGTTGAATTAGGCTGGGAACCAAAAAGATCCTCGCTCGACCAAATGATAAAAGACGCTTGGCGTTGGCATCAAAAGGCTGATTACCGATGGTGATATTCAAAAGTAAAATTACTACTTTGGTGGGTGAAATGGGATGGGTCTAAAAAAAGCTGTCTTTCCCGTTGCTGGTTTTGGTACCCGCTTTCTACCTGCGACCAAGGCCATGCCGAAAGAGTTGTTGCCAATTGTTGATAAACCTTTGATCCAATACGCTGCGGAAGAGGCGATTGCCGCAGGTATCGACACCCTGATTTTTGTGACGGGCCGAAATAAGCGCGCGATCGAAGACCACTTTGATGCGAATAATGAATTGGAAACTATGCTTCGCGCCAAGGGCAAAGATGCGCAGGCCGACATGGTGCGCAATATCATCCCCGCAGGTGTCGCCTGCATATTTGTGCGACAGGCTGAACAGCTCGGGTTAGGTCACGCAGTTTTGTGCGCGGAACGCGCTGTTGGTGGTGATCCGTTTGCCGTTTTGCTGGCGGACGATTTTCTTACGGATTACGAACCTGGTGTGACGACGGATCTGGCGCAAGCATTTGCAAGCAGTGGCAAATCACAACTTTCGGTGATGGAGGTCGATGGGCCTGATATTTCAAAATATGGCGTTGTTGTTCCAAATGGGGCCAGTGCGGGTATTGCAGGCTTGGTTGAAAAACCTGATGCGAGTGATGCACCCTCGAACCTCGCGTCAATCGGACGATATGTCCTGACGCCCGATATTTTTGACACTTTGCGAGGCCTAAAGGCGGGATCAGGTGGGGAAATTCAATTAGCAGATGCGATCAACACACATGCGCGGCAGGGTTCAGTCGAAACTGTGCGCCTGAACGGACGACGATTTGATTGTGGATCAGTTAATGGGTTCATCGAGGCGTGTAATCATGAATTTGCGACTAGGCGTTTTGATTGATGCATAGTCACTATACTCAGTGCTTAAAGTTACAAAGTAAACTCAAAACGTATATTTGGACTTGAATAGACGAGATGTGCGGAATAATTGGAATTATCGGAAATAAAGACGTTGAGCAACGAATTATTGATGGGCTTTCACGTCTAGAATACCGTGGGTACGATAGTTCTGGCGTTGCAATTATGAATAATGCAAAGGTGTCTGTCGCCAAAGCCGTTGGTAAGCTCGCAAATTTGAAAATGGTATTGGTTCGTAAACCTTTGTTGGGTCGCGTTGGTATTGGGCACACACGCTGGGCGACACACGGTGCGGCAAACACGGTCAATGCACACCCTCATCGCGCAGAGTGCGTCAATGTTGTGCACAACGGTATTATTGAAAATCACGCAGAGCTCAAATCAGAACTAATTGCTCAAGGTGTTCTGTTTTCTTCAGAAACAGACACAGAAGTCATTGTGCAGCTGATGAATGTGGCACTTCGCACTGCGTCTACGCTGGATGAGGCGTTTTCGAATACCCTGACTAAGCTCGTGGGTTCTTTTGCTATTGCAGTGATTGTGGACGGGTATGAAGACGTTATGCTGGTGGCGCGCAATGGCTCGCCGCTTGCGATTGGGTATGGCGATCAAGATGCTTCAGGCACGTCTGAAATGTTTGTGGGTTCAGATGCCCTTGCTCTTGCTCCGTTTACAGAGAATGTCTCTTATCTTGACGATGGTGATTGGGCAGTCATTACGCCGGAGCGTGTGATTGTGCGGGACCACTCCGGCTCTGAGGTTGTGCGAGAGATACAACAAGTCCCCGTCGAAAATTTCAGCGTTGATAAGGGCCCCTTTAAACACTTCATGCTGAAAGAAATTCACGAGCAGCCCGACAGCCTGGCACGCTGTCTGCGTGGCCTAATTGATCACAACACAGGTACGTTGAAACCGTTCCTTGAAGATGTGGATTTCTCAACTGCAGATCGGATCATAATGGTCGCTTGCAGCACAGCATACTACGCTTGCGCAACTGCGAAATATTGGTTCGAGGAATTCGTGGGTATCCCCGTAGAAATCGACATAGCCAGTGAGTTCCGGTATCGCAAAGTGCCGCTGACCGGCAAAGAAATTGCAATTTTTGTTAGCCAGTCGGGTGAGACAGCCGATACACTGTCTGCGCTCAAGAATGTCAAAGGACGTGTCCAGAATGTTGTGGCAGTGGTGAATGTGACCACCTCGTCGATTGCACGCGAGGCAGACGCTATCTTGGATATTGCTGCCGGCCCAGAAATTGGGGTGGCTTCGACAAAAGCCTTCACGGGGCAGCTCCTGTCACTTCTCGGGGTTGCATTGAAGGCTGGGTCTGAGCGTGGGATTTTGTCCGACGCTCAGCTGAACGAGCTTGTGTCTGATATTTCGTCATTGCCAAAATTGATTACTGAGACTTTGAAATTGGAAAGCCAAGCACAGGATATTGGAGCCTCCCTGGCGCCTGCCACGGATACCTATTTTCTCGGGCGGGGAATATTGTATCCAATCGCTTTAGAAGGCGCTCTTAAGCTCAAAGAAATAAGTTACATCCACGCAGAAGGATATGCGGCGGGTGAATTAAAACATGGACCTATTGCATTAATTGAAGACGGTGTGCCCGTTATTGTGTTGTCGTCTAATGATAAATTGAATGAGAAGACGCAGTCTAATTCGGCGGAAGTGGTGGCACGTGGCGCGCGGTTGATTGAGGTAGGCTGTGAGGTTGCTGCAGATCAATTGAATTTGCCTTCAGCGCCAAATCTTTTAGAGCCGTTTCTTCAAGCGCTGGCAGTCCAAATGGTTTCTTATTTTACCGCTTTAGCAAAAGGCACTGACGTGGATCAGCCGAAGAACTTAGCGAAGTCAGTTACAGTTGAGTAAAATGAGTTCTCCTCTACGATATCTTTTTGATCTTGATCGGCAACTTCGAGTTTATCTGAGGTTTCTGATTGAGTCATTTGCAATGCTCGCGATATACATTTTCTGCGTTACGACAAGTGATCTAATGGGACAGTTGAGCCTCGTAACGCATGTAGTCAACGCAGTTATCTGGGTTTTAGTGTACAGATCTCTCGGTTTACACAAAGATCGGCTGCGGTTTTCAAGTGTCGGATCTTACCTGCCAATTTTAAAGGTGTCGCTCCTCTCGGGCTTCATTTTAATCGTTGAGAGCGCTCTGTTTGCAGGTGGCATCGATGTGATTATGCTGCTCATTTACTTGTTATTCAGCTTCAATATTCTTGTTGGACTTCGTGTTCTAGCCCGTCAACTTATCCGTAGAGAGGCCAATAAATCACGAGAAAATATTCTAGTATATGGTACATCCGATATTGCCATCGACCTTGTGAATGCGATGGCTTTCGGAAAAAAATATAGTG
>JBELEI010000053.1:0-4553 GCA_042093895.1 Cognatiyoonia sp. | reverse complement strand
GACTGGGGCGGCATGGTACGCGAGAGCGCCAAGCTGATTTCATTCGCCAACTTTGCGACATTCCAGACCGCGACTTTTGGTCTTGCCCCTCTGCTACCTGCTGGTGCCATCGCTTTGCTGACCATTGGCGTGAACCTTGTAGTGGATTGGGTTTTGCACATGTCTTCCGGCCTGAAGGAGTAACGCATGACTGACCTGCTGCTTGAAATGAAAGACATTCGCATTGAAGGACGTTCAGACCGTCAATGGAAACCTATCATCAAAGGTGTAAACTTAACCCTGAACCGCGGCGAGATACTTGGCCTGATCGGGGAAAGCGGTGCTGGTAAATCGACGCTGGGTCTGGCTGCCATGGGGTACACCAAAGGTGGTTGCCGGATCAGCGGCGGTTCTATTCGCTTTGACGGTCAAAACCTTGTAGGTGCCTCGAATGAGGAATTGCGGCAACTACGCGGCGCACGCATTGCCTACGTTGCCCAATCAGCTGCGGCCGCGTTCAATCCCGCTTACAAATTGATCGACCAGTATTGCGAGGCACCTGTCAAACATAGCGTCATGTCCCGCGCCGAGGCGCAGTCTGACGCAGTCGAACTGTACCGCAAAATTCGCTTACCCAACCCCGAGGACATCGGTTTTCGCTACCCGCATCAGGTCTCAGGTGGGCAGCTTCAACGCGCAATGACGGCGATGGCTATGGCGTGCCGACCCGATCTGATCATCTTCGATGAACCAACCACCGCGCTCGATGTGACCACCCAGATTGAGGTGCTTGCTGCGATCCGCGACATCGTGCGCGAATATAATACCGCAGCAATCTACATCACCCACGATCTGGCTGTCGTGGCGCAGATGGCAGACAAGATCAAAGTCCTGTTGCGCGGCGAAGAAGTCGAAGAAGCCCCGGCCCGAGACATGCTCGCAAACCCGCAGCAGGACTACACGAAATCATTGTGGGCTGTACGCGACTTTCGCCGCGCGCCCCCTGCCGCCCGACACGTCGACGAAGGCCCGCTACTCGAAATCCGAGACATGACTGCAGGCTATGGTGCTGTCGATATTCTAAAAGGGATCAATCTAACCATCACACGCGGAAGCACAGTAGCGGTTGTGGGTGAAAGCGGTTCAGGAAAATCAACAATGGCGCGGGTCGTGATGGGGCTGTTAGCTCCTTCAAGCGGCTCACTTCACTATAATGGTGCCGCGCTGCCAAAGTCTGGCAAACAGCGCCCTCGTGACTTGCAACGCCATATCCAGATGATCCACCAGATGGCGGATACCGCGCTCAATCCAAAGCATCGGATCAAAGACATTATCGGGCGACCGCTAGAGTTCTTTTTGGGGTTGAAGGGGCGTGCCAAGGACGTTCGTATCAGAGAGTTGCTCACGTTAATCGAGTTGGACCCTGATGAATTCATAAACTGCATGCCCTCTGAATTGTCGGGGGGGGAAAAACAACGCGTTTGCATCGCCCGTGCTCTGGCAGCTGAACCTGATTTTATCATTTGCGATGAAGTCACGTCCGCGCTGGACCAACTAGTTGCAGAAGGAATATTGCGCCTGCTGGACCGTCTGCAACGCGAGATGGACCTGACCTATATGTTTATCACCCACGATATCGCCACAGTCCGCTCTATCGCGGACGAGGTTGTCGTAATGCAAAACGGGGTGATTGTAGAACAAGGCCCTAAAGAGACGATATTTTCGCCACCGCATGCGGCTTACACCGAGTTGCTGCTGTCATCGGTGCCCGAAATGGATCCTGACTGGTTGACAGGTCTTTTGAAAGAACGCGGCGCAGTGGTCACGTCGGAGAAGCCAATATGAGTATGAATTTCGGTACAGTCCACTCAGCACTCAACCTGACAGCACAAGGCAAACGCGCCGACGTTTTTGGTCTGACCCATTCAGATAATCGCTATGGCTTTTCCAGCATTCAGTCGCCGCTTTGTGTCATACGCGGTGGGGACGGCCCGACAGCATTGATTTGCGCTGGCAATCATGGCGATGAATATGAGGGACAGATCATCGTGCGCCGGTTGTTTGACGTATTGACGCAAAGCGATGTTGCAGACCGTTTGATCCTCGCGCCAGCCCTGAACATGCCAGCGGTTCAATCTTGTAGCCGTATTTCTCCGCTAGACGGTGGGAACCTGAACAGATCATTTCCGGGTGCCGCCTATGCCAGTCCAACACAAGAAATCGCAGGCTTTGTCGCCACGCAGCTTTTGCCTAAAGCAGACCTAGCCATTGATCTCCATTCAGGTGGCAGTGGGTCAAATTATGTGAACGCCGCCTATTTCTGCCTGTCGCCCGACCCTGCCCGCAACAAAAAGACATACGAACTGGCGCAGGTAATGGGGCTTGCCAACACAATGGTTGTCCCCGTCAGCGACACGCCGGGAGATTTCGACAGCGCTGCACACAACGCCGGATGTGCCATGATTTCATGCGAATTGAGTGGCGAAGGCAAAGTCACGCTCGACGCATTGGAGGCAGGATGGATCGGGATCCTAAGGTTGCTTGTCCATCAAGGGATCATTCACGCAGCAACGGCCGAACGATTGGGCGTATTGCCTCAACCGGAGACGACATTCCTCGATCTTGGCGAAAACGCCGACTACATCACCGCCCAATCACATAGCTTGGTCGAGCCCTTAGTGAGCATTGGCAATCACGTGGCTAAAGGCGAACCTGTGATGCGGTTGCGCGACCTTTACAGTATGGATGAGGTGCCGAAAGACCTGTGCAGCAAACGTGAGGGCAAAGTCGCAATTCTGCGCGCCGGAGCCATAGTAGCACCGGGCGATCATTTGTGTGTAATCTGCCCAGAGCTTTCAAAAGCTGATCTGGACACACTGATATCAGACGCAGAAGCCTAAGCGTTAGATATCCAGAACAACCGGACCTTTAGGGCGCGAACAGCAAATCAAAACCTGACCCTCTTCGGGTTGGATCAACGGCTCTTCGAAGTATTCCACCTCGCCCGACACCAATCCGCATTTGCAGGAGTTGCAGATACCCGCGCGACAACTGAATTCCGGATTCAACCCTGTATTTTCGGCCAGTTCCAAAAGCGATCCAGCTGATCCATCCCAAGTAACAGTCACATCTGACGCACGAAAAGTAATATCCCCTGCCAATTGTTCAGCTGGTTTCGGGGTTACATCCGGCCCCTCATCCGCCGCCCAAGCATCGGGGTTGGTCAAAAATGTAAGCGCCTGAATGGTTGGTGCTGCACGCGACGCGGCCTTATGGCTCCGCGAACTTTCGGGTTTTGCTGCCAGCGCCTCTAACGAGGTTGCTTTGCCAAAGAATTCGTACGCGATGCGGTTTTTGGGAACGCCCAGTTCTTGCAGAAGTTGGTACATCGCCACCATGAACGGTGTCGGTCCGCAAATGTAGGCGTCATAATCACCAATGGGAACATGCGTTTGCATGAACGCTTTGTCGATCACGCCCTGCGCATCAAACCGTTTCGCGGCGCGGTCTGCGTCTGTTGGCGTGCGATAGATAAAACGCGCCTGTATCCGTTCATTCGCACAGGATAACACTTCGTCCCTTAATGCGTGAACCTGTCCATTTTCGCAGGCATGCAGAAAATGAACGTCGCGGTCGCTATCACGCAGACGGTGCAACATCGAAACCATCGGCGTCAGGCCGACGCCGCCCGACAAAAGTAAGACAGGCCGCGTGCTTGTCTCATCCAGGAAAAACTTGCCACGTGGCGCGGCGATTTCAACCGTGTCACCAATTTCGATCTGATCGTGCAGCCAGCATGATCCGACACCATCTGGTGCGCCATTCAGTCCAGCCTCTCGTTTCACCGAAATCCGATGATGCCGTGTCTCTGATGGGTCGCACGACACTGAATAGGTTTTGAGAACTGGGTCACCTGAACCCGGCACGCGCAAAGTAATGTATTGCCCTGGCAAGACGTCCCAAACAGGTGCGCCATCTGTCGGTTCAAGATAAAAAGAAGTGATAATTTCACTCTCTACAACCTTACTCGCGACGCGGAATTCACGGAACCCTGCGACCATCTTACTGACTCATTTTGGCGTCAACCATCGCCTCTTCTGCGATCATGGCTTCTAGTTGACGACGGAACCGCAACTGGCCCGCATCGATACCAAGATCAATGTGCGGAGAGGTCTTTTCATTCATCCCAATCTGCACTTGGTCGAGCACCGCACGGTCTTCCTCGAATGCACCGCGTACGTCCTCGCTCATCATCTTTGAAAGTTCTTCATCATCCGGACGGATGTTGCGCAATTGGAACCAATAATAGCGTGTTTCAGTCTCGGTGGTTGGTGTCATAAAGTTGTAGCTGTCCATGACAAAGGTGTTCTCATGCAGCGCGCCGTCCACACCACCAGTTCCGGTAGGGGTGAACACCGCACGGACCAAAGCGTGGCTAGGATAGCGGACTTCGTAGTGCTGAAGGCGGTCACAGTTTCCCTCAAACTCTACGACCTTTTTGTAGAATGGTGCAGGCTCGTGATCCATCATCCAGCGGTGCACGATAACGCCAGTATCGGTTTTGGTCACACGCA
>JBELEI010000052.1:0-4935 GCA_042093895.1 Cognatiyoonia sp. | reverse complement strand
GTAGAGTATTTAACCACGCAATATATTCTACATTCGGATGGTAGACTATTGTCTTCGGCTAATAATTTCCCGAATTGGGGTCCAGCGACAAGATAGGCGAGTACAAAGTGGAAATTGCACGTGAGGGTTGGGCACGAATTCTGACACCGTCATTTTTTCAAACGAAGGCCAAAGTGCCTCTCAGAATTCATGATCAAGAGTATTCAAGCCGAGGTGGTCTCCAGCCCGTGAATTTATAGCGCCGCAACTCTGGGATAGACCCTCAACCCCAAAACCAGTTTGTTTTCTGGCACCCCGACATCCGGCAGCAAGTTCAAAGTGAATTAGATAGTGACCCATTTTAATGAAGAAGCATCACCCATTGCTCGGCTGATTGGACCCAATGGCAAACAGACAGTTGGTTGGGTGTACGCTTGGGAGACCTCGGAGCTGTCGATCCTATGGATCAGCGAAAATGATACGGCGACGTTCATTAATCCTGAATTATGTCCTGAGAGATTGGCGAAGGCCAAAGCGACAACACCGGAAGATCTTGTTTCTTTTCTCAGGTTGCTTCGAAAACCGTAAAACCTGAGCGGTTTTTAGTAGGCTAGCTGATTGAAAGAGATCCAAGTTCGCAAAAGCGCGCTTATGTGAAACAAAACCCATCTGGCATTTGTGCGAATGCCAGCCAGAACAGATTGATGGGGTCAGGTTAACCGTAACGGTGCTTAATTCATCACCTTTAGGGATATGTGACCGGTGCTCGCCCATTTCTGCGATCACGTGGAACCGGTAAAGGCACTCAAGCAAAGGGAGAACTGTTCCGCGCGTTGGTCCCACTCATTCCAACTACGATGTAGGGAGCTGTCCTAGTCAGGCGAATTTTTGCGCACCTAGTTTGAGGTCGAGAGGGCAAAGTCATCCGAACTACAAGTGACAAAGGCGCGCTCCGATCGGAGCGCGCCTTTGATAGCATCGTGCGGAAGGTGGTCGGTAGGCCGGACGTTAAACCGCCATACGCTCACGTTGGGAGCGAGACCCTTCACCTTTTTCGTTAGAAACCAGCACAAGATCGAACTGAATTCTTGCAACGCCATTTTCACGGTTAATCTCTGGCGCAAGACCATCACGCGTACCGAATGCAAAATCATCATCGATCAGCGGGTCGTCGGCGATGTTGATTTGGGTCGTCAGATGGCGATACCCTCGGCGTCCGCAAAGAAGTGAACATGAGCGGGGCGACCGTCATCGCGCCCAAGCGCAGTCATCAATTGATTGGTTGTACCACCCGGAGGGCAGGAATAGCCGGACGGCATGATCGTTCTGACTTCATAGCGACCATTTTCATCAACGCGGATTGTGCGGCGGTTGTTGAACGGTGGGTTCTGTTCTGTCGGGTCAAAGTGAGAATAGAAACCCCGCGTATCGGCATGCCAGATATCAACCAAGGCGCCAGCCAATGGCTCACCTTCTTCATTGGTAAGCGTGCCTGTGATGATAAGGCGCTCGCCATCATCTTCGTTGTCGCTCATGACAGCCGAACCTTCGCTAAGCGGTGCGGAGATATCGGCATCTGCCTTGCAGGAAGCTCAGGCGCTGCTGGCAAGTGGGCAGGAGCTTTCGCGCGAAATGACACGCGAGCTTGGGCTTCGCGGTGTGAACCAGGGCGCACTGAACCGTGTCAATGTCGAATACACGGCAATCTGGTTCGGGATCCTTGTCCTGATCGTGGTCGAAGTCGGCCTCATCACACCTCCCGTAGGCATGAACCTCTTCGTGATCAACGCGATGGACAAGAAAACACCGATGGTCGAAACCGATAAGGCTGTGCTCTATTTCGTCGGATCGGATCTTGTCCGGGTGATGATCCTCGTGGCATTTCCTTTCATCACACTGGCATTGTTGCCTCTTTAATCAGAGAACATCACTTGATACACGGGTAAACCACGCCGAGGGGGTCAAGGACCGCGCCTCCTTTGGTCTGGCGCCCAAAGAAAATTCATATTCAGGAGAGGACTGGAAATTGAGACCATCAGGCCGAAGCGAGACGGATTCTCTTTACTTCACATATCCGGAATTCGACGCACCTGATGTTTCTTGGCGGAACGCCGAACGCAGTGCGCCGGTGGCAATTGTCGGCGCAGGACCAATCGGCATGACAGCCGCGCTTGCGCTTGCCAGGGAAGGCATCCGGTCCGTCGTTTTTGACAACAAATCCACGTTCAACGACGGCAGCCGGGCGATCTGTATCGCGAGGCCCAGTTTCTATATCCTTGAGCAAATCGGTGCCGTTGAACCGTTTCTGGAAAAAGCGCTAGGCTGGACAACCGGCCGTTCTTTCTTTCGCGGCGACCAGATTCTGGAATTCCAGATGCCGGACAGCGAAGATGAGAAATATCGCCCGATGTACAATCTGCAGCAGCAGTACATCGAGCAATTCCTCTGGCAGACCGTCGAACGCAGTGATCTGATTGAAGTCCGTTGGCAAAGCGAAGTCGTCGGTGTCGAGGGTATCGAGACGGGCGCACGCCTGACCGTCTCTGACCCGCATGGGGATTATCCATTCGAGGCGAGCTGGGTCCTTGCATGTGACGGTGCAAGAAGCCCGATGCGCAAGATGCGCGGCCTACGTCTCAAGGGAGAAAACTTCGAAGGGCGGTATGTCATCGCCGATATCCGAATGGCGCACGATTATCCAACGATCCGTCGTGCCCTTTTCGATCCGGAATGTCGTCCAGGCGGAACCGTCCTGATCCACAAGCAACCCGATGACATCTGGCGCATCGACTACCAATTGGGCGACGACGAAAGCACCGAAGACGCAACAAAAGAGCAAACCGTGCGCGACAGCGTAACCTCCGTCCTGCGCGATATCGGGCATGAAGGACCGTGGGAATTGGAGTGGTGGAGCGTCTATTCCGCCAACACCCTCGCGCTTGATGATTACCGCGACGGTCGGGTGTTTTTTGTGGGCGACAGCGCCCATATCGTGCCAATCTTTGGTGTCAGGGGGTTGAACAACGGACTCGCGGATGCAGCAAATATCGGTTGGAAACTTGGCTGGGTACTGAATGGCAAAGCGAGTGAGGCTTTGTTGGACAGCTACACGCCTGAACGGCGCGGCGCGACATTGGATGTCTTTGCGAATGCATCAAAAAGCGCTCGTTTCATGACGCCCAACACGCAAGGCTGGCGGATCATGCGAGATGCCGCTCTTTCCCTAGCGTTGACCAAGCCATTTGCGGGAGAGCTGGCCAACCCGCGCCAGATGACCGCGTTCACCTATGCAGACAGCCCTGCAGTACTCCCCGACGATCCTGCATTCACCGAAGGCCCAGGCGTCGGTGCACTTATGCCGGACATGCCGCTGGGCGAAGCATTCTTGTCAGACCACCTGGGAGCGGGGTTCAGCGTGATTTGTTTCTCGGAGGAACTGAAAGAGCAACTCGCTGAGCTATTGCCCGCTGATGACGCTTTATGTGTCATGTGCCTGCCGTTCCCTTGCACGATATCGGATAAATTGGGATCGGGGAACAAGACGGCCTACCTCATTCGGCCCGACATGCATATCGCGGCACGTTGGAAGGAGACCGGCGCTGAAACAGTTTTCAACGCGCTCCTGTCCGTCACTTTCAAGAAGGGCACTGGGCAATGACACATCAAGAGCTTGAAGATGTTTATGCGGCTTTGGCGCAAAAGATCGACGCGGTTGGCGCCGACAACTGCGAGCTATTTTTGGCGAAACTGTCTCTGCTTTTGGCCTATGAAAACGGCGATGCAGAAAAGGTCGCGGATTGCATAGACGCAGCGGCAGCTTCACTGTCGCCAAGGGACCTCTGAAGCGCTACTGCATCGCTGTTTCAGAAAAGAATGCCCAAAACAACCGGGACAGTGACAGCACCAAGCAGGGTGGACATCACGATCGCGGAGGCGCCCACGTCTCCCACGGAGTGCCGCCCGCAGAACGCAACGAACGACAGAAAAAGCGGCATGCAAGCGAAGAGAATTGCGTCGCGGGTCACAGAGTCCGCCCACCCAAAGACTGCCCAGAACGCGCCCCCCACGACCAGCGGATGCACGACAAGCTTTGCCAAAGTAACGGCCAGGACCCGCGGGCCGCTTCGCGACATTCGAAATTGCAGGATGCTGCCGCCGATCACGAAGAGCGCGATGAAGGGGGCGGCAGAGACGATCGAGGTTACGACCTGATCCCCCCAGCCCGGAAGCGAAAGCCCCGTTGCGAGAAAGGCAAAACCCGCCAAAAGACCTAGCACGACAGGGCTCCGGAATAGCGCCTTGAGTGCAGTTGATAGCGCATTTCCTTCGAGGCGTTCCTCGGCCAGCAGCGCAAGCGTTGTTATCAAGGGCATAATGATTGCAACCTCAGCAAAAACGACCCAGGCAAAGGCTTCCGCAGCGCGGCCCGGAATGAAGGCCGATGCGATCGGGAAACCCAGAAAGATGGTGTTCGCGGTCGCACCACCCAGAGCAAGGATGACGCTTTGAGGCTGCGCTTCCCGCAAACCGTACCGCAAGAGCGCCCAGAGAAACACGACCGACCCAAGCGACCCGGCAGCATAGGTGAACGAGTTGAGCCAGGAGAAATCCGAAAGCGACTCGCCATTGGTGATCGCCGAGAACAGCAGAACCGGAATGCAAGCATTCATGACGAACTTGTTCAGGACCGGCAGACCCTCTGTCGGAAACCACCCGCGCCACACGAACAGACTGCCGATGGCAATCATGGCGAAGATGGGAAGCATCAACAGAATTACATCGGTCATGGTCAGTCGCCTTAAGGGATGGAAAGCAGGGACGGTCAGGGCTGCATAAACACTCGAAAAATGGAGTGCGCCGCGCTTGAGCCAAGCGCAGCGCGGATGGAGCCTTTGGCCGTTTACACGCATTGATCTTTAGAGATCACGCAGGGTTGCCATGCCTTTCAAGAACGGC
>JBELEI010000051.1:0-5000 GCA_042093895.1 Cognatiyoonia sp. | reverse complement strand
TTCGTATCGATGACTGCGGTATTGTATTGAAGGTTTTGATCTGTGATCTCGACGCGTGCGTTATTGCCTGCGCTATCGGTTAGGACACTGCCCTGCTCGGAGAGGCCAACAACTTTCAGCCCGCGTGTATTAATGTCACTCTCGGCAACTGTATACTCAAAACGCAGCGTTTGTGTGTCAGAGCCGCTCACATACTGCGCCACGCGTCCATTCGACAGCGTCAGCTCAGGCGTACCTCCACTCGTATCAACCTGCACAGCATCATCAAAATCAACCTCAAAGGCCAGCGTCGTACCCGCCTGATAATAACCGTCGTTGAGCACGTCACTCAACGTCCCCGCATCCTCAACAAGACGCACCTGAAGCAACTCAGGCGCCGTCGTATCAATTTGCACATTACGCCATGTCGACAGATCATTTGCAGCACTAATCGCACCATCAATGGCATTGCCCGCCATATCAAATGCAAATGCACCATTCAGATCAAATGCTGCAATACCAAGATCTGCCGCATCTGTCTCCGCATCAGAGACAACATATTTAAACAGCAACCCCTTGCTGCCAGAACCAGACACATAACTCGCACGCCCCCCATTAGAAAGCTCCAAAACAGGGCGACCCGCACTAAAATCAAAATCAACAACTTCGCTCAAATGCGCACGGATATAAATAATATCCTCAAGCACAAAAGGCGCACTGTCAATTGCACTAAAACTCGTAATAACAGGCGCCGTCGTATCAACAACCACACCCTCAGAAAGACCGTTGCTATTGTCCGACGCAACATCAACAACCGTACGGTTGCCAGCTTGATCCAACAAAAACGTATCGTTCTCAAGAAGGCTCAGAACCGCTAAAGGCGCAACATCAATCTCCTGCAAAGATCCATCAACATCCAAAACCTCCGCAACTTCATACGCAAACGTCCAAACACCCGTATCAGAACCGCTCACATACTGCGCCGTCTGACCATTGTTCAAAAACAACTCGGGAAGCGCATGCTCCGAGATCCCATCCTTCAGATGTAAACTCACGGCTTCCGTAAACGTCACATCAAGGTGGATAACATCACCAACCTTATAAGACCCCTCTGGGCTCTCAATACTCTCAATACGCGCCTTCAGCGTATCAACAGGCTGAACATACACAGGCGACAACGCATTCCCATTGCCCGCCAAATCAAACGCTTTATTCTCTCCAACACGCACCTTAATCGGCTGTACGCTGTTCTCAAACGGCGCAACAATAAAGCTATACTCACCCTCAGGACGACCCGCATCAGGACCCTCAAAGCTCAGCTCATCAAGCGTCCCGTTCTCAATCGTCAAATCTTCAAAGCTAAAACCAGTCACGGCTTCCGAGAAGTTCAGAACAAAACGAACAGGGCCGTTCGCAATGCCCTCTTGCGCAGAACGCAACGCAATCGTCGGATACAAACTGTCCAGGCTAAAGGCTGCAGATTGTGCTGTCTCAGAACCCAAGTTCCCAGCAGAATCCGACACCTTGCTCCCGTCAAGACTAATGACAACATCACCATCCTCAACATCACGCACAGGACGATACGTCGAGGTCCACGTCATACCGTCGTCAGAACTCTCAAACGACGATAACTCGCCATGCGCAACACTGAAGAACGACACATCAAGCTGCTTAACCGGCTCGTCTAAGGTCACCGTAACAAGCGTGCTCTCGCCCGCCTGAAGCGCCCTATCCGCAACTACAATCTCAACAACCTCAGGCGGCGTCAGATCAATACCAACAACCCCATCTCCTGAGCTCATAACACCATCGGGCAAGCTCATGTCCGCAATACCGCCAGAGATCAAACCCGTAAACGTCGCATTCCCATCACGGAAGTCCACAACCTGCAAATCATCCGTTTGCGCATCATCCGAGGTCACAGCATAGGTGAACACCAGCTTAGACGTACTCGACAACTCAGGCGTATAGGTCGCAATCGACCCATTGCTCAGCTCTAAGCTCGGCTCTCCCTGCGTCGTATCAATCGCAACGCCTTTACTCAGCGCAACTGCAATCTCAATAACATCGCCCGCCTTATAACGCCCCTCATTGGCAGAGATCTCCGCAATCTGTGGCAAAGCACTATCAATGCTCACATCACTACGGTACGACAGGCTATTAATCTCATTACGGATCGTAACGTTCGCAAAGTTCCCAGAGGCATCCGTTAAAACAGAACCATTCTCCGCAAAGCCTAAAACATCCAAATCCGTCGTATCGTTGTCTTCAAGCGCAACTTCATACTCAAACTGCAGATAACTCGTTCCAGACCCACCAACATATTGCGCATAGGACCCATTACTCAGTGCCAAAATAGGAGACCCAGACGTCTCATCAACATCAACGGATTCGCTAAACTGAACTTCAATCTCAATAAGATCACCAGGCGTGTACAACCCGTCAACCGCAGAGATCGTACTAATGCTGGGAACAACACCATCAATCACAATCAAAGCAGACGAGGCTAAATTATTCGTACCCGCAATAATAGAAACAGAAGCAGAATTACCCGCACGATCTGAGATCGAGCCCCCATTCTCAACAAGCGCTAAAACATCTAAATCAGTCGCCTCGTCACCAGCCTCAACTGTGTAACGGAAGACAAGCTCGCCTGTCGCAGAACCAGACCCGCTCACATAATGCGCCTGACGACCATTATCTAACGCCAAAACAGGAACACCGCCTGCCGTGCTCACATCCACAACTTCGTTAAACGCAACCGTAATATCAACTTCATCGCCAGAGGTATAAGACCCATCAACGGCAGACATTGACACAATCCGCGGTGGCGTCTCATCCCAAGCACGCACAACAGTTTGCACACTGTTGCTGTTCCCCGCTAAATCCGTCACAGCACCAGACATCAACGTCACTGTCACTTCTTCAGCGCTGTTATCCTCTAAAGGCTCAACCAAAAGTGTGTAAACACTCTCAGAGACCTTCGATAAAACGCCCTTGGTCCCACCAGAAACAGCCAAGAAAGACGTCTCTAAAGCACTCACATCTTCCTCAAAGTCCAATGTGAACAAACGCTTCCCATTGTCTAACGTCTCTGAGCTCATACGCGCAGAGGGACCAACCGTATCAATCGCAAAATCAAGCGACGTACTTAAACCAAGACCCGCATTCCCAGAGGCGTCGCGAACCGCAGAGTTGTCTAACACCAGCGCATTTTGCGCACTCTCAACATCTAACGACGGTGTGAACGTCCCCTTCCACACCAAACCAGACTCAGCCGTCTCATCCGTCACTAAATCAGACAACGTCCCATTGCGCACTGTGATCGCATCTCGAGGGTTCTCAACAGCCTCTGCAAAAATAACCGTAACCGTCGCAGACTCACCCGAACGCAAAATACCATCAACAAGATGTTCACCTGACAAAGACACCGTACCTTGAGGCAAAACAGTATCAATCTCAACGTCACTGCTCAGCGATAAAATACCATCCTTCAAAATAGTAGACGCCGCATTTTGCGACGAGATCGAGACCAGTTCAGAACCACTGGGAATACGCAAACCAGACACATCCAAGTCAGACGAACTCTGATCCACACCCTCAACCGTGTATCTAAACAACAAACTGTTCGATGGCGCGCCACTCACATAATGCGCAACACCCCCATTGCTCAACTCTAAAACAGGAGACCCCGTCCCTAAAACCTCGACCGCTTCACTAAACGTCACCGTGAAGTCAATCGCATCACCAGGAATATACGTATCATCAAACGCGTCAATCGTACGCACATAAGGCGCACGCGCATTAATAATCACATCATTAAAGACAGACAGGTTGTTCTCAGACGTCACACGAACATCCGTCTGGTTCCCACCTGCATCGTAAATCAACGCATCATTCTCGGCTAACCCAAGAACACCCAAATCCGTCGTGTTACGATCCGTCGGCGCAACCGTATATTTAAACAACAGCTCATCACTCTCAGAGCCACTCACATACTGCGCAACACCACCGTTGCTCAAAACCAAAATTGGAGACCCAAGCGTCGTATCAACCGTCACAACTTCATTTAAATGCACTCGAAGCGTCACGCTCTCGCCGGCCTTAAACGTCCTATCCCCACTCACAGATTGAATTTGCTCAATAAACGCAGCAGTCTCATCCGTCACATCCGTAACGTCCCCACTGCCAGTCTGACCGCCACCACTCTGACCGCCAGTATCCGTGCTCGCACTCTCCCCATCAATCGATACCGACGCATAAGGTGCAAGATTGTTTTGATCCGCAATAACCTCAACATTCGCAACATTGCCAGACAAATCTGTCACACTACCGCCATTGAAGTTAATACGCGTCACATCCAAACCAGACGCAACAGGGTCACCCTCAGACACCTCATAACGGAACGTCAGCGTCTTTGTCCCAGTCCCACTCACGTAAGACGCATTCACTGGAAGCTCAACACCCCCAGCTGACAGCGTCAGCGTCGCAACACCCCCAACCGCGTCAACAACAACAACCTCATTAAAAGATACTTTAATATCTAAAATATCGCCCGCTTCGTACTCGCCAGAGAGCGCAGACATAGACACAACCTTCGGAGCAACCAAATCCGCTCCCGTCGACAAAGCATTCGTATTTACAACAACATTGCCATCACTCGGACCCAATATGTCATTATTAGCACTCAAACCCAAAAAACGTACCGACACATCCGCTGCAACACCAGGCGTGACAGACGTCGATGAACTCACGATCGTACCGTCATTCTCCGCAAGAGCAACAACACGCAAATCGCGGGACGCCAAGTCAGTCTCGTCAACAATATACTCAAACTCTAAGGAATCCGTTCCACTCCCACTCACATATCGCGCAGTAGACCCATTGCTCAAAGCCAAAATTGGCACACCAAAACGTGTGTCAACTATGACAGCCTCACTCATCGCAACGCGAATCAAAACACGATCCCCTGTCGAATATGACAACGCATCCGTCTCAAATCTGTCAATATATGCCGGCAT
>JBELEI010000050.1:0-5060 GCA_042093895.1 Cognatiyoonia sp. | reverse complement strand
GGCATCGCGCCAGCCGTAAACGACGCCATGGGCGCAGGAATTCCTGTTGTCGCCGTTGACACAGGTGTTTCGGGCGCAGAAGTCACTTCGTTTGTTGCAACCGACAACTATGCTGTTGCAAAGGTACAAGGTGCCGTTGCTGCGACACTCGTGGAGGACGGCCAGCCGATCATTTACGTCACCGGCAACCAAGCGCAGTCCACAGGTCAAGAGCGTATGAACGGCTTTATGGAAGCATTCGCCGCCGCACGTCCGAACTCTGAAATCTTGCAGGTCCCGACAGAGTGGAACAGCCAGGAAGCACAGGAAGGTGTCGAAGCCATTCTCAACAGCCGTCAGGATATCGCGATGGTTGCAAACGCATGGGATGGCGGCACAATGGGCGCGAAAGCCGCTCTTGAGAACCTCGGTTTCGGTGCGGGCGACGTCAAGCTGGTTGGCTTTGACGGTGCGGGCGACGCGATTGCCGCCATGGACGATGGTTGGGTTCACGCCAACACTGCTCAGATGCTCTACCAGATGGGTTACCAAGGCATCAAAGCAGCAGCAGCAGCAGCACGCGGTGAGGATGTCTCTGCGCGGATCGACACTGGTTTCTTCCTTGTCACGCCCGCGACTTCCGGCACGTATAAAGCAATGGTTGGCATCGAATAATCGACGCCTGGTCTATAAGGGGCGCGCTGCAACGGCGTGCCCCTTTTCTAATTTCCCCGAATTTTATCTGATGGATGAATGCGATGACCGACGTATCCAATACGCATGCCACCGCCACTCTGCAGGACCGCATTGTCCTTGGTTTGGTTAAGTTCTTCCGGGCCGAATGGTCCGGTGCGTTTCTTGCTATTTTGATCCTTGGGATTGCGATTGAATTGGCCACAACGGGACGACCATTCTTTCATCCCTCAAACTTAATGACGATCCTTAATAACTCGGCTGCGATCGGTATCGTTGCGGGTGGTATGACTCTAGTGATTATCACGGCAGGAATCGATTTGTCGGTTGGATCTGTTATGGGGATGACGGCTGCGCTGACAGGATATGTGGCCAGCTTTTGGGGCTTCCCTCCCTATCTTGCAATTATGACGGGTCTTAGCATTGGAATTGCTATTGGGGCATTCAACGGCTCGCTTGTGGCCTATTTCGGAATGCCTGCCTTTATTGTGACCTTGGCGGGCCTGTCTATTTGGCGTGGCACGGGGCACCTTTCGACAGGAGCACAAGCCACACCGAAACTACCAGAGACGTTTGATTACTTCGGCCGTTACAATCCCTTTGCAGGATTGCGCGACGCATACAGAGAGGGCACCCTTTCGGGTGTTTGGGAACGCTTTGGCGCATTCGTTGACGACAACTGGATTAACTTTTTCCGAACCTTCCAGATGTCGATGCTTATTTTCATTAGCTTCTTTGTAATTCTCACTATCATTATTGCGAACACGCGCTATGGACGTTGGGTATATGCCATCGGTTCCAACGAACCTGGTGCGCGACAGGCTGGTATCAATACGCCGCGCTATACGATGATCACCTATATGTTCTGTTCATTTTCCGCTGCGTTGGGTGCCCTACTTTTCTTAGGTCGCGCTCCCTACGCAAAATCAGACTATGGTCAGATGTGGGAATTAGATGCGATTGCTGCAGTCGTTATCGGGGGCACATCCTTGTTTGGTGGTCGCGGGTCGCTTTGGGGAACCTTCATGGGGGTAATCTTGCTCAAGCTGATCAACAACGGTCTTACGTTGGCGCAGCTTGATACTTTCTGGCAGATGGTTGTGACTGGTCTGATTATTCTGGTGGCTGTTGGATTGGATATTGTGCGCCAGTCCAAAGACCCCGAAAGCGTACGCAAGTTGCTGGGGGCGCTTGCTGCAGTTATGGCCTTTCTTGCACTTGTGACTCCTGGAGCAATCTTTTTACGCGCTAAGATCGCCCTGTTGGAACACAACGCAGCTACATCGCTTCGTGAAGCTGGAGAGACCTTGGCAGCAGGCCAAAACGCTCGGCTGCTGTCGCCTGATGAAATCGCGCAGTTGCAGAATGCTGCATCGTCCAACCTGGTAGCAATGATCCTGCTATTGGCACTGGTTCTGGCAGCCTGTTCTGTTGTGCTACGTACCTCAAGGATTAACAGCTTTGTCCTTGCCGCAGTTTTTGTTGTGATGATCGCTCCAGTGATTCTGATGGGCTATCAGATTACAGCGCCATTCTTGGTGCTTGGTGGCGCCTCTTTGCTAGGCAGCGCCTATGTCCATGCTTTGTTCGCTCGGGCGCGGGCTCTTGATGTAAATGCACACTAAACCGCTTATCTCCATTGGTGGGGAAAGCCTTATCGATACGATTCAGACTGTTGGGCCGAGCGGAATAGTTACGTCGGCACACAACTTAGGTGGATCACCATTCAACGATGCCCTTGCCTTAGCACGTCAAGGGCATCGTCCCCACTACATAACGCCTATTTCAACTGATGCTTTTTGCCAGCAGTTGGCGACGCACCTGATTGAAAATGGAGCAGTCGTTGCTAGTGCACGCAATGACGCGCCGACGACCCAAGCCATAGTTTCTCTTGATCAGGGCATTCCTAACTACGACTTTCTTCGCAATGATACTGCGGAGCGTCGCGTTACACTTAGCAGTATCCGCTCGGACACACCTGAAGCGACTTCACACTTTCATGTGGGATCCCTTGCCTTTGTGGGCGGGGCGGATGCACAGGCGTGGGAGTTTGGCTTTGTAGAAGCGTATTGGCGAGTATGCGTGACGTCGTTAGACCCAAATGTGCGCGAAACCCTTATCGACAATCCTACGGCATACCGCGCCGCGGAAGTTCCCTGTGGGCGAAGCTCAGGTACGCTCGGCGTCCGCCTGACGGTGGCACAAGGCGATCTTGTGGCGTTGCGTGCATCCTAGTGGGCACCGCATGGATCGCGACAAACATTAAGGGCAGGGTATGTCTCAAATCCCGGTGATTTATAACACTGCATACGATATCAGTGTGCCACCGACACATCGTTTCAACGGCACCAAGTTTTCGCGGCTCATTCACGAGCTTGAGCAAAGTGCGTTTTCAAGTGACTTGGAGTTCACCCATTCCTCGCCGGTGCGATACCGCGATATTCTTCGCGCCCATGCGTCGGAATATGTTAAGCGCGTCGCGACCGGTGCGCTTTTGCGCGATGAAATTCGCCTGATCAATCTGCCGATTAATCAGCGGCTCATCAGGCGCAGCTTTCTTGCCTTGAACGGCACTTATCAAACGGCGCTGCGGGCCTTGGAAGCAGGTATTGCGTGCCATGCAGCAGGAGGTACACACCACGCGCGCTATTCCGGTGGGTCGGGGTTTTGTGTTTTCAACGATCTGGCTTTCACGGCCGTGAACCTGATCGAACAGGGTATCGTCGACAACGTTCTGATCTTGGATCTGGACGTGCATCAAGGTGACGGAACCATTGATATCTGCAATGGCCGACGGGGTATCTATACCTGTTCGTTGCACTGCGAAGACAATTTTCCTTTTGAAAAACGTCAGGGCAGTCGCGACGTCCCGCTGCGCAGTCATCTGGAGGACGCCGCGTATCTGGAACAGCTCCACCGTACCCTGAACGATGTGTCGGACGAATTTACCCCTGATCTTGTCCTGTACGACGCAGGCGTCGACGTATTTCAGGGTGACCAACTGGGAAATCTCGATATCACCCTCGACGGGATTTTTGAACGCGATTGCAGCGTTTTGGAGTATTTCAAGACACGCTGTATTCCTGTCGCAACTGTCATTGGCGGCGGCTACAGTCAGGCTGATGTTGAAATAGCCAAGCGGCACCTGTTGATCTTTCGTGCAGCAACTGTTGTGTATTGACCGTAGGCATACACCCCCGTTCGTTAAAAGTTTACCGGGCGCTTGGTCTTGCTCAGGATTGCCGAAAAGCGTTTTGGCACACGGTCACCACTCCAAGCCTGTTTCCCCACCGGACAACTGGACACCCCTTTAGGGGGATGTCCGTGTCTGTCCGTCTAGGTGGGCTGCGGAAGGTGTCGGGCATGTACGCTAATTGTCTTGTCTGTCCGTTTCATCGATGAACCAAATCTTGTCATCATATTCGCGAGTATAGTCGTGTTCCTGCAGCCAGCTGCGGGCGCGGTTAAAGGCTTTGCGGTTGCTATTTTCCTGCACTTTGTCGTTAGCCCGCCTCATTTGGAACTCGCGATACCATGTTGCGGCACTGACGATTTTACGAGCTGATGGGTAGTGCTCCGAATTGGTTATTTTTCGGCCCTCGTTTTTTAGGGCATCGTGTAGTGCCTGATGAGCAACTTGATTGATGCCCATAAGCATTCGCTTCTTGCTAAGCTTTAAATCAACTGCATTCTCCACATTTAGTCTGAAATCTTGACCGCTTGAGCTATGTTTAGTGGCGGTAATGGGGGCGTGCCCTCAAGAATACTTATATATTTCAAGCGCATAAGTTTGGTTCACTTCGGATTTCGCTTTTGAACGTGTTACAAAAGCTTAATCAAACGAACATAAAAGTGAATCTATAGGCGCATAACCATGCCTCCGAAATAGGGGGCTGCAATGCTGCAATTGAATAAAGTCACGAAAGTCTTTGGCGCGAATACGGCTGTGGACGCGGCCAGCTTTGTGGTCGAGAAACCCGCCATGATTGGCATCATTGGCCGCTCGGGTGCGGGAAAATCAACGCTTCTACGGATGTTGAACCGGCTGACGGATACATCATCTGGTGAAATTACGTTTGATGGTTTGGATGTAACTGGTTTGAAAGGCGCAGCTAAGCGAAGCTGGCAATCGCAATGTGCGATGATCTTTCAACAGTTCAATCTTGTGCCGCGCATGGATGTTGTTTCAAATGTCTTGCATGGAACATTGAACCAGCGCTCGACACTTTCGACCATGTTCAATCTCTACCCCGATGCCGATATTCACCGTGCCATCGATATTCTAGAGCGCCTTGGAATTGCCGAGCACGCACCCAAGCGCGCAGAGGCGCTTTCGGGCGGGCAACAGCAGCGTGTCGCAATTGCCCGCGCTCTTATGCAAGATCCAC
>JBELEI010000049.1:0-5183 GCA_042093895.1 Cognatiyoonia sp. | reverse complement strand
CATTTGGAGACAAGTAACACAGTCGAAACAAAGTACACGGATTTGCAATGGAATATAAGTATTTAAGTTATTGTTATGAAACGATTATTTTTATATATTGTGCAGTGTGTATGGAAACGTGTAGATCCGTGTGCTACGCTGAGGCAAGAATTGTGTGTTGAACACGGTCATTAGGCCAAGAGATGCTATACTGTACACCACTAATTTTCGGGGGAATACCCCTTCGCTTAACGTAATATCAAGATTTTTATCAGAACGGCTTTATTATCGTTTATGTCTTCAAATTATGCGGTTGCAAATTTGTAGACCTTTCAGAGCGTTAAGCGCCATTTTTGCAGCGTTACACCTCATTTCAATAATGCTAGATGGCGAATAAAAAGCTGTATGTGGGTTAACAATAACTTTACCACGGTAAATTTCCGTCTGTTCCAACCAATTTCTAAAGAAATTGTCCTTGTCATCTGGTGAAGGCGGCTCTTCAGGCAAAACATCTAGACCTACACCACCCAATTTACCCGAAACTAACCCTTCGTGTATATCCTGCAAACTCCGAATTAATTTCCCACGAGCAGTATTAACTAACACGGAGCCATCCCTCATCTTTCCTATGAATGAGGCATCGATCATCCCTTGCGTCTCCGAAGTAAGTGGAGCATGTACGCTTACTAAGTCAGAATTAGCCAGTAAATCATCTAGGATTTCGAAACGATTAGTTCTCGTGGTTTTATCAAATCCAGAGTTCACAAAAGGATCATAAAAATTAACCGTTCTAACTACAGCTGATAATTTTCGGGCAACTGCCACTCCAATACGGCCAAATCCAATGATCCCTAAATTGCTGTCCGATAGCCTCTTCGTATTTTTGTCTACATTTTCTTGCCAAGTCTTTAGAATTGCGTCTGAGTTTAGCATGTCCCGAGATAGTGCGTCATACCTAAACACACCACGAGATAGTGCTATTAACATTGCCACCGCTGTATCACTAACTTCATCGACACCATAGTCAGGATTATTAAATACTTTGATCGAACGGGCTTCACATTCTGCGAGGTCAATCTTGTCGTATCCGACACCATATCTGACAACAGAGTGAATATTTGGGAACTGATCAAGTAGGGCGGAATCAATTTTTGTATGCCAGACAAGTAATACTTTAACTTGAGTTGGATCCACAGAGGGGTCGCGTCTTGTGAGCAAAGTGCGACCCAAGACAGAACGCTCAATATCAATTTTTTCTAAATTATCCGTCAAAAATATCATGTTCACAACAATCTATACAATGCTTGCCCGTAATCATTCTGTGCGAGAGGCTTAATTATTTGCTTTAGCATTTCTGCATTGATCCAGCGCATGTTAAACGCCACTTCATCCGGTGATCCGACTTGTAAAACTTGGCGTTCTGTCAGGGTGCGGACGAAGCTGCTTGCGTCTAGTAGGGATGCATGGGTGCCTGTGTCCAACCACGCATAGAATAATCTAAAACGTAATATCTGAAGCCATACTTGTTGCATAATTATCGCCCAACAAAACTACAACATAACGATAATTAAAATGAATAAAAACAAGGAATGCAATCATCAGAAGCGATGGAAGAAAAGCGGATTTTTATCAAAAATTCAGAAATTCAAGCGCAATCGCAGAAAATGATATGGGTCAGTCTAATCCAATAGATCAAAATACTTACGACCAATCGCGTCCCAAGTATATTTTTCTCTAGCAATTTTCAACATTTTCGGTCCTATTTCTGCAACCATGTCATCATCCATTACACTTAGTATACTACGTAATGATACTGAGTCATCGAAGTAAAGCGCGCGATTTTCGGTAGAATATTTATTGAAGCTACAATCAAAAGCGATCACTGGCATGCCAAAGTGCATCATTTCTACGAGCGAGGGATTTGTACCACCTGCAGAATGTCCATGTATGTAATTCGAAGCTCTAGTTCGTATGTGATACAAAACTTTCGTATCATAAATCGGGTTTAACATACAAATATTAGGAAACTTCTCATATTTCGCCTTAAGAGATATGCCGTAATCGCTATTGTCCCAGTTTCCTATGAAAACAATGTTTTTGTTACTGTTTGAAAATGCCTCTAAAATCACATGGATATTATTTTCAGGCTCGATACGACAAAGCGCCAAACTATAATAGTCTGGCAGATCACAGTTAATCGGTTCCTCGCTTTTATCCAGAGCGTGATCTCCACCGTATGCGATCGTGTGGGACTTTATCTTGTATTGTTGCTCAACATACTGTGTGATGGCTTCGTTATCTGATATGATTTCGTGTGAAAATTTAATAGCGAGAGCTTCTGATATTCTTAAGAATGCTTTTGCCATTTTACCCCATTTACTTCGACGCCATTCAATACCATCGATATTTGTAATAATTATTGTCCTACTGAACATTCGAACAAATGGAATGAATAATGCTCCTGAAACCCCGAGTATCAGCACTCGGTCATATCGCAATAATATTACCTGGAGTAAGCTTAGAATATCATATGGGATACTTTGGAGACCATTTGCGTTCAGATTTATGTAACGTAACGATGAAGATAAGTAATTATCAGGTTGATCTCGCAAACCTTTGCTCGAACACCATACCGTCAATGATGATGGATTGTTGGTATATTGGTGGTAGCGCGCTAAGTTCTCAGCTAATGTTTCGAATCCGCCATAATTTGCAGGGATACCGACAGTGCCAATAATAGCAATTTTTCTTTTTTTTAGATTCATAGTTAAATACACTTCATAGATAAAATTGCTTCAAATGAATAGTAACGAAGCCTTATTGCTCAAAGCTTGGCCAAATAATATCCATATGAATTTTTTCCGAACAGTCCGGCCCTGCGCTGTAGTTGATCGTTCGTGATCCAATTGAGTTGATAGGCAACTTCGTCTGGCGATCCGACCTGCAGACCTTGGCGTTCGGTCAGGGTGCGGACAAAGTTGCTGGCGTCCAGCAGGGATGCGTGGGTGCCTGTGTCTAACCACGCATAGCCGCGGCCCATTTTTTCGACGCGCAGTGTGCCGTCATTTAGATAACTCTCCAGCAAGGATGTGATTTCCAATTCCCCACGTGCCGATGGCGTAACCTGCTTTGCACGTTCGGGTGCGGATCCATCGACAAAATACAACCCCGTCACCGCATAGTTTGACGGCGGAACGGCGGGCTTTTCGATGATGGTTTTTACCCTGCCGTCAGCGTCAAAATCCACCACGCCATAACGTTCGGGGTCAGACACGTGATAGCCGAACACAGTCGCGCCATTCTCTTGTGCATCCGCTGCCGCCAAAACCTGTGGCAGGCCATGGCCAAAGAATATGTTATCACCCAACACCATGGCCGAGGGTGCACCGTCCAAGAAATCCTCGGCCAGGATAAACGCTTGGGCCAGACCATCGGGACTTGGTTGCACTTTGTATTCCAGTCGAATGCCCCATTGGCTACCATCGCCCAGCAGGCGTTGGAACTGATCCTGATCGTGGGGGGTTGTGATGATCATAATTTCGCGGATGCCTGCCAGCATCAACACCGTCAGCGGATAATAGATCATCGGTTTATCATAGATCGGCAACAGTTGTTTCGACACCGCCATCGTCAGCGGATACAGCCGCGTGCCGGATCCGCCCGCCAGAATAATGCCTTTGCGCTTGGTCATTTTGTACCCTCTAACTCTTGTAATATCATGTTCAATCCATCGCGCCAATCGGGGCGTGGGATACCAAAGACCTGTTCCATTGCGCCGCACTCCATCCGCGAATTCAGCGGGCGTTTGGCGGGCGTGGGATAGTCGGTCGTTGAAATGGGTGTGACAGCCACGGCTTTGCCCGCCTGCTCAAAAATCGCAGTCGCAAAGTCGGCCCATGACACATCCGGCGCACCGCTGTAATGATAGGTGCCTGATTTTGACGGGTCCGCAATCAGCTGTTCAGCCATTCGCAAACAGGCCGCCGCAATATCACGCGCAGGTGTTGGCCCACCGATTTGATCGGCAACAACCGTCAACGCATCGCGTGTGTCGGACAGGCGCAGCATGGTTTTGACAAAATTCGCCCCATGGGCCGACACAACCCAAGAGGTGCGCAAAATCGCATGTACGGCACCGCTGTTACGGATCCCAATTTCCCCCGCCAATTTGCTGCGGCCATAGGCGTTTTGCGGCGCGGTTGGGTCATTGGGTTGCCAAGACGCGTCACCCGTTCCTGCAAACACATAATCGGTTGAGATATGGATCAGCGGGATGCCCAGCTCAGCACAGGCCTGCGCCATTGCTGTGGGCGCATCGCAGTTGATGAGGGTCGCGAGTGCTTCCTCTTCTTCAGCCCTATCCACCGCCGTATAAGCCGCGGCGTTGATAACCGCCCGTGGCGCATATGTGCGAATGGCGTCAGAACACGCCGCTGGATCAGATAAATCCGCCTGATCGCGCCCCAAAGCCAGCACATCGCCAAGACGCTGCAACTCTGTCGCCACTTGCCCCGTTTTGCCAAAGACAAGGATCATGATTTCGTGCCCAAGCGTTGGCCAACGCCATTACGGTTCAACAATGGACGCCACCATTTTTCATTGTCCAAATACCACTGCACGGTTTTTTCCAAACCCTTCTCAACCGTCACGGATGGACGCCAGCCCAGTTCATCGCGAATGCGGGCAGGGTCAATCGCATAGCGTGCATCATGGCCAGGGCGATCCGTGACAAAGGTGATCAGATCGGCATAACTGCCCCCATCGCGCGGACGCAGACGATCCAGTATACCGCAGAGCGTTTTCACCAGTTCAAGGTTCGTGCGTTCGTTTTCGCCGCCGATGTTATAACTGCGCCCCACGGCCCCCTTGGCCAGCACCAATAGCAGCGCATCTGCGTGATCCTCAACATACAGCCAATCGCGGATATTGCCGCCGTCCCCATAAATGGGCAGCGGTTTGCCCGCCAGTGCGTTCAGGATCACCACGGGGATCAGCTTTTCCGGAAAATGATAGGGGCCATAGTTGTTCGAACAATTCGTCAAGACCACCGGCAGGCCATAGGTTTCATGCCACGCGCGGACCAGATGATCGGAACTGGCCTTGGACGCGGAATAGGGGCTGCGCGGGTCATAGGGGGTAGCTTCGGTAAACATGCCGGTCGGGCCCAGCGATCCAAACACCTCATCCGTGCTGATGTGATGGAA
>JBELEI010000048.1:0-5749 GCA_042093895.1 Cognatiyoonia sp. | reverse complement strand
CGATGACGCCATTGTCGCCGCGCATGCGTCCTTCGACGTGCTCGGAGGTCCCCATACAGAGCATGACGATGTCACATTGGGATGCCACGTCGCGGGCGTCGGAGCCTTCGATTGCACCGCGCGCGATGGCTTTGTCCAATTCGGTGCGATCACGGTTTCCGAGGATCACAAGGTTATACCCTTTGTCCTGAAGGCGCGACACCATTGCACCACCCATAAGGCCAAGGCCGATAAATCCAATTTTCATGTCAGTGCTCATATTGATGTTTCCCTACATAACGGCGCCAATTTGCCATGGGACGAATTCGAAATCGCCAAGGCCTTGCGCCTCTGATTTTGTTTCTTGGCCTGATGCAGTTGCTAAGATAGCATTATAAATTTCGCGTCCCATTGCGGGCACATCTAGCCCCTCGGATAAAACCCGCCCTGCGTCAATGTCCATATCTTCGGACATGCGCTTGGCCATCTCTGTATTGGTGGCGATTTTGATGGTTGGCGCTGGTTTTGAACCAAATGCAGAACCGCGACCCGTTGTAAAACATACGATTTGACAGCCCCCTGCTATTTGGCCTGTGACGCTTGCGGGATCGTATCCTGGGCTGTCCATGAATGTGAAGCCTGCGTCGCGAACCTGATCGGCATATTTATAAACGGCCGTTAGCGGGGTTGTGCCACCTTTAGCGGCAGCACCCAGTGATTTTTCGAGGATCGTGGTTAACCCGCCTGCTTTGTTGCCTGGGCTGGGGTTGTTGTCCATGGAACCCTTGTTGCGGGCTGTGTAATCTTCCCACCACTTTATGAGGCTAACGAGCCTATCTGCCGTGGCCTCATTTGATGCCCGTTCAACGAGCAGATGTTCAGCGCCGTAAATTTCAGGTGTTTCGGCCAAAACGCCTGTGCCCCCCTGAGCCGCGAGCATATCGCATGCTGCCCCCAACGCAGGGTTTGCCGTTACACCAGACCAGGCATCGGATCCCCCGCATTGCAGCGCGACCTTTAAACCGCTGACAGGGCAGGGGGTTCGGCTAATGCTGTTAGCCTCTGGGAGCATCGCTTCGATCTTGGCGATGCCCATATCTACTGTTTTGCGCAGACCTGCCACGTTTTGAATATTCATCGTATGAAACAAAGGCCCATGTTTCAGCCCATATGCCTCGAGCAGCCAATCGATCTGGTTCATTTCGCAGCCCAAACCAACCATAAGGACACCGGCCAAATTCGGGTGGCGCGCGTAGCCCCACATGACACGTTGCAAGGCTTCGAAGCCCTCGCCATCGCCCGCCATTCCGCACCCAGTTCCATGCACAAAGGCACAGACACCATCGACATTTGGATAGGCGGCGAGGCGCTCTGGCGTAAAATAATTTGCAATCATCCGCGCCGCTGTCGCTGAACAATTTACCGATGTGATTATGCCGATATAATTGCGCGTTCCATACCGCCCGTTGCCGCGATCAAAGCCCATGAATGTATCCTGTTTGTCAGAGACCGCTGCCGGACGCAGGTTTGTTGCAGGAGCATATTCAGTATCCACCGCCGTGAACGCCAAATTATGGGTGTGAACATGTTGACCGGCGCGAATGTCTTGGGAGGCTATGCCGATTTTCTGTGCGTATTTGGTGACAGGGCGCGCGGCACTTATGTTGGTGAGCGCTACTTTGTGCCCTTTGGGAATTGGGTCAATTGCCAAAACGTTTTCAATCGTTTCGCCCGCTTCAATGCGTGTGAGCGCAACTGCAACATTATCGTTAGGATCAAGACGGAGAAGGGCCATTTATGCACAAAATGGCCCGTCGGAGGGCCACCTATGTTGCGGGATGTGCTCAACCCCTGAAATACGTGCGCGCGCCGCTTCCCACAGATCGCGCCAGTCTTGCCAATCGCCTAGTTCGCTTTCAGGGTTAGAACGTGATCTCGCTATAAATTCGGGAAAATGATCGCGGCCTGTTGGTTGACCCGTCACATTGTAGCGCAAATCAAAGGACCAACGATAGCCGTCCGATACATTGGATAGCGAGGAATGCGGCGTCATCGGGTGAAAAATCACAGCGCCGCCTGCCTTGACTGGGGTTGGCACAGCTTGTCCGTCTAAATACCGTTCGCGGATAGCAACCTGCGCTCCGTCTTGGGAGCAATGGGGTAATAATTCGGAACGTTTTCCTGGAACAACCTGTAAACAGCCATTTTCGACAGTCGCATCCGTAATTGCGAGCCAGATTGTGACCATTTGGGTCTTATCCGCACTTTCCAGCGTGACGCCCATGTCCTGATGCCAATCGGTTTTAACGATATGTGCGCGTGCTTCATCTTTGGGGACGGCGCGCTCTGGTGGTTTTATGCGCACGTGTTGTATTGGGTTAGATGTGATTTCTGGCCCGATCAGGCTTTCGATCACATCTAAAATATTTTTGTGCGTCACCATGTCAAAGGTGGCAGGGCCAAAATGAAAGGGTGTAGCAGCTGTGATCCCATTTGCAGGAAGGGATATATCAAACGGCTGATACCAATCGAACCCGCCTTTGTAACACTGATCAAGCTTGTCCCAGAATGTCATCTCTGACGTGGGTGTCGGAACGCGCACTTCGGCGGCCCAATCCGCATAAAGAGTGTCCATTCTAGCGCTATATTCGGCCTGAATGCGCGCGAGAAGGTCAGAGTCTAATAAGTTTTCTATGACTAAAAAGCCTTGTGTTTCAAACTGATCAATTTGAGATTGAGACAGCATGAGAAACCCTTTCTTTTATAGCAGGATAGTGATGATGTTAGGCCACACCAATAGAACGGTCAACGCCAGCAGCTGAACCCCGATGAACGGCAAGAAGCCTCTGAAAATATCCGTTAGTGAAATATGCGGCGGCGCCACAGATTTTAGATAGAACGCCGCAGGACCAAATGGAGGTGACAAAAAGCTAACCTGCATATTCATGCAGAATAGGACGCCAAACCAAATTGAAACATGTTGCGGTTCGAGTTGTCCAATAAAGCCAATTTCCTCAATCGGTAGGCGTTTCACAATTGGGAGGAACACTGGGATAATCAATAAAACAATCCCGACCCAATCCATGAAAGCCCCCATGAACAATAGGATCACCATCATTGTCAAAAGAACAAGCATCGTTGGCATTTCTGATCCAACGATCAAGTTGGCAATATAGTTTGGACCACCCGCCAATGTATATGCGCCTGCCAGTGCCGCAGCACCGATTGTGACCCAGATAATCGTACCGGTGGAGCGCAAGGTCCGCATCATCGCGTCCCAGAGCAACCCGACACTTGCCTCTCCTCTAAGAAGCGCAATCATAAAGACGGCAAAAGCGCCCATGCCTGCGGCTTCGGTGATGCCAGTGATGCCGCCATAAATCGAGCCAAGGACAACACCGATAACAACGATAGGGGGCACAAGGCCTTTGCCATGATGCCAGCCATTCATGGTACGGTCACGGCCAAACACAACAAATGCGAGGACTAAGCCTAGAACAGCGGCGATTGCCAGCGGCATCAGATGTTCAGGCATGCCCATCGCAATCGGGTCTTCGCCTTCATCCATGATGTTCTGGCCCGTGACGGTAAAAAATAAGGCTCGCATGAATAGGATGGTTGCACCACCAGTCAGCAAGAGTGACAAAAATCCACCAAACATCCCACGTTTCTGCGCAGATGTCGGATCACCCGGGAGGGGTTCCGGCAATGGCGCGTCTTGTGGGCGGAGCTGTGTGCGCACCACAATGTACAAGATAAACATCGAAGCAAGCATGAAACCAGGCAAAAAGGCACCAGTGAAGAGCGCCTTAATCGACGTCTCAGTGATCAATCCATAGATGATCAAAACGATAGACGGGGGGATCATTGTGCCCAGTGATCCAGAAGCACATATTGTCCCAATTGCGAGGTTTTGATTATACCCGAGCCGCAACATTTGGGGCAGGGCGATGAGGCCAAGCAAGACAACTTCGCCCCCAATAATACCAGACATTGCCGCCATGATCACGGCCATGATTGAGGTCACAATTGCAATGCCGCCACGGGTGCGGGACAGCCAGAAATTTAGTGAATTATACATCTCTTTTGCGATACCGGACCGTTCCAGCAAAGAGGCCATAAAGATGAAGAGGGGGACTGATATCAAAACATATTCGGTCATCAGGTCGAATATTTTTTGGGTCAAAATATAGAGCGGCCCTGTCCCAGGTCGGCCGGTTAACAAGCCTTCTCCGATGCTCCATGGCGCTGTTATGATTGTTGGTTCAAACTTTAGCACCAAAACAACGAGAGCAAGTACAGCAGAGGCAAAGCCTAAAGGCATGCCGATCGACAATAAGAGCATGAGGCCCAATACAACGATTATCGAGATTGTTCCAATATCCATTAGTCTTCTCCTACCGCACGGCGAATTGCGTTAATTTCGTCTTCATCAATGCCATCGTCAAATGCATCGGGCTCTAGGTTCCAATCAGCGATTAAATTTGCGATGGCTTGCAAGGAAATCATCGCCAATATTATGAGGATCATTGGCTGAATTGTTGCGGGGATCGGCGGGTCAAAGGCGGTCCCCAGCATTTCCCATTTGTAGAATTTGTTTATAAAAACTTGCTTATAGCTGCCAAAGATAAGTCCAATTGTAAAAACGACGATCAAAGCCGTTGAAAGGACATCAAATATTTTGCGAAACACGCGTGGTACGACATCATACAATATGGTGATGCGGATGTGGCATCGCTGTTGCATCGCATAGACGCCAGCCATTAAATAGAGGCATCCAGCAATCCACAATGTCAACTCGTTGGCCCATTTTGTGCCGGCTTCTAAGACGTAGCGTACGAACACCTCATATAGCATTACACTGGTCATCGCCAAAGTCATCATCATCGTGACACGACCGATGAAGAGCGCGATCCGATCCCAAGGTTTCCAGTGCGGGAATTCCATAGGTGCCGTGCGAATGTTCATTATCCCAAAGCCAAACGCGATGGGGAGCGTCAGAAGTGCGATCCAGTCCACAATATCAGCATTTTCGCTGATCAGGCCAGGCAAATTGGGCAAGGCGTCTTTGCGCGTGAACCAATCTAAAATTTGAACCCGCAAGCTTTCGCTTTCAGGAGTGAAGAAATCCAACAGAAAAGCCGGAATATGCCAAAGCGTCCAAAAGAAGGCCAAGAAAAATATAGAAGGCCATAGCCATTCCACAAGGTTTGTCTTGTGTTCGTCTTCCATGATCGCTTACCCCCTGTGCGGCTTTAATGCCGTCTTGACCGTACATGACGTTAAATTTTTGAGACGTGGCGCAATAAAACGCCACGCCCAAGGTTCAAGGACTAGGCCTTATTTCATCGCGCCGATGTCACGTAGGAAGTCTAGGTGAGAGTCCAAAAGCTTTTGGCTTTCAGGTGTTGTTGCGAAATCTGTCCATGCTTTTTGAACAGCTGAACGATACGTAGCCATGTCTGCTTCTGACCATTGATACATGTTCAAGCCTTTTTCAGCCAATTTAACTGAGTTTTGCGCATTTTTGACTTCGTTGATCGTTGTGTTTTTCAGACCCAAAGCCTGCATGCCAACTTTTAGGATCGCTTTGTGCGCATCTGGCATCGCATCCCAGATGTCTTTGCGACACGCGAGGTGGTCCGCTGGCATTGAGTGGAACCCAGGATAGTTTGTATGCTCGGCAATGTCATAGAGACCCAAACCGATGTTGTTGGTTAGGTTTGCCGCATCAGCACCATCGATGATGCCTGTTTCAAGCGCCGTAAAG
>JBELEI010000047.1:0-6033 GCA_042093895.1 Cognatiyoonia sp. | reverse complement strand
GGACACATGATCCATCATTCAGCCAGAGCCGCCCCTTCTTTGGTTGTTTCATTGGCACTTTTAGCCCCTCACGTCGCCATAGGCGTTCAACACGCTTGTCGTTGACCTGCCATCCCGCATCTCTGAGCAGAGCAGCCACCCGACGATAGCCATATCGCCCGTACTGGCGCGTTAGCTCGATCATATCAGCGACCAAGCGTTCTTCGTCAGCGCGTCCACGCGGCAACTGTCGTTGTGTGGATTGGTGCTGGCCCAGAACACGACAGATCCGTCGCTCAGACACTCTCATCTGGCTGCGGATCAGGTCGATGCAGGCACGACGACGCGAAGGGCTCAGAAGTTTCCCCGTGCAGCTTCCGATAAGATCAACTTATCCAAGGTCAGGTCAGAAACCGCACGACGCAAGCGCTCGTTCTCTTTCTGTAGTCGCTTCAGTTCTTTAAGCTGCTCCGTGCCCATTCCGCCGTACTTCTTCTTCCAGCGATAATAGGTTTGTTCAGTCACGCCAATCTGTCTGATCGCATCGATCCGGGGCATGCCTTGCCCTATCAAAACTTCAACCTGCCGTAACTTCACGACAATCTCTTCGGGCTTGGGTCTCTTAATCGACATTCTTAGTCCTCCGCTTTCCTAACTATAGGGGTGGACCACTTCAAAGGGGGAGGCTCAGCCGCGCAACGTTCCGGCTTACACGGGCAGTGCAGTTTGCTGCGTGCCATTGGCCGGAGCGACCAACGGCGTCACGCTTTCGCTGGGGTTCGCACCTGGACCGAAACGAAGGCTATTGCAGATGTTCGTCGATAGCTGTGCTGTGTTTTTTAATGAACCAACGGGAGCGGACTTGGTTGTGCTCGATCATATTTGAAGAGTGCGCGACGCATTCCCAACCGATTGCCGGTCGTTCCTTTTTTACGATGCAGTTAAGTCTCAGTGACAATAACAATTCCGCAAAACCGACGCTGGTGAATCGCGTTTCTAACAGCTGGTAAAAGCCCTCTTTGCCAATTTTCGGCGCGGCGACGCCTGTCAGTTATTTCAAGTTACAGATCGCGAGTGTTATTTTAGCAGGTCATCCTCAAACGGGAAGCGCGACAGCAGTTCAATGCCAGTGTCCGTTACCAGAACTTGCTGCTCCAGCTTCACGCCTTCCTTGCCGCCAGCCTCACCAATATAGCTTTCCACACAGAGCGTCATGCCAGCGACGATTTCACCGTCATAACCCGCATCGGGAAAATCACCTTTGTGGTAAAGATACGGATACTCTCCTGTCATGCCGCAACCGTGCGCAGAAAGGTAGTAGCGGTTTTGGTAAAACTTCTGCGGAATGTCCCATGCGCGCTCAGCGTAGTCGCGAAAACTCATGCCCGCATGAAGGATGCCCATGTTGCTGAGCACCTGCTCGTGCGCAACTTTGTAGAGCTCGCGCTGAGTGTCGGTGGGCTTGCCCGGCCCGGAATAGAACGTGCGCGAGAAATCGGAGTAGTAGCCGTGGCACCCGACAACATCGGTGTCCAGCGCGATCAATTCATTCTCGCCGATCACATTGCTGGATGTTTCTTGAAACCACGGGTTAGACCGCTCGCCCGCATTCAATAGGCGTGTTTCACAGTAATCCGCGTTCTGCGCGATCACGGACTGGTGCAGCACTGACCACAGTTCATTTTCGGTCATTCCGGGGCGGATTGCTTCGCGCAATTTGGCGACGCCGTTTTCTGTGGCTCGCAATGACGCATTGATGCATTTCATTTCTTCGCTTGATTTGACTGCACGGGCCATCTCAACAGGCTGCTGTGCGTCAACGATGTTGAGACCACATTCCTTTAACGCGATGGCTGTTCCTGCATTCAAGCGTTCCAGTCCAACCGTCGCACCGGCCCCAACCAACTCAGCGATGAGGTCGTTCATCTCAACGGCCCATGCTTTTTCCCGTACCGCAATGTCAGGGCCTGCGGCGACAAAGCTGGCGGTTGATGAGGGGCGAACCTCATCGATGGTCTCATAACCTTTACCAAGGTGCAGGCAGCCCGTAAATTCGAACAAGATGGACCTATCAGCAGTCAGAAGCAGATAGCGTGATGGGGCATTGCGCTGGCAAAACACCTGCATGTTCCGCGATCCGGTTGCGTACCTGATGTTGATCGGGTCTGACAAGATCACGGCATCGACGCCGTAACGTTTCATCTCTTGGCGCACACGTCCAAGCCGGTAGAGGCGGACCGCCTTCAGATCGATGCCTTCACTTTCCGGTGCGCGGTCAAGAAGGGCGATGCCTGCCAAATCACTGCGCTCTGCGTGCCAATCGAAATTTGCCATTGGGTGCTCTCCTGCGGTTGTACTCTTGCTTGATAGATAACTAATGCGGAACGCGTGCATAATAAACGCTTGAAAAATTCGGGCTGCTGCATAACCATGAGTTATGAATAAGCTTAGAAAACAACTTCCGCCGCTTGATACGCTCGTTTTTTTTGAAGCCGTGATACGCAAGGGCGGCTTCACGTCTGCCTCGTCCGAGCTTTACGTCTCGCAAGCTGCTGTCAGCAAACGTATCCGGCAGCTTGAAGACTGGTTGGGAACCGAACTGTTTGAGCGCAGCACACGCAGGCTCAAACCCACACCGGCTGGCGAAGCGCTCGCCGAACCTGTTGCCATGGCTCTCGACTATTTGCGGACATCACTTGATAGTTTCAGATCCCCTGCGCACCCCGCCGTTAGAATTACGGCCAATAATGCGGTCTCCATGTTCTGGCTATTCCCGCGCCTCAAAGCGTTTACCTTCAGTCAGGTCTCATGTCCGGTTGAAACCGTTGTCACTGACGATCCCTCAAACCTGTTGGCCGCCGATAACGATCTAGCCATCATCTACGCCAGTGGCCCGCCCGACGGGTGGACGGGACATAAATTGATGGATGAGGAACTGGCACCGGTTTCGTCGCCCAGTGGCGTTCAACAATACCGCGAGAATCCGCAAAGCATGCCGCTGCTTGATTATGAACGACATGCACCCGACTGGATCAACTGGGATGTCTGGGCGAAGCGTCATACGTCATCGCCACTGATGCTGCTGCCACGAGTTGTTTGCCAAACTTATGGCCAGTCCATTGGGCAAGCGATTGCGGGCGAAGGCATTGCTTTGGCCAGTTGCACCTTGCTGCACGAAGAACTCGCATCAAACGCACTCGTGCCACTTGTTAAACAGCGACACAGAACTGGGAAGGGATACTTCTTGGTTCGGCGCGTCGGCCGTATAGATCAGAAGAGTATCGATGATCTGTTTCGCTTCTTATCGACTGCAGACACCATGTAGACGTGGACCAAAGCGGTCATTGGCGCATCCGCAGCGAAAGCGCACTTTGTCCCGCACTTCGGCCATAAACAATAGTCCGAGTGAACGTCCACTTCATTTAGTCCGTGTCCAGTCTTGCGTCTTTTGGAATGTTGAACAGTGTGTTACAATTAGAATTCTGCGATTACTGTGTTTAACACAGCGTTTCCGCTCTACCCTCAAAATGATACCAAAAACACACTTGCGCGCACACCAAAAAAACTGCGGCACAAGACATTGATTATAAACAAATAAATTACACCGCCTGTATTGAAAATCCTCGTGTCGGTGGTTCGATTCCGCCCCCGGGCACCACTTTTAAAAACAATATCAATGACTTAATTTTCGAACACTAACGCTATGCGTGTGGAATTCAAAAACACACCAAACACACACTTTTTCACGTGTTTGTCAGTCGTGAATCCGGACCCAACACTGTGTCTCGAACCTAGTGAAAGAACACAGTTCTTCGTGAGAAATTTTTTGTCCGTTTGGTATTTCATTCCGCGGCAACGGTCTTGCCGTACTCGCCCTTAGCCATTTCTTCTGCCTCGATGCTTTCGAACAAAGCTTTGAAATTGCCTTCCCCGAAGCCGTCGTCACCTTTACGTTGAATGAACTCGAAGAAGATGGGGCCAATAACAGTTTTGGAGAATATTTGTAGAAGAATCTTGGTCTCACCACCATCCAACACGCCTTCACCATCGATCAGTATCCCATGCTTTTTCATGCGCTCGATCGGTTCCTCGTGATCTGAAACGCGCTCAAGTGATAAATCGTAATAAGCGTTGGGTGGACCGGGCATGAAAGATACACCTCTTTCCGCGATCGCATCAACTGCTGAATAGATATCTTGTGCACCTACTGCGATATGCTGAATACCTTCGCCATTATATTTTTTGAGGTAATTGACAATTTGTCCTGTTTCTCCACGGTCTTCATTAATAGGAATACGGATACGCCCACACGGCGATGTTAATGCTCTACTGTAAAGTCCTGTGAACTTTCCCTGAATGTCGAAGAACCGAATTTCCTTGAAGTTGAATAAGTCTCCATAAAAACGAAACCACTTATCCATATTACCCTTGAAAACATTATGAGTAAGATGGTCTAGGTAATAAAAACCAACACCTTGTGGATGTGCATTGGTAATCCAATTAAATTCTTCATTATAAACACTTTGATTAAAGTACTTATCAAAAAAATAAATCAGCGACCCGCCAATTCCAATGATTGCAGGTGCTTCCATCGACTTTCCATCACTAAGGTAAGGTTTGGCGCCATTCTTGACTGCGTGATCGTAGGCATGTTGAGCATTTACTACGCGCCAGCCCATAGAAGGCGCACAGGGTCCGTGTTCTTCGATGAACTGTGCAGCGTGTGATCCTGGTTCTGCGTTAATCAAGTAAGATACATCACCTTGCTGCCATAATTCTATTTTCTTGGATTTGTGATTAGCAACATGTGTGAATCCCATTTTTGAGAAGCTATCCCGTAATGCTGCAGGCTCTGGATGCGCAAATTCTACAAATTCAAAACCATCCGTGCCTGCGGGGTTTTCATTGGAAATTGTTGCGCGCGGTGCATTATGCGGAAAAGGACCCATTGTTTTCTCCAATTGTTTTTTGCAAGATTATCGGTATTAATGTGCAAAATGTTTGTATTTATGCTGTTTAAAGATCAAAATATACACAAATAGTGAATATGAGTGATCAATGATGCAAGTTTCTCTCGATGAATACGACCGCAAGATTTTAGATGCCTTGGTGCAAAATGGAGCGCTGACCAACGCCCAGCTAAGTGAAATTGTGAACTTATCACCCTCACAATGCTCTCGTCGGCGAATTAACTTGGAAGCAAAGGGAATCATTCAAGGATATCATGCGCGCTTAGACGCAGAAGCGATTGGTATAGCACTTAGAGCAATTGTGCGGGTTAACTTGCAGTCACATGCTGAAGAAGATGCAAAAGATTTTTTACGGCTAATAGAGCAACATCAAGAGGTTGCTGAAGCATTTTCAGTTTCTGGAGATGCAGACTATGTTTTGATTTTGCAGTGTGAAAACCTTCGCACGTTCTCTAATTTCATTCATACAAATTTACTGCCACAAAAAATAATAGGTCAGGTGAGATCAGAAATAGTTTTAAGGGAAATAAAGAGATCGCTCTGAGAACATGACATGAGCTTCAGTCTCACCGTACTAATTTTTATTTTTGGCTGGCAATCCATCTACTATTAATCACAGCGTTTAATCGCGGCCTGGCAAATTGCAAGTCGAGGATTTAGTCAATGACAGGGTAGGCTTACAGAATGAGCTGTTCATTGAATACTAATGCTTATACTCGTTTGTCTGACAGCACCGCCATAAATTATCATTAAGTAGCTGAAATGTAATCATATTTTATTGGATTCAGTTAGTCGACCCCCACAGTAACCCCCACAAATCTTAATCCTTATTCTTATATGACTCTGTCCTTTGCTAACAGACAAACAAATCAGCACGATGTTCATGTACATTACTACCCACCAGCCGTTTGTTATATGGCCGGATTATGATTGTCCTTGCTTATATCAGTGTGCCTTATTTTTGTTTGAAAACCTCAGAGTTTGATGAAACTGTATTGTTGTCATCTTGAACTGTTTGGGGAGCTTTCTGTGGAAAATTATTATCTTGGTGAAGAGCTTTTTCCAGATAAATCACTTGTGGATG
>JBELEI010000046.1:0-6686 GCA_042093895.1 Cognatiyoonia sp. | reverse complement strand
AATTTGATATGACACAACTTAAAATCGCATCTCTTACTGGTCTTCTCATGGTTGGCGCAATCGCAGCCTACGCAAGCAATGAACCATCCCAGAGCCTTCCTGAAAATGCCCTAACGCAACAACAAGCGACAGAAATCGTGCTTGCAGAACACCCAGGCTCCATCGTTGAATTTGAACGCGAATACGAAGACGGCATGCATGTTTACGAGGTTTATGTTCGCGGCACCGATGGCGAGACATCTGAAATCGAAATGAACGCACTAACGGGTGAAATCCTTGCTGTTGACCGCGAAGATGATGACTGTGACGATAAAGATGATCACAAGACTTAAACCACATCCTTGGTGGTCACGGGCCTTTTCATTTCAATCCAATCGCTTAAGGTATGAGTATGCGGATACTTTTACTAGAAGATGATACTCAGCTCGGCCCTTGGATTGAAGACGGCCTTACAAAAGAGGGACATGTCGTTGATCTCTTTGACGACGGAAAAGATGCGCTTGTTGCTGCAACGGTCAATGAATTTGATCTCTTCATTTTTGATCGTATGGTGCCTGGCTTGGACGGCATATCCCTCTTGAAATCATTGCGCGCCGCGAAAAATCAAACACCAACGATATTTCTAACGGCTTTGGGCGAAGTCGATGACCGCGTTGAGGGATTTGAAGCAGGTGGGGATGATTACTTGGTCAAACCATTTGCCTTTGCTGAGTTGTCAGCAAGGGTAAATGCCATTGGGCGGCGTAACAGCCCATCGGCGAGCCAAGACACCACGAGTGTCCTCGCCTATAAAGACCTGACACTTGATCTCATTAAACGTACTTGCCATCGAGCGGGACAGCCAATTGAACTCAATACCAAAGAACATCAAATTCTAGAATATTTCATGCACCGCCCCGGCCGCGTCGTCACGCGGACCATGTTGTTGGAACAGGTTTGGAACATGAATTTTGATCCAACAACCAGCGTGGTTGAAACCCACATTAGCCGGTTACGCGCCAAATTGGACAAACCTTTTGACACCGATTACATCGTCACCCGCCGAGGCCTAGGTTATGTTTTTGGCTCTTAAGCAAAGAATTTGGTGGCTGACGCAATCCTCATTGATCCGGCTCACTTTGTGGATCAGCGTTATATTTGCAGCGGCTTTTTTGATTATCTCTGTCCTGACCTTGTTTTTGGTTGAACAACAAACTCAGCGTCAAATCGACATGGACCTTCGGGCGACGATTAGCCAAATGGACGACGATTCAGACCCCGTCATGTCCCCCTCAATTGTGCGCATATCTGTGGATGATCTGAGCGATTTACCGCGCCCGTTCCACAGGCTATCCTCACGCGACATCGGATTTACGACTCAAGAAGACTTAAGGTTCCAAGGCAAAAACGATTGGCGAATTTTGCTAGAACGCGACGGCGATGATTGGATCATGGCTGGCGTTTCCTTTTCAGAAAGGGATGAAATATTAGATCTGATTGGTGTGTTTTACAGTATCGTCGCAACCGTTTCTTTCAGCATTGCTTTGACCCTTGGAATTTGGATCTCATATCGCGCTCAAAATCGGTTCAACCAAATTAACAGCACCCTTCAAACCTTGGCCAAAGGGGATTTGAAAGCGCGCACCAGTATCACTACGAACCGAGACGACATCGATCTCTTGGCAAAAGCCTTAGACAAAACAGCGGATCAGTTGGAAACATTGGTCTCACAAACACGTAACTTGGGGGCAAATATTGCACATGATTTACGCACCCCTCTTGCGCGTATGGCGGTGAGTTTGGATCAAGCGGCGCAAGGGGATGCGGCTGCACTGGACAAGGCACAAATGGACCTTGACCAATTGGCCAATACCTTTGACGCAATAATGCGGATAGCCAGAGTAGAAGCACAGCGAGATGAAGCCAAATTTAGGGACATCAGCTTGAGGGATCTGGCATCCGAAGTTTATGATATGTTTGCGCCTGTTATTGAGGATGACGGAAAATCCCTGCATCTTGACTCGCAAGGACGCACCATCATCCAAGGCGACAAAGATTTATTGGTTCAAGCACTTGCAAATTTAATCCAAAACGCGCGAGTTTATGGCGGTTCAGAGATAACCCTATATGCCAATGCAAATATGATCGGCGTCCGTGATACAGGTCCAGGAGTTCCTGAGGATATGATGTCAAAAATCATACAACCAATGTTTCGCCTCGATACAACGCGACAAAGCGAAGGTGCAGGCCTCGGCTTAGCAATGGTACAAGCGGTCGCAGATCGCCATGATGCACAACTCAATATCACTGCCAATTTCCCGACAGGTTTAGATGTTTCTTTGAACTTTACGAAAATGTAAACTTTGGGCCAAGCGTGTGTCAGGTGGGGTGCCTATCTTTAGATTATCAACAAAGGAGATATTCTAATGAACACGCTAACAAACAAACTTCGCAACTCAGCTCTTATTGCAACAAGTGTCATCGCCGCAGCCTTTATGGGACTGTTTGGTCTTATGATGATCGGAAGCATCTTCTTCCTTGGCCTTGTTTTGTTACCTCTCGGGGCACGAACAGCATTTCTCTTGCCTAAAGCCACAGAAAAAACGCACAGCGATGCTGAGCCACAAACTGTCTAATATGACATCCTCGCTTCACAAGGCAGCCAAATATAAATCAGGGATCACACAATGAATTTCACATCTCGAAAAATCGCCGCGCCACACTCTTTTTTGGCGCGGCTCATCCACTGGAGCTTTGTGGTGTTGTTTGCCTATGGAATTTTCAAAGGCTTAGACAATGTTGAACAACTCTCTGACACAGCATTCTTGCGGTTTGAAATGTGGTTTGCAGGCGGGTTCTTGGCTGTGATCTTTGGGCGCTTTCTCATAATGCGCAAGACACCGTCTGCTTTGCCAGATGACTCACCAAAGCTGATAAAATTCCTCGCTAAAATGGCACATATTGGATTGTATCTGGCCCCTGCAATGATCGCAATTTCAGGCATGATGATCGGCGCGCTATATTCCGCGGGCACAACATCAGGCATCATGATGGATGGGGTCATTTGGTTACATGAAACCTCTATAACCACCACATATGTCCTGATCGCTGGGCACATCGCTGCGGCGCTGGGGCATCGTTTCTTGGGCGATGGAGTGTGGTCTTCAATGGTCCCAATTTTCCAAGAAACCCCTCGGGCATAATAAAAAGCTACCAAGGCATTTCTATAAGCTAGATATGCCTTGGTAAATCAACCTCATCGCAATGAGAAAAAGCATCACATCTAATGTGATCTTGAACGTTTTTTCCGAAACCTTATACAGAACGCGCTTGCCAGTATAGGTGCCCAAGACGCCAGCCAAAATCATTCCAAAAATTAAAACGGCCCAGTCTTGAAACGCAAACCCAAGCGCCACGAAGACTAAGATTTTCAAACTATGCTGAAGTGTCATCAAAACCGCATGGGTCGCAACAAAGCGTTCCTTTGGCAATTTGAGCGACCTTGAAAAATTGACAACAAATGACCCCGTTGCCCCAAAAAACATAGTGAGAAAGCTTGAAACAACACCAGTGGTAAAAGCTGCTTTGGACAACCAGTGGGGCGGATGCCACACGATGTTCCAAAGAATAAAGGCCCCGACTCCAATCAATATCCACCCATCAGGCAAAGAGACTACAATTCTACCGCCAAAGACCGCTCCAATCAGGGAGCCCAATGCAAACCACCCAACAGGGGGCCAATACGCCTTGTCATAGAATAGAAGCACGCGCGTCGCATTGGACCCTAATTGGACAATCCCATGTATTGGGATCAATGCAATGGGTGGCAACAAACTTGCCATCAGAGCAAGCAAGAGCGCCCCGCCACCAACACCAAAGGCAACTGTAATAAATGAGCCCTGAAAACTGGCCAAACACAGCAAAGCAAAGGGAATTGCATCAATTGGAACAAACATAGCTCAATGAACTATCCCCCTACGCTCCTCTTTGTAAACAGGTTAACCGCCATCAATAAAGGGCAGGCATCCAATCTAGTCGCTCGCTCAAGAGAGCCGCCCGCGTCTCAGCAGCGATAATCTCAGCATTGTGAATTCTCGGATCAATAGTGATCGTGAGATACTCGACTGTATCACCGGAGCGGACCTCCATCGTGACCTCGAATGGACTGTCCACCCATTTTTCAACGACAATCGCACCCAAGCCAGACACGGAGACACCGCCAATATAGGCATCCGAGGAATAGGATGCATTCACGCCTTCGTTTGCATTCAAATAGTAAAGAATGCGCGACTCTCCCATGACAACCTGGGCGGATGACAACGGTTTACCTGTACCCTTAAGATCTTGAGACACCGAGACATGGATGACTTGGACATAATCTGGCGTGACCACTTTATCGATATGGCGCTGGAGATTTGAAACATCGTCAACCAATTGCAAGGTCGCATGTTTTGTATCCGTTGCACTAAAGGCCGTTGCCGACAACATAGTGTCCAAACTATCCAACAAGACCAAGCGCCCTTTGCCTTCTTTTATCTCAGTCTCTTTTTGATCCAAAACATCAGAAGGTCGGTTGGTAAACACATCATCAACTTGGCTCTCACCAAATTCTGGTGATAGCGGCGATTTGATGGACGGCTGAATAACGGGCTCTTCGGGAACCGTCATAATAAAGGTGACGATAGAAACACTGCCTTCGTTATCAGTTGCAGTAACAGTTATTTCAAAATCACCCGGAATAACGGTGCCTGCAACAATCCCAGTTATCGTTTTCGTGACTGGGTCAAAGATAACGCCATCTGGCAATCCTTTCACGGATATATCGAGCGTATCCCCATCTTGATCCTCAAAAATATCGACACTGATATCTTCGATTTTTTCACCAATACGTTCTTCGGTATCAGGCAGATCAACTGACGTAATCTCTGTATTCGCCGCCCCCAAGGTCACGACACGACGGACGGTTTCCCCATTTTCATCCGTAGCTGTAATAACGACCTCATAAGGTCCATTGACGGATGCACTTGGATCCAATGTTCCAGAAATTTCACCTGTCACCGGATCTATTGAAAGCCCATCTGGCAAACCAGACGCCCCATATTCCAGAGTATCCCCATCTTCATCGGTAAAGCCCTGCGCCGTCGAAATGCTGACCTCTTGACCATCTATCAAGTCAGTCCCAGTTATCTCCTCCTCTGTCACAGTCGGAGCAATATTACTCACACCGTATTCAAAGGTGGTCGTTACCTCTGTGCCATCTTTGTCTGTTGCGGTGATCGTCACCGTATAGGGGCCGTCTTTGGCGGCGGTCTTTCCAAATGTACCTGTGATCTCGCCTGTGTCTGGGTCAATCTCAAACCCATCTGGGAGGCCCGTTAGCTTGTACGTCAGCTTGTCTTCGTCCGTGAAGCCGCCCAATTCGGCGACATTGATGCTAATGCTTTCGCCTTCCTTGGCACCTTGATCAGGGATACCCGTCGTTTGCGGCGCAGGGTTTTCGATTTTTAGCTGATAGGTCACCTCAGCCGTTCCACCTTCTCCATCATCCACTTCGATGATGATGTCATGCAGGCCTGCGTTCACTTGGCTGGCGGAGGTGTCAACATCGATATTTAGCTGAGGAATGCCGTTGACAATCTCGAGCGTGGCGGTTCCGAGCCCGTCTGGAACGGAGGTGATCGTATAGCTTAGGTCATCTCCATCCGGATCGGTGAACACACCTGCCAAGCTCAACGTGAGGCTGTCACCATCATTGCCCGAGACTTCGATCAGCGCGTGATCAACTGGGCCGGGGTTCGTGACATTGATGGTCGCGGTATTGCTGACAACACCACCCTCGCCATCATCCACTTCGATCTCGACCTCATAGCTGCCGCCATTCGTTTGGCTCGCTGAGTTATCGATGGCGATTTCCAAATACGTCACACCATTTTCGGTGATAAGACGACCTTGGCCCAATGCTGCAGGCACATCCTCAATCGAATAGCTCAAGTCATCCCCATCCGGATCCGTGAACAATTCCGACATCGGAATACGCACAGTCGTGCCGTCTAAGACGTTTTTCTCTACAGGCAGGAGCGTCGGACTTGGGTTCGTAACAGCGTATTCAAAGGTAACGGAAACCTCTTTGCCGTCTTTATCGGTTGCTGTGATCGTCACTTCAAACGGACCGTCAACGGATGCGCTTGAATCAATTGTTCCTGTGATCAGCCCTGTGTCAGGATCAATCGACAGACCCGTTGGTAAACCAGTCTTTTTGGAGTTTTGCTAGGTTCAAAATTCTTCTCTCCCTTCGCGCTAACCCTCATTTTGCAACAGGTGCAAATTGTAGGCGTATTGGCGGCGGCGCAAACCCTCATTATTTTGACGGCTGGAATTGATCTTTCCGTTGGTGCGATCGCCGTCTTTTGCACAGTGGTCATGGGGCAATTCAGTTTTCGCTATGGCATTCCTGCCCCCGTATCAGTCGCCTTGGGTCTTGCCGTTGGAACTGGACTAGGCGCAATTAGCGGTTGGCTCGTCAGCCGCGTGAAATTGCCCCCGTTTATTGTGACCCTAGGAATGTGGCAAATCGTTTTGTCGGCGAACTATCTCTATTCAGCCAACGAAACGTTGCGCAGCCAAGACATCGCGGAAAAAGCGGCTTTCTTGCAATTCCTCGGAACAAAAATTCAATTTGCCGGAGCGACATTTACATATGGCGTTAT
>JBELEI010000045.1:0-6834 GCA_042093895.1 Cognatiyoonia sp. | reverse complement strand
GAGCCCATTCTGTGAGTTCGGTTCTTCCGCTGCGTGCGCTCTCAGTACGACGAACCGCGCCACAACCGAAAGACACCTGCTGCGCTGCGGCATGGAATGCGGCCATTCCGGCGCAGTGCCACTTCTTTGGCAGTTCCTAATTTCCAAGAGAGAGTACGTGCGTCTCAATAAATACCTCTCTGGGAGATATTTATTGAGAAGTGCCGCCTCGGATGGTAGTGAAAATGCAGAAGCTCGTCGGAATAGCCGAATCATGAATGAGATTGGGAGCCCTAAATGACCAAAACTGCCAACAGATTTCCGAACTCAAAGGTTACTTGGCAAACTTTTTCCAATGAACCGAACATGCAAGAGCGGCAGTTGGTTGAGAGCGGTATCCTGAAACGGATGCGAAAGTCTCGGGAGTTGAAAGCAGGAGATCGCTATCGGCCCCGTTATCACTTCGTGAATCCGGAAAACAGACTCAACGACCCCAATGGATTGTGCTTCTGGCAAGGGAAATGGCACCTCTTCTATCAAGCGTTCCCACCGGAGGACGAACGGCAACACTGGGGCCATGCAGTCAGTGAGGATCTGGTGCATTGGCGCGACCTGCCTTATGCGATTGGGCCGGGGCCAGAAGATTGTTGCTACTCCGGAACAGTCATGATCGAGAATGATCGCGCGATCGCGCTCTATCACGGGGTTGGAGTTGGCAATATGGTCGCCACCTCACATGATCCGTTGCTGCTCAACTGGGACAAGATTGGCGACGGCCCGGTAATTCCGTTCGAGAAGGGCGGAGGCGTAAAGCGTGCTTATGGCATATTCGATCCGTGCATCTGGAAGAAAGGTGATTACTATTACGCTTTGTCAGCAGGAATTAAGCCTTATCAATCCGAAGGGCGCCATCTGGCCACGAATTTTTTGTTTCGCTCGTCCGACCTGTTGGATTGGGAATACCTGCATCCGTTTGTCGAGGGCGATAGATTCACAATTCCCGGCGATGACGGTGCTTGCCCCTATTTCTGGCCCATAGGTGACAAGTATATCCTGATCTTTTTCAGCCACATGAGCGGCGGGCAGTATCTGCTTGGTGAGTACGATACGGAGAATGACAAGTTTCACGCGGAAACGCACGGCCTGTTCAATTTTGGCGCGGTTTACCCCGGCGGTGTGCACGCACCGACAGCCTATCCGGATGCGGATGGCAGCGTCGTTGCATTGTTCAACATGAATCCGGCAAAACCCACGAATACGCCCGACAATTACCTGCGTGATTTTTTTGGCGGAGAGAAGCCCAAGGCAACACCGGGAAAAATCCCAGAACGGACAGCGCATGACTGGGACCAGATCATGACGCTTCCGCGTCGGTTGACAGTTGTTAAAGGCAATCGCCTCGGGATCGAACCCGCTGGAGACCTGGAGTCATTGCGTGAGGATCACAAAGAGATCGGCCCACTTATTTTGCGTGCAAACGCCGAGCAGATCATTCCCGAGGCCAATGGTGACTGCATGGAGTTGTACCTCGAGATACAGCCCGGTCAGGCTTCTTCGATTGAACTGAACGTTCTAAGGTCGCCAGATGGAGAGGAGACAACCCGCATTCAGTTCTTCCACAAGCGGGGATATCGGTATCGAACGCCGTTCGAAAATGATGAGCGAGCGCACAAGGTCATGTCGACAATGATTTCTGATCTTGCCCGGGCCGAAAGTATTCTCTCCATCGACACCTCTCGGTCTTCGACGTTGCCCGATGCCTTGTGTCGCCCGCCGGAACAAGGGCCTGTATGGCTTGCGTCACAAGAACCTCTCTGCCTGCGGGTCTTCGTCGACCGAAGCGTTGTTGAAGTGTTTGCAAATGGCCAGCAATGCCTGTCCGTGCGCGTCTATCCCGGCCTCGAGAACAGCACCGGTGTATCGCTCGTGTCGCGAGGGGTGGACACCAAAGTGACGCGCTTTGACGCCTGGCGCATGCGCTCCATCTACTGATCGATCAGCAACAAACACAATTTGCGACTTACGTCGCGCTGGTTGGGCGCGAAGCGTCTTAGGCGGTTGGTTGATTGAACAGCAACTCGCGTTCGGGGGCGAACTTTGAATACAGCGGCAACAAGGCCCCACCCATGGCTCTGGCGCGGTTGCCCAGGTCCCCGCGTAAGAGTTCCGGCCGCATCAGTCCGGTGAAATCCTGTTGGTCCATTTCTTCCGCAACGCGTGCCACAAGCTGAGTCAGAACAGGTTCGGGAAGGCCGCCGTCAATGACGATGGCTTCAAAATCCAGGGTTGAGACAGCGCTCACTATCGCGATTGCAATAGCACTACCCGCTCGTTCGATCCAATCGTCAATGATCACCCTTGCGCCTTCTGGAATCTCGAATCCCTCCGGGGGGATATCGATTAGCAAAACGGCTTCGGGATCGTGGCCAGCCTTTGCCAGCATTTCGTTCACCACGTAACGTGACGCGACCCTGAGCAGCGGCGCTACGATCGATTTTCCTGAGTTCGGCTTCGGATCGAGTTCCCTTGGAACCGGCATTGGCCCAATTGCACCTGCGTATCCGTGAGGCCCATGCGATAGCGTTCCGTCGATAACGATTCCGCCGCCGATGATGACGCCGACAAATATATACGCATACGTGCGGGGCCGCAGCGCAGGCCGATGTAGCAGCATGTCCGCAAGGCAGGCCGCTTTGGCATCATGCTCGAACCAGATCGGATAATCGTAAGTGTTTTCTATCGCTGCCCGGACATCCGTCGTGGACCAACTTTCGGCCAGTCCAGGCGGGCTCTTCATTTCGCCGCTTCGTTCACCCAGCCCATATGGTGCGACGACGCCGATCCCGACGATGCGACTACGCTGTGCTGGCGTGAACTCTGACACGATGTCGTCGATACCGGTGTTGATCTTCGGTAGGACGAGTTCGGGTGTAGGATAATCGTAGCTGTGCTCGATCACCTTTTTTACATTCCCTTCAAAGTCGATAGCAACGATGTCCAGGCTCTTTCGGCCAATCTTGACGCCGATGGAATAAGCACCCTCAGCCTTTAGAGCCAGTGGCACAGAGGGCTGCCCGACCTTGCCCTTGACCCTGCGCCGGTCCCGTTTTTCGATCAGCCCTAGATCAATCAGCCGCTTTGCGATCCGCGACACGCTTTGAACGCTCAGCCCTGTTTCACGGACTAGATCGGCACTCGGGATTTCTTCGTGTTGGCGGATCGCATGAAGAATCAGGCGCTCGTTGTATTCGCGAATACCCCCTCCGTCGGTGTCGTTTTCGCGTTCAAGAAATCGTTTTTTCATCGCCAGAAGATGCCTCGAAAATCCAGTTTTTACCATTGTATCAAAGGTTTTCCTTTAGGGAAGCCGTAAATATAACTCCCAGAGAGGTATTTATTGACAGGTTCGGTCGATTATGATGTTCTCAACAAAGCGGGGGCTACCCCTGTTCAATGAAATGGGAGGAACACATGTTCAAAAGCACACTGCGACTGGCCGGTGTGCTAGCTATTGGCGGACTTGGTCTGCTGAGTGCTGGCACAGCCATGGCTCAAGAGAGTTTTTCGTGGAAGGTCGGCACGACTCACCCGCAAACTTCACCCACCTTCAAAGCCTTGGAGGATCTGTCCGGCAAGGTCGATGCGATGAGCGCCGGTCGCCTGACAATCGAGGTTTTTCCGGCCGGTGCGATTGTCCCAGCGGCAGAGACCTATCCTTCGATGGTGTCCGGCGTGTTCGACGCGGCAATGTTTTACGGGACATGGATCGAGGGGCGCAACAGTGCCTGGTTGCTTTCCAACCATACGCCATTCGGCTTTGAAGACCGCGATGCCATTCAGATGTGGTACTACACCGAAGGCGGGTTGGAGCAAGTCAGCGCACTGAGTGCGGATGATGGCATCAAAATTGACCCATTCGTCGCGCAGGGTATGGAAATGGGCATGTTCTGCCGTGAGCCTATCACATCGCTGGCCGATCTAGAGGGCAAGAAGCTGCGCATCGGTGGCGGCCCCCACATTCCGATCTTCAACGCGCTCGGCGTGGAAACGTTGGCCTTGTCTTATGAGGAAACCTATTCCGGGCTTGAGCGTGGTGTTGTCGATTGCGCGGAGTGGGACACCCCTTACACGAATTTCTTCGCCAAGCTGCACGAGGTTGGACCGCATCTGCTTTATCCAGCGTGGTGGCAGCCAAGTGCCACAGCCTTAATGGGCACGCGACAAGAATCCTTCGACGCATTGCCCGATGACCTGAAAGCAATCTGGGAAGTGGCGGTGCGCGAAGTAGGGCTCGAGTGGTCGTTGCATTCCAAAGCTCTCGACATTGAGCACATGAAGAAAATCGTTGGTCAACTTGAAAGCGTCAACTCATTCCCGCCCGAAGACATGGCGCGTTTGCGCGAACTCGCTCCAGAGCAGCTTGCGACCTATTCGGAGGCTAATCCGGACTTCAAAGCAATCTATGAAGACCAGCAGGAGTTCCGCGATAGGTACGACGAGTATCCGTTCCTGTTCAAATTCCCGGACTGAACTAAAACACAGAGCATGGCGTCTATCCGGTCGCCATGCCACATTTCCAGCGACACCCCCGTGCCAACTTGATGCGGGATGGGCACCCTGAAAATCGAATACCGGAAAACTGATGCAAATTGAACCATTCCTAAAAACCATAGACGCGATCAGCCGTGTCCAGAGGTTGATGATTTTTCCGCTGATTGCCCTGGTTTTCGTGACCTGCGCTGACATTTTCGCGCGCAACTTATTGGGCTCACCACTAATCTGGGGGTTTGATGTCGAATTGCAGCTTTTCGCCGCGCTGATCACTATGTGTTGGGCCTACACCGAATATCGAGGTGCCCATGTTCGGATCACTGTCGTGCCAGAAGCGCTGCTGTCCCGTCGCGGGCAGGAAATTCTGAGCGTCATTAGCTATCTGTTGTTCTTGTTTCCCTTTGCAATCGTAATTTTTGTGCAAGGATTCGAATTCGCCTGGAACTCTTGGAAGCTGCGCGAAATCAGTACAACGACACCCTGGCAACCGGTCATTTATCACATAAAGGCGATGATCCCGTTCGCCTCGTTTTTCCTTATCCTGCAGCTCATCGCCTCGACGCTGCGCCACGTCATTGCAGCAATAGAAGCGGACTAAGACATGAGCCCTGAAGTACTCGTCGCCCTCATGATCGGCGCACTGATTGTCGGAATTCTATCAGGCGCGCATCTGGCGGCGGTCCTGGGAACGGTCGGTGTGGTTTTTGGCGTCTTTGGATGGGGTTGGCATATTCTTCCTGTCTTCGCCATACGCGTCTACGACGTGATGACAAACTACCTTCTGGTTGCTGTGCCTCTGTTTGTTTTTATGGGCTTCATAATCTCGCGATCCGGTTTGGCCGAAGATTTGTTTGCGGGAACAGAGATATTATCTCGAAAGCTGAAGGGCGGACTGGTTGTTGCAACCATCCTCTTTGGTGCAATTTTCGCCATGTGCACCGGCGTGGTCGCGGCATCTGTGATCACGGCTGGCGTGCTGTGCCTGCCATCTATGATGAGCCGCAATTACCCGATGGGGATTTCACTTGGGGCTGTAGGGGCCGGCGGAACTTTGGGTATCCTTATTCCCCCAAGCGTGATGTTGATCTTCTACGCTTCGGAAACCGGCCTTTCGACTGGACGCCTATTTGCCGCCGCGTATGTTCCCGGCATTCTGCTCGCATCGATATTCATTCTCTACATTGTGATCCGGTTCACTTTTTTCGAAGACCAGCCTGAAGGCACGAACAATAGTCCGGAAGTGGAAACTGGCGAAGGCGAAGGCTGGCGCGCTCTGCGTGCGGCGCTGCCCCTCTTTGTGCTCATATTCTCAGTAGTGGGGACCATCATCTTCGGCATTGCGACACCAACCGAGGCTTCTGCCGCTGGTGCTTTTGGGGCATTGGCCGTCGCCGCCGCCTACCGGCGCCTGACCTGGGCAATGCTGAAGGCAAGTGCGCTTGAGACTATTGAAACAGTCGGCATGATCGGCTTTTTGATCGTCGGTGTTCTCGCCTTCACCTCTGCATTTCTCGGGCTTGGTGCCAAGTCAGTCGTCGGGGGTCTAATTCTCGGCATCAGTGGAGAACCAATGATCATTCTGCTGACTATGCTCGCAATTCTCTTTGTGCTTGGCATGCTGCTTGACTGGATTCCCATCCTCTACATCACCTTGCCGGTGTTTATCCCGATCGTTGAGCAGATGGGCTGGGATCCGTTGTGGTTCGCACTTCTCGTGGTCGTCTGTCTTCAAACCTCGTGGCTCACACCACCGTTCGGATTCGCGCTTTTCTTCTTGCGCGGTATAGCGCCACCCGGCGTCACTTACTTGGATATAGTGAAGGGGTGTTTTCCGTTCATGCTTTGTCAGCTATTTGGCCTTGCCCTACTGATTTTGTTTCCGCAGATCATCTTGTTTTTGCCCGACCTCGTTATGCCCCAACGATAATGCTAGGCTTTTAGATGGCCAGTTTTTTCCCAATCCGAATCTCATCTGTTGAAATGAAGCATATAAACGGTTGAATGCCTGCATTTGATTTGTGTCTCACTGCCGCATGATTGACTGCTGCGGCGTCACGGCGATGACCAAATTACCTGCACAAATAGTTGTCGCAACGCGCCAGCAGAACCTACACAAGTCAGCATTGACTGTTTCTTGCTTGCCTGACTCAGCTTCAGCGAAAGGGCGGTCTCGGTTTCACCGATTCTCGCTACTTTCAATGACGCTTCTCTGGCTTGCGCTGCGTTGCAGCAAGAACTGTGTCGCGTGTGCAAAGCAATGCTGCGTCAGCAAAGTTGCGAATTCCAAGGTCGGCAAAGTCCGCA
>JBELEI010000044.1:0-6900 GCA_042093895.1 Cognatiyoonia sp. | reverse complement strand
CGTAGACCAGTTCTTCTTCAATAATGTCTTGTTCACTCGCCACGCATAACACCTCAATCTGCATTGAGATCAGGCAAGGTGAAATCCATGAACCGCTGCTCTTCGGCTATGGTTGCGGCATCGATCACACCACCGGTGCCGTCACCGACGGTTTGGATGGCCTCAAGCTGCCACATGGCAACAAGCGCAATCGCTAGTTCTGCCGTCACGCGCGTGTTGAGATCGACGCTTTCCTTCAACTCATCCATGTCGTCGATCAGACCGACCAGCCGATCAACACGCTCAAGCGATTGGCCAGCATCGCCGTAGCTGTTTTGCGCTGCGGCTGACACCAGCGCGCCAGTCGTGGCTTGGGTCGCAATCCGGTTGGCACTTGCGTTCCCGCTGCTAGCCATTTCCGAAAGCGTATCGTCATCAAATCCTAGGTCGGCCAGAACGCGGTCCATCTGGGTTTCAATCTCGCCTGCGCCGGAGCCGGAGAGGCCCGAGAAATCCCCATTCTTGATGGCCTCAATGGTCGCGATGATATCGCCGAACTCTTGGTCCAAAAGGCCGTTGAGTTCATCCTCCATCTGCGTGCGGATGATTTCCGGCAGCTCGGCGAGGCGGGTGAGAGCCTCGTAAGTGCGCTGCAACTCGGCAAGTTGGTCCGTGAGAGTGGCGAGTTGTTCGCGCAGCTGGGTCAGCTGTTCGTTTTGCAGAATCTCGTCTTCGATCATCTGCCGCAGTTGCTGGATGTTTTGGGCAATGTTTTGGGTGTCGACGACGGGCACGCCTTGGGCGAGGGCAGGGGCAGGGTGCGCGAAGTGGAGCCCTGCGACTAATGTGCCAACCAATGCAGTCTTTAGTGCCCAATTTGATTTTAGCATTAGTCCAGCTCCTCGATTGTGAAATTCATGAAATCCCCTTCGGCCATCCGAGCGGAGGCTTGGGCCAGTTCTTCTGCGGACAAGACGCGCGTTCTTGCCGCTTGCAGTCGAACGCGAGCTGCGACCAAACGCGCAAGTTCGGCACGCGCATAGGTGTTGAGGGCCATGCTTTCTTGCACATCCCCTGTCTCGGAAATGCGCTCCACGATGTCACGGATCCGCAAGGCTGCCTGTCTGATCGCGGCGGGAGAATTGTTTCCGTAGAAAGCAGCGCCATGCCCCGTAATCGAGAGATTTGCATTGGCCAGAAGGGAAGGATCGATTGTTCCCAAAGCTTCGATCCCGCCAATCCGGCTGAGATAGAGATTGTAGCGTTCGGGAATGACAGTGACGTAGTGCTGGGTTTCGCGAAACGGGGGCACGCCGCTGTATTCAAACACGCGGCCCGGCCCTGCATTGTAGGCAGCAAGCGCGTTGATGATGTTGCCATCAAAGGTGTTGAGTTGCGTTGCCAAGTACCGCGCGCCGCCATGTACCTGCAAATAGGGGCTGTCATAGTACTCTGGATTGATCCCAAGATCGCTGGCGGTGCCCGGCATGATTTGGGTCAGGCCAAATGCGCCAACGGGAGAACGCGCACCGATGGTGAACCGGCTTTCTTGCCAGATCAGGGCCTGCAGAAGGGCGCGCCATTGGACGGGAGAAAGTCCGGCGCGCCCTACGCCCGCAAAGCCGCTGGTCTCTTGAGCGACGCGGATAATGAGTTGTTCGATATTCTGGGCCGCGTCACCGAACATCTGCGCGCCACCGGGATTGGGATCAACCTCGCCTGTCCCATATACGGCCACTACTGAGCGGGCAGGATTTCCACTGCCAGACTCCAAACCGGACACCATTGTGGGCAGGCCTTGGCCTCCAAAGCTTGATTGGGCGTCGAGGATACGCGCCAGCGTTTCCAATTGTTCGCGTTCGATTTCGGCAATGAGTTCATGCACGGATAGCTTGTCGGCTTGGATTGCAAGATCGACTTCTCGATCCCCTGTTTCCACAATGTCGCGTGCGGTCAGACCGTTATCAACCGTTGGCACGCCTTGAGCGAAGGCCAGACAGGGCAGCAGATACACCAATAGGATATTAGCGAACCTAGACTTCAATGACGCCCTCCAAAGTGCCAAGAGGCGTAAAGGTGCAATCGGGATCAACCGGTGCAACTGCGGCAAGGAACGTGAAGCAATTGGCCTGTGGCTCTTGGTATTGTGCGCAGGAGGCAAGCATGCCGAGCGCGGCAATGAGGATCAGTGATCGTGTCATGAAAGTCTCCAGAATTCACGTCGGTCGCGGTAGTCAGCGCCAATAAGCGCTTCGCCTTTTTCCATGCCGCCGAGGATGGTGAGATGTGGTCCAAGCGCACTGAGATCGGCATCCACGACGATGGAGCCTTGGTCGTCGCGAATAAGCGCCAGTCGTGAATTGCTGCCCGTGTTCAGCAATACGTCGAGCTCCTTCTCGAAGAGGTTCAGCATGGCGTAGTCGGACGCATGGGCGCGAATGTTGGGCAGCAGGATTTGCGTCGAGACCGCTTCGACGATGGTCTTACCGGTGCGCGTGCGTTCCAGCTGGCTGGCATATTGCGTCATCATCACTGCGACTGTGTTTTGTTTGCGCGCTGTCACCAGCCAGTTTGAAAGCCGTTCTGCGAAATAGGTGTTGTCGAGGGCTTTCCAGGCTTCGTCGATGACGATGATGGTGGGACGGCGGTCTTCGATCTCACGCTCAACGCGGCGGAACAGATAACTCAAGACCGCCATCCGTTCTTTCTCGGACTCCGAGTCGAGGATGCCAGTCAGATCAAACCCGACGACATCACCTTCGAGAGAAAATGTGTCTTCCAATGATTGGCCGAAGATCCAGCCGTAGCGACCGTCGCTGGTCCACTCGAGCAGGCGCTGGTGCAAATCACCGCCATCATCGGTGGAAACAAAGAGCGAGGCAAAGTCTTTCCAATTACGCAAAGCTGGATCCGTAGCGTTTGCGTTCTGGCGCACGACCTCTTGGATGCGGTTCGTTTGGATAGGCGTCAGCGGCTTGTCCGCGCGGTAGAGCAGGGTGGCCAGCCAGTCCGACAACCAAGCCGTGCCGCGATCGTCCACCTCGGTCCAAAGCGGGTTGAGGCCGGTGGCTTGTCCAGCCTTCAACGCTGCATAGCTGCCCCCGTTGGCGCGGACCGCCATCTCCATACCTAAACGATAATCAAAGACGAAGATCCGCGCGCCTGCTCGACGGGCTTGGGTCATGAGGAAGGCGGAAAGGACGGATTTGCCCGATCCGGGCCGCCCCATGATCAAGGTATGACCACTGGTCGGCTCTTTATCTGGACTGCCTTGCTCGTGATAAGAAAACCGATAGGCACTTTGCTCGGGCGTGGGGAACATGGTGATCACCTTGCTCCATGGCAGCTCACTAGCCTTCTTGCCGAGCTGTGTGCGGTGAAACGCCGCGAAATCTGCAAAGTTGCGATTGGTGATGGCACTGGCGCGCACGCGCTTGGGCTGATTGCCGGGGTGCTGGCTAAGATAATGCGCTTTTGCCGCGACCCGTTCACCAATCATCTTCACGCCCTCGGCGGCTGCGGCATTGACGATCTCGGCGCTCAGCGTCTGCAGTTCATCAAGCGTGTCGCAGAAGATGGTTACGACCATGTGGTGTTCACCAAAACTTTGGCGTTTGGCTTCAAGATCATCGGCGGCGATGTCGAGCGCTTCCATCAGTGACAAGGCAGCGTCCTGTGACGCCTGCATCTGACGTTTCTGGCGCTTGATCCGTCCAGCCATGAGGTTGGAATTAATCGGTGTGAAAGAATGGGTGACGATCATGTCGACCGGTAGGTTGAGCATGTCGAACATCGTGCAGGAGGTGGCTTCGGAATATTCCCCGATGGTGAAGCTCTTGCCGTAGCGGTGACCAACAACGCCTTCTGTAAGCTCAAAATGATCCTCTAAAAATGTCACGCGGGTGTTGGCCACGTTGAACGACAGGAAACCGTAGGTACTGGCCGGAAAAAGCGGCAGTTCCTGACCCGTATTGAGCGCCCCGAGGAACCCAACCAGCTCGCCAGACTTCGCCGACAGCACGCGCGGTTTGAGATCAGCTAGCCCGGAGGCAAAGACATTCGCGGCCTCGTTCAGCCGGCGAAGGCGTTTCTGGGTTTCTTCTTTGAAGCGCTCAGGTGCGCTGCGATTGAGGAACGGAAGAAAACTCTTGGACGGCGGACGGTGCATGACTGTGAGAGTCAATGTTTTGTCGCGCAGCCCGCTGGTCGCCAGCTTCTCGCGCCACTGGCGATCCACGGCGCCTGCAAAACTCCCGTCGCGTACGGGTTGAAGCTCCGGCGCAATCGCTTTGGATACTTTGTGCACATAATAGCTGAATTCTGGACCTAGCTGCGCGACAATACGGGCAAAGAGGGATGTGACCTTGTCGAGGTAAGCATCATCAGTTGTGTAACTGTTGACTCCGTCCAAGCGGATGCATTGAAATAACTCGTTCACTCGCGTGCGCACCGTTTGGTCATCGACCAGACTGACATATGGCAGCATATGCGCGAGGCGCGTTTCCCGCGCGTACCAGTCTGGCGTCAAGGTGCGGGTATCGAGGGTTTCATCACGGGGCATAGCTGTCCCCGCCATGAACTTGTCGGTTTCGAGTTGGGGGCGTTTCTTGCAGGGCCGTCATCATCACGTCGATGAAGCGCGGATCCCAATCTGCCGCTTTCCAAAGGACGGGATAGAGCACGATCGCAATCCCAAGGATCACAATGTGCTGGACCCAGACGAACAGCAGCACGGAGCCAAAGAGCCAGACCATCGCATACATGATGGGCAGGCCCAGTAGCTTCGGCGGGCGCACGAGGCCGAGGAAGAGTGGCGAGCGCTCAGCCACCAGCAAAAACTGCTGCGACAATCGTGGGGGCAGCTGCGACACCGGCGATTCCGACGAGCACCCAGAGTGCTTGGCGCAGATCGATGATGTTAAAGAACCAGCTGAGAAAGACGCCTAAGACGGCCAGCGTGGCAATAACGACGCCAAGTGGGCCAGTCAGCGCATCGACGATGCCCTGTAGCAGGCTTTGAATTGGGGAGAGGTCGATACTTTGTGCGAGTGCTGGTTCTGCGGCAAGTAAAAAGACTGCCAGTGCAGCGAATAATAGAGATGCAACATTTTTCATGGGTTTGTTCCTTCCAGTCGGGCGACCACCGCCATGACGCGGGCCACATGATTTTGGGTTTCTCGGTACGGGGGGATGCCGTTGTACTGCCGCACGGCGTCGGGGCCGGCGTTGTAGGCGGCCAAAGCAAGTTGCAGGCTGCCAAACAGTTCCAGCATCATCGCGAGATAGCGCGCGGATCCATCAAGGTTTTGCAAGGGATCGTGGGGATCGACGCCGAGGTCGCGCGCTGTTGCTGGCATCAACTGGCCAAGGCCAATGGCGCCTGCGCTAGAAACCGCGCTCTGACGATAGGCGCTTTCGATTTCGATATTGGCGCGGAAGAGGTTGAGCCAGTCTGAAACCGAAAGTCCCGCGCGGCGCAAGCCAGTATGGCTACCATACCGTAGCGCCGTGGCCTCAATCGCTGAAAGAACGTCTGCGCGGGGCAGGGGCGCGCGCGGCGCAACTGCCGCAATGCGGGTTTCTTCTGTTGCTGCGATATCATCAAGTGCGTCCAATATCGCGAGCGCATCGGCCGCCGTTTCTTGACCCACACCGTCGTTGTAGTTCCGAGCAAAGCTGTTTTGGGATTGCGTGGCGGTCAACGAGCCGTCGCCCTCCATGACCAGAACCATTTGGGTTGCTGCGGGTGGAGCAAACAGCCAAAAGAAGAGAAGGCTAGTCGCTGCTGCCTTCGTTGCGGCTAGCGAGTTTGTGAGTTGTTCGCTGGCCCTCTTCGAGCGGAACATCGGCGTGGGAGAAGCCAATGCCAACGAGGAACGAGACAACGCCCGTGATGGTTTTGAATTCGCGGATTTTGATGTCGTTGTGGGTTGTGCGGGTCCGAGCCGTGACCAATAGCTTTTCCACGCCATCGTCAGAAACGGCACGCATGATCCAGACGCCGTAATAGCTCGGACCTTTCTTGTGCGCAGTTTCCTGGCACAAGATCTCGGCGCTATAGCCGCTTTCCACGAGTTCGCGGAATCTAGCCTCAGTGACCACATTCGGTGCTTCTACTTCCCAGTTCATAACTGCGATCACACTTCTCTATTCTCGAGACGTAGGATCGCCATGCCCACCATGGACATCACGAACATACGAAAGTATATTAATGAAACGCAAGATATATTATTGCGATTCTGATGTTGTATTTGCCCTCGGCCTAGTCGGTTAGAGGGCTTTGCCGTGCTGCGTCATATAAAGGATTCTTGGCAAAAGATGAAGCTACTGCATTTGGTCCCGCAGGTTATACTATTGAGTGCTGTGTTTGGGAGTTCAGCCAGCAGTGCCAACTGTCTCGCGCCAGAGCGGCCTTTTGTACCGAGCGATCCGCAAGCTGCTCGAGAATACGCTGACCTCATCCAGAACGACTTCGAGATCTACATTCAGGCTATGCAGAGCTATTTCCGCTGCCTTGAGGACGAACGGGCGCGCGCGTTTCAGGAAGCGCGGGAGGTCAGCGAAGAATATGGGCGGTTCTTGGGGACACTTGAACGTTAGCCTTGCTCGACAACCAGTCTAAATGCGGGGCAATCAAATTCGAGGCTTAAGAAGTTCCTGCGCCTCAATATCCAAGGCCCCGGCAATAGCTTCAATCATGTCAATCGTTGCCGCATGCTTTGCGTTCTCAATTTTGCCAATGTAGCCCCGATCAATGTCGGCGCGATGCGCAAGGGTTTCTTGGCTGAACCCTTTGGATCGGCGCGCTTCCTGAATATTCAAACCAAGTTGTATCCGTAGCTTCATGCCAAAGGCAGAGCCCAGATGTAGAGTATTTAACCACGCAATATATTCTACATTCGGATGGTAGACTATTGTCTT
>JBELEI010000043.1:0-7240 GCA_042093895.1 Cognatiyoonia sp. | reverse complement strand
GTTCTTTCAGCACATCAACCAAGTCGATCCGATCGAAGTAGTCGCCATAGGTCGCACGAACGGTGTCGTCGTCCTCCCATGGGAACAGCACGATCTCAAACCCCTCTTCGACCAACAGATTGCCGCCGCTCTCTAGGTGTCTGATCAACGGTTTAGGGTCTTTGTCTGACAGAAACTTCCAAAGCGGCGCAGCATCTTTGCTGAGTTTTTCATAGCGATCCTTACTCAGAAATCGGCTCTGCATCATTTGCGATGAAAACAGCTTTTCCGGATGTTCCATATGGATCGCAAGGCTATCGGTCGTGGGCCAATAAATGACCGGTTCGACGTCAAACTGTTCGGCAATTTTGAAGCAGTTCAGCATCAACAACAGACGCGCCCCTAGCCCGTCTTTTCGCGATCCAATGATGCACCCTTTTTGTCCGGCACCCATGAATTAGCTGCCCCGCTTAAACGTGTCCTGATGGTCTAGGAACCATTGATACGTGTCGCGCAGCCCTTGGTCCAAACCGGTCTCCGCCTGCCATCCAAGATCTTTCAGGCGTGTCACATCCATCAGCTTGCGCGGTGTTCCATCTGGTTTGCTCAGATCATGAGTGATTGCGCCACCGTACCCAACCACGCCCGCGATCATCTGGGCCAGCTCTTCGATGCTGACATCTGTCCCGGTACCAACGTTGATGTGCGAGGACATAGGGTCGGTGACCTTGGCATAGTCATTCTTCGACAAACCCATCACATGGACCGAGGCTGCCGCCATATCATCCACATGCAAGAATTCGCGCCTTGGTGTGCCCGTGCCCCACATCACGACCTCTGCATCGTCAGCGACCTTGGCGTCATGAAACCTGCGGATCAGCGCGGGCAACACATGGCTGGTTTCCAGGTCAAAATTGTCGTTTGGCCCGTACAGATTTGTCGGCATCACGGATCGATAGTCGCGCCCATACTCCCTGTTATAGCTTTCGCACATCTTGATCCCTGCGATCTTGGCAATCGCATAGGGTTCGTTGGTCGGCTCTAACGTCCCGGTCAAAAGCGCATCCTCGCGCATCGGCTGTTCCGCCAAACGCGGATAAATGCAAGATGATCCAAGGAACAACAGCTGCTGCACACCCGCCGCATGGGCCTGATGGATAACATTGGTTTGTATCATCAAGTTTTCATAGATGAACTGCCCCGGATAAGTGTTGTTGGCATAAATGCCCCCGACCCGCGCGGCGGCCAGAACAACCGCATCTGGGCGCGCCTCTTGCATGAACGTAGCAACGGCGGATTGATCGGTTAGGTCCAATTCAGCATGCGTGCGCGTTATCAACTCATCGCCTCGCGCGGCCAATCGGGCGGCTATCGCCTGCCCCACCATGCCCCGATGCCCTGCAACATAGATACGCATCGCTAGTTCTCGATCGACACAGGCATTTCCAACCCATGTTCTTTTAACAGCGCATGACGTTTCGCACTCAGCAAATCCGCTGCAATCATTTCAGCGCACATCTCTTGCGCGGTGATCTCTGGCTCCCAGCCAAGCAGCTCACGCGCTTTGCTTGGATCACCCAGCAACGTTTCAACCTCTGCCGGGCGGTAATAGCGTGGATCGATCCGCACAATCGGATCACCGACCTTTAACGCCGGCGCATCATCACCCGTGATGCTGTCTACAATCGCGATCTCATCGAGACCGTCCCCTTCAAACCGCAGGGTCACGCCCAGCTCTGCCGCACTCCACCGGATGAAATCACGGACCGAGTGCTGTTTGCCGGTCGCGATCACGAAGTCCTCGGGTGTTGGGTGCTGCAACATCAACCACTGCATCCGAACATAGTCTTTTGCATGCCCCCAATCGCGCAGCGCGTTAATGTTCCCCATGTACAAACACCTTTCGAGACCTTGCGCGATATTCGCCAACCCGCGTGTGATTTTACGCGTCACAAACGTCTCGCCGCGGCGCGGGCTTTCGTGGTTAAACAGAATGCCGTTGCAGGCATAGATTCCATAGGCCTCGCGGTAATTCACAACGGTCCAATAGGCATAAAGCTTGGCCACCGCATAAGGGGATCGCGGATAGAACGGTGTCTTTTCCGTTTGCGGCGTTTCTTGTACCAGACCATATAGCTCGGATGTAGAAGCCTGATAAAACCGGGTCTTCTTTTCAAAGCCTAAGAACCGGATCGCCTCTAACAAACGCAACGCACCGATCGCGTCGACATCGGCGGTGTATTCGGGGGCTTCAAAGCTCACCGCGACATGGCTTTGCGCACCAAGGTTATAGACCTCATCCGGTTCAACCTCGCGCAGGATGCGCGTCAGGTTCGAGGTATCTGTCAGGTCACCGTAATGTAATTTCAACCGGGGCGAAGGATTGTGCGGGTCCTCGTAGACGTGATCAATCCGCTGTGTGTTGAAAGAGGACGCACGCCGCTTGATGCCGTGCACCTCATAGCCTTTTTCCAACAACAGTTCCGTCAGGAACGATCCGTCCTGCCCTGTGATGCCCGTTATTAATGCTCGTTTCACCGTAACCTCACTTTTTATTCTTCGTCTTCTTTGGCTTGCCGCCGCAGCGCTCGAAACCGACGCCGCGCCGCTGCGCATAACTCGGGATGCGCCTCTGAACCGCGCTCCTCAATACCACGCATATACCACGGCAAGGTCCGGCGCGCGCGAAACATTTTGTAGTAGGCATCTGGGGTCAACGATCCATCTGCTGTCGCCGACATCACGGGTTTTAACAGCCCCAGCTTGCGCAGCATGGGGGCCGCGAAATGGTTCGAAAACCATGTCTTTAAAAACACCGTATTTGGCCCGGCCAAACGCGCCGCATGTTTTTTATCCAACTCAAAAAACGGATCATAAAACACATACGCTTTCCCAACAGTTTTCACCGCCTCTGCGCCGTCGCCGTAGGGCAAATCCCAATCCTGATTGCGCCCCATTCCATAGCGCGTTTCCCAAGGGACAAGCCGTTCATCTAGTGTCGATTGCGGGTTATAGGCAACCACCGTCGCACCGTGGATCAGTTGCGAAAACACCAGCGCCGCAAACCCGCCCATCGATGACCCCGTCAAAACAACGCGATCAAATTTGGAAAAAAAACCGCTATCGGATTTCTGCTGCAAGTAGTCGATGATCTCGGCATCCCGCATCCATGCCTTGGTGCGGCAAATCACTCCCATATGCGACCACCCTTGATCACGGAAAAACTTCCATCCCCAGGGTTCGCGCGCGAAGGACAAATCATTCACCGTCGCGATGTTGTCAAAACTGATAACCAGCATCTTGTATGAGCGCTCATGGAACGTGATCGCATGGTGGTCCATCTTTTCCAAAAACCCACGCCCATCCCCACCGGGATATAGCTCCACAAACCACGGAGGCGGCGGATCAGTTAGGATCCGCTCATACCCTGTTGTGCGATCAGGGTGCTCTGGCTTTAGCTGGTCTTTGCTCAGGTCACTACTCATGCAGGGGCCACCAAATTATCCGCCAACCACGCACGGAACTCATCCCAGTCCGGGCGCTCTTTGATCGCGGTGATCTTGTCACGGTGCCAATCACAAGCTGCGGCATGCAACCGGCCTAGTTCGGGATCTGATTTCAATTTCTCATACAACGGCATCGATCTTTCGGCCGCCGCTTGGATCCCAGTATCGTCAGCCTTGTTCACATTCATATCGAGCCAATAGGCCTGACCCTGATCGACGTTGATGTGATTGGTCCGACCCCGATCCCGTTTGACCAAAAACCCGTCCATGGAGCGCACGGAATAGTGGTTTAAACGACCAAAGCTGTGATCGAACCCTTGCCACGCGCGCCAGCCGATTTTCTCATAGGGGAACAAATTGCCCCCGGCATCTGACCAGGTGACATCGGCCTCCTTGCCCTCGTCAACACCTTTGGGGCGATGCGGGCCAAATCGCGCAAACGTGCCGTTGTTGCGGAACATGGTTTTCAATCCCGACGCACGGCCCGAATGATAAGGAAAATCTTGATCGGCCTTGGTAAACTGCTGCGTCACGGGGCGATCCTCAAACGCGACGTTCCCGGAACTGCCGAACAGCTTCCACGCGAATGAAATCGCATCGACCGCTTTGCCAGCCTTGCCCTCGACCGCTTCGATCAGCGCATGAAAACTGTTGTCACCAACCCGAATGTTCCAAAACTCATCGACATCCAGACACATCGTCCAATCGCTGTCTTTCAGTTTGGGCTGACGGCGCACGCGGCGTAGCATCTGATGCTGCGGATTTCCCCCCTCGCCTACGGAATTATCGACATGCGTCGCTAACCCCATGTCTGTCAAACGCTGTGCAATCAAATCGGTGCCATCATCACAATCATTAGTAAAAATTATGAAATGCTCAGCACCCAAACTTCGGTGATAAGCCAGCCACTCTAGCATATAGGGGCCTTCGTTTTTCATGGTGGTAAAGATCGTGATTTTTTCCATCAACCGACCCCTCCATTCGACTTTAATTGGTCCACGAAGCCCGCCCAATCTTCACGTGCGCGCAGCTCATCGGCTTTGGCCTTGTGCCATGTACATGCAGCATCGTGCAGACGGCGTAGTTTCGGATCTTGCAGCATCTCGTCTTTAATCGTCTCCATCGCTGGCATGTGCCGCAGAATGCTGCGATCCTCGACGTGATTGTGGTTCAGGTCTTTCCAATATTCCAGACCCTGATCCTGCCCAACATGGTTGGTACGACCGCGATCCCGTTTCACCAGAAAACTATCGATGGATCGAACAGCATAGTGATGCACACGCGCATGTTCATGCGAAAATCCACGCCAGATCCGCCAGCCAATCTTTGAGGCATCCATCGCACGACCCCCCGCGTCGCTCCAGACGACATTCGCATAGGGCGCTTCAGGGTCTTGCGCTGCTTCAACATTCACATGCGGGCGGTGCGCCTTGAACCGCGCAAAGACACCGTTGTTGCGAAATAAGGTCTTAAACGCTTGCGTCTTGTAATTTGGAAATTTGTTTTCCTCAGTCGCCATAAAGAACGCCTCGGGCACGGGCTTGTCCTCGAACGTATCATTGCCCGAATAGCCAAACATCTTCCAACAGATCGAAATCGCATCAGCAGATCCACAGGCCTTTACCAGCGCCCGAATATTTCCCTCGGGCAAACGCAGATTGACATATTCATCAACATCCAGACTCATCACCCAATCGGCTTGCTGAAACACGTCCAACCGCATCGACAGATTATGCGCGCGGTTCTGAGGCGTGGCACGCGGGCCCAATCGATTGCGGTGATGGTGAGCGTAGCCAAGCTCAGTCAAACGATCTCCAATTGCATCTGTCCCATCAGAACAATCGTTGGTGTAGATCACCACATCATCGAACCCAATCGCACGATGATAGGCGATCCAATCGATCATGAACGGACCTTCGTTCTTCATCGTGGTCACGATCAAAAAGCGTTCGTCATCGGCCATCGGCTCTGTCCTTCATCTGAATTGATCCACGATCTCGGCCAGCTCTGCTGCGACCTTGGCGGGTGCAACCTCTGCCGCCATATGCGCCATTCGCTCTAACCCCAGCTGCCACTCAGCCGTGCCATAGGCTTCCTGCGCCCACTGGCACCCTGCCCTGACATCCTCAGCCCCATGGCTGTCGATCATATACGGATAGTCCGAGCCCAAGTAATATTCTGCATCATGGACCTGTCTGTTGACCAAAACATTGGCCCCAACAGCGGCGGCATTGAACCCTTTGGTGAACGGCTTGGTTGGCGCAATGCCAAAGCGTTCGCGCATCCCAGCATCGCGTGCGCACAGATGAAAATTCGATGTGCCCAAAGATTGCAAAAACGCATCCACCTGCGTGGGTTCATAATCGGGAATAATCGTATTGGGCGGAAAGGCCGCCGCATCCTCAATATGCACGGCCGCCCCAAAATAACCCGGCGCAAAATCAGACAGCGCACCACCTGCCCCTAACCGCGGATCTGCGTGATGACGCAAATGGCACACCCGCGTATCCGCGCCGGGGTCTAGATTGCCCAGACCAGCACGCATCGATGCCTCGCCCGCACGCGACGCCGTGAGGTGAACATCGACGAACCCGGGTTCCAACGGTTCCACAACGAAATCCAGGTGATCAATGCAAATGCCGGTCGAAACGCGTTTCAACTGCGCGCGCGTCTCTGCATCCAAATTCGTCACAGACGATTTGTGGAAAATCACAACCGCCCCGTCGCAGGTTTTGCGCATTTCTTCGAACCTGTCGACCTGCGCAGCCTTGGGCACCATAATCTGAGAAAACTGATATCGTGTTTCAGACAAATGTGCCTGGGCAATCGCAATCAACTGATCCACGCGCATCAGTTTACCGCCCATCCGCTTTTGTTTTGGCCGATAGGCAAAGATGACGTTCAGTGGCTTCATTTTTTCGGCTGCGACGTAACAGGCGCAAATGGATACAGCCACAGATTAAGATCCGGCTTCTTGGCGACATTCGGGAAATCAAGTTCAGTCGGATACCATGTTCTGGACCGCCTACGCTTCACCAAATCAGTTCTGACAAACGACACCTCTAGCAAGCCCGGCGTCACAAAATTATCGATCGCCACCAAAGGTCGCGCGTTATTAGCGTGCACATGAAACAGCGTGAACTGCGCGTTGATCTTTTCCATGATCATGCGGAACTTGCGCGCAAAAGGCGCGCGCGACAGCCGCCCCAAGCCGTGCAGCTCTAAGAAGATCTGATCAAACCGACCCAGCGTCGCTTCGGACATTGCTTCAAACACAGACCACTCCGCGCCCTCAACATCCATCTTTAGGATCGCCCCATCCAGATTGATGCCCAAACGCTCGGCGTGGCTTTCAACCGTAAACAGAAGTTCATCCGCGCTGTCCTCACCCGCCACACCTTCTTTGGTGAATCTGATGTTCTCGTGCGTCACCGGGGCTTTGGGGATCGTGTGATCAAATTGCCAAACTTTGAACCCGGCCTCGGCCATTTCAAAATCGAAACTCACCTCATCCGCGATCCCATAACTTAGCACCGCCTGACGTGGGTTCAGCCGATCCGCCACCACATAGCCGCCATCGCCCTTTTGGCCGATCCGGAATTTCTCAAGATCAATGTCCCATGGGGTCAGCAGTGCCAACCGATCAAAGACGGTATCCGCCTGCTGGGTGCCTGTCATATTTGCGCTCATAACTGCCTGCTTTTTTCGCAACTTTAATGCCAATCGGCAAAAACGAAAGAGGATCATTACTCTTG
>JBELEI010000042.1:5504-8971 GCA_042093895.1 Cognatiyoonia sp. | reverse complement strand
TTGGCGGATCTGGGTTTGTTGGCACCAACCTATGCAAGCAGCTCTCACTAAAGCAACAGGACTTCGAGATCATAGACCTGAAGATGAGCAACCAGTTCCCTGAGAAGTGCAAAGTTGCGGATGTCCGGGACGTTGAGAGTTTGCGCGCGGCAGTTACTGGTGACGTGGTCGTAAATCTAGCTGCGGTGCACCGCGACGACGTGCGCGACAAGTTAGAGTATCAGCGCACGAATGTCGATGGTGCGGAAAACGTAGCGCAAGTCTGTACTGAGAAGGGAATTAAGAAGATCGTCTTTACGAGTAGCGTAGCGGTCTATGGCTTTGCTGAACCTGGTACGGATGAGGCTGGTGAAATTAATCCGTTTAACGAGTACGGGCGAACTAAGTTCGAGGCTGAGGAGAAGCTCAGGAGTTGGCAGGAGGCGGGAGAAAATTCGCTTCTGATCGTGCGTCCAACGGTGATATTCGGCGAGGGAAACCGTGGGAATGTTTACAACTTGCTGAACCAAATTGCATCTGGGAAATTTCTGATGGTTGGCGACGGCAACAACAAGAAGTCTATGGCCTACGTCGGTAATATTGTTGCCTTTCTTGAGCGAAGTCTTGAAGCAAAGGTAAGCTACAGCGTTTTCAATTATGTCGATACACCCGACCTGACTATGAATGAACTTGTTTCACAAGTTCGAGAAAAGCTCCACGGAAAATTGGGTGTAGGCCCACGCCTACCATATTGGCTTGGATTGATTTTAGGACATATTGCGGATGGCGTTGCTCGAGTTTCTGGTAAGAACCTTCCAATTAGTGCTCTCCGCGTAAGAAAGTTCGCTGCTTCCACTAATTTTGCATCTGACAAGTCGAGCCTTGTTGGGTTTGTGGCACCCTATTCTCTGCAGGATGGGATTTCGAAAACATTAAAAAGCGAATTTATCGCGCCCGATCCAAACCGTGAAATATTTTTTACCGAATGAAATTTGAGGCTTAACTATAATATGAAGATTGCAGTGGCAGGGCTTGGCTATGTTGGATTGTCAAACGCGGCGCTTCTGGCGCAAAATCATGAGGTCGTGGCGACCGATATTTCTCAAGAGCGCGTGGACACGGTGAATTCTGGGCGCTCACCAATCGTTGATCCTGAGCTTGAGGTTTTTTTGGCAAACAATACGCTGAACCTTTTTGCCACCTCTAACCCCGAGGAGGCCTATTCGGCTGCCGATTTCGTTATCATTGCGACCCCTACGAACTATGATCCAGAGACGAACTACTTCGACACCTCCAGCGTCGAGAGCGTGATCGGCTTCGTTCTCGAATTTAATCCGCGCGCAACGATTGTGGTCAAATCCACTGTGCCCGTCGGGTTCATCCGTGACATAAGAAAACGTTTTGACACTGACCGCGTGCTGTTCTCGCCCGAATTCCTTCGCGAGGGGCGCGCGCTTTACGACAACCTCCACCCCAGTCGCATCATCGTCGGAGATCAGAGTGGTAAAGCCAAGCGCTTTGCAGACTTGCTCCTTGAAGGTGCAGTCAAAAATGACGTCCCCGTTCTCTTCACGCAACCTGATGAAGCCGAGGCGATCAAGCTCTTTTCAAACACCTACCTAGCTATGCGTGTAGCCTACATCAACGAACTCGACAGCTACGCTTTGGCCCGTGGCATGGATGCACGCCAAATCATCGAGGGCGTGAGCCTCGATCCGCGGATCGGCGACCACTATAACAACCCATCGTTTGGATATGGCGGTTACTGTCTCCCTAAAGATACCAAGCAGCTGCTTGCAAATTACTCGGAAGTTCCGCAAAATCTTATTCGTGCCATTGTGGATGCTAACCGTACTCGTAAGGATTTCTTGTCCGAACATATTGTCTTGCTACAGCCGAAAGTTGTGGGCGTATATCGTCTAGCGATGAAAGCGGATAGCGACAACTTCCGGCAATCTTCGATCCAGGGGATCATGAAGCGGCTCAAGGCCAAGGGGATCGAAGTGATTGTCTATGAACCAGCTATTGAAGATGATCTGTTTTTTGGCAGCCGAGTGATAGGTAATTTGACCGAGTTTAAGGCTGAAGCAGATTTGATTGTTGCCAACCGAGTTTCCGACGAAATTAAAGATGTCTTTGAAAAGGTGTTTTCGAGGGACGTTTTCGGCGGTGATTAAGCGATTTTGCGGACCATTTTGGATCGGCTATGATCATATAGTTTGGATTATGAACTTAAAATATTGATTGAGATATTCCTATGAAAGTACTAGTAACCGGTGGTGCCGGGTATATCGGTAGCCATACATGTTTCGAGCTTCTCGCAGCTGGACATGACGTGTTTGTCGTTGACAACCTTCACAATGGCCATGTCGCAGCACTTGAACAGGTCCAACGCCTAAGCAATCGAACTCTGTATTTCCGAGAGCTCGATATCCGCGACATTGATGCGCTTGAAGAGGTTTTCGAATTTTTCAAACCGGAAACGGTGATCCATTTCGCGGCTCTCAAGTCCGTTGGTGAAAGTGTCAAGGAGCCACTCCAATACTACGACAACAACGTTCATGGGGCGGTGCGCCTGCTTGAAGTGATGGACAGGGCCAGATGTAAAAAGATTGTGTTTTCTTCGTCAGCGACAGTCTACGGTGAACCCGTATATCTTCCCTTCGACGAAAATCACCCGTTGCGCCCTGTGAACCCCTATGGGCGTACTAAACTCATAGCTGAAGAGATACTGCGTGATTGGGTTGTGAGAGGCGGTGGGCGACAAGCGACTGCGCTACGGTACTTCAATCCTGTAGGCGCTCACCCGTCTGGGCAGATCGGTGAAGATCCGCTGGGTACGCCAAACAACTTGATGCCATTTGTCTCGCAGGTGGCGTCGGGTCGCCGCGACAAACTGAGTGTTTTTGGCAACGACTACGACACCCGTGATGGAACAGGTCTGCGCGACTACATCCATGTCGTTGATCTGGCGCGTGCGCACAGCGCGTCAATCGAGAAGCATGCTAACCTCGAGCAATTCGAGGCAATCAATATCGGAACGGGCTCCGGTTCGACAGTGCTTGAGGTAATTGAAACTTTCGAGCGTACAAGTGGATCCAAGATTGCCTATGAATTCGTTGAAAGGCGGCCGGGGGATATTGCGGCATGTTGGGCGGATGCATCGCGAGCCCTGGATCGCTTAGGCTGGTGCGCGGAGTATTCGCTTGTTGACATGTGTGCAGATACCTGGCGATGGCAAAGTCTTTTTCCTAAAGGCTATTGCGCTAAGCCACAGCGTTTCAGCACTATATGACCCCATATATGATAGAATTGGAATTTTGATGTCCCGTGAAGTTGTAGCGATAATTCCAGCACGTAGCGGATCTAAAGGAATCCCTAGAAAAAACCTTCGTATTTTCAATGGATGGCCACTTATAGTGCGGGCAATTGAGACCGCCAAGTCAGCGGCTAGTGTCACGCAGGTTGTCGTGACAAGTGACGATACC
>JBELEI010000042.1:0-5494 GCA_042093895.1 Cognatiyoonia sp. | reverse complement strand
GATACCGAAATTCTGGAACTCGCAGAGCATCATGGTGTCATTGCATTTGAGCGAAACCCTGAATTAGCATCTGACGAAACCACGCTTGATCCCGTAATCGCAGAGGTAGTGAAGACGCTTCAATTGTCAAATGCGATCGTTGTTACAATGCAGACCACTTGTCCGCTCATTCTGGCCAGCACGGTGGATAAGGTTGTCAAAGAAATCGAAAAATACCCAGAGGCGACAAGTTTTACAGTCGTCGAAAATCGGCACCTTACGTGGATACAGGATGGTGAGAAGTTTCAACCAAATTATGAAAAGCGGGTAAACCGCCAAGAACTTTCACCGGTATTTTCTGAAACTGGTGGAGTTGTAGCCTGCTTGGGCAACAAGCTAACATCCTACAATACGAGGTTTGTCGAGCCTTACAGGCCTGTATCCGTGTCGGAAATCGAGAGCATAGACATAGACACCGGGTTTGACTGGGCAAAAGCCGAGGCGGCACTTAAGCAGAAGCGGATCGCAATTTTTGTAACTGGCAGTCACATAATTGGCCTTGGACACCTATATCGTCAATTGACCCTTTATGATCATTTAGCGAAGCATGATGTTTGTTTTTTTTGCCCGAAGGAAGATACCTTTATACAAAAAATATTATCAGACAAATTCATTAAAGTGGAAACATTTGATGCTAAGTCCGTTGGTGACAGTCTAACGGATTTCAGACCCGATGTGATCATTAACGACATTCTTGATGGTTGGGTTAATTTAATTGATCAACAACGTGCCACAAGGGCGAAAGTAATAATCTTTGAAACAGAGATACATGAAGATAATTCAGATTACGAGGTTATCAACGCACTCTATTCTGCCAGGCACTCAAAAGATCGGGTAGGTCCAAAATGGTTTGTTTTGCGACCAGAGTTCAACTTGGTCGAACCAAAGGTGGTGAGCGATGAGATCAAAGAAATCTTAGTTACGTTCGGTGGTGTGGACCCTACCGACCAGTCATCACGGATCTATAACATTCTTTTGAGTAAAGCATACAATCATACGCGCCGCAGGATCATCTTGGGGAAAGGGTATAGTGGAAAGCTCTTGCATGTTAGAAGTGCAAAAAGCTTTGAAATTGTTCGGGATACTACACAGATCTCGCGCTATATGGCACAGGCCGATATTGCTATTACCAGTAAGGGGCGGACTATTTATGAATTAGCAAAGTGTGGTGTTCCCACTATATCAATCTCACAAAACGAGCGGGAACAACGACATGATTTTGGTGAGGTTCTCGTAAAGGATCTAGGTCTACATTCTAAAGTAACGGATGCAGAGATCGAACTAGCTCTACAGAATATTATGGCAGACGTGGACATCCGAAAAAAACTTGCAAGCAACAGTTTGTCGGTATCCTTTGACGGCATACGAAACATACAAAAATTAATTGAGGAGTGAACCATGGGGTTAGGATGCTACCAAAAACCTTATTTAATCGCAGAAATCGGCGTGAACCATGGAGGTGATCTGGGCAAAGCCATCGAAATGATAGACCAGGTAGCCGAGCTTGGATGGCATTGTGCCAAGTTTCAGAGCTACAAGGCAGACAAACTCGCATCGAAGAACTCGCCTGCCTACTGGGACCAGGCTAAAGAACCGACAGCTTCGCAGCACGAACTTTTCAAAAAGTTCGATATGTTCGGCCCCGAAGAATACTTAATCCTTGCGAAGCATTGTAAAGCCCGCGATGTCGATTTCCTTTCTACGGCGTTCGACCTCGAGGCAGTAGACGAGCTAAATGCTAGCCTGCCGTTCTACAAGGTTGCATCAGCCGACCTCACAAACGTTCCACTTTTGCGAAAGATCGCATCCAAAAACAAACCAGTGGTTCTTTCTGTTGGGGCTGCTGAAGTCTATGAGATTCAGCGCGCTCTATTCGAGCTTGAGTCCCACGGTGCAGCCTATGTCTCGCTCCTGCATTGCGTCCTAAATTATCCGACGCCCCCCCAAAACGCAAACCTCGCAGCAATTTCCACGCTGGCGCGTATCTTTCCAGGCTACGAGATCGGTTATTCAGACCACGTTGCTCCAGACGAGGAGATGACAGCGCTACAGATGGCAATTTTGATGGGTGCAACTGTGATTGAAAAGCACTTCACTTACGATCGTTCGCTAACTGGCAACGACCATTATCATGCGTTCGATCTAGAGACGGGCCATGCATTCATGAATAAACTCGCTGAAATCCAAGAGCTTGCTGGCACGGGCCTTATTTCAACCGTCTCGCAGAAAAGCGCTATCCGCAACGCTCGCCGCAGCATTGTGGCTGCAGATGTGATCAAAAAGGGCGCGATCCTGACCGAAGAAAACCTGACCACGAAACGTCCAGGAACGGGCATCCCAAGCATCTACTGGGATGATGTCGTCGGCAAGCGCGCTACGACAGATATTGCCGAAGACACTGTACTACTGTGGGGTATGTTTAATGGCTGACGACTCTTACGTTATTTGACCTGTGCCAAGAATAACGCGGGCGATTTCTTGATACGGCATCGGGCAACCGGAGTTCTGGAGCGCACGCGACCCGACCGCAAGTTGATCAAACTAGATGCTTGGAAGCCGTGTGGCGATAAAGAACTCGAGGCGATCAATACATCTCAGGCGCTATTGTTGGTCGGTGGACCTTCTTTGCAGAAAGATATGCACCCGTGAATCTATCCGCTAACGTCCGATCTCAATCGTATCAAGGTGCCAATTATCATGATGGGCGTGGGGTGGAAATCCGAGAGTGGCACTTGGCGACATTCCCGGGACTACCGGTTCACGTCGGACTCACTGAAGCTTATCCATCGCGCCGCCGAGAGCGGTCATTTTTCGAGCGTACGCGACTACCATTCCGAGAACGTGCTTCGACACCATGGCATGACCAATGTCGTTACCACCGGTTGTCCGGCGCTTTTCGCAGACCAAAGCGAACGTGCCGCCGAGCGGCCTACGACCATCCGTTCGGTTGGCTTCTCACTCGGAGTCAGCTTTCTGGACAGCAAGCGGATGCGTGACCAGATGCGCGACATAATCCTCAAGTTAAGCGACCAGCTCGCAGCGCCAAGATTTGTTGTGGCGTTCCATCATTCGCTGGCTGGCGGGTTCCTTGCCACAAATGGCGCATCGAACGAACATCTGACGCGGCACCGCGAGTTTGCAGGCTGGTTGACAGAGCAGGGGATCGAATACGCGGATATTTCCGGCTCTGCCGAGCGCATGATCGACTTCTATTCGCAAATGGATTTACACATCGGCTACAGGGTCCATGCTCATATTCTGATGACGAGCCTGTCGAAGAACTTGATCCTTCTGGCCGACGCCGGGTGCGGTATCGTGGTGAAGGATGTGGTCGACGCTATCGAAAAGATCGACGTGTCCAAAGCCAGTAAGTTACTTGCTTGCTTCGCCGGTTATGACAGCTTCCATCCATCGCCCAACCTTCGTGAAGAGATCGCAGGTGTCGTTCATAACAAAGTTGCGACTGGCTTTATCCGAAGCCAAACCTCGGCGCGCGCAGCTCAGCTTCTCTGGACACAGATGACAAGTTTCACCAAGCAGCTTCCGTAATGATGTTACGCGATACGATCGTGTATCTGGGCAGTGCAATTGCCGCCAAGGCGTTGCCTTTTATCATGCTCCCAATCGTGACAAGACTGGTTTCGCCGGATCAGGTCGGCGCTGCTTTTTTGCTGATGCTCTATTGGTCATTCTCCAACGCAGTGGTTAGCGGAAACGGCTATTCGTATTTGTCGCGACGCTATTATGAGCTGAATTCGGACGATGTCTCTCGCCTCGCCTCAAACGTGCTGGCTGCCAACGCACTTCTTTGCGGCCTGGTGACGGTCTTATTTGTGATCGCAAGCTTCATCTTCCCAGAGGCCTTAGAGCCCTTTGGCAGCTATCTGCTTTTTTTGCCTTTCGGGTCTTTGCTTCAGGCGGGCGTGACCATCGCGACAACCCTCGCCCGCTTTGAACAACGACCGTACCGGTTCATGGTCTATGAAATCGGTTTTGCGATCGCGTCCACCGTTAGTGCTATCTTATATATACTCTATATCGATACAGACTGGGGCTATCAGTTTTGGTCGATCGCTCTGTCCGTTATTGCTACTTTCGTGCTCGCGTTTGTTCTTGAGCGACGTTTCCAGCGCCCGGAGCTGTCAAATCAGGAAGTTCTTTCGGTCCTGCGGTTTTGCATGCCGCAGATCGTTTACATCATTAGTGGGATCGCCCTCTCAATTGGTGATCGGTATCTGATCGGCCAAATCCTATCCACTCAGATTCTAGGCGTTTATGCGGCGACCTATATGCTTTGCTCTGCGTTCAATGTATTGATTGACGCATATGTCCGATCATATTCGCCGACCCAATTCAAACTGATCAATAACGAAGGCATTGGGACAAGTTCCGGGCGTATCTTACTCGTCCGGTCTGCAGGTGTGTTGCTGCTAATGGCGGTGCTGCTGGGTATCATTCTCTGGCTAGCCTTCTCGATCATTTACCCACCTGAATATATGGATGGTCGCCAACTTGTTCCGATGTTTATCGCCGGTTTCCTGTTCTTCGGCATTTACAAGCTTCTCAATCCATTTATCCTTGCCATGCATTTGCAGAACCAGCTCGTCGTCATTCTAGTAACAACTGCGGCCATTAGCTTGGCGCTTGACTATATATTGCTAGAAAAATGGGGCATTTTGATCGCCGGTTTGGTTACAATGGGATCCTATCTGGTACTCGCAGCAACTACGCTGGCAATTTATATGCAAGGACTGAAACGTGACAGTCATAACTAAAATCATCCATATGACAAAACGAATACTGAGAAAGATTCGCACAAGGTTTTGGACCGCGAGAGCTCGCAGCCAAATCTGTGCGCGACCGGACGGGCTACGTGTAAACCACAAATCTAGTTTTACTAAGTATACTGAGATTGGTATGGACTGCCACTTTAACGGTATGAATATTGAGGGAAGGGGCACGGTCAAGATAGGTGACCACTTCCATTCTGGACGCGAAATTCTGATCATCACAGAGAACCATAATTACCAGAGCACACGCCTTCCATACGACCACACGACAATATGCAAGGATGTGAACATCGGACGAAACGTTTGGATCGGAACGCGCGTAACCATACTGGGTGGAATCACGATTGGCGAGGGCGCTATTGTGCAAGCTGGCAGCGTCGTCGTTCAGGACGTGCCATCCTTAGCAATCGTTGGCGGCGCACCCGCGAAAATTTTCAAGATGCGCGACAAAGATCATTATCTAAGCCTGCTTGATCACAATGTCTTATGAAGTAAAACGTCTGTGCCAACGCATTTGGGCGTTCGAAAAAAACGAGAACGCATTCGCTTTCAAGTTCCGAGGAGTCTGGATCTGGCAGGCTTTCCGAATGAAATACTACTACCAGATTGCCTGCGCAGAGGGGATTTTTGAAGAGCCGCACTATGTGTCTACCAACGAAAGCAAG
>JBELEI010000041.1:0-9071 GCA_042093895.1 Cognatiyoonia sp. | reverse complement strand
TGCAAAGCGGTCGTTGGTCCAAGACGCAGCGAACGGCGAGAAAGAGCCCATTGTGTGAATTCAGTTTTCCTGCTGCGTGCGCTCGCAGCGTGGAAAATGCTGCGTTAGCGTAAAATTTGGTGCTGCCGCGCAGCGGGAAAACCAGCCATTCGTGCAGAGTGCAGCGAGGATCAGAGGTCGAATTCACAGACTGCGGACAAAGTGTGCATACGCTACTAAGCAGGTGACATCTGCGTTACCTACTCAAAGATTCATCGCAGTGTATGCAGACGCGATCCTGCCGATTGCAAGTTGGTACGCCGCCTCACGGTATGTCAGCCGTACATCTTGCTCCTTTGCATTTACCTTTTGGGAAATCTCGGCAAAAGCTTGGACGATCATGTCTTCTAGGCCAGAGCGGACGAGATCAATTTCTTGGCGGACGTTGAGAAACGCGGTTTGCTCTTCGGACGGAAATGTCTTTCCCGTCATTTTCTCCATCGAACGGGCGAGGTTACGGTGGTCGCGTTCATCGGATCTGCGCTCCATCAAGCCGAATGGGATGTGCGACAAATTTTTTACCCACTCGAAGTAGCTGACGACGACGCCACCAGCATTGGCAAACAAGTCAGGAATGACAACGATACCGCGTGCGTTTAGAATCTGATCAGCGTCGTGGGTGATCGGACCATTAGCGGCCTCGACGATCAATCGCGCGTTGATATGTGATGCATTGCCCTCGTGAATGACGCTTTCCAGTGCTGCGGGCACGAGGATATCGCACTCATCCGTCAGCGCCGTAGCCCCATCCGCCTCAAATCTTCCGCCTTCAAACCCCAGAATGGTTTTATGCTCAGCAATATGCGCATGCAGTGCGTCAACGTCGATCCCGTTTGCATTTCGGATGACACCGTCGCGTTCGATGACTGTAATAACTTTGCAGTTGTCTTCATCTGCTAGAAACTTTGCCGCGTGATAGCCGACATTGCCAAGTCCTTGAACGACGACACGCATCCCATCAAGGCTGTCACTTTCTAACCCCGCAGAATGTCGGTCTTTTTCAGAGCGAAAAAAGGCTTGGATGGCGTATTGAACGCCGCGTCCCGTGGCTTCGGTCCGCCCTTCGATACCGCCACCCGCGACAGGTTTTCCTGTGACGCAGCCCATGCCGTTGATGTCTTCGGGTTTGTAACGCCGGTATTCGTCAGCGATCCACATCATCGTCTGTTGATTGGTGCCCATGTCGGGGGCCGGAACATTTGTCGCAGAGGCTAGAAATCCGTGGCGCATCAACTCTTGTGCGAACCGTCGCGTGATCTTTTCCAACTCATGGGGTTCCCATTCGGCGGGGTCGATTTCTAAAGCACCCTTTGATCCGCCAAACGGCAAATTCAACAGCGCACATTTGTAAGTCATCAGCGCCGCTAGGGCTTCGACCTCTTCTTGATTGACGTTTGACGCGTATCTGATGCCACCTTTGGCAGGGCCCTCACTGGTGGAATGCGTCGCACGCCAACCGCGAAAGGTAAACATTCGCCCCCGCAATCGCACACCAAACCGCGTTACATAAGTCGCGTTGCAGACCTTAATTTTCTCGGCAAGGCCTTCAGGTAAGCCGAGATTTTCTGCGGCTGTATCATACATCGACTCTACGTCTTTTAGAAAATTACCGCTCATGATTTGACGCTCCCGTATCCGCCGCCACCAGGGGTTTTCATAACAAACACATCACCGATATCGAGTTGCGCCTCATCGTTACCCATCAGCGTTTCGATTTTTCCATCGGCACATACGACGCTGTTTTCGCCGACGACACCGGCACCACCGCCAGCAGCTCCATGCGGCGGAACAATGCGGTGAGAGGAAAGGACTGTGACTGTCATCGGTTCAAGAAAACGCAATTTCCTGACGATGCCATTGCCACCACAATATTCGCCAATTCCGCCCGAACCACTGCGGATCGAAAATTCATCAACGCGCACCGGAAAGCGAGTTTCTAGGACTTCAGGATCGGTCATGCGGGTGTTGGTCATATGGCTATGGACAGCGTTGGTGCCGTGAAAGCCGTCTCCAGCGCCAGTCCCGCCACAGATGGTTTCATAATTCTGATGCACGTCGTTGCCGTAGACAAAGTTGTTCATCGTCCCTTGGCTGCCTGCGATCACACCAAGCGCACCATAAAGTGTATCCGCAATCGCCTGACTGACCTCGGTGTTACCCGAAATCACGGCGGCGGGTGATTTAGGATTGATCATGCTGCCTTCAGGGACCACGAGATTGAGCGGTTTCAGGCACCCCTCATTCATCGGGATGTCACTTCCGACCAACGTGCGGAACACATACAGGACAACAGCACGGCAGATTGCCAAGGGCGCATTATAATTGAACTCGTTTTGCGGCGATGTTCCGGTAAAGTCGATTGTAGCCTCTCTGTTCGGTTTATCGACAGTGATTGCCACCTTGATTTGATCCCCGCTGTCGAGTAGATAGGTGAACGCGCAGTCGCGCAGCACATCTAGAACACGGCGCACGCTTTCCTCTGCGTTGTCCTGAACATGGCTCATGTATGCATGAACCGTATCAAGCCCAAACTGTCGGGTGATTTTCGTCAGCTCGCCGACACCTGTGGCGTTTGCGGCAATTTGGGCAGACAGATCAGCCATGTTCTGACCCACGTTGCGACAGGGATATTTGCCAGATGCAAGAAGCTCGCGCGTCGCGCAATCGCGCAATTGGCCTTGTTTCACCAAAAGGAAATTATCAATCAAGACGCCTTCTTCTTCGATATGCCTGCTGTCAGGTGGAGCGGAGCCCGGTGTTTTGCCCCCGATGTCGGCATGATGACCACGGCTGGCGACCGTGTAGATGATCCGCGTCCCAGCATCGTCAAACACTGGTGTGATCACGGTTACATCGGGCAAATGTGTGCCACCGTTGAACGGGTTGTTCATCATGAATACATCACCAGGACGGATCTTGCCTGCGTTTTGCCGCAGAATGACCCGCACGCTTTCGCTCATCGACCCAAGATGGACCGGCACATGCGGCGCGTTGGCCACCAAATCGCCCGCTTCGTCAAAGATCGCGCAGGAAAAATCGTATCGTTCTTTGATGTTGACCGAATAGGCGGTGTTGGCCAGCGTCGCGCCCATCTGATCAGCAATCGACATGAACAGGTTGTTGAACACCTCAAGCATTACGGGATCGACCTTTGTGCCGACCGCCTCTTGTCTAGCCATCGCGGTCACGCGGCGCAGGATGAGGTTGCCGCCACTCACGCACTCGGCTTCCCAATCGGTTTCAAGAATATTGGTGCCCGTCGGCTCTGTCAGAATTGCTGGGCCTTTGACTGTTTCGCCAAGCTGCATTGTCGTGCGGTCCATAACAGCGACATCATGCCATGCACCTTGCGACCACATTTTCCCTGTTTTGGCAGGGGCTGCAGGCGCAGTCGTATCAGGTAAATTGACCTTTTCACCTGTGGCCCCAATGGCCTCAGCGGTCAGCACATCGATCAGCAATGTCGCGTTCTCTGGGACAAAGCCGAACCGCTGCATATGCGCTGCCTCAAACGCCTCTGTCATCTCGGCCATCGGCGCGAACGGCACTTCAAGGGTTTGCTGCGCCCCATCTGGCCGAATATGCGCCATTGTTACGGTTGTGATCTGACTTGCGGGGATACCTTGACCAGCCACCTCATCCTCGGCCGCTTTGATCAACCCGTCCAGAACGACCTCTGCTGCGTTGATCTGATCCAATGGCTTGCCAAACTGATGTTCGCGCATCGCCCGCACGTCCGCCAGCCCCATGCCAAAGGCTGATAACACGCCAGCAAACGGGTGGATAAAGACACGCTCCATCCCCAGCGCATCAGCCACCAGACAGGCATGTTGCCCACCCGCACCGCCAAAGCAGTTCATTGTGTATTTGGTGACGTCATAGCCACGCTGCACAGAAATCTTCTTGATCGCGTTGGCCATGTTTTCAACGGCGATGCGCACGAACCCTTCAGCGATGTCTTCGACCGACATATGCCCGCCGATTTCTGCCGCTAAAGTTTCGAATTTTGTGCGCACAACATCGACGTCCAGCGGTTCGTCTGCGTTCGGGCCAAAAACGGGCGGGAACAAATCAGGTTGCAGTTTGCCTAACAAGACGTTGCAATCTGTCACCGTAAGCGGCCCACCACGACGATACGCCGCTGGTCCCGGATTTGCGCCCGCACTTTCAGGACCGACCTGCATGCGCCCGTCGCGATACGACAGAATTGATCCCCCACCCGCAGCGACAGTGTGAATAGACATCATCGGTGCACGCATCCGCACGCCTGCGACTTCGGTTTCAAAGCTACGTTCGAATTCACCTGCATAGTGGCAAACATCCGTAGACGTGCCGCCCATGTCGAAGCCGATCAGCTTGTCATACCCAAGTTCAGCCGCCGTCCGCACCATGCCGACGACGCCCCCCGCAGGCCCAGACAGTATCGCATCGCGTCCCTCAAACAGGGATGCGTCGGTCAGTCCGCCATTAGAGCGCATGAACATCAATCGTTCACACCCACCTTTGGCCGTGCCCAACGCATCAGCCACTTGGCTAACGTAGCGGCGCAAGATTGGGGACAGATATGCGTCTACCACCGCCGTATCCCCGCGTGAGACGAGCTTAATCAACGGGCTGGCCTCGTGACTTAACGATATTTGGGTAAAGCCGGATTGATCAGCCATCGCGCCAAGGCGTTGTTCATGATCTGGAAAACGATAGCTGTGCATCAACGCAATCGCGACAGAGCGATAACCTTTGCCATAAGCGCGAGACAGAGCTTCGCGTGCAGCGGTCGTATTGAGAGCGGTAACAACCTCACCCTGTGCATCAACCCGCTCTTCGATCTCGATCACGTCATCATACAGCAGTTCAGGAAGTTCGATGTTAAGGTCAAACAAACGCGGGCGGTTCTGATATCCGATGCGCAGCAGGTCGCGCATCCCTTTTGTAATCAACAGCAAAGTCCGCTCGCCTTTGCGTTCCAAAAGCGCGTTGGTCGCAACAGTCGTACCCATCTTGACGGCACTAATCTGGCCCGCCGGAATAGGGTCGTGTGCATTCAGCCCAAGGAGGGCGCGAATACCATGTACAGCGGCATCAGGGTACACTTCTGGATTTTCGGACAAAAGCTTGTGGGTGCGCAATTCTCCGTCCGGAGCCTTCGCAACGATGTCAGTAAATGTGCCCCCACGATCAACCCAGAAATCCCACTTCTTTTCGCTCGCCTGATCCACATCGTTCTCCCTCGAATCAATTTGTTGTTGCTTTATGTGTATAACGCTGACAAATTGTCAACGTAATGATATCGAGAGATTCGAGTCATCAACTAGGGAGAAGACAATGAAATATGCAATTTTCGGGGCTGCTACATTGGCGTTCGCAACAGCCGCCAGCGCGCAAAGCTGGGACATGCCAACGCCATATGGCGACTCTACATTCCATACACAGAACATCAGCCAGTTCGCAGACGATGTGCGTGCGGCCACAGACGGAGGCCTCGACATTACGTTGCACAGCGCAGGTTCGCTGTTTCCGCACGCCGAAATCAAAGGGGCTGTGCGCAACCGCTCCGTGCCGATTGGTGAATTCTTCCTGTCGCGCCTGTCTAACGAAGACCTCGCATTCGGTGTCGACAGCCAGCCATTCGTCGCGACGAGTTACGAGCAAGCGCAGACACTTTGGGACGCCCAGAAACCCGTCATCACAGAACTGTTGGCCGAACAAGGTTTGATGCCGCTCTTTTCCGTGCCGTGGCCAGCGCAGGGGCTTTATACAAATGGCGAAATCGCCACTGTTGAAGATTTGAACGGTTTGCGTTTCCGCGCCTACAACGCAGCCCTTGAAGAGTTCGCAACGCTGGCCGGTGCCGCACCTGTTCAGATCGAAGCCTCGGACATTCCGCAGGCTTTCGCGACTGGTCAGGTCGCCGCGATGATCACGTCCCCGTCCACGGGTGTGAACTCAACAGCTTGGGATTTTGTGACGCATTACTCTCCGATCAATGCATGGGTTCCCAAGAACATCGTTGTGGTGAACCAGCGCATGTTTGATGGTCTTGATGCGGACGTTCAGACAGCGGTTCTTGAAGCAGCTGCAGCAGCTGAAACACGCGGTTGGGAGATGTCGGCCGCCGAAGCCGAGACCATGACAGCCGCTTTGGCTGAAAACGGCATCACTGTGTATGAACCAAGCGCCGAATTGGTGTCTGGCCTGCAAGAGATTGGTGCCACGATGCTCGGCACGTGGAATGCAAACGCATCCGACAGTGCAAAGGCTGTTATGGACGCCTATAACAACTAAGGGTTTCTTCCCGACTGGCCGACAGCCCTGAATTGGTTGTCGGTCTTTTTATGTCTATCAAAGCGGGGAGGCTTTCATGGGTCACATATTACAGAAACTCTACGACGTATGCGGGGCCATCGCTGGCGGGCTTATCCTGTGTATCTGTCTACTCATTTCTGCGCAGATTGGATTGAATGCATTTGGACGTTTCGCGCCGGGCCTTTTGCCATCGACCATTCCCTCTTACGCCGATTTTTCCGGCTTCATGCTTGCGGGTGCGACGTTTCTTGCGCTTGCACATACGCTTCGCGCGGGTGGACATATTCGCGTCAATCTTGTGACCAGCCGTTTGCCTGTTCGCCTCCAAGTCGTTGCAGAAGGATTTACACTTCTGGCCGCAATTGCGCTGGTCAGCTACGCCGCATGGTTCATGGGTGATCTGGTTCGCGAAAGCATTCATTACGGCGACGTTTCAACCGGAATCGTCCCTGTTGCCTTGTGGATACCGCAAGGGATCGCTGCGTTCGGCATCACCTTATTGTTGGTCTCTATCATCCATACATTTGTTGATCTTTTGCGCGCTGGCAAACCGGTCCTCTCAACCCCTGACGAGGTATAGGCCATGTCTGATCCTATGATTGCTCTTACACTACTCGCGCTTCTTATTGCGCTGCTGGCCAGCGGTATTTGGGTGGCTGTTTCGCTCTCCGTCGTCGGGCTTGCTGGCCTTGTTTTCTTCTCCAACGCGCCCTCCGGTTTGATCATTGCAACGACGTTTTGGGGTCACTCCCATTCGTGGGCACTCACCGCGCTACCGCTGTTCATCCTGATGGGAGAAATCCTCCTTCGATCGCGGATGAGCGACGATATGTTCACTGGTCTCGTCCCATGGCTCAGCCGTGCACCCGGACGCCTGTTACATGTAAACGTGTTTGGTTGCGCAATTTTCGCCGCTGTGTCTGGATCATCTGCCGCGACTGCCGCCACCATTGGGCGGATGTCGATCCCCGAATTGACCAAGCGCGGCTATCCCGAAAGCCTGATCCTTGGGACACTCGCTGGATCCGCTACGCTGGGTTTGCTGATCCCCCCATCCATCATCCTCATCGTCTACGGCGTCGCCACCGAGCAATCCATCGCGCGTCTGTTCATCGCAGGCATATTGCCCGGCGTTATGTTGATCACTTTGTTTGCGGGCTATGTCGCCATGCGCGCATGGATGAATCCCAATCTTATCCCTGCGATCGACCAGACGTTTAGCTTTCGCGAAAAACTGCGCGCCTCACGTCGCCTGATCCCTGTCGCGCTTCTGATTGGCGGCGTCATAGGGTCAATCTATGGCGGTCTCGCGTCACCAACTGATGCGGCAGCCCTTGGTGTTGTGCTGGCGACGATCCTTGCGTGGGCCTCGGGATCATTCAGTTGGGCAAAGTTTGGCGAGGCCGTGATGTCGGCAACCCGCACGTCGTGTATGATCGCGCTGATCCTGCTGGGGGCCGCATTCTTGTCGGTCTCAATGGGCTTCACAGGGTTGCCACGTAATCTGGCCGCGTGGATATCGGACATGAATCTATCGGTACCAGCGTTGCTGTTTGCGCTGACGATCTTTTTCATTGTCCTGGGGTGTTTCCTCGACGGGATCTCGGTCATCGTTCTGACCACGTCTATCATCATGCCAATGGTCTCTGCCGTGGGTATCGACCCGTTGTGGTTTGGCATCTATCTCGTGATTGTCGTCGAGATGAGCCAGATTACGCCCCCTGTAGGGTTTAACTTGTTCGTCATTCAGGGGCTCACAGGCATCGATATTTTGCGGATCGCAAAGGCAGCATTCCCGTTCTTCTTGCTACTTTTGTTGGGTGTCATCCTGATCTGCATCTTCCCGCAAATCGTGACATTCCTCCCTGATCTGATGTCACGTTAAAGGGACGCAGCAGCGCGGCTGGCTTGATCGTATTGCCCTGAAAGGGACCGCAAGCGGGCCGCGATTTCGCGCATGTCATCGCCCGTCATATCCGTGCGCGAAAGTCCGTCCAGAAAACACTGATTGCGTATATTTCGGTAGGATTCACATAGCTTTTGTCCCGCATCCGACGTGCGGTAGAATACTTCTTTGCCACGCTTTTCAGAGGCAAGAAGTTCCATTTTCATCAACTTGCGCAGTGCATAGTTGACCGTGTGCGTGTCTTCGATGTTCAGTAAAAAACTGATATCGGTCAGCCGTTTATCGCGCCCACGATGGTTTGCATTATGAAGCACTAAAATCTCGAGCGGTGTCAGATCGGTATTCCCCGCCGCCGACATGCAGCGGGTCATCCAACGTGAAAATGCGTTGTATGCAATAATCATCCCATACTCGATTTCGGATGATTCCCAGTTTTCGCCATCCGCAAGATGACGGGAGGAAACGATACGACGCTTTGGTTCTGGCTGCTCAGTCATTTGTATCACCTTATCGATTTACTGGTGTTTAGCATACAAAATGCGGGCGTATTCACCAGTCAAATCTTATCTAACTTCAAGCTACATTGAGATATTGGCGACTATCGAAAGTTGCCAGTGGTGCAGCAACGCGAAAGGATGATCTCAAATTCCGCGATTTGGACGCTCCGAATGACTGCTCCGGTGATCTGCGTCGCACTGCCAAGAGCACATTGCTGCACATGCGAGAAAATGCTGCATCAGCAATAGCTGCAGACGCATAAGGCCGGTTTGTCCGCTTAGCAGCCATCGGTGCAACGCGCAGCGAAAGTCAGGTTTCCGCCGTT
>JBELEI010000040.1:0-9346 GCA_042093895.1 Cognatiyoonia sp. | reverse complement strand
GCTTCACTCAACTCGCCGCGCCTAAAACGCTTTAGTGCTTCAAGCGCAAAGCCAGGCACTGTCAGATTAAACTAATTTGAGGCGGGCGGGGCAGTTTAGTAACCTCTATGTATGAAAAAACACTTTCCATTTAGGTACTTTAAAATGAGCTCAGAGATCACCAATCAAGCCACTTCTACTCACGAGGCAAATTCAAGCTCAATCGAACCGCCGCTATTGCTGAGTGGCGTCAATTATTGAGCGCATAGGCTCAGGCTGCGCCAGTAATCTGATGCGAGTTATCATTCGTCTGACAGCTCCCAGACGCACTATGCAGGAGCTCTACCTGCGCCAATGTCCCAGAATAGCCCAGCCATCATTCTTAGAGCATCTCGAGCAACTGTGCTCAAAATATGTTCATTGGGCGCGTGCTGCGAACACGCACGGTAGGAATGCGGAACCCATACCGTAGGAAGTCCTAAAACATTGGCAAAGACCTCGTTGGGAAGCGAACCGGCCAAATTGGGTAGAATATGAGGCGTTTTTCCAGAAGTTTCCTCAAGCGACTGCGCTACGAATTTCACCCATGGGTGATTAGGAGACAGCCGTGTTGCCTCGAAAAATCCACGTTCGTGGGGAATGATTTCGACACCCTCGAATCCATGGGCATCAAGGTGACGACGGAGGGCTGGGAGGATATCGGCTTGATTGGTTCCGACCACAAACCGCAGCTGACAGGCCGCCACGGCACTTGCTGATATTGCATTGACAGGCGCTTCTGGCACACCGCTATGCATTGCTAGGATTGCGAAGCTGTTCCATCCAAACGTCCGCTCTGCTGGAGACAAGCTTTCTTCGCCCCAGTTCGCATCTATGGATGGGCCAGTTTCATCTGTAATGGGTAAATTGCGCAAGGCGTCGCGTATTTCATCGGTCAGGCTGTTAGGGCGCCACTCTGCCACCTGAATTTGCCCGCGTGCATCTGTGATCGTCGATAAAGCCTGTGCTAAAATCATCGCTGGGTCCGCTAGCAACCCGCCCCAATTTCCCGAATGATGCGCACCGTCGCGCAGGTTGACTACCAAATCGAAGGAAATTCCACCGCGCGCGCCCATGAACATCGTTGGCGTATCTGGTTGGAGACGTGGTCCATCAGACGCGATTAGAACGTCGGCTGCCAACGCACCCTTGTGCGTGGCGCAAAATTCTTTCAAGCCGGGTGATCCTGTTTCTTCTCCCATTTCGATGATCATACGGCAGTTGAACCCTAAGGTGCCGCGCACTTCAAGAACCGATTTTAGCGCGATCATATTGATCAGATGTTGGCCTTTGTTGTCTGCGGTACCGCGACCGTACAGCCGGTCGCCTTCATTGACTAGTTGGAAGGGATGAAGCCCATCACGCCACAGATTAGTCTGAGCCATGATGACGTCTCCGTGTCCGTAAGACAGGATCGTTGGGAGCGCTTCACCTTCAAGACGTTCAGCCACGAGTATGGGGCCGGCAGACTCAACTGGGTTAGAATGAATTTCGCAGATGAAGCCTAAAGCCCTGAAACGTGGTGCTATCGCTTCGGTCAAATATCGCCTCAATTCTTCTATTTTTATCGTAGCCTGGCTTTCAGTTTGATAAGACACTAAATCTGCAAGATTTTGAGTAAAATATCCAGTTTCAAAATAATTAGATGCTTTTTCAATGGCTAAATTGCGTGTCATGAACGCTCTTTCTAAGTCGAGGGCTCACTGTGCTTCACTTCAGACGTCAGCCAAATATATGTTTCAATTGGAATTGTATATTGGTTCAAAGTGCCAAAGTAACTATTCAATGGTCAATATTAATATTTTTTGTGGTAAATTACAGGTATGTTTGATCCGGTTTTTAGCATGAGACAATCAGTTAAAGCTAAAATTTAGAAACATTTGTTCGAAACAAACGAGGCGTAGTATTTTGCTGGATTTGCATCCGGTTCCGTCTATAGTACTGGAATAATATGTATGGTGATAACACGATGGGAGAATTTAAGATGAAAAGAACAACAGCCATTCTAACGGTTGCGGCGTTAATGTCGTCAGCCGCTATGGTCAATGCTGAAACGCTTCGCTGGGCCCGAGCTGGTGATGCATTAACCCTTGATCCGCATTCGCAAAATGAAGGCCCTAGTCACACCATGCGTCACCAGATGTATGAACCGCTGATCATTCGTGACACGGCTGGTAACTTCGTTCCGACACTGGCGACCGATTGGGCTCCAAGCGCTGACAATCCAAATGTATGGGTGTTCAATCTGCGCCAAGGTGTAAAATTCCATGATGGCGCTGATTTTACGTCAGAAGATGTGGTATTTAGCTTTGAACGAGCAAAACAACCTAATTCTGACATGAAAGAGCTGATAGGTTCTATCACTGAGGTTCGCGCTGTCAGCGATTACGTGGTCGAAATCGAAACAAATGGTCCAAATCCGATCCTGCCATCCAACCTGACAAACCTGTTTATGATGGATAAAGGCTGGACTGAAGCAAACAACACGGTCAAGGTACAAGACTTTGAAGGTGGTGAGATAACTTTTGCCACGACCAACGTCAACGGAACTGGTGCGTACACACTCGTGAGTCGTGAACCAGATGTGAAAACCGTTATGGCCCGAAATGAAAATTATTGGGGTCGCGATGATTTTCCGATGGAAGTCAGTGAAATCGTTTACACGCCGATTCAGAATGCAGCGACTCGTGTAGCTGCGCTACTGTCTGGCGAAGTAGACTTCCTGCAAGACATGCCGGTTCAAGATTTGGCGCGTGTGGGCAATGCTGACGGTCTGGTTGTTAAGCAAGCGCCCCAGAACCGAGTGATCTTTTTTGGTATGAACCAAGGGGCGGATGACCTTGAGTCAGATAACGTTGATGGTGCAAATCCATTGGCTGACGTTCGAGTACGTAAGGCTATGTCTATGGCAATTAATCGCGATGCAATTCAACAGGTTGTCATGCGCGGACAGTCCGAACCAGCAGGCATGATCGCTCCCCCATTCGTGAACGGCTGGACTCCTGAAATGGACGGCGAGAGCGTCACTAATGTTGAGGCCGCAAAAGCCCTCATGGCGGAGGCGGGGTATGGAGACGGGTTCTCAATCCGTCTCGATTGCCCGAATGATCGCTACATCAACGACGAAGCGATCTGTCAGGCTGCTGTTGGGATGTTGGGTCAAATCGGTGTTACTGTGAATCTTGAAGCAATCCCAAAAGCTCAACACTTCCCTAAAATCACCACTGGTGCGACGGATTTTTATATGCTCGGTTGGGGAGTTCCAACTTACGATTCTGAATATATTTTCAATTTCCTCGTGCACGGACGTGAAAGTGACATTGGCACATGGAACGGGACTGGATACGACAACGACGAGATTGACGCAAAGATCGAGTCGCTTGCATCCAACACCAACTTAGCCTCTCGCAATGCGGATATCGCAAGCATCTGGCGTGTAGTCCAGGATGAGCAGCTGTACATCCCAATCCACCACCAGGTGCTAAATTGGGGTATGGCAGAAAAAGTTGGCATCGAGGTGGATCCAGAAGATCAACCACGCGTTAAATACTTCACTATGAAGTAATCAGTATCATTGAGTGCCTGCTGTTTGTAGGCACGCTATTGGCTGTTTACTAAAGGCAGGCAGCTCCGCAGCTTGCCTTTATCCATTTCTTAACCTGTCCAATGGGCCATTCAGGTCGTTTGGGCAAAATGAGGCCTTTGCGATGTTGCGATTTATTCTTAAACGCATTTCTCAATCATTTTTGGTGTTGTTAATCACTGGGATCATTGCGTTTTCGATGTTCACTTTTGTGGGTGATCCTGTTGACAATATGCTCGGCCAAGAACGTACCATGGAAGACGTTGAGCGTCTGCGTACACAGCTTGGGTTAGATCAACCAGTACCCGTACAATACATCAAGTTTTTAGGTGAGGCTTTAAACGGTAATTTCGGGGTCAGCTACCGACAGGGTCGTGAAGTGTCTGAAATTATCAAGGAGCGTGCGCCCGCAACACTCGAGCTAGCAGCGCTTTCAGCAATTTTTGCGATCGTACTTGGTATTGCATTTGGCGTGTTAACTGCGATACGGCGGGATGGATTTCTCTCAAACTTTATTATGACAGTTTCGCTCATTGGGGTATCTCTGCCGACGTTTCTGATTGGTATCTTATTAATTTATTTGTTCTCGGTTGAACTGGGCTGGTTGCCTAGCTTTGGTCGCGGTGAGGTAGTACATTTAGGTTGGTGGAGTACGGGCCTTTTGACAGAATCTGGTCGTAAAGCATTGATCTTGCCGTCGATTACACTGGGCTTGTACCAGATGACGTTGATCATGCGATTGGTCCGGTCGGAGATGCTTGAGGTGCTGCGTCAAGACTACATCCGATTTGCGCGCGCCCGAGGCTTAAGTGAACGGGTCATCAATTTTCGCCATGCTCTAAAAAATACTATGGTGCCTGTGGTTACCGTGATCGGGCTTCAGCTTGGTGCAATTATTGCGTTCGCAATAATCACTGAGACAGTTTTTCAGTGGCCTGGTTTGGGTTTGTTGTTCATCAACGCAATCCAGTTCGTCGATATTCCAGTAATGGCTGCGTATCTGATGATGATTTCAGTATTGTTTGTTGGTATCAATCTTTTGGTGGATATCTTATACGCCTTCATTGATCCCAGACTTAGGGTAGCTGCAAAATGAATGATCATTCGAACCACACGATTGTCACAGCACCGTCGCGCCTGCGCCGCGCTCTTGATAGTGACCTGTTCTATGCTTTTCGAAGATCGCCTGTTGCATTGGTGTCTTCATTGGTTGCGGCATTGTTAATGTTATCGTCCGTCTTCGCGCCGTTCCTAGCGCACACAAATCCGTTTGATCCGGCCTCATTGAACTTGATGAATGGATTTACCGCGCCAATGGCTCCGAATGCCTTTACTGGTGAGGTGTTTTTGTTAGGCACAGATGACCAAGGCCGTGATGTGTTTTCAACCATTCTCTATGGCATGCGGATTTCGTTATTTGTTGGCTTTTCGGCAGTACTCTTTGCGGTAGTATTAGGCATTTTTTTGGGCTTGATTGCTGGCTACTTTGGGGGTTTGGCGGATAGCCTGATTATGCGGGCAGCTGACGTGCAATTGACTTTTCCGTCGATTCTTGTGGCGATGCTGATCTTTGGCGTTGCTAAAGGTATTACACCGGTAGAGCATCGTGATCAGATGGCAATCTGGGTTTTGATACTTGCGATTGGCTTGTCAGATTGGGTGCAGTTTGCTCGTGTCGTGCGCGGGGCTACATTAGTTGAGAAAGGCAAAGACTATGTTTCAGCCGCACGGCTTATCGGACGGCGGCCTTTTGCTATCATGCTAAGGCATGTCCTTCCCAATATTCTGTCGCCTGTATTGGTGATCGCTACGATCTCATTGGCGCTTGCGATCATTGCTGAAGCCACGTTGAGCTTTTTAGGTGTAGGTGCACCTCCCACGCAACCGTCATTAGGAACATTGATCCGTGTAGGCCAAGGGTTCTTGTTTTCAGGCGAGTGGTGGATCTTGCTGTTCCCGGCTTGTACGCTGCTGACGCTGGCATTGAGCGTAAATATGCTGGGCGACTGGCTTCGTGATGCACTGAACCCGAGGCTAAAATGACTGAACCTGTCCTTTCAATCCGCAACGTTACTGTAGAAATTCCTACCCGACATGGCCTGTTTAAACCTGTACGCGATGTAAGTTATGATATCTACCCAGGGGAAATACGTGGTGTGGTAGGCGAAAGTGGGGCGGGAAAGTCCATGACGGGCAATGCTGTCATTGGCTTGCTTGATGAGCCTGCGCGCATCGCATCAGGAGAAATTTGGCTAAAAGGCCGTCGCATCGACAACTTAAGTGTCCAACAGCAACGTGCCATTCGGGGGCGCGAGATTGGGATGATATTTCAGGATCCGCTTACTTCGCTAAACCCGCTGTTTACGATTGGCGAGCAACTTGTCGAGACGATTCAATTGCATCTGAATGTTTCTACCAAAGTCGCTAAAGAGCGGGCTTTGGCGTTGCTAGATCGAGTGTCGATCCCGAATCCTAAGATCCGGTTTGACCAATACCCGCATCAGTTTTCTGGTGGCATGCGTCAACGTGTGGTGATCGCTTTGGCCCTGTGTTCTGAGCCGTCAGTTATCATTGCTGATGAACCTACAACCGCTCTGGATGTGTCGATCCAAGCGCAAGTGCTTGATCTTATAAAGGAATTAGCCCGTGAGACACAGGTGGGCGTGATCCTTGTGACCCATGATATGGGCGTGATAGCGGATACAACCAAACAGGTCACCGTGATGTACAACGGGCAAGTTGTGGAAAATGGAACAACCGATCAGGTCCTGAGCGCTCCAGAGCATGATTACACCAAATCGCTTATTCTAGCCGTACCTCGGCCACAGGCTAAACTGCATCGCTTCCCACAAGTCAGTTATGATAGCCGTGAGACGAACTTCAAGATTGAAGATTTCGCGCGAGACTGGAGTAAAGTGGAAAAGTCGAAATCCGGTAGACTACTGGAGGTTCATGGAATTACGAAGAAATTCCTTGAGAAATCATCAATGATACCCGCATGGCGAACATTTTTTACTGCAGTAGACAATATATCGCTTGATATTCACGACGGTGAAGTTTTTGGCCTTGTGGGCGAAAGCGGCTCAGGAAAGTCTACCGTTGCGCGGATGATTGGCACACTCCTTGATGTGGATGATGGCCGTATCCGATTTGATGGCGATGACGTTACTCAAATGGCTCCCGCAGAGCTCGCCAATTATCGCCGCCAAATTCAGATGATATTTCAAGACCCTTTTTCAAGTCTCAACCCAAGAATGAAAGTCGAGAGCATCGTCGCCGAACCTTTGTTGCATCATAAGATACTGCCTCGCGATCAGGTCAGCGCACGTGTGGAAGAGTTGCTCGATCGTGTTGGCTTGACACGCGCGGCAGCTGCAAAGTACCCACATGAATTCTCGGGTGGCCAGCGCCAACGGATATCCATCGCGCGTGCATTAGCAACGCAGCCTAGATTCTTAATTTGCGATGAACCGACGAGCGCGTTGGATGTATCAATCCAGGCGCAAATTCTTAATATCCTCAAGGACCTGCAAGAACATTTGGGCCTAACTATGTTGTTTATTAGCCACGACCTACCAGTTGTTCGCCAAATGTGTGATCGGGTTGGGGTGATGAAGCAAGGAAAATTGGTTGAAGTGCAAGAGACTGAAATGCTTTTCACTAATCCGCAGCAAGATTATACCAAAGAGTTGCTCAAGCTTATGCCACGGTTAGCGCAGTTATCGAGATAGTGGCCCAATGTGCTTTTGAAACGCCTGGCCAGACATTCGACTAAGCGATGTGGTGTGCATGTTGATGACTTGGCGATGTCCTTTGAAAAATTGGCTGTACGGCCAAGACGGCTAGAGTAAATGTTCTATCAGGAGACTGCATGACTGACATCACAGGTAACAGAATAGCAAGGTTGCGCCAGCGCATGAGTGACACGGGCACCGACTTGGTCGCCGTTGGTCCAAGCAGCCATATGCAATGGTTGTTAGGACTTAATCCACATGGGGATGAACGCCCAGTGATGGCTCTGGTGACGGTTGATCAGGTTGGTGTTTTGATGCCAAAGTTGAATGCTGAAGCTGCCCGCGCACAATGCAGCGATATCCTGTTTTATGAGTGGTGTGATTCGGATGGTCCGCAGGGTGCGCTAACCACATTACTGACTAAACTTGATATCAATCGCCCCGGCCTTAACGTCGTTATTGACGAGATGATGCGGGCCGATTTTGCGTTTTTCTTGCTTGATCAATTTGAGGCTCCTGTCCGCCAGTTTACTAAAGATACAGTGGGTATATTACGGGCTGAAAAGGATGCAGAAGAACACCAGCTGCTGCGTGAATGCGCCCGCCTAAATGACACAGCGTTTGAGCTGGCGTTTGCGTCGCTTCGCATCGGAATGTCTGAAAATGATGTTAAAACCATTTTAGTCGACCATTACCGCGCCAACGGGGCAGAGCCTGAGTTTTGTATCGTGGGTTTTGGAGCAAATAGCGCCTTTCCTCATCACCATACAGGCACGGATGTATTGCAGCCAGAGATGGCCGTGCTGATTGATTCAGGTTGCCGTTTGAACGGATACCCATCCGATATGACGCGCTGCGCATGGTATGGAGATAGGCCTGATCCTAAGTTCACACAGACCGCGGGCATTGTTGAAACGGCGCTGCAGGCTGCGTTAACAGTTGTCAAGCCCGGTATGGCGTGCTGTGAAGTTGATGAGGCCGCGCGTGGTGTGATTGAGGCCGCGGGTTTTGGTGCAGCGTTTCCACACCGGACGGGACATGGATTGGGTGTGGATGTGCATGAACCGCCATATATTACGGCCAGCAATAATCAGCGCTTGACGGTTGGTAACGTCTTTTCAATTGAACCAGGGATCTATCTGACCGACTCCTTCGGGATTAGACTTGAAGACATTGTGCATCTTGGACCTAGTGGCCCAGAAATTTTGTCTGGCTTGTCACGAAGCGTACTACAGATCGCTCCTCGCTAGTTACTATGGCATCGTATAGGTTCTGTCAGAACACACCATGTTTTCGATAACTTCTTGTCTAAAGTCAGGCCCTTTGGGACATATTTGTTGAATTGAATGAGGCGGAGCGTAATGCATTTGATCTATCCTCCATGAAGGTTGCAATACACGTCGCGGCCCCATGCCCAACTGACGAGCCAACTCAATCATATCAGCAACAAGCCTGTCTTCATCGGCACGCCCTTGTGGAATATGCCTCTGTGTGGAACGATGGGCCCCAAAACCCGGCAAGCCCGGCGCTCCGAGACTTTGAACTGGCTGCGTACATGATTAATGCAAGTACGGCGGCGAACGGGGCTTAGAAGTTTCCCCTTGCGGCTTCCTTCAAGATCAACTTGACGAGCGTCAGATCAGACACAGCTCTTCTCAGCTGTTCATTCGGCACTGTCAGAATAAACTATCTTGCCCGACAGCGTGCTGAATATTAGCTATTCAGCTATGCCCAATCCAGTATCCTTTCGTTATTTTAAAACCAGCCCTGAGATCATCCAATTTGCAGTTATGCTGTATGTGAGGTTTCCACTCTCGCTGAGAAATGTAGAAGACCTTCTGCATGAACGCGGTGTCGATGTGAGCTATGAAACTGTTCGGTACTGGTGGCATCGGTTTGGCGCGCAGTTTGCGAGCCAGATCAAGAAACGCAGGGCAGGGGGAATGCAGTCCAGTAATTGGAAATGGCACCTGGATGAAGTCTTTGTGAAGATAAACGGGGAAAGGCATTA
>JBELEI010000039.1:0-9943 GCA_042093895.1 Cognatiyoonia sp. | reverse complement strand
CAACTGATTTGTAATCAGTAGGTCCGCGGTTCGAGTCCGTGTGGGGGCACCATTCAATATCAAAATATGTATTGCTTACAATAAATTAGCGTGATTGTGGTTATTTTTATCCACCCAATTATCCACCCTGTGTGTTTTGGTTGTAACTCGTTCACTGGCCGAGTCCGCCACGAATTTCACGAGCGGCTGTATGCGTTTGGTGAGTGGTGCTGCTATTGAATTTTCTACCTTAATAGTTAGGCGTGGCATGGTCGTATCAACGCCATTGAAGAGACCAGGATTAAAGTGGTGCGCAGCTTGTCCGTTTTTCGAGGTCTGTAAAGTGAACTCGAAGCAAAGGTTGAAGCCTTTGGCGAATTTTACAAGCATCATTGATAAAATAAAGGCCACAACAAAGGCACACAAGCCAATAACTAATTCCGCCACGACAAAGCCTTTTTAAGAGAAAGGGACATGATAAAGAAACACAAAATCCGAAAACTCCGCTGGCACCGTCAAATACAAGTCGCATTATAAAACACTCAGGCTAGCCAGAGTTGCCGATGCTTCAGCTGCTATATTACACCATTGTATGTTACGATGAACAAAGGTCGAGTTTTATTACTTGCCAACCACGACAAGGTAGTCCGCCTTTGAAATGGGATAGGATTTACCACCACAAGTCGACATAGAAAATGGTTCGTGTTTAAATACAATCTTTCGGTCTGGGTCATAACAATACAAACCTTTAGAGTAATCTTTCGACTCGATCCAATCATATTGTGGCGGAATGAATTTTGCCCTGTGGGGCCAATTCAATTTACGAGTTTTGTTGGAGCTTGTCATGTTATCTAGGTAGACATTTAGGTCGTCCAGAAAAAGACTAACCATATTTGCTTTGTGAGCAGATTTGCTATCTTTTCTATTTAAAATTTCTTTTTGTCCTGTCGTAAAAAAATACATGTCCGATGGTGGGGTTCTGAACATTTCTTCAAATACAAATGGTGGTGTTTTGTAGAAGTTTAAAAATGATATTATCTCCGATACAGTAGATTGAGAACTAGATTCTGTTTCAACCTGACTTTTTGCCGATAAGTTGTTGCTGGTGAATTGATGAACACCTAATTCACCTCGTTCCATAGCAATCCGATTAGCGCCGGCGAAAAACATAAATGAACACGCTGAAGCACAATTAGCACCATTTGGAACTATTGTGGAAATCTCGCGGTCATTAATAATGCCAGATAAATTGAGCCCTTCTGAAGCTAGTCCACCCGGACTGGAAAGTACGACTGTTTCAATCTGGTGTTTTCGTATAGCCTCTCGGAACGCGAAGCTATCTCCTCGTTCAATTTTGTCAAAGAAAAAAATTGTTTTCGGCATCTCATTAAAAAAATAGAATGAGCCAATTTTCTCATAATAAAACCTTTCGTCAGCTGTCGCAGCCGATGCGATTGTTGCTAAGGTTAAAACGAATATTTTTATGTATTTGTTCATTGTTCATCTCATAACCATGCTCTAGCTGAGCGTGGGATTTGTTTACTCATTGATGAAAGGTTAGTCTTGATCAAGTCGATAGAAAAGCATTTTTGCCCTGAGAGCGTTCTTCGTTTGGAAGTAAGAACAGTTAAGATCTGCCCAACAAACTGCAATTTACAATCAATCCTTGTCTCCGGCATTGAAGCGGTCTGATTTCGGTCCCTAGACCATCGATAAAATCGTAGGGAAATGGATTGCAGTTATATTGAAAAGTTAGGGTATTCGCTTGATCACATATTCGATTGCTGCTTGATCTGCAAAATTTGGCTTCGCTCTAGCATTGCCTAATTTAATTGCATTTCGCTTGAACCATTCAGTTTGTTCTGGGTGATGTTTTAATATACCGCCAACCAGTCGTTGAAACCCAACAGCAGTTGTTGGATCTTGACCTTCGTACAAAAATTGTACGTCGGAAGTATTGACAGATGCCCCATCCAGCAATTCACTGAAAATAGTCGACAAGGCCTTGTAGTCTGACTTTGTAGCTCGTTTATTACCTTTTAGAAGAAATAGAAAAGCCTTTGCTATTCGTTCATTTTGTTTTTCCCATTCACGCAGTCGTGCTTTGGTACTTTGAGACCATAAGTTTGTAGCAAACTCGGTCACATTATCTATGATTTCGCCTGTAGTGACATCCATTACGTTTGTCATTTTACTGGTGTTGAAGGTTCTCCCGTCTCTCCGCATCCGACATTCGCCGTATAGGAAAGAACCTTCTGAGCCATAAAATTGTAGTTTTTTGAAATCTACTGTGCGTCGGCTATTTTGCTTCTGGCCGTCAGAGTAAGAAAATAATAGTGAGCATTCGCAGGGATGCTCAGACCTCAATCTACTTTCTGGTGTTTCATAATGGTCATGCTTTGGACCAAATTGATCAGAATTTTTGTCAGGGTTTAACCGCGGGTCACTCTTTTGGGACAAAGTTCTTGGTGGACTTCGGCGCGTAACTTGATCAACGACATTGTCAATATGCTCGAGCGTGGTAATAGATTGGAAAAAGGGCTTAAGTATCGATGCACCAGGTACTCCTTCACCGTAGCTCCACCGTTCTTGTAAAATGTTATAGCTATGACGTTCAAAATCGCCACTAGCACTATACACACTTTCTCCACTTCTTTTCTTTCGGGCGAATATATTTAGCCATGGGTTCGCTTTCTCAACTAAAAGATACATAAGTGGCAGCTTAACATGTTTAAGTGAATAAGCTGAAGTAATATGCCACGCCGAACCTAGCTCAGCTACCATAAGGGTTCTGTGCGGTACGTTTTTAAAAGCTTCGTACCTCTCGAACGCTTCAATCATATGATAGCAGAATCTTCGAGCGTCGTTTAATGGAAAGTGTGCTTTCTTACTAAAGTAGTCACATGTACAAGTCTGTTTGCCAAGGTCAATTTGATATTCATGCTTCGACATGGTGGAACGCACGTGTTCTTTTCCAACGAGAGGACGAATATCGTACATTTGAGTATCAATGTTTTCTAGTAAAATTCCTGCAAGCCGATCATCAGTTTTGTCATTAGTTTTATAATTTTTTTTGCCTACCACTTCCAATGCAGTGCTCTGTAAAGGAAGTTTGTTAACAGCATTTGTCGGTTTAGTATCTCCTAGTTTTCGTTGTATCAGCTCATTTTTGTTTTCGCCCTCGAATTGATGCGCTGAAGGACACTTTATTGAATTGTTAAACTTATCAGCTTTCTGTCTTTCCTTCACCCAGGCGATTAACAAGACTCCAGCTGTGAATACCATGAACATTATGATTGGGATTATTGTATCGTCCATTTTTCACTCCTCGAAAGCTAATATCAGTCAACAATAGAACGGTACATTTGTTTCTTAACTTAGTCTATGTTGTGAGTCTCTATTGTAAGGCCACTCTCAATCTTGAAGTGTAATTCGGCGCTAATCTGTGGAGCCTCAAGTTGATGAAACAAGTCAGCCGCTTCCCTAAGCCAAAGTAAAATTGGAAGGCCAAGAGCTTCTGCCAAGCAATCATCAGTCAGTATTGCGCAGTCCCCTTGCCGCTCTATCCCGGCCGGGCGAATTTGACGCCATCTTTCGAGCGCGTCAATGCTGGGCTGCATTGTTTTGGTGATTTTCCGCTTTCGTTTTATCGGCATTAAATTTCCTTTTCATCCACGGTTCGAGCGAAGCGCTGGGGGGCGTGTCTGTTCGTAGGGCGCTACAGCATCGAGGTCGAGTTCGCGCAGCAGTCTCGCAAAGGCCAGGCGGGCATCGCGTTCAATGCCAATACAGGGATGTGCTTTCAAGCCGCCACTTTCCGTTTCGGTTGTCAGTCCGTCACGGTCGAGGATTTCACGGGCTTGCTGGCACCGGTCCCAAGCTTCGCAAGCCAGCCGTAAAAGTCGCCTGTGATGCGGTTCGAGCGTAAATTCTTCCAGCACCGCGCGCCACCATTCAGCGGTTTCAGGTGTAAGATGTGTCGGTGAATTTAGATTTTGGGTCATGAAATATACTCCGATTTTTTGAACGGGGGCGGGTCGCAGACAAGAGATTGGACACACACCGGTTCGTGTAGGCAGGGTCTAAGGGCGCGCATGCCCCTCCCTATGGGGGTTGCAGCCATTGCTTTGTGACTTTGCACCAGTGTCGCCCGTTCGGCCCGTGCCGTAGGTTAAGTCGGCCGGCCCTTGGTCCAGCCGGTCGGCCCCAGCCGGGAGCGTAGCTTCCAGATTCGAGCGAGCGGGCGTTGCGACTTCCGCGACTTTCGCGACACGCAAAACTGGTGTCTTAGCTTTGGGGCGTTGCGACACTTGCAACACGGGGGGCATCGTTGCCGCGAAAGCCGCAGGGGGTTGCCCCACGATTTTGTTCAGCTTGGCGCGTGCATCAAACCACATCGGCTGATCCTTTCACGATTGCCCAAGCTTCGGCTCGAGCCGCACCGCGCACCACGGTTCCAGCGTCGAGCGGCACAAGCCATCCGTGCTTTTCGAGAATGCCCAGCGCAGCCCGAGCCTTGGGGCTTTCGCGTAGTGGGTTCGGCCCTAGCCGCACCACATCGCGCACCAACACTTCCGGTTCCGTCCAGCCATCCAGCAGCCACCGCCGCAAAGCTTCGGCACGGTCGATTTCAGTTGAAACAAGTGCAGCGCTCGCCAGCCGTGACGCTTCGGACAAGTAAAATTTCCCAAGAGTGATTGCGTCGGCCATTTCATGGGCTTCCACCTTCGGGGCTTGCAAGTCGCGCCACAGCGTCAGTACTCCCGCTATTCGCGCCGCTTGTTCCGCCACCTTTGATGCCGTGCCTGTGATATGCGCTAAGTCGCAACCGGGGGCCTGTGCGCCCTCAATGGCGTCAGAAAAGGCCACCAGCAGCGCTCGGGCTTCTGGGGTCAATTCCAGCGTTCGTGGTTCCAGTTCGCGGGTTTCAGGGTCCACTGGCATGGGCGTTCCAAGAATTTCGCGCAGCCGTGCCCCAAAGTTTGCCAGCGCCACTTCATCGTGCTTGGCGTTCAATTGCATCCGAGTTCCGATAGCGCTTGGGGGCTCGCATATAAGAAAGCGCGGCAGAAAGCCGGTGTCAGCCGCCGCCGGGTCAGACAGAAAGGCGCGCGCGACGCCGGGTTGCACCATGAGATGCACAGCCAGCCGCCTCCCGAATAGAGTCGCGTGTCCATCCCCCGAACGCGTGCGCCGAATGGGGTTGCCGTGCCAAAGGTCATTGAAAGCGGCCAGCGTCTTTTGCCGGTTTTCCGAGTTCATGGCGTGCCCGCCTAGAAATTGCCCGCCTTCATCCGAGAAAAGCCCGAGGCTGGGTTGCCCGTGCGCGAAAAGCTTTGTTAGCCCTTCGAATGTCGGTTCGGTTACGGTTCGATCGGTGGAAGGTGGGGCTTCCGGTTCCGGCCCGAGCGCCCCAAGGTCAGCTTGCGCCGCTGTGCGCTTTTCGCCTTTGCCTTTACGGGCTTCCAAGAGAATGCGGTCACGTTCGCCCTTCCATAGCGCGTGCTTGTTCCGCCAGCCTTCCATTGCCTCGCGCTGGGTTTTGGCTTGCTCCCTTTCGTGGTCGCGAAGCGAGGCTATCAATGGGGCGTCACAAGCGCTTTTCCGTTCACCGCTTCGAGCGATGGTCAGGGCGTAAAGCGCAGTCGGCCGCGTGCCGCCCAGCGTTTGCACATCCGCGAATCCTTGCACCGCCAATGATGCCACGGCCAGCGCAGATTGCGCCGGGATTGCCATGGGGGCTTGCGTTGTGCCTTGCACCGCTTCCACAGCCGGGCGCAGTGGCCCAAGCGCTTCCACGGGATAGGCTGCACCGGTGGCGATTTCGCGTACCAAAGGTTGCGGGCCTTCAGATGCGAAGGCAATTTCTGTCATGGCTTGTGCGTGCATTTTGCGGCCCCTTTTTCTTTCAATATGTTGTTAAAATCAGCATCATTGCCCGGGTCCAAAATACTAACCTGCCAACCCAAGCCGTGCGCCCGTTCGGCCAATGCGTGCGCGGCCTTACGGCCAGCTGTGTCGCCATCACAAGCGACTGCCAGGCGTCCCGGTTCCGGGGGGAGGCGCAGACCGCGCAGACCGCTGGTGGAAAGCGCAGCCCATAGAGTCGCAGGGCCATCCAAAAGCCCACAGGCAAGCGACAGAGCGTTTTCGATGCCTTCAGCCACCACCAGCCGCGAAGCCCCATCGGTAAGCCGCAAAGCGCCGCCAGCGGTTGCCCCCAGCATCGCCTTCGCAGGTGCAAAAGGAATTTTTCCCGATCCATTCGAGCGCAGGTAGGTGCGATGCACCGCAGCCAACTCGGCGCCTTCAATCGAAGCCACCATTGCCGGGAAGCGTTTTGCTGTCGGCCCGTGCCAGCATTCGGGGTGAAAGCGTAATGTTTCGGGCAAATCGCAGAATATACCACGGGCGCGTAGGTAGGTTTCTGCAAGAGTTCCAACGATGGGCAGGGCTTCGTCCCAAAGCCGCTTGGCTTGTGCCGCTCGCTTAACGGCTTCCGCCTTGGATTCCCGTTCGTGCCGATCAAGGGTTGCGGGGTCGGGGGGGCTATAGTTACCGGTGCGCAGGCCTGCCGCCGCTAGAACGTCTATAAAGGCGCAAGCGCTTTTCTTGCAGTCTAGCAACAGCCGCCCGTTTTTACCATTGGTCAGCGTTAGGGCGTTCTGTCCCCGCTTCCGTCCAGGCTGGCAAACTGGGCAAGGCGCAACGCCATAGCGGCCATGCCAGCGCCCGCCCAGCGCTGTTGAAAGTTCGCTTGCGTTGGTCATGCTGCACCTCCATTTAGAACAGCCGCGCGCAGGACGTATCGGCCATGATTGCCCGCGAATTCCCCACCGTGCAATTCGGTCACAGTCTTAATGGGCACACCCATCGCGCGCAGATTAAAGACATATGCACTCCACCGAGGGGCGGGGTGCGTGATTGGTGTGCATCCGCGCGCGCCAGCTTCGCGCAGCCGTTCGAGAGCCCAAGCATCGCGTCCTTTAGCTTCAATCGTGAAGGGGTCGCCAATTTCGGGTTGAATAAGATAAAGGTTAGCAGCCTTTGCGCGACCCTTGGCATGTGATAGTGTCGAGGTGCCCGCCGCATTCGCATAGCGGTTCCCTTGCCCCGGTTGCGCTTGCCTGCGCTCCGGGGTTTCATTTCGCCCGCCGGTCATATCAAACTGCCTTTTCGGACATGGCGCGCAAGTGTTCTTCCAAATCCCCCTCGGGCCAATAGAGCCGGCCGCCTAGCTTTACCGGCTGGGGAAGTCGGCCCGCGGCAAGGTCAATATAGATTGCGCTTCGGCTTCGGTTGCCAAGCTTGGCGCGCAGTTCGGTTAAAGTTATAAAGCGTTGCATTTTTTGCACCATCGGTTTGTTTCAGGTGGTGCAATGATGCCCGTTCGAGCCCGTTCGCGCTAAACGGGGCTTTGGTGTCGCCGTATCACCTTTGTTGTGCCAGCGCCTCGCGAAGCCATTTTGCGGTCGCCAGTGGCGTTTCGCCTTGGTGAATTTGCATCAGTTCGACCAGCCGCTCAAAGCCGGAAAGGTCCGCAGAACTTGGCTCCGCTTGGCCCAGCGTCCAGCCGTTCGAAAGCCTTGCACCAGCGCTTTTCAGAGCCGCAAAGACATCGCGCGCCAGCGCCTTCCGGCTGTCCACTTCCGTCAAAATTTCGCGTGAAAGCGGTTCAGCGTCACGCACAATGAAAGACAAAAACATGATTTCTTTCACTGCGCGGTCGAGGTGTTGCTCCACCCCGGTTATAATTCCTGCCTTTCCAGTCGATGAAACATTGCCAGCCGCTTCCGCTAGAAAGTCGCGGTCAATTTTCAGCAGACCCGAAAGCGCTTTTTCGATGCCCTTTTCTGCATCGCCTTTCCGCCTTTTCCAGCCGCGCTTGTCATTTTTATTGTCATTGCCCCGCGTTACTTCCAGATCTGCTAAACGCTCACCGTGCCGATCGAAAGCTTCGCAGATTTCGCGCCATGTGCCCTCTGATATAAACGCTCCGAATTCGTCCGCCGCTTCTTCCCGCGAAGTCGGGGGCAGCATCACCATGCGGCCGCGTACGCCAAATGCCGCCGCAATTCGTGGCCTCCGTGTCGCAGATGTCGCTGGTGTCGCAGGGGGGGGCACGTCGATTGAGCCTTTTTTACCTTTGGTCATCAGCGCGCGCCCGCCAGCCTTACGACCTTTCCAGCGCCACTGGTGATATGGTCGGCCCATCGCTCCATCAGCGCTGCTCGCTGCTCTATCCAGTCGGTGCGTCGATAAGCCCGCACCACGCTACTATCTGTTGTGTGGGCTAGCATAGCTTCGGCTACTTCATGCGGGGCGTCCGTTGCTTCCGCTAGCCATGTGCGCAGGCTTGTTCGAAAGCCATGTGGGCGCGCCGCTAGTCCACGCCGCTCCATATGCCTTGAAAGCGTCATATCGCTAATCACGCCGCCCCTTGTGTTAGGGAATAGAAAGCCGTTGCGAGCGTGCGGGCGTGCCAAGTCAATGATGCGCAGTGCTTCGATCGAGAGGGGAACGCGGAAAGCTTCTGTTGCACCTTTACGGCCCTTCATGCCTCCGGCGGGTACTGTCCAGATGTCGCCTTCTATTTGGTCCATCCGGATATTGCGCAGCGGGCTAGAGCGTGAGCCGGTTAGGATTAAAAGCCGTAAGGCTAAATGTGTGGGGGTTGGTTCTTCTAAGCTTGCGTAGAATTCTGGCACATCAGCCCAAGCCATCGCAGGAATGTTTTTTGCCACGTGCCGCGACTTGCCCAAAAGCGCCTTTGCCTTGTCCGTCGCTTGCAGGTCTACATCAAGGCCCAGCGCCGCCGCGTGCTTCAGAACGATTGAAAGCCGGTTCATGGCCTTGCGTGCTGTTTCGGCCTTTGTGTGCCAGATTGGGGCTAGCGTGTCGCGGATGTCGCGTTGGTCTATGTCCGTCACCGGCACTTTGCCCAGCTTTGGTAGAATGTGACCGGTCAGGGGGGAAAGCCATCGCCCAGCCTTGCCGTCGCCCTTCAATTCGGCTTTGCGGGCTTCAAAAGTATCAGTGGTTAAGATTGCCAGCGTAATATCTTCACGCCGCGCGGCCCGCGCTTCCGCTTCACGTTCCTTCACTGGGTCACGCCCAGCCGATGCAACATTGCGCCAACGTTCAGCCAGCTTGCGGGCGTCAGCCAGCCCAAGTGATGGATAACCACCCAAGCCCATTTCGCGACGCCGCCCGTGAACGGTGACGCGTAGAACCCATTGAGCCCCGCCGGTATCGCGCTTCACTAACCAAAGCCCCGCCCCGTCGCAGTGCTTGCCCACCGGGGCAGATTTCAGGAAGCCCGCCGAAAGCCTGTTTGTTGCTCGCATAACATTCACCCTCACTTACAATAAATCAGTGGCATTCAATTTCGCCTATTCGTGGACTTGTTTGAACAAGCGGGATTCGTCTAATTATTATGGGAGCACTTTGCGCGCTCACACTGCCTTTAAATTCCAAGAACAATGCGCCGAAAACTAGGTAAATAAATGCTTTATCCAGATAGACAGCGGTTCCATTCCCGATGCGTATGACTTCAGCAGTCGACGATGATGTATCCGCGCGCCAAGTAAAAAGCTTTTCGTCAAGAGCAACTGTAACTTCCCCACGATGTGAAAGGCTGGAATTGGTCCAAGTTGAACACTTGAAAATTTCAGCGGAGTAAGAGATTTGCGCGGAGACTGTCAGTGCGCAAACGCTTATTAAGGCTATCCAACTTTGCCTACGAATTTTCCACATTGCGTTAGCCATAATCTATCCCCCTAAATATCCACCTTATATTACGGGATAAGAACGGACGGTTCAAGACAGCATGGGGCGCCTATCCCCATGTTTATAAGGTGGATGCTGTCAGCAATGGACAGGTAAAAACACTTAAAAACAATTGGCTGGTGCCGTGTGGGGGCACCATTTCACGCATAAAAACAAGAATACTTCTGTGATTACA
>JBELEI010000038.1:0-10283 GCA_042093895.1 Cognatiyoonia sp. | reverse complement strand
AGCACTCCTACTACAGAACTGATTTGTTAGATCATAGGGCTAAACTGCTAACGGGGTGGTTTTCCTTTTTAGAAGCCGACAGCCGTGCTTGAATAAGAAATATTCAGACCAGCAGAAATACTTCCCGATAAGCAGATAGTCTGGATATCCCTACCATCAGTCTTTAATGCATTGGCAAAATTGAAAAAATTCCACAAACTAGTCGTAGATGTACAAACATACCAATATGGCTCGTGATATGAGGGACTCAAATGCAAGATAGACGCTAATTGAAGTCATTGCTTATTGATTTATCTCCAGATTTCAGACAATCTCGCTTAAAATCAAAGTTTTTGCGACAGAGCCCCTCCGATTGCTTTTGTTAGCTCGTTTGAAGCTTCGATAACGGCACGACTAAGCCGTTCTGTTGCGCTCGTCTCGACCCGACTTGTTGGGCCAGAAACTGAAATGCCTGCAACCGCCTCGCGGTTCACATCAAAAACTGGCGCAGCAATGCAGCGCATGCCAAGGTTCTTTTCCTCACCGTCAATAGAGAAACCGCGTTGGCGTATTTCAGACAGCGCGTTAATCAGATCACAGCGATCAAGTAGTGTGTGTTTGGTGAACCGCTCAGGTGGATGTGCTGCAAACCAGTGTTCAAAGCGGTCTTTATCCATTTGCGCAAGGAGGGCTTTGCCGATGCCAGAGGCGTGCATTTGGGACAAAGTGCCAGGCGGAAAGAATGCACGGATGCTCTCGTGAGTTTCTACCTGGCTTAGGAAGAGCACCATACCACCCTTCTCTATTCCCAAATTGGCCGTCTCACCTGTCGTCTCCATCAACTTGCGCAAAATCGGTCGTGCGCATTCCACAAGACTCGTGCGTCGCAAGAAACGTGATCCAATCACAAACGACCGTGGGCCAATGTACCAAACCTGATCCTGTGCATCGAACTCAACAAGGCCACGACCTTCTAACGTGACGAGGATACGATATATAGTCGCCGGAGACTGGCCAGTTTCTGTTGCCAGCACTGAAAGTGGTTTGCCTTGGGCCTCACTCAGATACTCGAGAACTGCCATTGCGCGATCCAAGGATTTGATTGTGTTTTGGGCTGTTTTGTCATGCCAGTCCCGAGGCCTGCCGCGCGCGCGGCGTCCAATTGATTCCGTATTATTTTGTGAATTCATCATAAATTCCTAATTTTTGTGAAATACTAATTCACAATATGAAAAATATAAGTCTCTGACAAAGCTTATTTAATCCACTGCATGAGTAAATGAAAAACAAGTTCAAAAAAATTTCGCATAGAGCTTAGGTTCGATAGGCTTACTCAACAAAGCGGAGGAAACGTCATGAGCTTTCAGAACCCAGTATTCATTCCGGGACCAACCAATACACCCGAAAATCTGCGCAAAGCATGTGACATGCCAACGATCGACCATCGCTCGCCGCTGTTTGGTAGCATTCTTCATCCGGCCCGCGATGGCGTGAAGCAAGTTCTCAAGTCCTCGTCCGCTGAGGTCTTTATCTTTCCGTCGACTGGTACTGGTGGTTGGGAAACAGCATTAACCAACACACTGAGCGCTGGGGACAAGGTTCTTGTCGCCCGCAACGGGACGTTCTCACACCGCTGGATCGATATGTGCCAGCGTCATGGCCTGTGCGTTGAGATTGTGGAAACGCATTGGGGCGATGGCATTTCTGCTGACAGGTACGCAGAGATCCTTGTCGCGGATAAATTACACGACATCAAAGCGGTTCTCGCCACGCATAACGAAACTGCAACTGGTGTTGTTTCAGACATTGCCGCTATTCGCAGCGCGATGGATAGGGCTGCGCACCCCGCCCTGCTCTTTGTTGATGGCGTATCCTCTATCGGGTCAATGGACTTTCAGTTTGACGCCTGGGGCGTGGATGTCGCCGTCACGGGGTCGCAAAAAGGCTTTATGCTACCCGCGGGGCTGGCGATTGTGGGATTTAGCGAAAATGCGATGGCAGCGACCAAGTCGGCTGGGCTACCGCGCGCATTCTTTGATGTTCATGACATGGCGCAGGGCTACGCCAACAGCGCTTATCCCTATACGCCGGCCGTCGGTTTGTTGAATGGTTTGAATCAATCCTGCGCAATGTTGATATCCGAGGGTCTGGATAATGTATTTGCGCGCCATACTCGTATCGCAAACGGCGTCCGGGCTGCTGTGTTCGCTTGGGGCCTAGAACTTTGTGCGACGTCGCCTGATGTTTATTCAGACACCGTCAGCGCCATCCGTACGCCTGAAGGATTCAATGCTACAGACATCGTAACCCATGCAGCGGCAACCTATGGCGTTGCCTTTGGAGTGGGTCTTGGAGACGTCGCTGGCAAAGTGTTCCGCATCGGCCATCTTGGCAGTTTGACAGACGTTATGGCGCTTAGCGGTATAGCAACAGCCGAAATGTGTATGGTCGATCTTGGACTTGATATCAAACTCGGATCAGGGGTTGCAGCAGCGCAAAATGTGTATCGCGCTGGGTAGGAACGCGAAGAAACATTTGCCAAAGACGCTGGAATAATCAAGCGGAGTCTTTGTCCACCCCGATTATGACCTGCGTGTCATTGCGAGTAAGGACGCTTGCTCCAAAGACTTCATAGACCAAAGGGACGGCTTTGATATGATGCTCGCGCCTATTGGGGGTGGCAATGTCGATCTCTTCAAACTGCCTTGTACGACACTGACAGTCGGACAACCTCGCTCGTCCTTAACCATGGCGCGTTCGAGCGCAACAGCCCCAAATGAACGATTAAGCCAAGGCGCACGGCATGCCTCTCTGGCTTCATGGCAAAATGCAAAAATCGGTCGAATTTGCGTCCTTGAAACGTTGCGCATCTCCTTCTTGAAAACGATAAATATGTTTCTTGGCCTGTTGGCCCCCAGATGTTTGCCACCCATCCTCGTATATTAAATGGCACAGGCTCCAGCCGCCTTTAAATCAATGGAACAGTCCCGAACAATGATTCGGATGCCGTAAGCAATGAAAAAATGCCACCCTGACTGCAATTTTTCAGTATACTATCGAACACAGAAAAATATTTGTTTTACAATGCCTTAGAAAACAACGAAAATCTTCAATGTAATTAAATTTCGTATAAAAATCACTTGACGACACAAAATTACGCGCCCAAATTCGACCAATCGTATCAGAAGCGAAGCCTGAGAGAGGCGGTGCTCAATGACACAAGCAGCGCCAGTTTGCAGCGCATAGCATAGGAAGGATATAACACGATGATTAAATCAATCCTTGTCCCAGTGCGCGGAGATGGCATGGTTGCAACTGTGCTTGCGCATGCCGCTGAACTCGCGAAGCAACATCAGGCACAGGTCTCTGTCGTACATTGCCGTGCGCAAGCAAAAGACCTGATGCCTCAAGGTATTTCACTTAACGACTTTGCCCGCAAAGTGATGTTGGAACAGGCGGCGGAACTGGCGAACCGTCAAGAAGATCATCTCCGCGGCATTCTACGCCGCTTGGCGCGCGACTTTGGTCTGAGCGAAGATCCCGACGCGAGTGGCGTTGCCTATTGCACCTTTACAGAAGAAGAAGGCCGGATGGCAGATGTCGTAAAACATACGGGTCGTTTGGCTGACCTTATTGTTCTGCCAAAGCCTCAAAAAGAGAGGAACTTGGGACAAAGCTCGTTGAAGGCAGCGTTGTATGGTGCGGGTCGGCCAGTCCTGATTTGCCCCGGACAGCTTCAGCCAGATGAAACCTTTGCCCGTCACGTCGCCATTGGGTGGAATGGGTCTTTACCCGCGTCTCGTGCGGTAGCCTCGTCCTTGGATGTGATCGGATCTGCCGAACGCGTTAGCATCCTGACAGGCGGTAAAGTTCAAAAAAACGGACCGACGGTTGAAGAGCTGCAAGCCTATTACGCGATGCGTGGCATAAAAACTGAAATCGTCCCCTTCGAAGGCACTGATCCAGCGACGGGGCTTCTTCAAACAAGCAAAAACATCGGTGCAAGTCTGCTTGTGATCGGCGCTTACAGTCATAGCCACGAGACCGAGATGCTCTTTGGTGGCAATACTGAACGCATAGTGGACAAGACCGAAATGCCGATCCTGATGGCACATTAAACCATAAGAATACGCCGCATATCGGCGAAAGGGTCTGGAGATAAACTCCGCATCCATAAACAGCGCGGTAAGCGTACACTCGTCCGAAATCTCGGACACCTTTAAGGGAGGAAATTAAAATGAAACTGACGACATTCACAAACAGATCTTTTATGGGTCTAATGGCTGGTTGCACATTGGCGGTCATGCCATTGACAGCCATGGCGCAAGACTGGAAACCAAACCGTCCGGTTGATTTCACTATCATGGCTGGCGCTGGTGGCGGTGCTGATCAAATCGCGCGGTTCGTACAATCCGTTGTCGACGCCAATGACATGACGAACCGCCCCTTGATCCCAACTAACCGCGGTGGTGGTTCGGGTGCCGAAGCGTTGCTGCACCTTAAGGACGCACGCGATCCAAATCATACAGTGATGGTGACGTTGAATTCATTTTACACAACACCGATCCGCCAAGAGGGTTTGGGCATTGATATCGAACAGTTTACACCCATTACAATGATGGGCGTTGATCCCTTCGTGCTTTGGGTCCACGCCGATTCAGGGATCACCACGTTTGAACAGTATGTCGATAAAGTACGTGAGATGGAGGGCGAATACGTAATGGGTGGAACTGGTGCGGGCCAGGAAGATTCAATCGTGATCGCTTATATGTCTGGCGCCTATGACTTGGATATCAAATATATCCCTTATGATGGCGGCGGTGCAGTGGCCAAAGACCTTGCAGGTCAGCAAATCATGGCGACTGTGAACAACCCTGCCGAAGCCAAGGGCTTTTACGAAGCGGGCGAATTTGTTCCACTGCTGGCCTTCTCAGACGAACGCATGGACGCCTACCCTGATGTGCCCACCATGAAGGAAAAGGGTCACAACTTCTCTTACTATAATCAGCGGGCCATTGTTGGCGCACCGGGTATGTCAGACGAAGCGGCAGCCTACTATCGTGACCTGTTCGGAAAGGTTTACGAAGGCAACGATTGGCAATCCTATCTTGTGTCAGAAAGCCTATCGCCCTTGCCCATGGATGAGGCGGAAACGCGTGCATACTGGGCAACACAGGTGACAAACCACCGTCAGCTGCTTTCGGAAATCGACGGCTAAACCAAGTTAGGAAAGGGGGCAAACATGCGCCAAGGTGAAATATCGCTCGCGGGGTTTCTTGCCCTCTTTTCGATCTATCTCATGTGGAAGAGCACTGAACTTCCCATTGGAATTATCCCGGGTAAGGGTCCGGGCGGCGGGTTTTGGCCCTTTTGGCTTTCGTTAGGGATGTTGCTAAGCTGCTGTTCCATCGCATGGAGCTGGTGGCGCGGCAATAGCCCAGCATCAGCCAGCGATGAGCCCCTGATGGATACCTTTGGTTGGCGCACGGTTCTACATGTCGGTGGCGGGGTTGTCGGGTTCGTGGGCTTGATTCCCGTTATTTCAATGTATGGGGCTGTTGCGATTTTTCTTGTTTACTATCTGCGGTTTCTAGGACGGCATTCTTGGCTTTTGACGCTGGGGATGGCTTTGTTTTTGCCCATCGGCCTATTCTTCTTTTTTGAAGGTGCGATGCAAATTTCAATGCCACAGGGTCTGCCATTCACCCAGCCGTTCTTCGACATAATGTACGACATCATTTACTAACGCAGCCCTAAACCGAGGATCATCATGGAAGTTTTTTCATTTCTTGTAAGCGGCATCTTTTTGGCGCTCGAACCAATCAACCTAGGGCTCATCTTGATCGGTGTGACAGTCGGACTGTTCATTGGCGCGATGCCTGGTCTTGGGTCGGTAAACGGGGTTGCGATCCTGCTTCCTATCACATTTTTGGTCCCGCCTGGATCGGCCATCATTTTCCTAGCAGCGATCTACTATGGCGCAATGTACGGTGGCGCAATTTCATCAGTTACGTTGGGAATACCCGGCGCGTCAACTGCAGTCGCGACCACCTTTGACGGACGACCACTCGCTCTAAAGGGGCGCGCAAGCCTGGCCTTGGTGACCGCTGCCTTGGCATCCTTTGTGGGCGGCACAGTGGCAACTGTTTTCTTCACCCTGTTTGCGCCGCTCCTTGCGACGGTTGCGCTCAACTTTGGACCACCGGAAATCTTTGCATTGATGCTTCTGGCCTTTGCAACGTTCGTCGGGCTGGGAGGAGATGATATTCCCAAAACGATCTTTTCTATTTGCTTTGGCTTGGTGCTGGCAACAGTCGGCTTCGACACCATTTCTGGCGAACCCCGGCTTGTTCTTTTTGATATACAAGGGTTCCTGCGCGGGATTGGTTTCATCGTGCTGGCTATCGGGGTCTATGGCATTGGCGAAATGATTTGGACGATCGAGCAAACGCGCGGTGAAATCACGACCACTAACCCTAAGATGACGGCAAAGGGTCTTGCCTCAGACGCAAAGGAAGCTGTGCGGCGTGGCTGGAAAGGAACTTGGATTGGCTCCCTTCTTGGCTTTTTTGTGGGAGTGTTGCCCGCGGCAGGGGCCACGCCTGGGTCGTTAATGTCCTATGGGGTCGCTAAAATGGTGTCAAAGACGCCAGAAGAATACGGAAATGGGTCACCAGATGGTGTTGCAGCGCCCGAAGCCGCCAACAATTCTGCCTCCACTGGGGCGATGTTGCCGATGCTGACGCTTGGCATTCCAGGGTCACCAACAACAGCAATCTTGCTGGGCGGCATGGTTATTTGGGGGCTGACACCCGGTCCGCGCCTTTTTGTTGATCAAAGCGAATTTGTCTGGGGTCTTATTGGATCTTTTTACATTTCTAATCTTGCCGCAGTTCTCATCAACTTGGCCTTCATTCCGCTTTTCGTTTGGATGCTTCGGATGCCCTTTACTATCCTAGCACCGCTTATCTTTGTGCTGTCGATCGTAGGTGGCTTTGCAGCGTCGCGCAGTATGCATGATCTGTGGTTAATTGTAATCTTTGGTCTTGGTGCATTCTTTATGCGCAAGTTCGATTACCCACTCGCCCCAGCCGTGCTGGCCATTGTGCTTGGACCAATAGCTGAACCGACACTTCGCCAATCCTTGCTGTTATCATCGGGGGACCCTATGATCTTTTTCAACCGACCTATTGCAGGCCCGATCACAGTAATCGCGATCGCCCTTATCCTGTTGCCTGCTTTCAAATTGCTACGCCGAAAGAAAAACGTTGCCACTGACTAAACACACTCATCTCTCTGCCAAAATGGCGGACCTCATTAAACGCGAACAGAAATGAACGGTATACCATGCAAAAACTAGAAGAGCTAATCCAGCAACACCCCGACTCCGCCAAAGCGATTGGTGCGCCTGGTCGCGATTGGATGACCTATGGCGAACTGAAAGACCTGACAAAAACTGTGCGCACGACATTACGTAGTGCAGGTGTCGGGGCCACCGATCGTGTCGCCATCGTATTACCAAACGGTCCAGAAATGGCTGCTGCATTTGTGGCTGTTGCGCAATCGGCCACCACGGCCCCTTTGAATCCAGCCTACAAAGAAGACGAATTCGCCTTCTACCTCGAAGACCTGAAAGCGCGCGCTATCGTTGTTGAAGCCGGTTATGACGGTCCCGCCCGCGCCGCCGCAAAACGCTTTGATATGACCGTGATTGAACTGACGGCAACGGAGCCAGCGGGCTCATTTACATTGACGACTGACACAAAAGGCGACGCCGCTGATACGGTGCCAACCGCTGATGATGTCGCACTAATCCTGCACACGTCGGGCACGACGTCGCGTCCTAAAATAGTTCCACTGTTGCAGTCCAATATTGCCGCATCCGCTGAGAACATTCGCGTGTCTCTTGCCCTAACGCCTGACGATTGCTGTCTAAACGTTATGCCGTTGTTCCATATCCATGGCCTAATCGCAGCTGTCAGCGCGTCGCTTGCTGCGGGTGCGTCGATCAGCTGTGCGCCAGGATTTGATGCCCTGAAATTCTACGGATGGCTCGAAGAAGTCGATCCATCTTGGTACACGGCTGTCCCAACAATGCATCAGGCCATTCTAGCCCGCGCACCGCGCAATGCGGAAATCATCAAGAACGCACGCTTGCGCTTCTTGCGCTCGTCATCGTCGTCCCTTCCAGGTCCCGTGATGACCCAACTGGCCGACACCTTTGGGGCTCCAGTGGTTGAAGCCTATGGCATGACAGAAGCCGCGCACCAGATGTGCTGTAATCCGATCGAACCAGGACGCCAGAAACCTGGTGCTGTCGGGCTGCCTGCGGGCCCAGAAGTCCGCATTGCCCATGAAATTGAAAACCGCTTAATCGATGGTGTTGGCGAAATTTCAATCTCTGGCCCGAATGTTACGCCGGGCTACGAAGCCAACCCAGAAGCCAATGAAAAGAACTTCTTTGAAGCTGACGGCAAACGCTGGTTCCGCACAGGTGATCAGGGGATGTTTGATGAGGATGGCTTTTTGTCCCTCACGGGTCGCTTGAAGGAAATCATCAACCGCGGCGGTGAAAAAATTAGTCCGCTAGAGGTGGACGGTATACTGTCAGACCACCCAGCCGTTGGCCAATGCGTGACCTTCGCGGTCCCTCACGCCAAACTAGGTGAAGACGTCGCGGCAGCGGTGGTCCTAAAAGAAGGTCAAAGCGCCACAGATCGCGAGATACGCGATTTTGCAAGCGAACGCCTTGCAGCATTCAAGGTGCCCCGCAAAGTTCTTATCTTGGATGAAATCCCAAAAGGAGCGACAGGCAAACTTCAACGCATCGGCCTCGCCGAAAAACTGGGCCTTGGCTAGGGGATAGATCATGAAAATTTGTATTTTCGGCGCAGGTGCCATTGGTGGCTATATGGGTGCAAAACTTGCACAGGCTGGAGCAGATGTAAGCCTCGTGGCCCGCGGCCCACACTTGAAGGCAATGCATGAGAATGGACTACGCCTGATCGAAGAAAGTGGCGAAACAACCGTTCAAGTGACAGCATCTGACAATGCTGCCGATCTTGGTCCACAGGACTATGTCATTGTCACACTCAAGGCCCATTCCGTTCCACCTGTTGTGCAGCATATGCAACCATTGATCGGTGACAATACCACTATCGTTTCAGGTGTTAACGGGGTGCCTTGGTGGTATTTTCACAAGCTCGGCGGTCCCCTCGAAGGGACACGACTTGACTCCGTTGATCCCGGACACGCGCAATGGGATGGCTTTGGACCCGACCGTGTACTGGGGTGTGTGGTCTATCCTGCAGCTGAGGTGATCGAGCCCGGCGTCGTCAAGCACATAGAAGGCAACCGTTTCTCACTCGGGGAACCAGACGGATCAAAGTCCGAGCGCGCGATGGCCCTTTCCAAAGCACTGGCCTCCGCTGGGCTAAAGGCTCCTGTCCGACCAAGGATCCGAGATGAAATATGGGTGAAGCTTTGGGGGAACCTCTCTTTCAACCCAATCTCTGCTCTTACTCATGCGACGCTGGACGTCCTGTGTACTGACATAGGAACACGTGAGGTCGCACGCAACATGATGATCGAGGCGCAGACAATCGCCGAAAAGCTTGGTGTCAAATTTCCAATCGACGTTGACCGCCGCATTCAAGGCGGTGCCGACGTCGGCGCACATCGCACGTCTATGTTGCAAGACCTAGACCAAGGACGCCCAATGGAAATCGATGCACTGGTAGGATCTGTCAAAGAACTCGGCAGCGTTACCGACACGCCAACACCAACAATTGATACAGTCTTATCCTTGATCCAACTGCGTGGGAAAGTCGCTGGACTTTATGGAACATGAGCCGTGGTGGGGAAAGAGAAAGTCAGAAACCTAACTAGTATTTGAATTCTAGCGGTGTTGAATAGCCCCTAGTATTGTAGACACTTTCTGCCCTAATTTTGAGGCGAGGAGGCCACTATGGGACAAGCAAAATTCAGTGAAGATTTCAAACAAGATGCGGTGCATCAAATAACGGTGCAGGGATATGCTTTGCGTGAAGTTTCAGAGCGCTTAGGCCTCAGTACACATTCTTTGTACAAATGGATTAAGATATACGCGCAGGCCGCGTCACAAGCGACATCTGTGGGAGCTGTCAGACGAACGAGAACTCGCATCAGATTGCTGACGCAGCCTGAATCTATGCGTTCAATAATTGACGCCACTCAGCAAGAGCGGCGGTTCGGTTGAGCTTGAATTTGCCTCGTGAGTAGAAGTGGCGCTCCTGATTGGATCGACAAAGTGTATCCGTAGATGT
>JBELEI010000037.1:0-11173 GCA_042093895.1 Cognatiyoonia sp. | reverse complement strand
TTAGCGAACCGCAAAAACAAAAGCCCCGTCAGAAATGACGGGGCTTTTTGATTGGTTGCAATCCTAATTCAACCGGACAGCACGAGCGCAATATCTACTCTGGTGAATAAGGCACCGAAGAGTGATGCAATACGATCCGCGGCGCACCGACGCGATCGAGAATATAACCAAAGCTGTATTCAACCTTTGTTTCAGATCCGTCAGGGCCCGTGAAGAAATAGTTTCCCATCGCCAGCGCAACGTCGCCGTTTATCGTAATTCCGGCATTTTCCCAACGAACGTTGGTCCAACCTTTGATGCCAAAGCCGCTATCTTCGCTGCCTTCTTTCCCAATGAAATAGTCCAACGCGTCATCGAAAGTGCTGCGGAATTGTTTCTCGGCCGCGAGTGTCGGCTTAAAGAGAACGTCTGCAAAGCCGTAGGCATAAAGTGTGTTGATATGCTCCTTTGCGCGCGCCGTAAAATCGCCGCCGTCGCGATGAGTTTGAGAGATCGCAACAATCCCTTCGCCCCACGCTCTCTGTGCATCCAGAATGGTCTCTTTGTTGATACTGATTGTCATCGAGCCTTCTCCAAAAAACTTTTGGATGAAATAATTCACAGCGAGCTGTTCGTCTATGCTGTTGGCTATGTAATCTTTGAATAATGCTAATTTCAGCGTGTTTCTTTGTCTGATCATTCGTTTGAATGGTCAAAGCCTAGATTTCTGCAAACTTCGCTTTCAGCAGCGCTTCTGCATACTCGTCGGCGCCTTCACTGTCATAAACGATTCCGCCGCCAACATTCAGACGCACGCTGCTGTCATCGAAACACGTCAGGGTGCGAATGGCCACGTTGAATTCCATAGACCCGTCGGGTGCGATCCATCCAATGGAACCGCAATACACATCACGTGCACCATATTCCAATTCGTTCAACACGGTCATCGCCATGATCTTGGGTGCACCTGTGACCGATCCGCAGGGGAACAAGGCCTCAAAGATTTCTGGAATTGAGGTCCCTTCAATCATCTGAGATCTGATTGTTGAAGTTAGCTGATAGACAGTGGCGTAGCTTTCGATCGTATAAAGCTCTGGAACTTTGACGCTGCCGATTTCAGATATCCGACTCATGTCATTGCGTAACAGATCAACAATCATCAAGTTTTCAGCGCGGTTCTTTTCGGAACGACGCAGCCACGATGAATTGACGACGTCCTCTTGCAGTGTGGCTCCGCGTGCGACAGTTCCCTTCATTGGACGGGTCGTTAACTCACCCTCAGAGGTACAGCGGAAAAACAATTCGGGCGACCGCGATAGGATCGTGGGGCCACCAAGATCGACCATTGCGCCATGTGGCACTGGCTGTTTGTCGCGTAGTTTCTGATAGAGCGCACTGGCTGACCCGGTCAGCACAGCCTCCATCGGAAACGTCAGGTTGGCCTGATAGAAATCGCCCGCTGCGATGTGTTCTTTCACTTGATCATAGGCCGTACGATAGGTCTCGAGATCCCAAAGCGGGCAGGGCTGTGTGAGCGTTGCCTCGCCTGTCGCGGTCTCGTCATCGGGCCGTGGTCTTTCGAATACACCGAACAGCAACAAAGGCACTGCACGGTCTGTCGGTAATAGATCGATCAGTTTGCTGGTGAATAGATACCCCAACTCATAAGCTGCATATCCGGCGAGCCATAGACCATCGTCCTTGGCCCGTTGCATCGCCGCAAGTGCCGCTGGCACCTCATCGGGTGTTTCGGCTTTGATGATCGAAACAGGGGCCTCAAACAACGTGCCCATCTGTAATGGGCCTTTGTCAAAGAGAACGCGTGCTGTCATCTCGCGCTAGAAATCAGCCGCGATGCGGAGTTCGCGCAAGGGACGCACAACGTTGATCGCATCTTGGTAAATCGGGTGGGCTTTATAGGCGTCCAATGCAGCTTGGTCTTTGAATTCACCATAAACCACGACGTCGACGTCATCAGACAGGGCGTCTTGGTGAGAATTCGCACGCACCTCAAAGACATCCGCAAACGGGATGTTTGACAGCATATTCAGCCCGTCAGTGATCCGTTCAAGATCGGCTTTGTCCTTCGCGCTGAAGAACACGATATGTCTGATAAAAGTACGCGCAGTCATGATCTTGTTTCCGTCCAAAGCCCTACAAACCTAGAGCCAACATTTATATGTGCCGCGGTCTAGTCCAAATCAACCTGTGCGACAATGTGTAAGACGACGCCGATCGCGATATCTCCGACTTGTCGCAGTTGGGTTGATCGCCTAGATCATAGGAATGCGCCGCGTTTTACTTCCATTGGTTTTCGGGCTGATCCCCCAAACCCCCGCACTGGCCCACCCGCATGTCTTTGTGACGGTCGATGTCACAGTCATCTATGAGGGTGCGCGGCCCGCCGCGGTAAAGCTTGATTGGGTGTATGATGAGTTCTTTTCCATATTGCTCACCTCAGATCTTGGGATAGATTTGGACGGGGACGGCATTCTGACCGACGTCGAGGCTAAGATCCTAGATGATGCGGTCGTCGAATGGCCCGCAGATTATCTCGGGGATCTTGCGGTCGAACAAAATGGCCAATCAGTCGCACTCGCACCGCGCATAAACCACACGATGATTTATGTGGATGGCATTGTGCGTGAAACCCACACGCGTCCGTTGGTTGCAACATCGGATGCACCGTTAACCGTGCAGGTCTACGATCCGTTTTATTATGTCGCCTATGAATTGGCCGGGCCCGTGACAATTGCGGGCCGCAATGACTGCACAGCATTAATCACGGAACCTGACCTAAACCGCGCGTATTCCTTGGTGGATGAGCTGCTCTATGGTCGCCCTGCCAGTGATGTCGGCGCTGACGAGCAATTCCCCGAGGTTGGCGTCGAGTTCGCCCAAACGATCCAAGTTATATGCGAGGGTTAGCGCTGGCCATTTTGGCCGGTGCCATCGCCTTGGTTATCTGGGTGGTTGGTTTTGGTGGCAATGACCTCATCAGCCGTTGGGCCACAGACACCCAGCGCGACGTGCAAAACGCGATGGCTCAAAGCATCCGTGCCCTGCGCGCGGGTGAGGGCGGGGCGATGGTAACGCTATGGACGCTGTGTTTTACATATGGATTTGTTCACGCCGCAGGACCCGGCCACGGTAAACTGATCATTGGTGGCTACGGCTTGGGCGCGCGTGTACCCGCCAAACGTTTGGTTGGTCTGGCGATCGCCTCGTCGCTCGCACAGGCGGTCACCGCGATCCTACTGGTCACAGTCGCGCTTTGGCTGCTTGGATGGGGGCGGGAACAGATGACCACCGTCGCGGACCAAGTTATGGCGCCGCTCAGCTATGGTCTGATTGCGGCTATTGGGCTGTGGTTGATGATCCGAGGATTGCGCAGCGCATGGCGGATGCGGCGCCCAGCACATACCCACGACCATGCGCATGAAGGGGACGGGGTTTGCAGCACCTGCGGCCACGCCCACGGCCCCACAATCGAACAAGCAGCCGAAGTCCGATCTGTCAAGGACGCCATCGCCGTCATCACCAGCATCGCCATCCGCCCGTGTACCGGCGCGCTGTTCCTACTGATCCTCACGCACGCGCTTGGCATTCTGTGGGCTGGGATCGTCGGCACACTGATCATGGGCCTTGGCACCGCAGCCTTCACCGGCCTTATTGCCTTAATGGCGGCGGGTTTCCGCGAGAGTTCTTTGATGCAAGCAGCCACTGGCACTGGAGCCGCCAGACTCATGGTGGCGGTCGAAGTGCTGGTTGGTGGGGTTGTCTTGGTGTTGGCGTTGCAGTTGATGCTGCGAAGCCTTGTGTTGTGAAGCTCTTTTAGCCGCACAGAAATTTTTCTTTGCAATGAGCCGTGATTGAGAACATTCTGGGAACAAATTTTTCCAAAGAGGTGTTTTCAAATGACCGAATTGCCAACTTATCTACCCGGAATACTGTTGGCCTACACCGCCTTCCTTCTTGCCATCGCTAGCCCAGGGCCAAACATCCTCGCAATCATTGGAACATCGATGAGCGTAAATCGGACGTCAGGAATGGCGCTTGCTGCCGGGGTTGCAATCGGGACTTTGACATGGGCAACCCTAACCGTGTTCGGATTGGCCGCTCTTTTGGCAACTTACGCCTCCGCATTGTTGGCGATAAAGATTTTTGGCGGGATCTATTTGCTATGGCTGGCCTACAAATCTCTGAAATCGGCCATGTCAAAGCAAGATATAAACGCGATGCAGCTTGCAGGCGGTCGGCGTACTCCGATTGGGTATTTCAAGCGGGGCTACATCATTCAAATGACGAACCCAAAAGCTGCAATGGCATGGGTGGCAATTATTTCGCTTGGTCTAAAAGAGGGCGCACCGATGTGGGTTGGTGGCGCGATTGTCGGCGGAACCTTCGTATTATCATTGGTAATACACCAAATGTATGCGCTGGCATTTTCAACGCCTGTGATGGTCCAGATCTACGGAAGAGCGCGGCGATTTATTCAGGGAACACTCGGCGCGTTCTTTGCGCTGGCTGGACTTCGATTGCTTACGAGCAAGGGATAAACGTTGGATAGTGCAAAGGCCAGTTATTGCTTCTGTGCTCGCCGTTTTGAAACCAATTGCGTATCGCAGTGATGGCTCTGATATATTTGGTAGTTTGGCGCCTTGTTTTGCGAAGAAATTGCTTGCACCAAGCTCCGACTCCCCCTAAACGACCCAAATCCAACAAGGGTACGCAAAGCCGTGCCCTTTTTATGTTGGACTATAAGACGCGATGAGGGTGTGCGATGAGCGTATATCTTCCTCTCCGATCTAGACCCTAGTTTAGGGGTGATGACATGGCTAAAAGCCAAAACATCCGTATCCGCCTGAAGGCGTTTGATTACCGGGTGCTTGATGCAAGCACACAGGAAATCGTCTCCACAGCAAAGCGTACAGGGGCGTCCGTTCGCGGTCCGATCCCACTTCCGAATAAAATCGAGAAGTTCACCGTTCTGCGTGGCCCACACATTGACAAGAAATCTCGCGATCAGTTTGAGATCCGTACGCACAAGCGTCTTCTCGACATCGTTGACCCAACACCACAGACAGTAGACGCGCTGATGAAGCTCGACCTTGCTGCCGGTGTTGACGTTCAGATTTCAGTTTAAGGAGGATCCTAGATGCTCCGTTCTGGACTACTCGCAAAGAAAGTCGGCATGACCCGTCTTTTCATGGAAGATGGTAAGCAGGTTCCTGTTACTGTCCTCGCACTCGAAAACCTGCAGGTTGTTGCACAGCGTACTGTCGACAAAGACGGCTACACAGCTGTTCAGCTGGGCGCAGGCGCTGCCAAAGCGAAACGCACATCCAAAGCGATGCGCGGTCACTTTGCTGCTGCTAAAGTGGAACCAAAGCGCAAAGTCGCTGAATTCCGCGTTGCTCCTGAAAACCTGATTGAAGTTGGCGAAGAGCTTTCTGCAAACCACTACTTTGACGGCCAGTTCGTCGACGTATCCGGCACATCGATCGGTAAAGGTTTTGCAGGTGCGATGAAGCGTCACAACTTTGGCGGTTTGCGCGCGACACACGGTGTGTCGATCTCTCACCGTTCGCACGGCTCAACTGGTCAATGTCAGGATCCAGGTCGCGTCTTCAAAGGTAAGAAGATGGCTGGTCACATGGGTGCTGCCAAGATCACAACACAGAACCTTCAGGTTGTTCGCACTGACGAAGACCGTGGCTTGATCATGGTCAAAGGCGCCGTACCTGGTTCCAAAGGCGGTTGGGTGACAATCAAGGATGCGGTCAAAAAACCAACTCCTGAGAACACAGTATACCCAGCTGGTCTGAAATCTGCTGCTGCTCCTGCAGCCGCTGCTGAAGTGGAGGCCGAAAACAATGAAGGCTGATGCAATCAAACTAGACGGCAAAAAAGCCGGATCCGTCGATCTTGACGACGCGATCTTTGGCCTTGAGCCACGTGCAGACATTCTTCACCGTGTGGTCCGTTGGCAGCGTAACAACGCACAGGCCGGCACTCACAAGGTAAAGACACGTTCTGAAGTTAAGTACTCTACCAAGAAGATTTACCGCCAAAAAGGCACAGGTGGCGCACGCCACGGTGCACGTTCGGCGCCAATCTTCCGCGGTGGTGGTGTTTACAAAGGCCCAACTGTTCGTAGCCACGGCCACGAGCTGACCAAAAAGTTCCGTAAGCTTGGTCTCAAGCATGCGCTGTCTGCAAAAGTAGCAGCAGGTGAACTGGTTGTGTTGGATAGCGCTGATCTTAAGGACGCGAAAACATCCGCATTGGCCAAGCAGGTTAGTGATTTGGGTTGGAAGCGTACGTTGATCATCGACGCGGCTGTAGACGCAAACTTTGCAACAGCGGCTGCCAACTTGAACGGCGTAGACATCCTGCCAACAATGGGCGCGAACGTTTACGACATTCTGAAAAGCGACACGCTTGTCCTGACAAAGGCTGGTGTCGAAGCACTGGAGGCTCGATTGAAATGAGCGCGAAGGCAGAACACTACGACGTGATCCGCAAGCCGATCATCACAGAAAAAGCAACAATGGCGTCCGAACAGAACGCAGTTGTTTTCGAAGTGGCGATTGAAGCGAACAAGCCAATGATCAAAGAAGCTGTTGAAAGCCTCTTTGGTGTAAAGGTCAAAGCGGTCAACACGACAATCACAAAAGGTAAGGTCAAGCGTTTCCGGGGTCAGCTCGGTACACGTAAAGACGTTAAGAAAGCCTATGTGACTCTCGAAGAAGGTAACACCATCGACGTGAGCACAGGTCTTTAAGATCTAAGTGATATCAAGAATCGAGGGCCCTCGCAGAAATGCGGGGGCCTTTTTTTGTTTGGCGTAAGCCGATAAATTCCCATTTAGCGCGGTCGTCATTAAGCATTTGACATTCCGGAACGGCACAAGCGGTCCAAAAACTCACTTTTTTGTTACCTTTGGTCTAAAATCTCAACTTTTCCCCTTTTGAAACAAGGCGAATTGCGGCTAGAAAACGTCAGAAGTGCGGCCCTTTTGGTTTTGGCCGCGTGTGAAATGTTAACGATTAATAGGTTTTGGCGCATGAAACGCGAAATTCTTCTCTCTCTGGCAACCGTTTTTGCTTCGCAAGCTGCGACTGCTGGTACACTCGATCTCTCATATAACGGTGCCGCGGCCCCTGGTTATGGCGTCGTAACGATTGATACTGTGCTGGTTGATGTCGCTGGGCATGACACAACTGTCTACGCTGGCGGTTTCGACATGTATGACTCGTCACTTGGCGGTCTCGAAGATTTTGTGGCTTGGTGCCTCGATCTTGGCGCTTATTTGGGCACGTCTGGCTCATATGGCTATGAAACGACGGAAACGCCGTTCCAAAATGGATCTCAGCAGCTTTTGGCGGCTGGCATGGCACGGGTGTCTTCGTTGTTTGACGCAAACTACAGTGATGCAATCACAGCAACAACTGACAGCTCAGCTGCGTTTCAGGTGGCATTGTGGGAAGCTGTATACGACGACGATATGAATATCGGCACTGGTGGTTTTCAGGTCACGGGATCTGACAACGTTGAGTCGCTTGCGTCTGGCTATCTTGCTGCGGCGGCTGCCTACTCCGGCCCAAGCCAGTTTGACCTGACTTATCTGGAAAGTGATGGCGAAGGTACTGCTCGCCGTCAGAACCTCGTGACCGCAACGCCAACTCCGGCACCTGTTCCCGTTCCTGCCTCTGGCTTGATGCTGCTGGCCGCTGTTGGTGCTGGTGCTGCAATGCGCCGTCGTCAGGCAAAGTAAGCCGAGAGACAATTTACGAATACCGAAAGCCTCTCGCATGCGCGGGGGGCTTTTTGCTTTGGCGCGAATTGGGGGTATGCTTAATGCAGGAGGTCCCGAACATGGCGCACAAAGTCTTTCAAATGAGCTTTGCCAGCATCTATCCCCACTATGTCAACAAAGTTGAAAAGAAGGGGAAAACCAAGGCGCAGCTGGATGAGATCATCGCGTGGTTAACCGGTTACGATGACGCTGGTCTGGCCGAGGTGCTAGAAGATAAGCGCGATTTTGAAACGTTTTTTACGCTGGCCCCAGCCATGAACCCCAATCGCAAGCTGATCAAAGGCGTCGTCTGTGGTCACAGGGTCGAGGATATCGAAGACCCGCTGATGCAGAACATACGTTATTTGGACAAGATGATAGATGAGCTGGCGCGAGGAAAAATATTTGAGAATATCTTTAGAAGCTAGCGGATCGAGCTACTTACTTTGGAGTCGTTACGTCGGTTCGATCTCGGGGCGCCGTCACTGGGCCCATTTGGTCAAATAGTCGATCGATTGTCTTGAGGCTTACTGCAATTTTCACGGGTACATTTTTTGTTGCGTTCTGTTGTGTCTTCTGCGCGGCAAAACGGCTGAGCGGAAGGCGTCGCGCAACTTTCAGCGCTTCTGGTGATCTTGCGTGATTAAGCATTTCAAAACTCCAACAGTGGTAACTCGGCAATGAGTGTGGAGTGCCAGTTCAACGCAAAGGAGTCCCATCGAAATGAGAATAGGCGGGCAGGTATTTGGTGTAGCCCACTATCATTTTGGATAGGTCGTTAATGACCGCATTGGCCTGCGGCTGCGCGGCCTATCTCTCTTGCGGCTTTACCCCAGTGAGGCGATCACTCAACGCCTTCACCTCATCGGCGGACCACTGGGAATGTACGCGGGTGGTTGAGGCGGGATGGTGCCCCAGTCCCAACGTCTTACCCTCGCGATAGTTCCGCTTGGGTCGGATGGGGCGGGGGACGGGGTTACCTCCGCATGTGGCGCAAACGCCATGCAGGACGTTTTCCACACAGTCGCGGCAATAGGTGCATTCATAAGTGCAAATCATCGCCTCATCGCTATCCGGCGGGAGGTCCTTGTTGCACCATTCACAGTTGGGACGGAGTTCGAGCATTGCAGATGTTCTTTCGACTGTTAAGGCGTTTTGCCTGTTCCCTTTCGTCGATCATACTTATCCTGAGAGGCAACTTTATACTTTTATCTAGGCCATCCGGACCAATTTGATAATATCACACTTACTATTCTTGCCTGTTCCCCTTCTGGGTGCGTTGGTCACAGATGAGAGTGGTTCCAGAAAATCGCCAAAAAGAAGGGCACCATGAAAACAGCAATAGCAGGTCTCATACTTTTCCTTATGACGACAAACGCGCATGCGCATTCACCTCTTTCGTCGACAATCCCGGAAGATGGCGCATTACTAGCGGAAGCGCCCACCGAGCTCTCGGTCCAATTTGCAAAAGGCATTCGGTTAACTCGTGTTCAGTTGGTCGATGTCGAAGATATCGCGCTTGATCTTGACCTAAGTGATTATACGTCATTCGACACTGATTTTGTGCTTGCGCTGCCGGTCCTGAATTCTGGCCAGTATCGGATCGAATGGCGCGGCCTTGGCGAAGATGGCCATATATTGAATGGGTCGTTTGGTTTTTTAGTCGAGTGACATGATCGATCTTTGGTTCTTGATCCCTTTTTTTGCAAAACTGCTCACTTATATGGGCATAGTTACGGCAAGCGGTTCGGTGTTTTGCCGTCTCTTCTTGGGTTTAGATCCGGCAAAGTGGTACAGCTTGGGATTTGCGTTGATTGGTATCCTTGGGGTCACGACAGCATATCTGTTTGGCGGCGCTATGCTAACGGGTGAACTCAGTGGCATGTTTGATCGTCAGATGCTGCAAATACTATGGTCCTCAAACGCAGGAAACAGCTTCAAGGCCGCCGTGGTTGGTCTTTTGATGCTGGCCAGCGGGTTGTTCCTTGGCCGTATCGGGCTTTGGCTGTCTTGTTGTGGCGGACTACTCGCACTTGGCTCATTTGGATTGAGTGGGCATGTCGCCAATCAGGAAGGTTATATCCTGCGCCTAGTCCTTTTTGTTCACTTACTAGGCATTGCGTTTTGGGTAGGAATTTTGCAACCGCTAGCGCGCAGGGCAAAACAAACGGATGACCTCTCCACCACCGCCAAACTGGGAGAGCGATTTGGCAATTTCGCGGCGGCGGTCGTGCCGCTCCTTATCATTGCCGGATTGATCATGGCATATCGCCTGACGGGATCAATTGAAGCCCTAACAACTACCGCGTATGGACAAGCGCTAATCATGAAGGTCATTTTGGTTTGTGGATTGCTGATCTTGGCAGCCCTTAACAAAATGCGCTTTGTTCCGGCGATACGTAACGGTGACATGCAGGCGGCGCATAAACTGCACCGCACGATAAATGGCGAACGGCTTTTGTTTATAGCAATCTTCGCGGTCACCGCATTCCTTACTACACAAGCAGGATCAGTCTTATGAAAAATTTGATCGCCGCATTGTTGAGTGTTGGCACAATGGCCCATGCGGATCACGCGATGGACAATCGCGACCTCGCAAATGGTGCGGAACTTTATCAAACGTATTGCGCCGCCTGTCATGGTGCGAACCTAGAAGGACAGCCAAATTGGCGCACGCCAGACGAAAACGGCGTACTTCCCGCACCGCCGCATGACGTGACAGGTCATACGTGGCACCACGATGATCAGCTGCTTTTTGACTATGTGCGTCTGGGCGGCGACGTGACCCTCACCAACCGCGGGGTCAGCGGTTTCCAAAGCGGCATGCCTGCAATCGGGGATGATGTGTCAGACGATGAGATTTGGAACATCCTCGCCTATATCCGGTCCACTTGGCCAGAAGATGCGCAAAAGGTGCAGGCAGCACGGAACCCACCGCATTGAGTTTTAAATTTAACCACTCCAATGTCATGAATTAGCGATCAGGTCGCCACTATGTGCAGTTGTTTGGTTGCGGGAAATATGATGTCGCAAAGCTCTTGCCACACACCCATCTCCCTCCTATAAGCCACCAATCGCCACACCTCGGATTCGTTCCGGGGTGCTGTCGTTTTACGAACCGGGCACCTACGGGGGCCTATAACATCAGGTCTCTTACGAGACCGCCAAGCAAACGGAAGAAGCTAACATGGCACTCAAGTCGTACAAACCGACGACGCCGGGCCAGCGTGGGCTGGTGCTGATCGACCGTTCGGAGCTTTGGAAAGGACGTCCCGTCAAATCCCTTACTCAGGGTTTGACCAAATCGGGCGGCCGGAACAACACCGGACGGATCACTATGCGTCGTATTGGTGGGGGCGCAAAGCGTCTTTACCGCATCGTCGATTTCAAGCG
>JBELEI010000036.1:0-11303 GCA_042093895.1 Cognatiyoonia sp. | reverse complement strand
CGAGCCGTTCACCATCATGCTGTGGGGTATCACGTCGGACTCGATCAAAAACTGGATCGGTGGCGACGATGGCAGCGACGATATGGTCGGCATGGCCGCCAGCCCTGGCGCTGTCGAGGGGATCGCCCGTGTGATCCGTAGCCCCGAACAGCTGAATGAAATCCAGCAGGGTGAAATCCTTGTGGCACCGGTCACAGCACCAAGCTGGGCGCCGGTCTTCGGTAAGATTCAGGCCACCGTCACAGACATCGGCGGCATGATGAGCCACGCCGCGATTGTGTGCCGCGAATACGGCTTGCCAGCAGTGACAGGCACTGGTTCGGCCAGCTCGAAGATCAAGTCTGGTGACAAAATCCGCGTCGATGGCAACACCGGCAAAGTCACGATCCTAAGCTGAAACGACAGGCGAGGCAGGCAGGGTTTGCCTGTCTCGCACCATTCGGAGGCGATCATGCTAGATATGAACAAAGACTTTGCCCGCTATGATCCCGTGTGGCGCAAGGCAGAACCCTATATGCGTGCGCGCAAGAACGACATCCACATCCCGTTGTCCTTCGGATGGGCTGCACGGCTTCTGCAGGACTACGTTGAAGCCGACCGCGACGTCTGCCTGCTGGCGATCCTGCTGCACGATATCGGCTGGTACGCCATCGACATGAAAGACATCATCGAGAAAGGGTTTTCGGGCCCGAATATGCTGCAATCTGATGTGCGCTATCTACACGAATCCGAAAGTGTTCGGATGGGCACCGAGGTGTTGCAGGCCACCGGCTGGGAGACCGATATCATTGCGCAGGTGTGCGAGATCATCGATGGCCATGACACCCGACCTGATCCGCGACATCTCAATGATCGAATCGTGCGGGATGCTGACAAGTTGTGGCGTTTTGACGCCACCGGCATTGCTGTCGCCTGCGACTGGTTCAAACTGACCCCACATGCCTATGCGGATCGTCTGGAAGTCCAGAAAAGTAAACTTGAAACAGAGGCGGGGCGCGCATACGCGACGCAAACCCTCGCTGCATCGCGCAACGCGCTGATGTTGCATGTGATTTAAGGAAACAATATGGATATGTTCATCGATGGGTCTTGGCACCCTGCGACGTCAGGTGTGCGCCAAGACGTTACCGCACCGGCAACTGGTGAAGTGTTTGACACCGTTCCGGCGGGGGACGTCACGGATGCTGATATCGCTATTCGGGCAGCGGCTCGAGCCTTCGAAACCTGGAAACAGTTGCCGATGGTCGAACGTGTTCGTATCCAGAAAGCCTGTGCCCAAGCGATGCGCGACAATGCCCAAACGGTCGGGGCCATCCTCAACAAGGAATTGGGCCGCCCGATACACGCCTGTGTGGCGGAAATTGCCCGTTCCGCTGATCTGCTGGATGTATACGCCGAAGAAGGGCTGCGCTTGACGGCGACGATGTCTCTGGCGTCTGGAACTGGTGAAAAGACCATCGTGACCCGCGATCCATTGGGCGTGGTCATTGCGATTACGCCGTTCAACTATCCTGTGACGTTGCTGATGTTCAAACTAGGTGCGGCCATGATTGCAGGCTGCACGATGGTTGCCAAGCCCGCCGAAGATACACCCTTATCGACCCTGATGTTGGCCGAGCTTTTCCACAAAGCAGGCCTGCCTGCGGGCGTATTCAATGTCGTGACTGGTCGTGGCAGGGGTATTGGGTCGGCGATGATCGAACACCCAATACCCCGCAAGATCGCCTTTACGGGTGGTACGGCCGCAGGCAAGGCAATTGCGGCAGCGGCCACAGGGACAATGAAACGAGTGACCCTTGAGCTTGGCGGGCAAAGTGCTGCGATTGTCTGCGCAGATGCAGATCTGGAAAAGGCGACCACCGCGATTGTGCGCCACGGTTTCGCGAACTCGGGACAGTTTTGCTACCGCGTGAACCGTGTATATGTTGAACGCCCTGTCTACGAAGACTTCCTTTCGCGTCTGTCTGAGAAGGCCGGAAAGCTGACGCTTGCCCCCGCTGGCGGCGACGGCGATTTGGGGCCATTGGTCAACGAAAAGATCTATTCCAATAGCGAAGTACAAGTGGCTGACGCCCGAGAAAAGGGGGCCCGTATTTTGCTGGGTGGAGACCGGAAAACCGGCGAGGGCTACGATGGCGGCTTCTATTTCCCGCCAACGATCATCGCTGATGCGACACACGATATGCTGGTCCTGACGGAGGAAACATTCGGTCCGGTCCTGGGAATTTGCGTCGTTGATGATGCGTTCGAGGCGCTCCGGATGGCCAATGACAACCGCTACGGTCTGGCGGGTTTTGTCTTTTCTGGTGATCTTGCCAAGGGTCTGACCCTCTGTGAGGGTATGGAGGCCGGGTCCATCTGGCTCAATGACATCCACCGTTCCTCACACTACGTTCCGTTTGGCGGCATGAAGGAAAGCGGCGTCGGGCGCGAAAAAGGGCGCTATGGCGTCGAGAGCTACCTGGAATACAAGACCATGTACCTCAGCTACGAGGTGCCGGCGTGACCGCGGATACCCTTCTAGCACGAGATATCCCGCTTTGGCAGGACGCCAAGCCGTTTCTGGATGTTCGATCGAACGATGTGCATACGCTGATTTCATACCGCCTCGCCCGCGGTTTGTGGGCAGAACACAAAGGTGCAGATCAGGCGATCGTGCTTCCCGCGATCCTTTTGCATGATGTCGGTTGGAAGAGAATTGACCCCGCCTTGCTTAGCGATGCGGTGGGTCCAAATGCCACGCGCCCAGATCTCGTGCGCGATCACGAGGTCTACGGGGTTGCCATAGCTGGCGATATCCTGCGCCACCATCAACCTGAAGGCGTCGATATCGATGCTGTGCTGGCGATTATCGACCGTCATGACACCCTTAACGACGCGACCTCATTAGAAGACGCCCTGGTCAAGGACGCCGACAAGGCATGGCGGTTTTCGCCCCACGGGGTCGCGACGATCAGTGGCTGGTTCGGCTACGAAACAGATGAAACGCTGACAATGCTCGAAGATTTCGTGATGCCTACGATGCTCACCGATGCGGGACGGATCATGGTCCGCGCCATGCTGGCATCCGGGCGGGCGGAGGCGCAGTCAGACCACTACCTGAAAGGAAACTAGGATGTCAGACCTTGGCTTGAAAGAGAAACGTGTCCTTGTTACAGGAGCCGCGGGTGGCCTTGGCCGCGCCTTTGCCGAGGGGTTCGCCGAATTGGGCGCGCGTGTGATTGCGGCCGATCAGAACGAAGACGGCGCGCAGGAAACGGCCCGCGCAATCACCGACACTGGCGGTCTGGCGCAGGGCGCAAAGGTCGACGTGACCAATTCGCAAAGCTGTGCAGAACTGGCGGCGTTCGCCCATGAGACGCTGGGTGGTCTGGATGTGTTGATCAACAATGCCGCGATCTATGCCGGACTTGAGCGCAAGAACTTCACCGAGATCGACGAAGATGTCTGGGATAAGGTCATGGCCGTGAACGTCAAAGGCGTCTGGCAAATGACCTGCGCGGTGACACCGCTTATGAGAACCGCAGGAGCGGGCGCTATTGTGAACGTCGCTTCAGCTACAGTGTTTTCGGGCTCTCCGCAGTGGGTGCATTACGTCGCCTCAAAGGGGGCAGTCATTGCTATGACGCGGTCACTGGCGCGCGAACTTGGCGATGACAACATCCGCGTCAACGTCATCGCGCCCGGTTTCACCCTGACAGAGGCCAGTCTTGACCTAATCGAAGACGCCGAAAACTACGGTGTCACACGCGGTGCGCTGAAACGATCGGCGGACGCAAAAGATATGGTGGGGTCGGCGATTTATCTGGCGTCAGAACTTGCCAGATTTGTCACCGGTCAAACCCTGATCGTAGATGGCGGACGTCAGTTTATTTGAGGACAGAACCATGACAAAACTTATCTTTATCGAACCTTCGGGCAATCGCCATGAAATCACCGCGAGGGATGGCCAAAGCGTAATGCAGGCCGCGACCGCACATGGCGTTGTCGGTATCGACGCCGAATGCGGTGGGTCTTGCATGTGCGCCACCTGCCACTGCCTTGTGATTGATGCGCCAAACCCTCTGCCGGAAATGCAATCAGACGAAGCCGATACGCTGGAATTCACTGCAGAAGATACGAAGGAAGACAGTCGCTTGACCTGTCAGGTGACGGTGACATCCGAGCTGGACGGTATCGTTTTTCAAGTGATCGGGCGCTAGGCGATGTCAGGGGTCGTGATCATCGGGGCCGGCCATGCCGGCGTGCAACTGGCCGCTAGCCTACGGGAAGCAGGATATGGATCTGACATCCGTTTGCTGTCTGGCGATCCGGATTTCCCCTATCACAAGCCACCACTGTCCAAGTCTTACATGGCGACGAAAGAAGCTGCGCCTCAGCCCCTACGGGGTGAGGCATTTTTCGCGCAGAACAACATTGAACTTTCGTTAGGCTTGGATGTGGCCAGGATTGATCGAGCTGCCAAAACTGTCGTTTGCTCGGATGGTGAAGCCATCGCCTACGACAAACTGGTCATCGGCACCGGCACACGTGCACGCAAGATCGCTGTGCCCGGTGCCGATCTGCCGCAGGTCTTTGCACTTCGTACAGCATCAGATGCGCGGGCGATGCGGGATGCTCTTCCAGCGATGAAGAGTGTCGTCGTGATCGGCGGCGGATTCATCGGGCTTGAGGCTGCCGCGATGCTATCGGCACGCGGCGTTCAGGTCGATGTGGTCGAGGTGGCGCCCCGCCTTCTCGGGCGCGCCACAAGCGAGCGTGTGGCCCAAGCTATTGCGGATCATTTGATAAACACAGGCGTCCGGCTACATTTCAATCAGTCGGTTGAGAGGATAGTCGCACAGGATGATGCGGTTTGCGGCGTGCATTTGGGCGATAAGCTCCTCCCCGCTGACCACGTTTTGGTCGGTGTCGGTGCGGTGCCTATGGACCAACTGGCGAAAGATGCCGGGCTTTCGACAGACAATGGAGTTGTTGTCGATGACCATATGGCGACAGATGACACTGATATCTTCGCCATTGGCGATTGTGTGTCGTTCCCTCAGATCCATCTGGAACGCCATGTGCGGCTTGAATCCGTGCAAAATGCTACAGATCAGGCGCGCGCGCTTGCCCTGACGCTGACGGGATCTCCGACCCGGTTCACGGCGTTGCCGTGGTTTTGGTCCGATATTGGAGCGTTGAAGCTACAGATCGCCGGGTTGTCAGACGCCCCGGACCAATTGATGGAAACCCGTGACACGGATGGCGCGTTGAAATCGGTCTACCATTTCAAACACGGCAAACTCATTGCCTGCGAAACGCTTAACAGCGCTGGAGAGCATATGCTGTCGCGCCGGATGATCGCCGACGGCTTTACGCCAGATATTGATATCGTGGTTGACGGCGACGCCCGGGCCATGAAGCTCGCATATCAGGACGCGGTAAAGGGCTAGCCCTACGACTTATATTCGTGTTTGTACGCACGCAATTGAAGTGCCCCTGCAGCGCCAACGGGCCCCCAAAACACTCTGGTTGGCAGCAGCCGTACCGAAGCTATGCGATCATCGCAGGATAACTGGCTTTGGGGTGACCGCGGACAAACGTGATTTTGATCAGCAGACCGAAACCTGAAAGCAATGACCGCTGCGGCAACAAGGGGTTCAACGCAACGAGTGGCCTGCCTCACGTGAAACGCGAGTTGCGCCAGCGGATAGGGTAAATGCAAGGACGGTTTTGTTCTGCATCGAGTTCATTTCCTGACGAAACTGCGTTGCAACCGGTACGAATGTTAGCTCTCTATGCTGCATTACAGTACTCGAGATAATGCGCTTGCGGCACAAATTCTACTGCGCGCGCAGCGAAAAAAGTGAATTCACAAGTTGGGCTCGCACCTGCCGTTCGCCGCAAGATGCGTCAATGTCTGCTGAGCTGAGCTGTTGCCATCTTCGTCGAATGAACAAGGGAGCACCATCTTGGATTATTTCAGCTATGCCTCTCGCGTCCGCTCACAAACTCATTCTACACAGCTCTACAAATTCCAATATTCGCATATACCTACTAAGGATCCCCACTCTGTTAGAGCTGAGTCACGGTTAAGTTTGAATGTACGGCGTTTTGAAAGTGACCTTTGCGAGTTGAATAGATTGCATAACGAGGCATGGATTGAGGCGAACTTCTGTAGACTGTGCATGCGCTTAATAAGAAAGATAGTACTTCTGATGTTTCTTATGGTGAGCGAATTTTTAGTAAGACCGTAAGTACTTAATCCGAACAAGAAGAACTTTGTTCTTTCACTAAGTTCGAGACACAGTATCAAAGGATACGATCTCACACCATAAAGTTCGCTTCACCCAATCATCGTCAAAGTAGATCAATCTGCTTAACAAAAAGCACCCAATACGCTAGCACTTTAATAAGGCAAGCCAATATAATTTTCTGCTAAATCTCTTCTTGCAACCTCTGATGCCGCTAAGTGCGCTAAGCTTGCTTTACGCATCTGCGCAGCAAAGCTGTCTTCACCTTCAAATTGGTGTAGCAAAGTTGTCATAGACCACGAAAATCTCATGGCTTTCCATACACGCTGCAAAGCTCGGGATGAATATTCATCAACTCCCGTTTCGGTTTTCCCTTTTACTGCATCAATCAGAGCTGAGTACAAATAGTAGACATCAGATACTGCGAGGTTCAACCCTTTAGCACCCGTTGGGGGCACGATGTGGGTTGCATCTCCGACCAAAAATAATCGCCCCCAACGCATTGGCTCATTAACAAATGAACGAAGCGGAGCAATAGACTTTTCAATAGACGGGCCAATCTCCATAGAGGCTGCTATGGTGCGCGGCAGGCATTTTTGAAGCTTATCCCAAAAACGATCATCACTCCATTCCTCGACCCTATCTTTTGTTGAAACCTGGACGTAGTAACGGCTCATTGTTTCGCTTCGCATAGAGGCCAAAGCAAACCCGTTTGAAGAGTTAGTGTAAATTAATTCTTCATTCGCTGGTTTGGTGTTTGACAGAACCCCCAACCATCCAAATGGGTACACGCGCTCAAATTCTGAACGCTTATCGGCAGGGATTGTTTTGCGGCTTACGCCATGAAAACCATCACAGCCAACAACATACAAACAATCAAGCCGTTTTCGTTGGCCTTCGTGCACAAAGGTTACAAAAGGAGCGCTAGTTTCAAGGTCACAAATTTTTACATCATCAACGTTGTGTAGGATTGTGGTGCCCAATCGATCCTGAGCAGCATATAAATCTTTTGTGACTTCGGTTTGGCCATAGACTAACACCTGCTTGCCTGTAAGCTCCTGAAAATCAATTCGAACCATCAAATCGTCATCTGTCAAATAACACCCTGTATGGGGATGACCCTCAAGACGAGCACGTTCAGCAACTCCGGCTTCTTCCAGCATACTTACCGTACCACTTTCCAGAACACCTGCCCGAATACGGGCTAACACTCGTTCGCGACTTGTGCGTTCCAAGATCACGGTATCAACCCCGCCTTTATTTAAAAGCTGCGAGAGCAGAAGTCCTGAGGGCCCACCACCAATGATAACAACTTGCGTTTTCAATTTAGCATACCTCCGAATTTATTGGGACTAATTAGCCTGAAGACGGTCAGTTACAAATAGACAATTCATGCATAGAATGATAACTTTCGTGCATGCAGAAAAGATTGCGCATTCCAACATTTGATTTATTTGGGGAAGATGAGAGATTTCCAGATTTGCTACATTGCGAACCATTTTCGCGAAGGGCAAAACTGCACGATTGGAAGATTGAACCGCACCGACACCCGTCGATTTTGCAATTATTGGTGATATTTGAAGGCAGCATGGCAGTAAATATCGATGCCCACGAGACCGTTTTGCAAAACAATCAATATTTATTTGTACCGCAAGGAGTCGTACATAGCTTCGTATTTGCACCAAATACTAAGGGTTTAGTTCTCTCATTTGCATCAAGCTTATTGAAGACATTCGGTCCAGCATACACAAAATTAAACGAAGCACTAAGCACATGGTTCATTGCATCGCTAGAACCAGAACTACGTACAATGATTGAGATATTTGCACGCTTTGGAAATACAATAAACTCACTGGTTAAAGCACAGCATATTGGCATTGCTCATGCGATTTTAGCAAAGCTTGCACTTGCCGCACCTGACCAGACAAGTCTTTCAAAAAATCAGGGAATACTTGCGAAATTTGATCAACTAATCTCAGAGCATATGGACAAAGGCTGGGGCGCCTCGGACTATGCCAACGAACTAGCAATGTCTACTGGACATTTGAGTAGGATTTGCCGGCTAGAACGCGGTCTAAGCGCGACCACATTTATAGAACAAAAAACTATGGATGAGGCGTGTAGATTGCTAGCCTTTACCAACTTAAGGGTGGGCAGTATTGCTTATCAATTAGGCTTTAAGGAAACAACATACTTTTCCAACCGATTCAAAAAAGCAAAAGGTGAGACACCTTCAAATTACCGCACTCGATTTATCAACTAAGTACAAGCAAGCAGTTTGAACAAGAAGGCGCAAACCTTTACTCACGTAATATGGACGAGGTAAACTCTATCAGCTTATGACAGACCGGCTGGTTTCATCGCTAAGTACCCAATTCAGAAAGAGGATTTTCTGTGCATAAGCGATCAAGCTGACGGCAAATCTGTCAGGCTATTTCTTTTCAGGTTTGCTCAATGCATCATTTAACGGGTCTTCCAAATTCACTCCAACCGCATCTCCAATCTTCTTAAGCGCTGGCATTTGAACGGCCATGTCCATGATACTATCGATGGCTTGTGCAACGGGGGCTTTCGCATCCGATGAGCCGCCTGAACCTGTACCCATACCGCTGATATGGTTGATGCTTATGCCTTTGATCTTTTCGGCAGGTTTGACCATTTCCGCCAAGATCTTGGGCATGGATTCCAATCTCGCTTTCTCCAACTCCATCGCGACGATGGCGTCAGATCGTGCGTTTTCAGCGTTGATCCGCGCCAAGGTTGCTTCGGCTTTGGCGAGCTCGACAGCCTTCAGCGCTAGCGCCTCCTCCTCCATCGCGATGCGTTTGTCTTTGGCCGTGGCCTTCCCGCTTTCGGACGCGATGCGCGAACGGGCAGCGGCAGCTTCGGCGTCTTGTTCAGCTGACAATAGCGCCAGCGCCTTATTGCGTTCTGCTTGGGCAAGCGCTTCTGCGGTGCGTAGCGCTTCGGCAGCTTTCACTGCTTCCGTCCGTGCCACGTCGGCCTTGGCTTGCGCTTGGCTCTCTTCTTGGCTTTTGGCGGCGATCTGGATCAGCCGGTCTTGTTCGGCCAATTCCAGATCCTGCTCGCGGCTAATTTCCGCGTAGCGTAAGGCCTTGGCACTGGCGATTTCATCGGCCTGAATATCCTGTTCCATCTGAATACGAGCCCTCGCTTTTGAACGCTCAGCATCGGCCTTTTTACTTGCGATCGCAGCCATTTGTTCCGCGAGCAGCGTCTCAATCTCTTGTGTTTGCGCGATCTCAGCGCTGCGCTGCTCAAGCTCAATTTCAAGCTTACGCTTTGCGGCTTCCATAGTGGTTTGGGTCACCGATACTTCTGAATTCCGCTCGATCTCTGCGCGTTCCTTGCGGGAATTTGAAATCACCTCAGCCAGTTTGCGCATGCCGACGGCGTTAAAGGCGTTGTTTTCATCCAAAGCCGAGAACGGCGTTTGGTCGAGCCCGATCAAAGACACGCTATCCATCTCAAGCCCAAATTTCGCGAGTGGTTCTGTTAAAGCGGTTTGCACCGCCCCTACAAAGGCGCCGCGGTTTTCGTGCAGGTTATCCATGGTCGATTTTGCCGCTTCAGCCCGCAACGCATCAATCACCATTCCATCCAGCAATCCGCGCAACTGATCCGCTTGGAACAAGCGCTTCCCAAGGGTCTGGGTCGCCCGGCTTACCGCGTCTTCTTCTGGTTTGACAGAGACATAGACCTCCGCATCCACATCCACCCGCAGTTTGTCTTGCGTGATCAACGACCGTTCCCCATGACACGCGACGCTCATGCGAATGGTCTGCATGTTCACCCGTGCAACCTCTTGGAAATAGGGCACCGCCAGCGTGCCGCCGTCGATGATCACTTTGCGCCCGCCAATGCCGGTCTTCACAAGCGCGACCTCGTTCGATGCACGTTGGTAAAAGGACGCGGTGAGTACAACGACCACGGCGAGAACGATGAGTAGGAGAATGATCCAAGCCAAAGCAGACATATCTTTTCCTTTCTTATAGCCCGTGCATTTCGCACAGGATGTTGGACGACATGCCGCCGTCCGCTGGGATGTTGGTGCCGCGGATCCATGAGGACAGATCGCTCAGCATAAATGCGATGATGGGGGCAATATCGGTGGCTTCACCGGGACGATCCATTACTCGGGCGTCTTCTTCGGCGCGCGCACCAAGCGTTTCGAGGAAATCACCAATGATCGGCGTGTTCACGGGGCCGGGGCTTACGACATTCATCCGAATGCCACGATCCCGCCACTTCCAACGGTTTTGCATCGTCCAAACGATCAGCGCTTCTTTGGTAAAGAAGTAGCTGCGCCCGCCTTCGTTAGTGATGTTATGTTCGGCCATAAAGGCCGGGATGGCATCAAAGGTCAGCTGTTCGCTTGCTTTGATCGCGGGGATCGCTTGGGGCCAACCAAAGCCTGCGAGTGAGGCGACGTTCACAATACTGGCGTTATCGTTTAGCCTTTTGGCTATCCCATTCGTCAGATGTTTGATGGTCAGCAGATTGATTGCCAGCAACTGTTCTGCAGGCCGGGTTGGCGGCAGGCCTGCGTTATTGACCAGCCCATCTATTCCGTCGGGCAGGACATCAATCAACGCATCAATGGCGCGAGGATCAGACAGATCAACGCGGTAAAATTCTTCGACGTGGTCGAAATTCTTATTGATATCTACTCCGAGAACCTCTGCCCCTTGCTGCGTCAACAGTTTCGCAGTTTCCCACCCGATACCGGAAGAAGACCCGGTGACTACGATTCGTTTACCTTTAAGAAGATCTTGCATCAGCTTTCCTTAAAATACTTGCGGATAAGGCCGGCGCCCCCGATCCAGCGTGATCCAGCGGGTTTCGGTGAAAGTCTCCATTGACCAGCGCCCCCCGTGCCGCCCAACACCGGAGGCTTTGGACCCGCCAAAAGGGACATGGGGTTCGTCGTTCACGCTGGAACAGTTCACGTGGCACATACCAGTTTCAAGACGCTTGGACATCGCCAATGCGCGTGAGCCTCCCCATCTGAACTGGTCCAGCGCTATGTTTAGGAAACGGAGGACC
>JBELEI010000035.1:0-11321 GCA_042093895.1 Cognatiyoonia sp. | reverse complement strand
GTAGAGTATTTAACCACGCAATATATTCTACATTCGGATGGTAGACTATTGTCTTTGGTTGAAATTTTCTCGACTAGTCAGAAATCGACATTTTAGGCGAGTAGCAAAGCAACTTTACCCGTTTTAGTTGGTTAGGAGCAGCAAGCTATTTTGTCAGAATTTTAACTTCCCCAGTGGTTGATCTCATTAAGGCAAGCGTTCTCTTTAGAAGTAGACAAATTATTTGAACATTTCAAATTGCTAACACGTGGTTACGTATCAAAATGACAAAGAGCCAATCTTAGTGTCCGATACCGAACCACTATTGGCTGGCTCAAAGGTAAATCAAAGAGTGCCCCTTTCAAATGATGAAGCATCGTGCATCGCCATGCTTATTGGTTCGGATGGTTATACTACCGTTGGTTTGGTCTATGTTTGGGAGACATCAGAGTTGTCCATACTATGGCTAAACGGCGACGTAGATGCAGCTTTTGTAAGTCCCAAGATTTGTACAAAGATATTGATCAACGCCAAGCCGGAGACACCAGAAGATGTGTTTGCGTTGCTCGATAGACTTCAAGAGCTAAATGCCAGCTCAATTGGTGTTAGAAAAAGCATACACAAATTTGGTGCAAAGTGACAGGTCCGATGGGTGCTCTATGGCTGATGATGTAGAGATGCTTTTTTTGTTAAGCTGTAGAGACGACCGTCTTTAAAATGGCATTTAACGCCATCTACGGATGGAACTTACCTCGATTACGCCTAGCGCTGCTAATTTGAAAAATCTACGGGAGTGCCTGGATTATCGAAAACACCAGTTATCTCGCTGCAAAAAGCTTTGTTAGTTTAGAGCCATTATCAGCGGGGGTTCCGTGTACCCCCCAATAATGAAATCCCCAAGTTGTGCCGAGGCTAAGCCTGCCGTGCCACCTTCGGCACTGATGTGTTGCTATCGGCATATTTGGGATCTTCAACGGTTCTCAGTTCTGGTTCTTCGCTAGAGCTGTGACAAGACTTACCCATCATTTTGAACATTAACACATGGGCGCCAATACAGAGCGCGATCGGCGCAAAGAGCCCTAGGTTGCTCAGCATGCCGGCGATCGTTCCACCTGCAAGCAAAAATGCCGCGACCGGCAACAACATTACTGCGCAGCATGCCATCATGCCGAAACGCATTAAATTTGACCCACTGTCCTGCTTTTTTTGATCGTTGCTCAACATGCTTTTTAACTCCTATCAAGGTTCATTAGAAGTAACGAAGTTCCAGCGCTGGAAGGTCAATGATACATTTTGATAAATAAGAGCCCTTGAATCTTTTGGAGATTGGAGTGGGATACGCGCACTTATGCGGCTCATTTTCGATGACTCGATTTTGACTTTTAGAGTGCGTTTACGAGGGCGAATGGAATAAAATGAGACAAATTAAAAGACGCTCTTTTTTATCATCTGGTATGGCAGTAATCGCCGCGACAGTTCCGGGCGTGGTGATGGCGGGGCCGACATCTGACCAGTCTATGTGGGAACGCTGGGACTCACAGGTGACGCCAGAAAACTATGATCCCGAAACATCAAACCCCTGGGGCTTGGATGCACGGTATCTACCTCAACAGGTGGTGGTCAGATCTGATCTTAGTCCTGGTGACGTTCATGTAGATGCGGCATCTCGATTTCTCTATCATATACACACGGACGCGACTGCGACCCGATACGGCGTGGCGATCGCGAAAGGGAACTTATACGAGCCTGGAATCTACACAATTAAACGCCGCGCCAAATGGCCGACATGGACGCCGACAGCGTCAATGATCGAGCGCGATCCTGATGCCTATGCAAGTTTTGCAAACGGTATGGACGGTGGCCCTGCGAACCCACTGGGATCCCGTGCTCTATATTTGTACGAAGGTGACCGCGACACGTACTTGCGGATCCACGGTACGCCTGATCCTGGGTCAATAGGCACTCAGGCTAGCCAAGGCTGTGTTCGCATGGTTATGGCACACATCATTGACTTGCATGCAGTAATACGGAACGGCGCCACTGCCTATCTTCATTCGCCGGACGATACGACACTTTCCTTAGAGGTTTAGGCATGATTTAGCTGTGCTTAGTATCGTTCGCTGAATTATGATTGGTCCAAAGGCAGTTCGCCTTACATACATTTAACGAAATGCTATCGCAGCTAGTTACATCCTATATGTTGCGCCGAGAACGGTCAGAAACAACGCCTCAGTAGATAAGCACAAGGATGTCTTGCATTAGTAAGCCACCGACAGTTCACGTATGGGCGTAACGTCTACGACCGATACAATCAGCGCAAGATCATGAATATCTTGCCAGTACTCGTGTTGATCCGTCGCTTTGGACTAAAAAAACATCAAACGGATCACCAGAACCAACGGTCCCCATTCCAGGAGATCCCATAGGCATGCCAGGCACTGCCAGTCCGCGTGCATTTGGCCTTTCCGAAATCATCTGCCAAATTTCGCGGGCTGGTACGTGACCTTCAACAAAGTAGTCGCCAATTAGCGCGGTATGACAACTAGATATCTCATCGTTAATATCTAAGCCATCCTTCATCGCCCAGAGAGTATCCTGATCGACGTCTTTAACCTCGACGGAAAAACCAGCAGCAATCATCTCATCAGCCCAAGCAGTGCAGCAGCCACAGGTCGGCGATTTTGCGACTCTCAATACGGCGGAGTCTTGTGCTAATCCTGAACCCGCAGTTGCAAAGCTTGTCATGCTAAAGATGAAATGCCGCCTTTTCATAGAGTCTACCTTTGCCAATGTAGTGAGAATAGTACATTTTGCGAGAATCCAAGTCGATCAGTAAATTCACAGGTCTTTGTTACAATTCGCTACAAACATGCGGCGGGCATTTTCCTTTCGCAAGGGTTATAAACCACATATGTATGATATGCCACGTATCCTTGTCGTTGATGACCACTCTGAAATTCGTAAATCGGTTTCTCGTTATCTGGAGCGCAATGGAATGCGCGTCGCTGTGGCAGAAGATGCAGAGCAGATGGATCTTAAGATGTCCGAGTCGAAATTTGATCTGGTTGTTTTGGATATCATGATGCCGGGCGAGGATGGATTGAGCGCTTGTATGCGTCTTCGCCACACATCAACTGTCCCAGTTTTGTTGCTGACCGCGTTGGGAGATGACGATCATAAGATTGCTGGGCTAGACGGTGGCGCTGACGACTATTTATCTAAGCCCTTCAACCCGAAAGAATTGCTCGCGCGCATAAACGCGATATTGCGTCGTACCGAGCAAATTCCGAAGATTGATTCATTTGCTGGCAAGCAGCTATGTTTTGCACATTTGACATTAGACTATGATGGACGCCTGCTACTTGACCAAGATGGCAACCGGACAATGCTCACGGCAAGCGAGCTGAAATTGCTTGCGATACTCTTGGAAAGACCGCGTGCAGTTTTTAGCCGAGATAAGCTTCTCGAACTAAGCTCGGGCAGGATCGCCGGCCCCGAAGACCGGACCGTTGACAATCAGATCAGCCGCCTACGCCGTAAAATTGAAGAGGACGTATTGCGGCCTCGTATAATCGCAACGGTCAGAAACCGCGGATATAGTCTAACGACTGATGTCCAGATAATAGAGTAAATCAATTGGCTAGGAGGCTAAGGACGCAAATTGCCTTTTTGGTTCTGGCCGTGCTCTTTGTGGCGCAAGCTCTTAGCCTTTGGTTCTTTGTAGACGAAAGATCCTTGGCAGTGCAAGCAGCGATCGGTGCAGAGGCCGCTGGTCGCGCCGCCAATGTTGCTCAACTGATTGAAGGGGCACCTTCTGACCTACATGCCCAAATTATTCAGGCAGCGACTTCACCATTAGTTCGATTTGAGCTTTCTAGTTTTCCATCAGTAGCACACGGCAATCACGACGATGGAGGGGCTGTTGAGGCCCGCGTGCGGGCGTTATTGGGAGACAGCTACAGTCGCGATATTCGGGTTGAAGTTCATGAGATCGAACAAGGTTTTCTGCCGCTTCCAAACTTGTCACCTGAGATGGCAGAAATGCATGCTCAAATGATGCAGGGTAGTCTGGCTGCGATTGAAATGGAGTTATCCATTGCGTTGGCAGGTGGAGATTGGCTGAATGTCGGCACGAGGTTTGAGCGGCCACCTTTGCAATGGACGACTGCGTCCAATATTTCTTTTGTGTTAACGGCTACGCTTCTGTTGCTTGCAAGCTTCTGGTTTCTTCTAACGAGATTGACCGGACCGCTGAATAACTTGGCGCATGCCTCCGAACGATTAGGACGCGGCGCCGGGGAGGGACCATTGCCCATTGTGGGTCCTAAAGAGGTCCAGAATTTAACGAAGGCGTTTAATACGATGCAAGACCGCCTAACGCGGTTTGTTTCGGACCGTACACAAATGCTGGCCGCTCTCGCCCATGATCTGCGTTCACCCCTCACGGCCCTCCGGGTGCGCGCAGAAATGGTCGAAGATGATGAAACCAGGAAATCTCTCGTCGCATCTGGCGAAGAGATGCAGCAGATGGTGGACGCAACGCTCGATTTCGCGAAAGGTGTTGGACAGCATGAAAATGTCTGCCTAACAGATATTCATGGGTTGTTAGCAGGATTTAAAATAGATGGTCTTTTTCTCCTATCGGACCAACCGTTGATTGTGTCTGCCAAGCCAAGCACGATGCGGCGTGCCCTCCGCAACCTGATTGAGAATGCTATTCGCTACGGAAAGGAAGCGCGCGTTTCGTGGCAACCTATCGATGGCTATGCGGAAATTCATATCGATGATCAAGGGCCCGGAATTCCAGCAGGTGATTTGGAGGCCGTATTTGGTCCTTATGTCAGACTTGAGACATCGCGGTCGCGGGAAACCGGTGGTCATGGGTTAGGTTTGTCGATCGCAAGAAGCATTATCCTCCAACACGGCGGTTCCGTCGAACTCACTAATCTCTCAAGAGCGGGGCTCCGCGCCACGGTAAGACTTCCGTTTGACCGTAACGCAAATCGGCCGGTGCCTTCAAAGGACGATCTCGCGGCAACCGAGCCAAAAGGAACAGAAGATCGCCGTTTTTATTGGGGCGCTAAGTAATCCAATTTTCAATCCAATCGCAGTGTTGAGCAATGACCTCAGCATCGCCGCTCAACAAGCGATACATATCAGTACAAAATTCTAACTGGAGAACTATTCATGAAATCCTTCCAAGCAGCTATGTTGCATGGCAAATTGCAAACGAGGTAACTTGGATGAGTAAAAAAACGCAGGATCTATCACGTCGGACCTTTGTTTCAGGCGTTTGTGCTAGCGCACTCGCCGCTCCTTCCATAGCAACAGCGCAAGGTTTGGATGCAGTGACGCGCAACGTCGCTTCATTCAGGCCGCATCAGTGGCAGGATCATTTTGAAAACATCGGTAAAGGTATTCTTTTGGCGGATACCAGCGCTCGCTTCCTGCAGCATTGGACTGCCGATGGCGAGATGCGAATTTACCCTACCTCAGTACCACTTTCGGAAGACTTAACGCGACTTGGGTATACGGAAGTGATAGACAAAAAAGTAGCACCTGGATGGGGGCCGACGCCCGCCATGCGGGAGCGTAATCCTGAATGGCCTGCTTATATCCAAGGAGGCGATCCACGAAATCCTTTGGGTTCTCATGCCTTGTACCTTTCCTGGCAGTATTACCGGATCCATGGCACCCAAGACACGCGGAAGATTGGCAGAAAATCTTCAAATGGTTGTATCGGTCTTTTCAACGAACAAATTGAAGAGGTCTTTGGTCGCACGCCCATTGGGACACAGGTTAAGTTGCTCTAATGGATAAATCAGCTTTATTTATTGTCGGGTTTTTTGTGATAGGCGGTGCTGGATTTGTTTGGCAGCAAATGCAGCCTGCACCGCCCGTAAATGGCCATTCCATGACACCTGCCGATCTGGGAGGTCTTGAGATTGGTGATCCAATTGCGGAAGTCCTCGTACCAGCAGAACTCTCCGCGGATGCTCAGTTTGGCAAGCAGATTTACGACGTGGCATGCTCTGCATGCCATGGAGCCGATGCGGCAGGCCAAAATGAGATCGCACCTCCTTTGGTTCATATAACATACGAACCGGGTCATCATGGAGATAACGCTTTCCTGAGTGCTGCTCGCAATGGTGTGACTGCGCACCACTGGAGATTTGGTAATATGCCTCCAGTGGAAGGGCTCACTGATGGCGATGTCAAAATGATAGTCGCCTACATAAGAGAGCTACAAAGAAATAATGGAATTTTTTAATAGGAGCGTAAAATGCAAGGCAAAATGATCACCCTGACGTTAGCTGGCGTTGTTGCTGCGTCCGCTGCTCTTGCCCACAAGGGAGCAACCGGCGTCGTTTTGGAGCGCATGCAAGGCATGACCGCATTGAGTGATGTTGTTAAGGAACTGACCCCAATGATGCGCGGCCAGACTGATTTCGACGCGGACAAGGTACGCCAAGGGGCCGACACTATGATCACTCATGCGGGCGAACAGATGACCAGTCTTTTCCCCGAAGGATCAGTTCAGCCGGTTTCAAAAGTGTTGCCGTCAGTTTGGGAAGATTGGGCGGAGTTTGTTGAGTTGGCGGAACAACTAGAATTGCGCGCGGAAGGTCTAAAGCTGAGCGCTGATGTCGGCTTGGCGTCAAGTCAAACCGCCGAAGCTGGTTCGCTTATGGGTGGTGATATGATGGGATCTGACCAAAGCTCCATGGGCGATGGTATGGGTGATACTAACGACAATATGACAGTGGATATGTTTGGAACAATGCCGACGGACACCGCCTTTGCGTCTGTTGCGCAAACATGTTCCGCCTGTCATCAAAAATTCCGAGCCGAGGACGGCTAAGTTATGGTTCGGATTCTTGGGGTTGTCACCACTGGACTGGTCGCGGGTCTTGGTACATTAGCTGCGCTAATTGTTTGGCCGATCGGAGAGGAAGTCGAAAAAATTGATCTAGTTGGCAATGTCAATAATGGTGCATACCTTGCGCGTGCAAGCGGGTGTATTGCGTGTCACACCAATGCGGAACAGTCCGGTGCACCACTTGCGGGCGGCGCACCACTTAAAACAGATTTCGGGGCGTTCTACCCGCCGAACCTGACTACTGACCCGCAATTTGGTATGGGTAACTGGTCCATTGAAGATTTTGCCAGGGCCGTCCGCCAAGGTATCTCGCCGGAAGGTGAGCCTTACTATCCAACTTTCACTTATCCCTTTTATGCAAACTTCACCGATCAAGATATCGCAGATTTGTGGGCGGCATTTCAGACGGTGCCAGCGGTTGCTGAAGCTGCGCCCGAACACGAGGTTTCGTTCCCATTTGACCAACGATGGGGACTTAAAGTTTGGCGAGCTGCATTTCTAGAAACCCCAAACACGACCCCCAACCCCGAAAAAAGTGATGTTTGGAACCGAGGCCAGGAACTTGTAAACGGTGCCACACATTGCGCCGCCTGTCATACTGCACGGAATTTTGCCGGTGGACGGATCACTTCAGAACGTCTTGCAGGAAACGGTAACTTGCCTTCTGGCGGCAAAGCCCCCTCGATACTTGCAAGTGACCTTTTGGAGGCCGGCTGGAATGCTGATGATCTAGCCTATGCATTACGCTCCGGTATTACGCCATCCGGCGATGTATTCGGGGGGTCAATGGCCGAAGTCGTCCAATATGGTACACGTTTTTTGTCTGATGATGACTTGAGCGCCATGGCGACGTACATCATGGACAATGAAATCTAGGAGCGCTCATCAGCCTATGTATGACTTTAGTCGTCGTCAGTTTCTCGCGTCAACGTCCGCTCTAGCAGCGTTAGCCGGATCTACTGCGTTTGCCGACTCGAGTGCCAACGTGCTGGCCGCTCGGGAAGTTAGTTTTCAGTTGCTACCAGATACGTACGACAAAACAAAGCTTTGGCGCTTTAACGAAAATTCTCCCAATGGCGAGATTAGGGTTAAACAAGGCTCTAGAGTGACACGAACACTTCAAAATGATTTGTCGCAAGCGACATCGATTCATTGGCATGGGATTCGTATCGATAACGCAATGGACGGAGTTTCGGGTCTAACCCAAGATGCAGTTCAGCCTGGCGGAAATTTCGAATATGATTTCATCGTCCCCGATGCAGGAACCTATTGGTACCACGCACATAATATGTCGATGGAGCAAGTTGCGCGCGGCCTTTACGGTCCTTTGATTATTGAAGAGTCTGACGCGCCTGATGTTGACCGCGAAGAGGTATTGATCCTCGATGATTGGTTGGTCAACCCGGAGACAGCTCAATTAGAGGGCGACTTTGAAGCAGCACACGCACTCAGTCATGCTGGCCGAATTGGAAACTTCATAACCACAAATGCGGCGTTCAATTTGACACTGACCGCTGAGAAACACCAGCGGCTACGCCTTCGACTAATAAACGCTTCCAATGCGCGGATCTTTCCGCTTCGGTTGGAAGGGCTTGATGGGTGGATAGTTGCCTTGGATGGCATGCCTTTATCTACGCCCCAAAAGATTGCTGAGGGCATCGTTTTGGCGCCAGCACAGCGCGTCGATTTAATAGTTGATGTCATCGCCGAGGCTGGTGAGACAGCACATTTGGTTCATGTCACGCAACAAGCGGCTGTAAGTCAGGTCGCATTCCAAATAAAAATGGGTGGTAGTTTTCATCGACGAAACGCTCCGGCGGCGCTTCCGCCAAATGATCACAAGATGGTGAATATCGAGGAGGCGACCGCGTTCACCTTGAAGATGGAAGGCGGTGCAATGGGCGGTCTGCAGAACGCGACGATGGATGGCAAAGAAAGATCTATGCGCGAGCTTGTTGATGCGGGCCGCTTCTGGGCGTTTAACGGGGGCGCTGACGGAATGGATGGACCCCCGCTTGCTCAAGTCGGAATTGGTGAAAGCGTACGTATAAATATCCAAAACGATACGGCATTTCCTCATGCGATGCATTTGCATGGCATGCATTTTCGCGACGTAAGTATCGACGGTGAGCTTGGGCCGCTTCGTGATACGACCTTATTGCAAAGAGGCGAAACCCGAGAAATCGCGTTCGTTGCGGACAACCCTGGTCAGTGGCTGTTACACTGTCATATGTTGTCACATGGTGCGGCCGGAATGATGACACGGGTAGTCGTCGCATGACACGCGGTGCTATCGCTATCGTAATAGGAGTTGCCGTCTTCGCGTTACTAGCGCGTTTTGTCTTAACTACGTCAAATGAAGTTTCGGCATCAACGGCGTCAATCTATCCCGTCGATATTGCTGTTGGTCAAGAATTATACGTGCAGTATTGCGCAGCCTGTCACGGCGTCAATCTTGAAGGTCAGGCGAATTGGCGCAGTGCTGGACCAGACGGGCGTTTACCAGCACCACCACATGATAAATCTGGTCACACATGGCACCACCCCGATAGCGTCCTGTTCACGTACACCCGACTTGGCGGCCAAGAGACCATGGCAGAACAAGGAATTGAATTCGACAGTTCAATGCCCGGTTTTGGAGATGTTCTTAGCGACGAAGAAATCTGGAACATATTAGCTTACATCAAATCAACATGGCCAGAGCGTGAGCGCAAAGTTCAGGCAGAGCGAACGGCCTCTGACTTAGCGCTGCAAGGAGAATGATAGTGAAGAAACTTTTGATCAGTACCGCCATCTCGCTTATCCCGTTTACGGTCGCGGCGGATGAATTGACCGAAGATAGGGTCAAAGAACTTGTTCTGGAAGCAATTCGCGAAAACCCAAGTATCGTTTTTGAAGCTGCCAAACTTTTTGAAGACCAACAACAAGAATCTCAAGCGCAGCTTGCCGCTCAGGTTCTAGCAACCGAAAAAGACGCGCTGGAACGCGATCCAAACGCACCTGTGTTGGGGAACCCGGAGGGTGATGTTACGGTTGTAGAGTTTTTTGACTACAATTGCCCCTACTGTCGGCAAGTTAAGCCGCATATGGAAGCCTTGCTTGCAGCGGACTTGAACGTGCGCGTGGTTTACCGTGAGTGGCCTATTTTAGGGGAAGGATCCGTGTTTGCAGCCAGAGCCGCATTGGCGTCTCGCAATCAAGGCATGTATGACGAGTTTCATTGGGCGATGATGGGGCTGAATGGGCGCGCGGAGGAAGCTACTGTTATCCGCGCCGCTGAGGAAATTGGCCTCAACATTGCGCAGTTGCGCCGGGATATGAACGCGCCAGAGATTGACGAACATATTCAAACGTCGATGCGTTTGAGCCGTGCCATTGGATTTAGCGGGACGCCCTCGTTTGTGATTGGCGACAGTCTGGCACCAGGCCTGATTGACGCTGACCAAATGATCAGCATGGTCAATCAAGCCCGCGCCAATAACTAAGCGGCAGAGGCTTCGTAGCCTGCATCGACAATCGCTTGTTGGACGTCAGTTTTTGCAAGGTCGCTCTGAACAGTGACCAAGCGCAAATCCAAATCAGTCGTGATAACTGCCTTAGGGTCTTTGGCTTTGATGCCTTTTTCAATGGCTGAGGTGCAATGGCCGCAGCTCATCTTGGGTACGCTAAAAATCATGTCGCTCTCCGTTCATGTGTTTGGCTCAAGATGCGGCTTCCAGTCGGTGGAGGGTCAACCCGATAATTGTTAAATTTGAAAAAATCTAACTTAGGTCTTGAGCTTCCAGTTGCTGGAAGCCCTATCTCTATCGCATGAGTTTAGAGGAGCCGCATGATGACAGAACAAAGAACCCTGAATTTATCCATCGAAGGCATGAGTTGCGCATCCTGTGTCGGTAGGGTCGAGCAGGGGTTAAACGGTGTAGATGGCGTAACCAACGCAACTGTCAATCTTGCGACGGAATCAGCAACGCTCACAGTCTCTGGGGCTGGTGGCCTGAATGCCGCCGTCAACGCTTTGACCGACCTTGGATATCCCGCCCGCACATCGCGTATCACATTGAATATCGCGTCCATGACATGCGCGTCCTGTGTCGGACGTGTCGAGAAAGCCTTCCTGACGGTACCCGGCGTGCTTGAGGCGTCAGTCAACCTCGCTGCGGAAAATGCAACTATTGTGTATGTCACCGGGGCGACGACTGCCGAACATCTTGTCTCGGTCAGCAGCGACGCTGGCTATCCCTCCGAAGTCGCGCAAGCAGATACGCAGGCCTCACGTTCGGAGCGTAAAGCCGATGAAGCAAAGTCCCTCCTGAACCGCGTCATTTTCGCAGCCATCCTTACGGTGCCTGTGTTTGTTCTGGAAATGGGTGCGCATACAATCCCCAGCTTTCACCAACTGATCGAACGGACCATCGGCATTCAAACATCTTGGCTCATTCAATTTGTTCTTGCGACGATTGTT
>JBELEI010000034.1:0-12014 GCA_042093895.1 Cognatiyoonia sp. | reverse complement strand
CCAGTCAATATATGAGTGGCAATGAAGGAATACCGCTATTTTTTTAACATAAGATAGATTATGCGTAATTTGCCAATCATATATTTATAGTTGCGATAATATACTAACGGAGTCATACTGATTACACCCTACTCGATAGGATTCTTCACATGCTTCGCACATTTCGAAAATACTCAATTGTCGCCCTACTCGCACTTTTTGGTTCGTCCGTAGGCCTTGCAAATCGTGTTCAGGCTCAAACGTATCAAATCGACTGCGCAATACTTCTATGCCTCTCTGGCGGCTGGCCAGCATCAGTTCCGTGCGCCCGTGCACGTGCCGAATTCATCCGGAGGGTTACTCCCTGGCCAATCGAACCTCCATTACAGATTTGGAGATGTCCGATGGGCGCATCCTATGACCCAGTTGCCACGTCAGAAAATCGAGATCGTTTCTACGATATTTTGTTCACTAGTCGAAATCGCCCGCGACCACTTTTGTCACCCGCGAACAAACCGCTGACTACTGAGAATGCCGTCTTGAATCCTGCCGGTCCAATACCTGACATTCTGCCGGAAGGGTTTGTACTCCAGCTGGTCCAAGACCGCGCTGACATCGACATCAGCGGCCCGGAATTCAATTTCGTCCGCTCAATCCGCGTCTACGACGTCCTAATTGATGACGACCGAGACGACGGGGATTGCGATAGGTATGCACGTGTCCGGATCGGAAGTTATGACACACAAGGAGGTTTCAGTTGGAATCGGGCCAACAGGAGCGCCATTCCAACGGCATTCGGACGCACCAGTCATGGGTGTTCCCTCTTCGCCAGAGCGGTGTTCGTGGAATGGCGAGACTATGTAGGAAACTATGGCTTCGAGCGGGTCGATTACTGACGATGCGTAAGGTTTGTTGGGTGAAATCGTGACATGAAACGGCCAAAAGCGGCCATTGACCGGTTCGTTCGACGCCGCACCGCAGCTTCCCCAATCCCGACATTCGCACGGCTTGAAATGTAGGTGCGTTATTCGGGCTGATCTTGCCGTTTGGGCAACGAGTTGGGGATCGAATGTGTGCGCTTGATCACCTTGCCTCTGCGGTTCTTATGCTCGGTAAAGATAAAAGGGATTTCAGTGCGCTCACGGATATTCGCAATGAGTTCCTCTTTCTTGTACCAAAACCCGATCTCGCAGGCCCAGTCGCGAGCGCTCATGAGCCAGACATCTTCTCCACCGAAATCAAATGCGACTATCACCCGAAGATCGCACCACTCCTTAATCAAACGTACGTCGTAAGGTGACAGTCGCGAAAGAGTCCGTTTTTCAGGCCGTCTCCAAAACTCAGACCCGAGCGCTTTCTCGAACTGTGTCTTGTCAGTCTTGCGTCGAAGGCCATCGACCACCCAAATCATGGGGGCATGAAACAGAGTGCGTTTTTTGACTTCCACTGACTTGATGGCGGAATGCTGAACCTCGACCACAAGACCGTTCGGAACCTTAACGTCGGCGATATGCAACTCGCCAGCCTTGTCTCGGGAGGGAACCTCTTGCCAATCGGCGGGAAAATAGTTCTTCCAAGATCTGTGCCAGTCGGTTTCAGGCTCCCACCAATCATCACAATGACGTTGCCCCTTATGGGCCCAGTGCCAGACTTTCTTCGAGCCGCACTTTGCCATCAGCGGTGCTCCGCACCCAGGGCAATGCCCAACAGCGCCGGGAGTAGCCTCCACTCGTATGTCTCCGGAAAGCGCAAATCTCATCTTGAAGACTTAGGCATGGCGTGTGGGAGCAACAAGGTAGAGTGAGCCGATATTCATCAGAACCTTAGTGTACCATGAACTCAATAATCAGCTAGAATTTACCGCCACAAAAGCGGTCAAAACCCATTCGGCCCAAAGCTGACGTTCGTCGACTAATCAAGATGCTGCATCGGCAGCCCGCATAGCAGCGTCAGAGGTGAGCGTAAAACCCGCAGCTAAGCAAACGAAATAAATCTGTTGATTTGATAGGCCACCCTCAACACTCGCAAAACCGACTCAGCGAAGCGTTAATTTAGTAGTTTTTTGCCGACATACGTTCTTGTAGTCTAGGCCAACCAACAAGGAATTATTTAATGGCGCTTCAGGCAAAACGATATCAGGTGTTCGTCAGCTCCACTTTTGAGGATCTGAAAGAGGAACGTCGTGCCGTCCAGGACGTGATCATTAGCACAGGAGACTTCCCCGTTCAGATGGAGTCTTTTCCAGCAGCCGACGAAGATCAATTTGATTTCATTAAGTCGCTGATTGATAGCTGCGACTACTACGTTCTGATAATTGCTGGGCGTTATGGCACCGTTGCTGAAGACGGACTGAGTTACACCGAGAAGGAGTACCGATACGCACTGTCCCAAGGCGTGCCGGTTCTAGTGATGGTCCATAGTGATCGCGGTAGTATTGCCGCAGACAAAAGTGAAGAGACTAAGGACGGCAAACAGCAATTGGAGCGCTTTATCAGGGAAGCTTCCGATGGGCGCTTGAGAAAAGACTGGAAAACAACAGATGGCCTGAAGTTGGCTGTTCGAGAAGCCCTAGATCATTCCAAGGCGACAAAACCTCGTGTTGGATGGCTGCGCGGGGACCAGGTTTCCAGCCGCCAAACGCTGGAAGAACTAAACGAAGTACGGAAAGAGAACGCCAAGTTCAGGGACGCATTGGGTGAGTTGGAAATAGACGTGCCATTGCCAAGCATTCCCGCGCACGATGAAACATTGGAAATCGACCTGTTTCCCAACTCATCGAACTCAGGCTACGGCGGCTATGCAGGCTACGGCAGTCACTTAACGATCCGGTGCAGCTGGATCGCTGCCTTTCCATTGTTTTTTACCAATCTTCAGTGGAGTCAAAGCGATTGGAACGAAGAATATTTCTATTCCGTTAATGAAGATGATAGTTGTGTGAGTTTAGGGTCGGCATTGGCCGCAGAAGTATCCAAAAAAGACACGACAAAAAGCTTCAAGATCAGCAGCAACACACTTGAGAAGCTCACAAGCTATTTCATTGAATGCGGCTTCATGCGTCCCAATGGCGAGCCAGAACCCTTCACGGAGTTAGCGAAGAAATTCGCCCGTAGACAGATGATTGCAAACAACCCATCAACGGGCTTTGAGGTAGTTGAGGGTAAAGTCTCCGTCACAACGTCAAAACCAAATCAGATGGATGACGAAATCCCATTCTAAAAGTCCAGAACTGAGATTTAACGACTATAGCGCTCCTTAAAGTTGAAATAGACTCCCGCAATACCTCTTACTTAATGTGAAAGAATCTTGTGAATGCCGGTATTTGATGGATGGTGCAGCTCTGCGGACACTCCAATTGGAATCAACACGGTTAGAGTGCTGACCGGTCAGCCCGCACACCTTGAGGTGGGCATACAGGCAACAGCAACGGCCGTGCCCGGGCACTATGCTTCAGAGGAACATGTCGCCCGAGCTTTGCGGCGGCTTGGAAAGCCAGCAGCGGCGGCGCTGATCGAAGAAAAGCTTCCGACAACGAAAGCAATCCGTTCTGGGGATCTAGGTGAGATCTACGCGACAGAATGGATTGACGCGCAGAGCGGCGGCTATCGGGCGCCGATCAAGCGCCTGCGCTGGAAGGACCATCGCAACATGGCGATGCGCGGAGAGGACGTGATTGGCATGCTGCAGGATCCGCAAAGCTTGCGCCTTCAATTCCTCAAAACGGAAGCAAAAAGCAGGGCGGCTCTCACCAACCAAACCCTCACCGAAGCGCGCACGGGACTGGACAAGGATGGGGGGCTTCCATCGCCACATGCGTTGTCGTTCATCTCCGCGCGCTTGATGGAACTAGACGATTTGCCGATGGCCGATGCCATCGACGATGCATTGTTAAAGCACGGTATCCCCTTAGCAAACGTCCGGCATCTACTATTTACGTTTTCTGGCAATGCACCCGATGCGCTTCTGTCTGCAGCGCTGCAGGCCTATCCCGGGAAGGTCAACCAATGGGGTGTTGGCCTGCATGTTGAGGGTCACGGTGACTTCATCGGCGCAGTCTATGATCAGGTGATTGCCAATGCCAACAACGCCTGAAGCGATCCTTGCCGACATCGCGCAAGCGACGGCCACTGGTTTTCGCGGCAGCTTGATCGCCCGTGGACAGGCACGTGCGATCATCTGGCGTGATGGTGTTTTGCCACCAGATTCACCCAACTTCGATGACCGCCTGAGTTACGATCTGAACTCTTACGGTTTCGCGCTATTAGGTCTTGGTCTTCGTCTTCGCGAACTTGACGGTGACGAGACACAGGCGCGCACGGCGTTTGAACAAGCCGCAACAGCGCTAGAAGCGGTTGTCGCCAAAGGGGATCCGAACGAAAGCAATCGCAACTTCCATTTTGTGATGGCAGCAGCGAGTTACCATCTCGCCCACCTGACAGCTCGGGCCTACTCCATTCTCACGACCATCGAGAACGACGAAAACTTCTCTCCGCTGGAACGCGCTATCATGCTTCTCATGCGCCGGGACTTCACGGCGTTTCGGACTGTAGTGTTGGACTACCGAGCTTCACAAACGGGCAGTGATGCCAGTATTGCCGCATTTTTACGGGCACGACTGGACCAGAAAGAAGCATTCGACGCCGTCGCTGATGGCGGGGACGATTCTCTCTTCGAGGCCCTCGACACGGCATTGATCGACACTTTTTTTGCAGCGCTGTCATTGTATGTTTTCGCAGTCGAGCGCGGTGAAAAGGCGCTCGTGGATCAGGCAATTGAACGGCTTCAAAACAGCTTGTCGATTTGCGGTGAGTTGAATCTTTTACCCCAATGGTGGTCCCATCGCATCGCCATTCACCTACTTAGCGATCTTTGGTCGAACACGTTTCATGAACGCGTGCCGCTTCAACCGGTGGGCGGCGAAGCCGTAGACTGGCCTGCTCTCCGCGAATTATTCATAGCGTCACTCCACCAGCGGCCCAAAGCTGAGATCGATCTTTGGCCTTCTCAGTTCGAGGCGGCGGCACGCGCCGTGGATCAGTCCGACGATCTAGTGGTGTCCCTGCCGACAAGCTCCGGAAAAACTCGCATAGCAGAGCTTTGCATTTTGCGGTGTCTTTCTGGCGGACAGCGGGTGGTGTTTGTCACTCCACTTCGGGCGCTCTCGGCCCAAACCGAAACCACCCTCCAAAGGACTTTTGGCCCTCTTGGAAAGACCATCTCTGCACTCTACGGCAGTGTTGGCGTCAGTGGGTTTGATGAAGATGCGATCCGCGAGCGCAACATTGTGGTCGCGACACCCGAGAAGCTCGATTTTGCGCTGCGCAACGACCCATCTCTTCTGGATGACGTTGGCCTCCTGATCTTTGATGAAGGACACATGATTGGCATCAATGAGCGGGAGGTCCGATATGAAGTGCAAATCCAACGCCTTCTTCGTCGACCGGACGCCGAGCAGCGGCGAATTGTATGCCTGTCAGCCATCTTGCCGGACGGCGATCAACTTGAAGATTTCTCGCAATGGCTACGGCGTGACCAACCAGGAGATGTGATCAAGCATGATTGGCGCCCGACTAGACTGAGGTTCGGAGAAGTCGTCTGGACTTCGCCCATAGCCCGCCTGAATCTCCGCGTCGGCGACGAACGTCCTTGGGTTCCGCGCTTCATAGTAGGTGAAGCACCTCCGACTTGGGTTCCGCCGAAACGACGACGCACAACTCTATTCCCAAAAGACCAGCGGGAGCTCTGTCTCGCGACGGCTTGGCGATTGGTCGATGACGGTCAGACCGTTCTGATCTTTTGCCCCATTCGGCGCAGTGTCGAACCCTTTGCCGAAGTCATTGTCGATCTTCATGAACGTGGAGCACTAAGATCGCTCCTGGAGGTGGAACCAGAACGGTTGAGCACAGCAATTGCCTTGGGCGAGGAATGGTTGGGACCCAACAATGCAATCTTGAAATGCTTGCGCTTGGGCGTGGCGCTCCATCACGGCGCTCTCCCGACCGCTTACCGAAAGGAAGTTGAGCGCCTTTTGCAAGAGGGCGTCCTCAAGGTGACAATCTCTTCACCAACACTCGCGCAGGGTCTGAATCTCTCGGCGACAGCGGTTGTGATGCATTCGCTGCACCGCAATCGGGAACGCATAGATGTTTCTGAGTTCAAGAACGTAATTGGCCGGGCCGGGCGGGCCTATGTCGATGTGGAAGGCGTCGTCCTCTTCCCAATGTTCGACGGCATTGCCAAGAAGCGACGAAACTGGGAGGCGCTGATTAGCGATCTGGGTGCCCGTAACATGGAGAGCGGACTCGCGCTTTTGGTTTGGACACTTTTGTCTCGAATGCATCAGCGCCTTGGTGGCGATCTGAACGCGCTAGTCGAATATGTCACGAACAACGCGACCGCCTGGACCTTCCCTGAGGTTCCAAATGAAAAGCCAGCAGATCGCGAGGGTGCGCTTGCTGAGTGGGAGCGGCATGTCGCGAATCTTGATACCGCAATCCTTAGCCTGATCGGAGAAGATGACGTCCCAGACGCTGAGATTGAAGCTGCTCTCGACACGATACTCCAATCATCGCTTTGGCACCGGCGACTTTTGCGCTTGAACGAAGACGTGCAGGTTGTCCTGAAGGCAGGTCTGGTCTCCCGCAGTCAATTCATCTGGGATCAGTCCACTGCGCAGTCCCGCCGCGGGTATTTTCTTGCCGGTGTTGGCCTATCAACGGGCTTGGCTTTGGACGCTATCGCTACGGACGCAAATCAGATGCTCGTTCAAGCTAACGGGGCACTCCTCAATGGCGAGGTAGAAGTTGCGATTAGTGCTATCAAAGCTCTTGCCGAAATGGTTTTTGCGATCGAACCGTTTGTGCCGGAGAAAATGCCAGTCAATTGGCGTGAGATTCTTCGCGCATGGCTATTGGGTGAGCCACTTGCCGCCGCAGCCGCGGGTCAAGAATCTGAGACGTTGCAATTCGTAGAAGGTGGAATTGTCTATCGGCTGTCTTGGGCGATGGAGGCCATTCGGGTTCGGGCCTCTGCGAACGGCGATACCATCGGTGACGTCGGATTTACACTCGATGATTTTGAGCTCGGATACGCTGTTGCAGCTGTTGAAACGGGCACGATCAACCGTTCTGCCGCCATGCTCATTCAGGCAGGATTCAACTCGCGGATCGCCGCAATCAAAGCTGTGACGGATACAGGCACCAGCTTTCAGACCGGAGATGAGCTTCGCTTGTGGCTAATGTCCGAAGCCGTCGCCGCTTGGAGCGCTCAGCCCGATTGGCCCACGATCGAAACCAGGGACATGTGGCTTGCATTCACGAAGAGCTTTGAACCTGCCGCAAGCTTGGTCTGGACCGATCGCCGATACTGGGTAAACGTTGAGTGGTTTGATGGTCAACCAGCGGCTGGCTCGCCTGTCCATATCCATCACAAGGATGGGCAGTTATTTGCCCTTGGCCCAGATGGAGAGCCACTTGGTTTCGTGAAGGCTGCACTCAACCCTGGAAGGAATGGTTTGGTTCGGGCCCATGTCGCCCAGGAAGAAGGCCGTATCGACATCGTCTATCTCGGTCCAGCGGACCTATCCGGTGGATGACGGAAGATGGCCACTCCATTTAGAGGACTCCAATGTCTGTTTTCACCAACTGGCACATTGCCACCAGCATCCGCAGCGAAGGTCCGGTATCCGCCCACTTTCTTCGGACTTCGGTGTAGAACTTCGGTATGTTTACTGCTCGTTGATGAACGCCATTATGTCAATTCGGGATGCTAGCCAGCGACGTGATCGTTTTGTGGGTGAACCTTCGAATTAGGTGCCGCAAACTCCCTTCTTGCTAACTTTCCTCACCACACTTACCTCAAACCGCCCTGAGCAGATCAACCCCGCAAGGGGGTTCCCCTATGCTGCGCTACGGTGATCCGCGGTCGCCATGAGACGTGCTCAATTCGTCACTTAGCAAAAGGAAAATTGACATGACACTCGAAGGTACAATCACCCGCACAAACGACAACACTTTCACCGGCTGGATCGCCTCCCTAACATTCGACGTCGACATCGCAATCTCAGAAAACCCTCACAAGAAGACCGAAAAGCACCCAGACTTCGAAATCACCGCCAAATCGACGCGCAATCGCTCCATCCGCATCGGCAGCGCCTGGAACGCCACAAGCCAAGCTGGCAATGACTACCTCTCCGTCGCCATCAATTTTGGCACAGGTGAAATCCGTGCCAACGCGGTCAAAACCGACACCGACGGTGAATATCGCTTCATCCCCTACTCAAATTAAGAGGTCAGGCGCGGGCAATGCCCGCGCCTTTCGCCCAAATTTACAGTCCTTGGGTGCTCACACGGTGTCGGTTACAGTGCGGTTCTCGAGCCGTTTCAATGGCGATGGGGCAGCCCCTGGATTCTTCATCACAAGTCGAGTTTTTAAGTGATTGATTTAAAAATATTTTTTCTAAGCATTTTGAGCAGTACCTGATTTGGCTAGATGTCTGATGAGCAGTTCACGACTTGAGCGGTGTGACACCTCCCCTGCCCCAAATGTCCATTTCTCATTGAGGTTTGAACCAATGGCATATTGCTGCGATCGCTTTGTCTTGGTTGGCAGCTCACCCCAATTACATATGGCTGCAACGCCGTTTATTGGAAGGTAGGCGCGACCCTGAGAACACATGCCGATTAGGAGCTGTTTCCAGTGTGCAATGGCCTCGTTGGTCAATTCTATTACTGCTGCAGACGATTAAACGCCTCCGACAGGCCAAAACGTGGCTTTAGGCGATGTGTGTGGCCAAAGGGCCTAGTTGGGCCCCTGCCCCGCTCTCAGGGCGTGTCATCGCCGCACTAGGCTTCGTCCGACAAGCCGTCCTGCGCCCAGAACACCGTTCCCCTACCCCATTGATCCAATAGGCGCCCTCCAGTCTCAAAGATGAGCCAGGAAGCCTTCTTTGTTTCATATGGGCTCTGAGGTGCGGTGATCTACCCATTCGGGTCACGATCAGCTGGTGTAACGGATCTCGCCCGATCCTGTCTCAATGGTCCCTTGGGGTTCGCGCAAGCGCGATACGCCGCTGCGGGACAGATGCTTTAGAACCCGCTGGGTTCTCGCGCGCGCAACCCCAAAAGAGCAAAACCGTGTCCTCGGGCTTCGCCTGCGGGCCGCACCACTTTCGCGCTTTTGGGGTGTGCGCTTGCTCACTCCGGCACTTCGCCAGTGGGTCAGGTTTTAGAGACGACGCCCTTGAGGGGCTTTTTCTCAAAACCAGACGACCAAAGGGGCAACGACCCCATCCACACCACAAAGGAGTAAGCCGATATGGCCCAAGCAAATGAAGACCGCAGCGAAGCTGAAACCAACGCAACCATTGCCGAACAAAACGACAGGTTTCGCACCACTTGGGGGGCAGATTTTACTGTTCCCGGTCAGATCATGTTGACGCGCGGCGTGGCCGATCTGTCACCAGCCGCCAAAGCCATCATCATGCAGCGTGTTCAAACCTTCTCAGAGTTTTCTGAGGACAATGACCCTTACGGCGATCACACCTTTGGAGCATTCGAGTTCGAGATCGCTGGCAACAGCTACCACATATTCTGGAAGATCGATCTTTACGACAAAGACTACAGCATGGGCAGCGATGACCCAGCAGACGTGAGCATCACACGGCGCGTGCTCACCATCCTACACGCCTCTGAATACTGAACGCGATGCACCCTTAGCTCGGGGGCATCCACTCAGTGCCTCCCCTTCAAATCAGCAATCGACGGGCGAGACACATCCAATCCATCACCGCAAAACAAGGACATATCCCATGAACGATCAATCAAACATCCCCGTCACCTTTGAGGAAATCCCCTTCGCTGACTTGCATATCTCAGACCTCAATCCACGAAAGGTGGTCAATGAGGCCAGCATCACGACGCTAGCAGAAAACATCCGCTCTTACGGTCTTATTCAAAACCTCGCAGGCTATCGCGATGAAACAGGCGTTGGCGTGGTTGTGGGTGGTCGCCGGTATCGCGCACTTTCATTGTTACAGGATGATGAACAATTTCAGTTGGTTACGTTGAGGATGGCACCTGATCAGGCGACGGCAGAGTATTGGGCAACGTCCGAGAATGCACAACGCGAAGCCTTGCACCCCGCCGACGAAATCCAAGATTTTGGCGCAATGGAGAAACGTGGAGCCACCGTCGCCGACATCGCTACGGCCTACGGCGCAACCGAGGCCCATGTTTATCGCCGCCTTGCACTGGCCGCCCTCCCCGGCCCCGTCATTGACGCTCTACGCAGCGGCGATATCAGCCTTTCAAATGCCGCGGCCTTCACCATCAGTGATGATGAAAAGCTGACGCTTGAGGTTTTGGAGAACGTGCGCGGCGTCGGTGAAAGCGATCACCGCATCAAAAAGATGCTCAAGCCCGATGCGATCAAGGACAGCGACCGTCGTGCCATCTACGTTGGCATTGAGGCCTACACCGAGGCTGGCGGGCGCACGAGCAGCGATCTCTTTGCAGACGAGGTCCTGATCGATGATCCAGCCATCTTAGATGAGTTGTTTGGCAAGAAGCTGGCAGAAACGTCGGAAGGCTTGATCGCCCAAGGCTGGAAATGGGCCGACCCCATCAATGACAGCTATATCGGATGGTATCAGATCGACGAGAAGAAGCTGGCACGCATCTATGCGGAAAACGGCGATCTGAGCGAAGAACAAGTCGAAGAATACGATGCTTTGGCCGAACTGGCCGAAAGCGACGCTCTGGACGATGAAGGCCAAGCCAAACTGGCAGCGCTGCAGTCGATCCTAGACGGATCATTCACGGATGAGCAGAAAGCCCATGCGGGCGTCCTTGTCTATGTGGACAGTCGTGGAGAGGTTCAGTGTGAGACAGGCCTCATTCGCGGCACGGACAAGAAAGCAGCCATCGAGGCAGGTATCTTGGCCAAATCCAACCACGCAGGCAGCACCGGCACCAAGTCGGCCATTTCGAACAAACTGCGGATTGATCTGGATCGTATTGCAACGGGCGCTCGCCAACACGCAGCCTTGCGCGACCCAGAACTGCTGTTGGCCCTTCTCGCCTTCCAGCTTTCTGGAAAATCGGGTTACGCGAGCGTTCTAGGTTTGCGCGAAACCGAAGTGCCAAACGTACCCACGACCGAAATGGCGGGCTACACGCTAGATGAACGGCTTACAAAACCAACAAGACCCGCCAAGTTTGGCAGTGACATGGGACGCGTCTTCCGCGCCTACAAAGCAAAAGGCCCAGAATTCATCATTGAAGAAGTCACCCGCCATCTCGCCTCGCGACTGTTCGTCGATGAAGACTTGGGTGAAATGATCGACAAAGCCGTCAAAACCAATATCCGTGAGAACTTCACCCCAACAGCCGCTAACTTCTTTGGTCGCGTCGGCGCGCCATACCTCGTCAATCTCTGGTGCGAGTTGTTGGACCTTTCCGAGGCTCATCCAACCGCAACCACCTTCGCCAAACTCAAAAAGAGCGAAAAGGCCAAAAAGTTGGAAGCACTGTTTGGCGATCCCGAAATGCGCAAGGCTCACAACATCACCGAAACCCAAGCCAAGCGCATCGACGCGTGGCTTCCCGAAGGCATGGTGTGAACAAGAGGCGGGGCGCTCACCAGCGCCCTGCCCTAGCCTCTCCAATCCTTGTGGTGAGGATCAACTGGCTTCGCTGCGGCGGAGCCTTTTTTGCGTTCGAATAGCACCCGAACCAAACGCCCGCAGAATCCAACCTTGTGAGGGTGACCTGAACGGGCGGGGACAAACCCCCTGCCCGTTCAGGCCCGGCGCTGTTCGCGCGGAATCGCTAACGCGAAACACCATTCCGATGTGAGGAGATTTGCGCCATTGGTCTTTTTGACCGCTCCAGATGGGCCACCAAACCCGATCGCCAAACATGCCAATGATACACTTCGATGAGTTTACAGCTGTAAACTTCAGGCGTATGAGCAGATAGTCCGTAGTGTCTTATCTTGCGCATTGCGCTGTGTTAGACACTAAATATAAGAAAATCGTT
>JBELEI010000033.1:0-13446 GCA_042093895.1 Cognatiyoonia sp. | reverse complement strand
GCAGTGGATTGAAAATCCTCGTGTCGGTGGTTCGATTCCGCCCCCGGGCACCATCTAAACTAAACTTTGCAAATCTCTGATATGTACCTATCATCCCTTGAAATAAGGGATGGACAAAATGGGCAGTGTGTTCGTTTTGGCTACGTCGTTGGCAATTTGGGTTGCAGGCGTCTAAACCAAATCGACCGGTGGAGCGAACAGGCTAAATGGAACCGAACCATTCAAATACGGAACTGAGTGCTGTCTTACTCGCGTTCTATGAATGTCTGACCGATTCAAATCAACTTGATACCTTGATGGAGATGTTGACCTCTTGGTTGGACACCGAAGACACTGACGTTATTTCACCCAAACTAGAATATCATGCCGATCGCGCTTGGAAACTGCTGGCTGAGCTTTCTGATGATGAATTGCATGAGCAGACTGATTGGAATTTCCATGGTTTGACGCGGTTCGCCGATAAGTCTGAAGTCAAAGAAGCGATCCGGGATCAGCTTCGAGATGAAGATCAAGCGCGCGTTACGGTGTGGTTAGAGTCAGACGTCGGAGCGGACACTTTGTTGCTGCGGGTTGACGAGCAACAGACGACTGAATTGGTCGTGTTATCTCGCGATGTTGAGAATGGCGGCTATTTTGCTAAGCGTAGCGGCCCTGAATTCCAAACGATCATATCTAAGTTCGTTGCCGATAGTTTTGAGTTAACGAATGCTGAATTCACGTTGGTTCAAGAGCTCTTGAAGGGCGGCACTCTACGCGAAATAGCTGCGCGATTAGGCAAATCGTGGGAGACCACACGGAGTCAGATCAAAACACTGACCAACAAGTTAGGGGTCAAGTCGCAGTCTGATGTGCTACGAATGGTAAACCAGGCTGCAACCCTAATGCCTAACCAACCTTCACAAACTCATAGTCCGCAATTCTCGAATTGTGGCCAGGTAGAGCGACCGGATGGCCGCACAATAGTCTATGAAGTCGATGGCGGGCCCGCCGAAAGAACTTTGGTTTTTTTGCACGGTATGACCCAAGGACGACATTGGCCGGAACAAGCGCGCGCGTTGGCGATGAGCCGAGGATGGCGCATTGTACGTATCAGTCGGGCCGGGAGGGGCCCTTCGTCACTTAATGCAAAAGAGGGCGAAGCGCTCTTGCAGGACCATATCGACGACGCAATGGCCGTCATGGATAATGAGAAGATCCAATCATTTTCGATATTTGCCGCCGCTGACGGTTTCGCCATTGGTTACGCATTGGCGCTTCAGCACCCAGAGCGAGTTCGCATGATTGTCGGGCTCGAAGTCGTGCCGCCTATCTTATCGCGCAAAGCGACAGCTGGGTTTTCAGGGAAAATGAAGACGTTTGGTCTCGCCTGTTTATACGCACCCAAAACGGTCAAGTTCATGTTTGGTTTTGCGATGCATAAGCTTGACCAAATGGAAGATCGGTACACGGGCATTCATCCCTTAATGGGCGTCGAATTGGGAAAATTTGAAGACGCCGAAGGAATACGCGTTGATGATCTCAATTTCAAAGACCAGATGGCCCACAAGGCGGATGGAATGTGGCGTGATGCAAGCTTTTCATGCGTCGATTGGGCACATGCACCGGCAGACAGCAATCTGCGTCCGTCCGCAGCATTGGTCCACAGTGGGAATTCGATGATCAAATCTCCGGGTTCGCTTGATGAGTTGGCGTGTCGTATCGGCGCGCCGCTAATCCGTATTGAATCCTATTTTCCTTATGTGTCTGCTGCACTCCCAGCAGTCTTGGATGCATTGGAATCCCCTACTGTTTGAGAGAACTTTTTGTTCTGTTGCCTAAATTTGTCAAAGAGCAAAAGGCAACTTTCTTTTGCTCGTTTGCGTCTAGGTTACGATTTCACCCATTCGGGTGATTGCTCGGCGCTCTTCGAATTCATTAAATTGTTTTTCAAAGAACAAGCGTCGAAAAATCGCTGATGCAGGTAATCCCAAATTAGACCCCGCGGGTGAGTGACGCGGTTGGGCTGCTGAGCGTTTCGATGTTCTAGCCTGTTTCGATGTTGTTAATCAGTTGCCTGTTAATCAGTTGGTACTCTCGGAACAGGTGGCAGTTTCCCAGCGCTACTATTTCGTGGCGTTGGGAAGGCCTATCCAGATCGCGATTGATGTTGTGAGTGTCGACACGGGTATTCACGCCACACATGTCTCCCATGCAGCCGCGAACCTTTACAAGAGGTGCCCCTTCCGATACCCGACACGCTTACTGCAAGTAGAGTGGCGATAAGGGGTTGCTGCGGATCTTGCGTATAAACCAGCAAGAGAGCATTACCTTGATTAGTACGATTGCAGACGCGCTCGCCCGTAAGGGATATGAAACTTTAACACCTGTTCAACAGGCTGTTAGCGACACAGAGCTAACTGGACGGGACCTATTGGTCTCAGCGCAAACAGGATCCGGCAAAACCATCGCCTTTGGGTTGGCAATTGCGCCGACATTGTTGGGTGACGATACCAAATTTGACAGAGCCGGCGCACCATTGGCTTTGGTCGTGGCCCCGACGCGGGAACTTGCGATTCAGGTTAAGCGAGAGCTCAGCTGGCTTTATGCCGACGCCGGGGCGCAATTGGCATCCTGTGTTGGTGGCATGGACATGCGTGACGAGCGTCGCGCACTAGCGCGTGGTGCTCATATTGTTGTCGCAACGCCGGGCCGATTGCGCGACCACATCATGCGCGGTTCTATTGATCTAAGCGCCGTTCGCGCAGTCGTTTTGGACGAAGCGGATGAGATGTTGGATCTGGGGTTCCGTGAAGACCTGGAATTTATTCTAGGTGAGACCCCTGAAACACGTCAGACGTTGTTGTTCTCGGCCACTGTGCCGAATGCCATTGCGAAATTGGCGCAGAGCTACCAAACGAATGCGGAACGCATCTCAACAGTCGGTGAACAGAAGCAGCACGCGGACATTGAGTATCGTGCGATGTTGGTTGCGGCGCGAGACGGCGAGAACGCCGTTATTAATACGTTGCGCTACTATGATGCGCCGAACGCGATCGTTTTCTGTAACACCCGCGCAACTGTATCGCGGATGACGACACGCCTATCTAACCGGGGTTTCCCTGTTGTGGCATTGTCCGGTGAGTTGACGCAAAGCGAACGTTCAAACGCCTTGCAAGCGATGCGCGATGGGCGTGCAAAAGTGTGCGTTGCAACGGATGTTGCCGCGCGCGGGATCGATTTGCCAAAGCTTGACTTGGTTGTTCACGCCGAATTGCCAGGCAGCCATGAAACGCTATTGCACCGTTCGGGCCGGACAGGCCGGGCTGGACGCAAAGGTGTCAGCGCATTGATCGTCGTTCCATCCGCACGCAAAAAGGCCGAACGAATTTTGAAATTCGCTAAGCTGACAGCAGAGTGGGGCGGTGGCCCGTCTGCGGCTGATGTGAATGAACGCGATCAAGTGCGTATGCTGACATCTGACGATTGGCAGGCCGAAGTAACAGAGAGTGAACGCGCGTCGGTTGATGCGCTGATCGAGAAATTTACACCCGATCAAATCGCTGCGGCGTATTTGCGCCAATACAAAACGCGCAACGCCGCGCCAGAAGACCTGATGGCTGTGGACACGAAAAGCGCCCCAAAAAAGCGTGAGGCCTTTGGCCCAAGTGTTTGGTTCTCGCTATCCGAGGGGCGCAATCAAAACGCGTCACCTCGACATTTGTTGCCGATGATCTGTAAGGCTGGCAACGTCACAAAAGACGATATCGGTGCGATCCGTTTGGCTGATGACCTGTCTTATGTTGAAATCAAACAGGCGAGTGTTGCAGGATTTGTTGCGGCTATCGGCCCAGCGATGAAGATCGAAGGTACGAAAGACATCGTTCAGCTCGATAAGCCACCGAATTTACCTGACCGATCACCATCTGATGGCAAACGCGGTCCAAAACCACGACATGGTGGCGGTAAGCGCGAGGGCGGCCCACGTGACTGGAAAGACAAGCCGGACCAGAACCGTGGTAAGCCGCGATCTGAAGGTGGATACAAATCTCGTCCCGCAGGCGATAATGACGGTGCGGGCAAGAAGCCTTGGAAAGAAAAATCTGACAAGCCGTTCAGCAAGCCAAAGTCTGACGGAAGCGACAAGCCGCGTTTCGAACGCCCAAAACGCGATTCAGCGCCTGTTGATTGGAACGATGCGCCAGAACCGCGCCGTCGCAAGCCAAAGCCAGAAGACCGTAAACCGCGAAAGCCAAGTGCGCCAAAGCCGGCGCAGGCAGATCCAGCGGTGCATGCACCATTTGAAGGCGGTAAGCGCAAAGCGGCTGGCACAAAGCCTGGAACCTTTGGCAAAAAACCAAAGGGTGAGGGTGCTACTAAGAAACGCCTAACCGCAACCAAAGGCGCCCCGCCTAAGGGGAAGGCAAGCAGCAAAAAGAACCGCGCACGTGATGCAGCAAAGAAAGCGTCCCGCGGTGGGGATGCCACGCCAAGACGCGGATAAATCGGCGTCATTTTAGAACGAATAGACTGGGCCGCCCTGAATTGGGCGGCCCTTCTTTTTTGAAAAATCCCAGCCTTACGAATTTGTAAGGTTGGCGTAGATCGCGTGTAAGGTCGGTCACCTATTTCTGTTTCATCGGAGGACAAAACAGTCCTCGTCTAATTGAAAATGGAGAAGAAACATGAATACGAAACTTATCGCAGGCGGTGCACTTTCTGGTTTGGTTTTGGCAGGCGGTCTTGCTGGAATGGTCTCGGCACAATCCGTTGCCGACGCGACCGGTTTGACGGAAGAGCAAGTCATCGAAATCGCACTGCAAGAGGTGCCGGGCGAAGTTCTGGAAATCGAACAAGAGCGTCACCGTGGCCAGCAAATCTTTGAAGTCGAAATCGTTGATGAAAACGGCGAGGAATTCGAAGTGATCCTTGCTGCTGACTCTGGCGAAGTCCTAAAGGTCAAAGCAGATGACAAAGACTGCGACAAAGACCACGACGATGACGATGACCAAGAGGACGAAAGCGAAGACGCATAACCGATTTTGGTTTTCGTCTGAAATACATTCGCGTTAGGCTCCTACTGGCGGGGCCTAGCGCCTTTGTATGAATTAATCAGGATATATGATGCGCATACTGCTGTTGGAAGACGACAAACAACTCGGTCCTTGGATCGCAAACGGCTTGCGCGAAGAAGGTCATGTCGTCGACCATTTTGATAATGGCAAGGACGCATTGATTGCGGCTATGGGGCAAGACTTTGATCTGCTGATATTGGATCGCATGGTGCCTGGGCTTGATGGGCTTGATGTCCTTAAATCATTAAGAGCGTCAAAAGATGGCACACCTGCGTTGTTCCTTAGTGCGTTGGGCGAGGTCGATGCGCGCGTTGAGGGGTTTGAAGCGGGTGGGGATGACTACCTTACGAAACCTTTTGCCTTTGCGGAATTATCAGCGCGAGTTAGCGCACTGGGTCGTCGTCGTGACGGTGGTGATAGTCCTGAGCCAAATCAGACCGTTCTGAGTTACGCTGATTTGACATTGGATTTGCTGTCACGCGGGTGCGAACGGCAAGGGCAACAGATTGAGCTGATGGCCAAGGAATTTAAGCTTCTTGAATATTTGATGCGCAGGCCGGGCCGCTTGGTTACCCGCACGATGCTGTTGGAGCAGGTTTGGGATATGAGTTTCGATCCGACAACCAGCGTTGTCGAGACCCATATCAGTCGTTTACGTGCGAAGATCGACAAACCGTTTGATAGCGCGCTTTTGCGAACGCGGCGCGGTGAGGGGTATGTCTTTGGTGCGTAGCTGGCTTGAACGATTTACGTGGCTGCTCCGGTCATCGACGCTGCGTCTTGTCGCGGTTCTGTCACTCATTTTTGCGTTAGGTTTTGTCGTCGCAATTTTTGTTGCGCTTAACCTTGGGCAGCGTGCGATTGAGCAGCGCGTTGATAACACGCTCTTGGCGCTTGCTCAAAATTCTAGCGTTGTGGAAATCGTCGGGGACAGTCCGACAATGATCCTGCGCCCGATTAGTGATTTGAAGGGCGTGCCGCAACGGATTCGAGAAGTGGTATCGCGTGGCGGTGGAACTGTATCGCTACGGTCAGATTTTCAGCGCTCAGATCTATGGCGGGTGTTGGTCACGCGTGATCGCGATGGTGAGCCGGTTATGGTTGCGGTGCCCTTTGAAGACAGCGCTGAGGTGCGCGAATTGCTTGAGGGAATCCTGTGGACCACCGCAGCTGTCGTTATCATCGCGACGTTGATGATCGGCCTATGGGCGGGATTATTTGCGCAACGACGACTCGCTCGGGTTAATGCGACATTGGGTCAGCTAGCCACAGGTGATTTGAGCGCCCGAACTGGGCAAGTGACCTCTAAAGACGACTTGGGCGACATTGCCAAAAATCTTGATCAAACCGCGGGTGAAATTGAACGGCTTGTCGCACAGACCCGGCACCTGAGTGCAAGTATTGCGCATGATCTGCGAACGCCACTTGCGCGACTGCGCGCGCAGCTCGAAATGCTGCCGGAAGGTGACCAAAAAGGTGCCGCGTTAGAAGAAGCCAATCGGTTGTCAGGAATCTTTGACACGATCATGCGCGTCGCTCGGATCGAAGCCGGGCAGGGACGCGATGGGTTTGAAAAGGTTGCACTTGGCGCGCTTGCAACTGACCTTGCTGAAACCTTCGGACCAGTGGTCGAGGACATCGGCAAAACACTGATCGTCGACGAGACCAATCCTGCAACGATTCACGCCGATCGTGGCATGTTAGTGCAGGCCCTTGCCAATCTAATTCAGAACGCGATGGTTCACGGTGGCGAAGAGATTAAGATTGTTGTCAAAGGTAAATCGTTAGGCGTCGCAGATAACGGGACTGGCGTGGATCCATCTGAATTTGAAGATATCGTCAAGCCAATGGTGCGTTTGGATGCAGCGCGAATTACTGAAGGTTCGGGGCTTGGCCTCGCACTTGTACGGGCCGTCGCGGATCGGCACGGTGCGGGTCTGGAAATGGCAGCGAACGAGCCTCAGGGCCTATGCGTAACTCTGAATTTTACATAATTGTAAACTTGCGGTCAGGCGAGCGTAAGACCGAGCCTCCATATGTAATTCATCGAAACAAAAAGATGAAAATGGAGACACCACATGAAAAACCTGATGAACACACTTACGGCCGCTGTATCCAACACTGTTCTATTTGCCGCGGCCATTGTGATGGCCGGTCTCGGCTTTGCAGTTGTCGGCACGCTCGCGTTGTTTGCGCTGATGGCAGTCGGAGTGGCGATGATTGCTTCACCGTTCGTTGCGTCAGCCCGCACAGACGATGCCGACGCTGAAGTCGTCGCTTAACCTTAGCATCTGAAAGGTTTCACGATGACACCGCCAACGTCCACGACCGAGACGCCCACAGCAACACCTCATGGCTTCGTAACACGCGGGATCCATTGGGTGTCGATCCTAATGATCGCTTATGGATATTCGAAAGGTCTAAATAACGTAAATCAGCTTTCCGATCCGGCGCTGCTTCGCTTTGAAGTGATCTTTGCCGTCGCAATGGGCTTACTTTTTGCATTCCGGTTGTTTTGGACGCAGAAAATTGGCGGGGCGACGCGGCTTTCTAGTGCGGCACCAAAGTGGGAGCACTTTGCCTCACGTGCGGTTCACTATGGTCTGTATGGGTCGGTTTTTACGATTGTTGGAAGTGGGTTAGCGATTGCATACGGCTATACGTCTTCTTTCTTAGGAGGGTTTTTCGTCAACGCGATGGTTGCCGTTCACGAAGCATCTCTCGCGATTTTGCCAATCCTAATCGTGACGCATATAGCGGGCGCTCTTTGGCACAAGTTTATTCGGCGCGATGGCGTTTTGGAAAGTATGACAGGCAAGCTTCCGATCTAATCAATATCGCGCCGCGAGATGGCGAACTTGACCTGCTTTAGTTAGAGGCAGGTCAATTTCATCCAGCTCGCAATTGAGATTGAAGTCGATCCCAATTCATTGATTTCGATAGATCGCGCGACATCGCAATCAGAATTCGCCCAAACTCTTCGCGAGCATTCGGATTTAGAACACGCGCTGACGCGGTTGCACCAATCGAAAAGGTTGCGCCCGGGCCGGTTTCGGAAATGATCGTCGCGACGGAACAAATACCACGCTCAAGCTCTTCGATACATTCAGCATAGCCGCGGTTTCGAATGATTTCGAACTCTGCTTCCAAGTCTTCGCGCGACGTGATCGTGCTTTCGGTGTATTTTCGCAAACGACCGTTTAGGTCTGGTTGGGATGATAACTCGGGCAGATATGCGGCAATCACTTTTGAACACGAACATGCGTGCAGGGGGCGTTTCCCAACGCCAGGGTGCAGGTATGACACGCCATTGTCGGGGGTCGCTACATGGATGATCTCAACCCGTTCGCCGCGAAGCCGAGACAAAAAGAATGCGGCGCCATGTTTGGTCGCGGCGCCTTCAAGAACCGGTGCAATCACTTCGATCAATGTCGCATCAGATAAATCTGATTGTGTGATGCGTTTTAGGCGCGCGCCGAGTGTGAAAAGGCCGCGTCCAGGCGTGGTTAGTAAACCGGCGGCAACCAGTTCTTGCACCAACCTGTAGCCTGATGGCTTTGGGATGTCGGCGTGCGTGCATATTTCGGCCACCGTCGCAGTGCCTTTTTGCCCAACTATTTCAAGAATTCGGGTCAAGCGTTCAAGATGCATATTTTTGCCTTGTGAGAATCTAATTATCAATTTACGAGAATTGCAACGTGTTCGCAAGGGAGGAGTATGATAATGGATGGTGTGTGTTGCGGTCCGGGCTATGCAAGCCCAGCAGATGCGATCAAAGCCCCGCGTGAAAAGCTACTTTATACGATTGCGATCTATACAGGGACGGGGATCCAAAAGCCCGACTACCTTGCAACCGTAGACGCGGATCCGGAAAGCCCGACCTATTCGCAGGTGATTCACCGGCTTGAGATGCCCGGAATTGGAGACGAGCTGCACCATATGGGATGGAATGCTTGTTCGTCGTGCCACGACGATGCTGGCATGTCTCGTAAATATCTTTTGGTTCCAGGTGTCCGCTCGAACAACATTCACGTGGTCGACACTGCAACAGATCCAAGAGCGCCGCGATTGCATAAAGTCATCGAGGGTGCTGAAATCAAATCAAAGACGAACCTAAGCGGGCCGCACACGGTGCATTGCTTAGGGTCTGAGATCATCATCTCTTTCTTGGGTGACGCGCAAGGTGAAGCACCGGGTGGCTATCTGCACCTCAACAAAGATTTTGAGATCGTGGGGCGTTGGGAAGAAACGATGGGTGACATCCCGTTCAGCTATGATTTCTGGTATCAGCCACGTCACAAGGTGATGGTGTCCTCTGAATGGGCCGCGCCGAATACATTCATGCCCGGTTTCGATCTCGAAGAGGTCGGGCATCTAAAATACGGCCGTCGCCTCCACATCTGGGATTTTGAAAAGAAGAAACCGGTTGAAACGATGTATCTAGGTGAAGACGGATTGATCCCACTTGAGGTCAAATTTCACCACGATCCTGACAGCACGCATGGCTTTTGCGGTGCTGCGCTTAGCGCGAATGTCATCCATTTCTGGAAGTCAGAAGCTGGCAAGTGGGAATGGGAGAAGATCATTGATGTCGAGAATGAACCGCATCCAGAATGGCCGATCCCGGTGCCGGGCGTCATGTCTGCAATCTTGATTTCGATGGATGACAAATATCTCTATCTTAACAACTGGTTGCATGGCGATATGCGTCAGTACAACATTGAGGATCCGCATAACCCGGTGCTCACTGGACAGGTTTGGATGGGTGGTTTGCTTGGAAAAGCACCCGAGGTAAACGGCGTGAAAGTAGCAGGCGGGCCGCAGATGTATCAGCTCTCGCTGGATGGCAAGCGCATGTATGTCACGACCTCATTGTTCTCTACGTGGGACAATCAATTCTATCCAGAGATCCGGACACAAGGCGGTGTCATGTTGATGATCGATTGTGACGTTGAAAACGGGGGCATGAAAATAAACGAAGAATTTGTCGTCGACTTTGGTCAAGAACCAAATGGTCCCAGCCGATGCCATGAAACGCGCTATCCCGGTGGCGATTGCACGAGTGATATTTGGCTATGATCGCGGAACATACGATCACTATCGCCAATAAGGGCGACGCGACATACCAAGTCGATGCACGCAGGCCGTTGCTCGATACGCTGCGGGAGCAGGGTGTCGATTTGCCTTACGGTTGCAAATACGGCGGCTGCATTACATGTGCCGCTAAATTGACCGCCGGCCAGGTGGATCAACGTCGCCAAGTTGCGTTGAATAACCGTCAGCTTAACGACGGGTATGTGCTGCTCTGTGTGGCCCGTGCAACAACTGACTGTACCTTGGAAATCGGCGTGGAAAGCCACGACAAACTTTATCGAAATCCGTTCCTCGATCCGCTTGAGCCGCATGAGCTGAAAGCGGACATCGCGACACCAAAGGAGGCCTGAACCATGCCAGCAACTGCATTGGATGACCTTTACGATTACGATCCAAAATATCTGGCGGATATTCTCAAGTCAGTGAAAACCATTGCAATGGTGGGTGCGAGCGCGGACAAAACGAAATTCAGCTACGGAGTCCTACGTGTTCTGCACGAAACTGGCTACGATATGATCCCTGTTAACCCGAACCCGAACCTGACTGAAATTCGCGGTATAAAAGTGTTTCATTCGCTGGCTGAAATCGATCGGCCAGTGGACATGGTCGAAGTCTTCCGCCCGAAGGAAGAGTTATACGCGATCACCGAACAAGCAATTGCGATTGGCGCCAAAGTTTTGTGGGGGCAAATTGACGTTTACGACGATGCGGCAGCAAAGCTGGCCGAGGATGCAGGTCTGAAAGTTGTCATGAACCGATGCCCGAAGATCGAGTTGTTTCGCCCATTTTGGAAGCCACGCCTCGACTTGGCAATCTGACCCTTAATCACGGAAATACTGGCCCTTTGCGGCCCACTAATTGGATCACTACGATGTCTCAAGATCTCGACTTTACGAAATTTAGCTTTGGTACTCAGGTTCGAAAATCGCCATTCTCAGACGCGGCGTTGCGTTGGGGGGCAAAGGGGTTTTCCGTTTACAACCACATGTACATCCCTCGTGATTTCGGGGACCCCGTTCAGAATTTTTGGAACCTTGTGAATGACGCGATCCTCTGTGACGTCGCCGTCGAGCGACAAGTCGAGATCAAAGGGCCAGACGCAGCTAAGTTCACCCAGTTTCTGTCATGTCGCGATCTATCCAAGTGCCAAGTGGGGCAGTGCAAATATGTTCTGATTACGGATCAGGACGGTGGCGTGATCAACGACCCGATCATGTTGAAACTAGCCGAGGATCATTTCTGGTTATCAATTGCTGACAGCGATGTGTTGCTATGGGTTCGTGGTGTCGCGGTGAATTCAGGAATGGATGTTGAGATCTGCGAGCCGGACGTATCGCCGCTGCAATTGCAGGGACCAAAGTCGCGTGACGTTTTGCGCGCTGCATTTGGTGATGCACCGACTGAGCTGAAGTATTATCGGTTCATGGAATATGATTGGGACGGTGTCCCGCTGATCATTTCGCGCACGGGTTGGTCAAGCGAACTGGGATATGAGATCTTCTTACGCGACGGTTCCGCCGGTGATCGGCTTTGGGAACATATCATGCGCGTTGGAGAACCGCTTGGGCTGAAGCCTGGCCATACGTCCAGTATTCGCCGGATCGAGGCCGGAATGTTGTCTTATCACGCTGACATGACGCTCGCGAATAACCCATTTGAGTTGAATATGAACCGCTTGGTTGATCTCGATATGAATGCCGATTTCGTAAGCAAAGCCGCGCTTAAGAAGATCCAAGAAGAAGGCGTCGCTCAGCGATTGGTCGGCCTCGAGATTGACGGTGAACCTTTGATCGGATCAAACGATTATTTTTGGCCAGTCATGAATGGCGCAGCCCAAGTAGGTATCGTCACATCTGCTATTTATTCCCCGAGATTGAAGAAGAACATCGCAATGGCGATGGTGCGATCCGAAAGCGCCGGAAACGGCAATTTACTGTCCATCGATATTTCAACGGGAAGTCGAAATTGTCGCGTCGTTCCGATTCCGTTCTATGATCCCAAAAAGTCGCTGGCGACCGGAAGTTCCTAACGGAGTGGCGGCGTAAGGGAAGTATCGAGGTTCTTGTCGGCTAAAAACGTTTGAATGAACTTGTACACTTGAAAGCCGCTCCGTTATCTTGGGACGTAGCTAAGCATGCTGTCCAATAGCAATCAGACAAAAGAGGTGAGTACATGAAAACGATCCCAAACATTGGTTACGGGACCTGGAACCGCCTTGAAGATCTTGCCTATCAAGGCGTTATGGCTGCGCTCGATGCTGGATACCGGCATCTTGATTGCGCTGAAGGGTACGAGAACGAAGAATTCGTCGGTCGTGCGATTGCCGAGTTTGGGTTGCCACGCGAAGAGCTATGGGTGACCACCAAAGTCGCACCCGAAAGCTTTGGCCCAGGCCAAGTTCGACCCCACGCAGAGGCATCATTGGAAAAGCTTGGAGTTGGACCAGTTGATCTCCTTCTGCTGCATTACCCGTCTATCAACGATGAGTACGAGATTGAGGACTACATGGGGCAGCTCGCAGAAGTTTATGATGCTGGGCTATGCCGAAACATCGGTGTTTCCAATTTTACAAAACCCTATTTGGACAAAGCTATTGGCCTGCTGGGCGATCGCCCTTTGCTAACAAATCAGGTCGAATTGCATGTGTTTTTGCACAATCAACCGATCGTCGAAAAATGCGCAGCTCACGATATTCGTATGACTGCATACTCGCCGCTCGCGCGGGGCGCTGTGGTTAATGATCCAACCCTCAACAAGATCGCCTCAGAAGTTGGTGGAACGGCGGCGCAGGTCTCGCTCGCATGGCTCCTTGCAAAAGGGTACGTGATCATTCCTTCCGCGGGCAGCAAGACCCGCATAAAGGAAAATCTCGACGCAGGTGAAATATTTCTTACACCAGAGCAAGTCGCTGAGATCGACACGCTTGATTCAGGTATGCGGTTGGTCAACGGACCCTGGTGTCCGACTTGGGACGTTGACTGAGCCAAAATTCATAGCGTTAGGGCGTTGTTTTTGCTGAAGGCGAAGCGCTCGACCTCGGACTTTGCTTAGCGCTTTCGTCTGTGAAACCGTTTGTGTTCTGTCGTGTTCAACGCCAAGCACGGCTTGATCACATGAATACCCAAAAATATCGCCAAATTACATTGGTTTGAAAGCTGAACTCGTAATTTGCCATTGGCATAGCGCAATTGGGGGCTTCGGCGTGACAAGGTGTTACGCGATTTTTGAGATGTTCTTTTGGTTTTAATGGAGGCGAGTACCGGAATCGAACCGGTGTACACGGATTTGCAATCCGCTGCGT
>JBELEI010000032.1:0-13669 GCA_042093895.1 Cognatiyoonia sp. | reverse complement strand
AGCAGCCCCCTCCTAAGGGGCAGGTTACAGGTTCGAATCCTGTCGGGGTCGCCACTTTTAGTTCATTTAAATAAGGGTATTGTGAAATACTCCTTCTGGAATGGTATTATATTCTCTACACAAAAAGACTACAATATACTACACAGAAGCTATGCTTCATAACATTCCATATCTAACTATTACTTCGAAAACTAAGGTTTATGGCTATCGTCGCCGCATCCCAGAGGGAGTTCGCTTCTTATTTGAAGGTAAGCGAGAGATCGTCAAATCTCTGAAAACCAAGTCACTGACGGTAGCGCAAATCGAAGTACAGCGTATGAACCAGTGGTTCGAAGAGCGTGTTGCTACGGTAGGTTACTCACAGAACGTAACCCCAAGGGTCCCCGTCAAGCTAGTGCAAGACATTTATGAAGACATGAAGAAGGCAGGTGACCATCCTGACAACGTACCCAATATAAACGCCCAGACTAGCGTCTCAGACATTTATGAGTTTTCTGATGATTTCTTTGATATTGCAGTTCAAGCAAAACACTTGGCAGACGGAAACATCTCCCCTGCGGATTATGAAGCATATCTTGTAAGCTATCAGGAGACTGATATCGGGAAGCTGCTTCAGTTCCAAAGGAACAAAGACCATCTTTGGATGTGGCTCCATAAGAAGTATATGGACGTAGATGCTTTTAATGCATCAGGCATTGACCCCTCTTTGCTTGACCGTGAAGGTTATTTACCGCCCCAAAAGAAGTGGGACGAGCAGGACCCTGAAGTGGTGCGTTACCGTATCATGTGTGGTGAGAACCTACTGCCTGAGCCAACATGGCAAAACGCAGTCGATGATTACCTGAGGCAGTACAACTCTTCGCCAAAGCAGCGATCAGAAGCGCAGAAAACTAAACATAGTCGTGCCGTCAAAAGCTATTGTACGAAGATAAGTGCTGCTTTCCCGCATGGGATGCGCACTGCTTTAAGAGATATTGATGCAGAGGATGTGCGGGCCTTCATAAGGCAAGATGAAGTGAAGCCCTCCACAAAGACAAAGAACCTTACAATGTTACGGGCCGTTTGGAATAGTTGGTCACTCTATAATCAGAAGCAGGTTGTCGAAGGTGACCCGTTTAGGGCTGAGATTATCCTGCATAAGAGCGCCATCGAAGAAACAGAGGTTAATCGCCGATCATTCACACCCAGTGAGTTTAGAAAGTTTAACCACAGTTTAGCTGAAGAAGCAGATCAAGAGGTGCGTCTCGTAGGTAAGGTTGCAGCCTACTGTGGCGCGCCTACTGGCGACATTGTTAAGCTAGAGCGAAAGGATGTGAAGCTATCAAGCACTACTCCATACTTGGTATTTAGGGCTGTTGCTGGCAAGGATCGAATAGCGAGATCAGTACCTTTGTTAGAACCTATTAGGACGGAGCTAGAGACTTACATCAATGAGCAACAACGCAATAGACCAACGGACGCTATCTTTACGAGTAAAGTGGTTAGGTCACCAAGCGATCTCTCTAAGAAGTTGAAGATACATATTACTAATGAGCGACCAGATGACCCCCTAAGTTTGGTTCCGTACTCGCTGAGACACACATTTAAAGATCGGGCCGAAGCTGCAATGGATAGCAGATACGTGCAATATCTGATTGGTCATAAAACTAAGGATAGTAGTGAGGTACACCAAAAGTATGGGACTGGTGTACCACCTTCAGTCTTAGTGGATGGGATGATTTCCATTCAGTCTCTAAAAGAATGGGGCATGTTTGAGGAGTTTGATTAGGTAGGATACTCCGCCTCTGCATTATAACCTGTACTGTTAAACCCATCCAGCTAACCGTTACTAGTATAGGGAAGCTGGTGAGTGATAACTGCTCTCACAGCTTAATCACGTCCAACCCTCATTAGAGTGAGAACTTACAACATGTCACTTATGATGGATGAACTCATCAAAGAGGTAAGTAATCGTATAGAAAGAACGGAGGGTCGAAAGCGCTCTCGTACTGCTGACGAACAACTGCGCTTTGAACATGCTGTCCAAGTAGTACTTGTTGATCTGTGGAAGACTGTGAATTCTACACCGATAAGAGAGTGTAGCATAAACAAGCGCAGTGGCTGGTATTCAGAGGCCCCAAGATACCGTGACCCTCTTCTAACCTATAAGCAGATGATGGCAGTGTTTGATGGGCTGCTTAAACTTGGCTTTATTGAGGTTACAAGAGAGGGCTACTTTGACCGTATCATCTACCAAGGTAAGATCACACGCTTCGTTGCGAGAGATGAACTCTTAGAGCGGTTACAAGAGCTAGATGGTCATCCCGCCATTTCAGTTCAGCCTGACAAAGATGCTGAAACTATCATTCTGCGCAACACGGTTGGCGGTAAGAAAGTACTGCAAGAGTATGAGGATACACCAGCCACTGAACGCTACAGATCAAACCTAAAGAAGATTAACTCGTGCTTTCTAAGGCATTGGTGTGATCTTGAGGTGCGAGACACCGAACTGGCTAAACTTGAAACACGGATAGCTAACCACGCCACTAAAGAGCCAATAGACTTCTCTCAGCGTACACTGGTCAGGATATTCTCTAACGGGTCTTTCAAGCAGGGTGGACGCTTCTATCGTGCATGGTGGCAAAACGTACCAAGTGAGTATCGTAAGTACATCACGATAGATGAAAAGCGGACAGCGGAGTTCGACTTCTCTCAACTAAACCCACACCTACTCTACCACAGCAACTACAAGGAGCTTGGCTCTGAGGATGCTTATGACAGGGTGCTGGATGGTGAGCATCGTGGCGTGGTCAAGCAAGCGTTCAATGCGATGGTCCAAGCGTCCACTCCCCTCAAGAACTGTCCTACTGAAATAGACCTATCTGGCTTAGAGATGAGTTGGGCAGAGCTACGTGATCGTATCATTAACGCTCACAAACCTATCTCAGATCAGTTTTTCAAAGGTGTCGGCAATCATCTACAGTTCGTGGATAGCAACATTGCGGAACGTGTCATGCTACACTTCGCCGACATGGATGCACCTGCTCTGCCTGTGCATGACAGCTTTATCTTGCATCACGCTTACGGTGAGAGCGGTGAAGTCGAGGAGGCTATGCGTAGAGCGTTCTACGAGGAGGTAAGCGAACACATCTCAAAGGTAGATAAAGAGATACTTACTTGGGATTACCGAAAAGACGCTGACGCCAACACTGCTGTGGAAGGCATGGATATGGATGCGATCCTCCGTGCAGATAATGATCTATCACAGTGGAGAAGTAGGCATCAGCTTTGGTATGCCCAACGCTATACGCTAAGCTAAACAGTACTATATCTTTCTGGTAGAAGTTTCATCATGGCTAAACAATATGATATTGAAAATCTCAAAACGCTATACGAAGAGGGGCGGTCTCTACGGGAAATAGGAGGCTTAGTTGTGACCTGCCCCCCGAGGCTCCCTCATTCATAACGAGAGTTTGCGGGTTTGGATTTCATATTCTTCGTCGTCAGTTTGGGCAAGCGCGGCGTGCGCGGTGCCCTCAAATTGCTCAAGCGCTCGGCGCGCTTCTGCAGGCGTTTGGTTCCCCAGCGATGAATGCGGTCTGACGTTATTATAATCGTATCGCCAGAGGGCCAACTTTCGACGGGCATCATCTAATGTGTCGAAGATCTCCTCATTCAGCAACTCGTCTCGCAGGCTGCCGTTGAAGCTTTCGATGAAGCCATTCTGCTGAGGCTTGCCGGGATCAATGTAATGCCAATCAACGTCGTTATCGCCGGCCCATTTCAGGATCGCACGGCTGGTGAACTCCGTCCCATTATCGCTGACAATACAAGTTGGCTTCCCGTAGACACGCACAAGCGCGTCTAATTCGCGGACTACACGTGCGCCAGATATGCTCGTGTCGGCCATCAAACACAGGTTCTCGCGGCAGCAGTCGTCGTTCACGGCTAACATACGGAACTTGCGGGAAGCACCAAACGTGTCAGACACAAAATCCAAGGACCACCGCTCGCCAGGACGTAACGCAACAGGCATCGGTGCTCTTGATCCTCGCGCTCGTTTACGGCCTCTTCGCCGCCGGACACCCAGCTTTTCCTCAGTATAAAGGCGGTATAGCTTCATGATTCATGAACATTCCTTTGCGCTCCAAAAGCACGCCGATCCGGCGATAGCCAAACCGCAGCCTTTTACTGGCAATCGCCTTCATCTCTTCGCGAACTTCGGGATTATCCGGCGCCTGATCGCGTCGGACAGTCTTTGGGTCGACACCGACAAGCCTGCACGCACGACGTTGCGAGATGTCATGATCCCGCATTGCCTTGCGGGCCGCAGCCCGTCGCACATTCGGTGTCGTCAGTTCTTTCCCAGCAAATCCTTCAGCACAACATTGTCGAGCATCGTATCTGCTAACAGGCGTTTGAGCTTGGCGTTCTCGTCTTCAAGCGATTTCAGGCGATGGGTGTCAGAAACGTTCATGCCGCCGTATTTGGCTTTGAACTTGTAGAATGAGGCGGGACTCAGGCCATGTCTCCGGCACACCTCAGCAGTTGGCATTCCAGCTTCTTGCTCTTTGATCATCCCAATAATCTGGGCCTCAGTAAAACGACTCTGTCGCATGTGTTTGCTCCTTCGAAGGTTGAGCAAACTCTACATTAAAGTGAGGGAAGTTTCGGGGAGCAGGTCACAAGGTAAAAAGGTCCTTTCTAACGAAAGAGGGCCGCTAGTTTTCCTGCAATTTGGCCAACAGTTACTCTCGGATTGGACGTCTTTATCCCAAAGTTGGATCAATCGGTGTCTCGTCCCGAAGGCCTTGGCAAGATCAGCTCCGGTTCGATCAAAGTAATCTGATGCTCTGTGTCGTTGTCATCAAGATGCTGATACGCGCGCTTCACCATATCTTCGGCACGTTGGCGCACCATGGGGACGGGATGGCGCAATAGGCGTCCAAAGGGATCAAAGTCAAAGGCGCCAATGATGCAGGCATCGACTTCAGTCTTTGGCAATTGAACTAAAAACTCCAGTGCGCCTTCAAAACACCCGATGGAGTTTATGAACAGCCCCGCAGGAAGCTTTTTGTTGGCTTTGTACAAAGCCGCAAGCGCATCTTTAGCCGCAGCGCGTTGATAGCCACATGCAAGTATCTGATCTGGATTTGTCTGATGTCCCTTTTCTGACAGACACTCTTTAAACCCCATGATGCGTTGTTCCGTAGCTGGAAGATTGGCGTCACCACCCAAAAAAACAACTTCTCTGAGGTTTTCTGTTCCTGTATCGGCGAGCATCACTTCGGTGAGCTTACGGGCACCGGCCTTGTTTTCGGTCACAACGGATGGTGCGGTTGCGCAAGGTTGGTCGACGAAGACATGTGGAACACCTGCCTTTTGGCATACCGCACTCAGCACTTCTGGATGCGAGGTACCAACCAGCATCAAAGCGTCCACAGAAGAATTGATCAAACCACGGACCGCATCGAGCTCCTGGTCCTCGTCCCGGCGGGCAGAGACAATCACTGGAAGGGCTTCGCGGGCACGTGTCTCGTTAGAAAAGCACTGACCAATGGAAGAAAAGAACCTGTTGTCGTGTTGAGGCAAGACCATCCCAACAAGTCCAGATTTCGCGTTGCGCAATGCGCGGGCCTGAAGGTTGACGGAGTAATTTAGCTTTTCCGCTATCTCCTGAATACGATGAACTGTGGATTCGCTAATACGCCGATTTTTCCACGTACCGTTTAAGGCTGATCCAACCGTCGAGGCTGATACGCCAGCCTCCTTCGCAATATCATAGATCGTCTGTTTACTATTGTTGGTCACGCTCAGCCACGTTTGTTGTTCTTGTTTCACATCGAAAAACTATAGACTAACGCAATCGATGGTGCAATTGCCCTTGACACATCTCCTAAAGCTGTTTTATCAATATGAACCATCGATGGTGCAGGTAAGTTTGCTCTAGTTGCACAATCGATGGTTCAATTTCTATGTGATCCATTTTCAGGGGGAGAAGGGATCACGCAGGCGATCAACTAAGTGAGCCAATCACGGCTCAATAGGGAGGATAATTATGAATATTGTAAAATCAGTCGTGTCCGGGCTTGCCATCGCAACTGCTCTGACGACCGCCGCAACTGCCGAAACGCAGATGGGTATCGTCGTAAAAATCGGTGGCATTCCATGGTTTAACGCCATGGAGCAGGGCATCTTGGAGCGCGCAGAAGAATTGGGCGTGACAGCAGAAATGATCGGGCCAACATCGGCTGACCCGGCACTACAAGTGCGCGCCATCGAAGATCTCATCGCAAAAGGCGTTGATGTGATCGGTGTCGTGCCAAACGACGAAGCCGCTCTCGAGCCGGTTCTGACCAAGGCACGTGAGGCCGGCATCACTGTGATCGCACATGAAGGTCCCGGTCTGAACAACGTTGACTGGAACTTTGAACTGGCGTCGGCGACAGGCTTCGGCGAAGCACATGCAAAACTGCTCTGCGAGAAAGCCGAAGAGCCCGGCAGCTATGCCGTCTACGTCGGTTCGCTGACTGTGCCTCTCCATAACGCGTGGGCCGATGCCGCTGTATCTTGGCTGGACAACAATTGTGACAAACTTTCCAAGGTGGGTGATCGCTACGGTGTGGCAGAGAGTGTCGACGACAGTCGGTCTACAGCGCTCGACCTGATGGCTGCAAATGCAGATCTTCGCGGCATTCTGGCCTTTGGTAGCCAGGGCCCAATCGGTGCGGGTCGCGCGATCGAAGAGCGTCGTTTGACTGGCCAGGTCCATGTCATGGGGCCGTTCTCCCCAGGGCAAGGTCGTCAACTGGTTAAAGATGGCGTGATCGCTGGTGGATATATGTGGAACCCGGCTGAAGCTGGCCGTGTTTTCGTAACCCTCGGCAACATGCTCGTCGAAGGTGCGGAAATCACCGAAGGTACCGAGATCGAAGGTCTTGGTGCAGTGAGCCCTGATGCTGCGACACGAAACATCATCACTGACAACCTCCTTGAGGTAAACGCAGAGACTGTGGACGGATTGGCTGAAAAAGGCCTCTAAGCCCGGTTTGCTCAGCGCACCGCCTCCTCCCAAGGCGGTGCGCATTTTTTCTATTTCTAATTGTCTGAAACCGGAGCATCTGCCCCGGTTTGTGGGGTATTGTCGGTATGGACGGATCAAACAATCAATACGCGCTTCGTATGAGCCATGTCTCCAAACGTTTTGGCGGTGTCCAAGCGTTGGATGACGTTGCTATCGACGTGCGGGTCGGTGAAGTGCATTGCCTCGCAGGTGAAAACGGCTGCGGGAAAAGCACGCTGATCAAAATTGTTACTGGCGTTTATCAACCTGATGCCGGGACAGAAATCGAAGTGTTCGGTAAGCCGATCACCGCCAACAGCCCCACGCTTGCGCGCGCCAACGGCATTGCGGTCATTTGGCAAGACCTTGCTCTCTTCCCGCATATGAGTGTTGCAGAGAATGTCGGATTTGATGAATTGGTCGGCGCAGTTCCGAGACTCGCCAATCTGAAGAGTATCCGCGCACGCGCCGAAGAAGTTATGGCGCGCCTTGGGGTTTCCATCGATCTTGACGCCCAACTCAGCAGCCTTCCCATCGCCAAACGCCAAGTTGTTGCTATCGCCCGAGCGCTGATGAGTGATGCGCGTTTGGTGTTTATGGACGAACCGACAGCGTCACTCACCCAAAGCGAAACCGACGCTCTTTTGGACATTGTGCGCACCTTGTCCGCCGACGGGGTCGCTGTTGTCTTTGTTAGCCACCGTCTCGCAGAGGTTCTCGATATTGCAGAACGCGTGACCGTTGTTCGCGACGGTAAGCTGGTCGGTGTCTACCCCACAGAAGGTATGTCTCAGAGCCGCTTAGGTGAATTGATGACAGGCCACACCCTAGAGACAGAAGTACACGCACGCGACAAGTCGAGCGGCGATATGATGCTGCAAGTCGAAAATCTATCAAGCCATGGCGATTTCAAAGATGTGTCTTTCGCAATCCGCAAGGGTGAAGTTCTAGGTCTCACTGGCCTCATTGGGTCGGGCCGTACCGAGCTCGCACACGCACTCATCGGCATGGCCCGACCAGACGAAGGCGTCATTCGGCTCGGAGGCGAGGTTATCAAACCCCGCTCCATTCGCGATGCAATTCGACACGGGATCGCCTATGTCTCTGAAGATCGTTTGACTTTGGGCCTGGTCCAGCCTCAAGCAATCTCTGACAACACAGTTGTCTCGGTTTTGGATAAGCTGCTTTCCTCAACTGGTCTCATTTCAAACAAGAAAAAAGCTGATCTGGTCGCGGGCTGGATCGACAGGTTTTCCGTCAAGATCGGAACGCCTCAAGACGCTGTATCAACCCTGTCAGGTGGCAACCAACAACGTGTTGTACTCGCAAAATGGCTGGCGACTAATCCCAAGCTGCTCATTCTCGACAGCCCAACCGTCGGTGTCGATGTCGGCGCACGGGCCGGTATTTTCAAAATTGTGCGTGAGCTTGCGGATGAAGGTTTGGCGATCTTGCTGATCACCGACGAGATCACGGAGGCCTACTTTAACGCCGACCGGATCCTTCATATGGCCGATGGACGAATCCAAGCCGAATACGATCCGCACAAAACCTCCGTGTCAGCATTGGAGGAGCAGGTCTATGCATAAGGTTTTCTCTTCGCACCCGGTTGAGGCGCGCCTATCGGTTGTCTTGCTTCTGATGGTGATCGGTTTGGGTCTGAGCACTGACACCTTCCTGACGGTCGCAAATCTCACATCTCTGCTCAACAACAACGCGGTCAATTTGATATGGGCCGTAGGCCTTCTTGTGGTGCTGGTCGCAGGCGGCATCGACATATCGTTCGCTGTCGCTGCCTCAGTCGTTCAGTATCTGACCGCCCAGGTTCTCGGTGTCGTGGGCGGGGGAAACTGGATTCTGGGTATCATGATCGCAGGTTCGATTGGACTGGGTCTCGGTTTGATCAATGCCGCGCTGATCCATGGTTTTCGGATTGTCTCCATTGTCATCACAATCGGCACGTTCAACGCATTCTTCGGATTACTCATGTTCTTCACCAAAGGACGGAGCATTTACACGCTCCCTGACTGGTGGGTCGATCGTATCTTCCTGTTTGAATACCAATCAGCATCCGGCGTTTGGTCTGAGCTTCATTTGTCCGTTGCCGTCATGGCTGTCTGTTTGATCGCAACGGCGCTCCTCATCAACCGAACCAATATTGGACGCCAGCTTTTTGCCTTCGGCGACAATCCTGAAGGTGCGAGACGGGCAGGGGTCAACATTGCTCTGATGCAGGCAATAGCTTTTGGGTGGTGTGGCATCATGGCGGGCATTGGCGGACTGATGCAGGTCAATATAGCCAAAGAGGTCGTGCCGAATGCTCTCTACGGACGCGAACTTGATGTGCTTGCAGCTGTTGTTTTGGGCGGCGCGCGCTTGGGTGGTGGCAAGGGCACTGTCATCGGATGTGTCTTGGGTGTGTTGTTCGTTGCGGTGACGCAAAACGGCCTCAACCTGCTCGGTGTCTCACCCTTCGCGTTCCAGATGATTATTGGCGCGATAATCCTGATCGCGATCTCAACATCAAATGTCGATTTCGACTTCTCATCGATCTTCAAGCGCACTCAAAGTCAAACCGAGAAGAGGGCGGAACAATGAGTTTTTTCAAGCAGGTCCGCGAAGCAATCGGTTCAGAGAATCTCTTCCTCCTGGGAGCAGTAGTAGTTGTGTTCGCCGGCTTCTCCCTTGCCACGCCGCTCTTCCTGACGGCGTCGAACTTCGGATCGATGGCGTTCCAACTGCCTGTTCTTGGCTTGCTCACATTGGCGATGATGGTGCCGATCCTATCCGGTGGTCTCAATTTGGCGATCATTTTTCAGGCCAATATTTCTGGTTTAGCACTTGCAGCTGTCCTCATTCATTTTGGCGGTCCAGATGCAGGATACGGCGCATTTTCCTTGGGTGTTCTTGCAGCGCTGATCGTAGGCGCATTGTCAGGCCTGCTTATGGGACTTGTGGTCGCCTATCTTGGTGCACACCCCATCCTCGTGTCTTTGGCGATGATGATCTTCTTGCGTGGACTTGGAGAATTCCTCACCAAAGGCGGTGACATCTCAGGCTTTCCCCCCTTCATGGAGACTATCGGACACGGGTCATTCCTATCAGTGCCGATCCCATTGCTCATCTTCTTTGCCGCAGCACTTGTGTGGCACATCAAGCTGCGTCATTCGCCGCATGGGTTCTCGGTCTACATGATTGGCTCCAATATACAGGCGTCAGAATATTCCGGCCTGCATACCCGGCGAACGCTCGCAATGATCTACACATTGTCCGGAATCATTTGCGCGGTCGCAGGCATTCTTATGGCCGCACGCTTTAACTCGGTGCGTGTTGGTCACGGTGAAGCGTTGCTGCTTGTAACCGTTCTGGCTTGCTTCCTCGGCGGCCTTGATCCCTTCGGTGGGTTCGGTCGCGTCGTTCCAGTGGTTTTAGCTCTTTTTCTACTCCAGGCGCTCTCATCAGGTTTGAACCTGATTGGCGCAAATCAACATTTGTCGACAGCAGTCTGGGGACTTTTCTTAATCGGCGTAATGGCTCTGCGATGGGGTGCAGCACGTCTCTTTCTCACCAGTCATAGGAGGACTTAACGTGCAAGGATTTGGTGTTCATACCAGCATGTGGACCATGAAGTGGGACCGCGAGGGCGCAGAACGGGCCGTAAAGGCTGCGGTCGATTACAAGATGGATTTCCTGGAAATCGCACTTCTAGACGCGCCATCTGTTGACGCTGTCCACACTCGCAAGCTGCTCGAAGACAACAACATGCGTGCGGTGTGTTCATTGGGATTGCCAGAAGCAGTGTGGCCAACGAAAGATCCAGATAGCGCCGTCGCGTTTATGAAAGTCGTGCTCGATACGGCTAAGGAGATGGGCGCGGAGGCCGTCTCGGGCGTGACCTATGGTGGCATTGGAGAGCGTACCAATTTGCCGCCGACAGAAGAGGAGCTTTCTCGGGTAGCACGCGCGTTGGAAGCAACAGCCAAACACGCAAAATCACTGGGTCTTCAATTCGGAATTGAGGCAATCAACCGTTATGAGACGCATCTCATCAACACCGGTTGGCAAGCACGCGACATGATTGAACGTGTCGGGTCGGACAACATCTTCATTCACCTCGATACCTACCACATGAACATCGAGGAAAAAGGTGCTGCAAACGGGATTCTCGATGCACGTGAGCACCTCAAGTACATTCATTTGTCCGAGAGCGACCGCGGCACCCCAGGCGAGGGATGTTGTGATTGGGATGAAGTATTTGCCGCCTTAGCTGCCATCGACTTCAAAGGTGGTTTGGCCATGGAAAGCTTCATCAACATGCCTCCGGAAATTTCAAGTGGTCTGTCCGTCTGGCGGCCAGTCGCTCCGAACTTCCAGGCTGTGATGGATAAAGGTCTGCCGTTCTTGCGCAACAAAGCCGAGCAGTACCGGCTTGTTTAAGCCGGTCCAACCCAATGGAGAAATGCAGTGAGAATGTACCTCACATTTGAAAGCAAACATGCGTTCATTTGGCCGGCGTTTCTCATCGTTTTGGCGGTGTCGCTCTTCCCGCTGATCTACGCGCTGATCGTCAGTTTTCAAAGTGTGCGGTTGGTTCCGCCTATTCCGCCGAAGTTCGTCGGACTGGATAACTACACGGAGATCATACAATCGGGTCGGTTTTGGGGATCAATCGCAACTACGGCGACCATCGTCATCTTGTCCGTCGTGCTACAATACATGTTAGGTTTTGCCCTGGCCCTCGCGCTTCATCACAACGTGCCAGGCGCATCGCTCTACCGCGTCGCCTTTCTCCTGCCGATGTTTTTGGCACCCGTTTGCAGCGTAAAACCAAAACCGGATACTTCTGGGCGCTGGCTCGCGACGATCGACCGTGGGGTGGTGCTGCCCCACCGGGCGTCGCCTTTACATATGCACCGGGGCGTTCCGGCCAATATGCAGATGACATTTTGAAAGGCTTCACCGGCATTTTGCAGGTGGACGGGTATGCAGGATACAATCGCCTGATCAAACGTGTCGATGATAGGGTTGCGCTGGCCTACTGTTGGGCCCACGCACGCCGCAAACTGCATGAGGTTGCACAATCTGGCACGGCCCCCATCGCTGAAGATGGGTTGAAACAGATCGCTGCGCTCTACCGGATCGAAAAGGATATCCGAGGCCTGGCACCCGAGGTGCGATTGGCAGCACGGCAAGACCGGTCAGCGCCATTGATCGCCGCGTTTGAAGCGTGGCTCACGACCAATCGCGCCCGGCTGTCTGCAAAAGCCCCTCTGGGCGAAGCGCTCAAATACATCGCAAAATACTGGGATGGACTGTGCCTGTTTCTGACTGACGGCCGTATCGAAATGGACAGCAACGCAGTGGAACGCACGATCCGTCCCATAGCTCTGAACCGCAAGAACGCACTGTTCGCCGGCCACGACGCCGGAGCCACAAACTGGGGCGTCATCGCTTCCTTGATCGAGACCTGCAAATTGAACAGTGTCGATCCGCATGCCTATCTGGCCGATACGTTCACTGCCATCGTCGCAGGCCACAAACAAAGCCAGATCAACGACCTGCTGCCGTGGAATTACGTCAAATAGGTGGGATCGGCGCACCGCTTACGATCATCTGCCGCTATACCGCCAAGCGCAGATCTTCGCTCGCGAAGGCTTAAACATGGATCGTTCCACACTGGCAGGATGGGTCGGTAAAGTAGCCGCACTGCTACAACCACTTGCCGAGGCGATTAGGCGCTATGTGCTCTCCGGCCAGGCCATCTTTGCAGATGATACGCCCGTCAAGTTGCTGGCGCCCGGGAATGGCAAAACAAAGACAGCTCGCTTCTGGGCATATGGAAGAGATGAACGCCCATGGGGCAGCGACGCCCCGCCAGCTGCTTGGTATGAGTTCACGCCAGACCGCAAAGGCATCCGTCCCAGCCAGCACCTCAAGACCTATCAAGGCTGGATGCATGCTGATGGCTACGCAGGCTTTGAAGAGTTGTATCGTTCAGGCCAGATCAAGGAAGTGGCCTGCATGGCCCACATCCGGCGCAAGTTCGTTGATGTGTTCAAATCCCAAGGGTCGCATGTGGCGGAACAAGCCATTCAGCGCATCGCACAGCTTTATGCTGTGGAGAAAGAAGCACGCGGTTCACCGCCAGATCAGCGCGTCGCCCTACGGCAGGCCAAATCAACACCCATACTTGATGATCTGGAAGGCTGGCTGCAAAGCGAGTTGCCTAAACTGTCGGGCAAAACGCCTTTGGCCAATGCAATCAGATACGCGCTGACCCGCATGAAGCGGCTGCGTGACTATTTGGATCACGGCTTTCTGGAACTGGATAACAACACAGCCGAGCGTTCTATGCGCGGCATCGCCATTGGTCGCAAAAACTACATGTTCGTGGGCTCCGAGCGCGGCGGCAAATCCGCAGCCATCATCTACACCCTGATGGAAACCGCCAAACTCAACAACATCGATCCCCAAGCCTGGCTGACAGATGTCCTCACCCGCATCGCCGACCACAAGATCAACAGGATTGATGAGTTGCTGCCTTGGAACTATAAGGGGTGAAAGGACGCTTACTTTGCGCACAGTTCAATTCGGGTTTTTGTTGCAGCGCAGAATTGCTGAAAGGGA
>JBELEI010000031.1:0-13737 GCA_042093895.1 Cognatiyoonia sp. | reverse complement strand
TTTACTGAGCCGAAATGTCATAAGGTAAAAAACATCGTTTGTTTTCAATGGGTTGTGGGTTTCGTGCCACGGCTGTGCCACGCAAAATGGGTCCAAATGGCACGGCGTGCCATGACCGTGCCACGGTGATTGGGTGGTTTTGACAGGGTTATTGTCCATCTTTTTCACCGCTCGCGCTCGCCAGAGTTCCGATCTTCACGGTGGGCCTGATACATAAATTCTTGCATCTGGCGATCCTTCTCTTCGACCTCTTTCTCAAAGTAATCCGTTTGGAGCCCATGGTTGCGAGAGAGGGTGCGCAAGAGGTCCATCTGGCGCAGATCAAGTTCCAGCAGCGCCTCATTGATGTCGCCGTCCTGGCTGAGGAAGCCGGCGAGACAAAGCTTGTTGGTGTACATCAACACGTAACGGATATCGTGCAGGGCCGTCATCATATCACCGCTCGTTGAGGGCATAGCCGTGCGCAGCGCTTGGTGTTCTTTCAGCGTCTCAGCGAGCTCGGATCTGGTCGTGGTCTTGTCGCTCCGTGACCAACTCCTCCAAATGGGAGGTCGTCTTTCTGGCGCTTTAGAGGGACTATCGCTTAGTCTAAGTGTTCAGAGGCTCTGATGGCCAAATCTTCGCGGATAAACTAGTTCTAATAATCAATCTTATGTTAAATATCGATATTTACTTTACCGTTACGATACTTCGATCCGCCGGATTCGACAAACGCGACATCTGCCGGTCCGCCGCCAGGGCCGGACATATTAAAGGTCGTGACGACGCCTGTTGTGAGGTTTATCCGGCGATATGCATTGTGGCTCGTCCGCAGCCAAAAATTGCCGTAAGGATCGACATCACCCGAATAACTGCCGCTGATCCCACTGAACGCAATTTCCGTAGATCCATCAGAACCAATTCGGATAATGTTTGAGCCCTGCGACCCATACGCATAGTTATCGAGAATGTTATATCCGGTCGCATTGTAGCTACCCTGATTGGATCCAACATCTTGATAGCTCGAAGAAATCGGATCAAATATTCTAAGTTGACCAGATTGGACCTGATAAATCTCACCTGTACAGGTAAAGGCAGGGACTGACTGAGCATGAACGGGTTGTGCAATATTGCAAAGCAAAAGCGCCAATAAGACGTTCGGCAACCAAGAGACCGATCTGGCAAAGCGTTTCATTGTGCCCTTTCCAAACGCAACATTACTTGCGCGGTTACTAACCCAGTAGCAGTTCGCAACTTACCGCACGAACCAGAAATGCCCCAACGTCGAAAATCTTCGCGTTACCGATTGATAAATGACTTCAAACTGCTGGCAATTGGGAACCAAAAATGCCAGATCTTGAACAACGATTGTTGCACAAACACGACTACTTTTAATGCAATGTTGCTGGTCTCATCGAGGACGAGCGTTATTCCGCTTCTTTTTCAGGCACATTGACGCGTTACGTCCCAGATTCTTTCACGGCCTCCATAGCGACATATGTCGATGAGCTGGAAACAAAGGGCAATGTTGAAATATGTTCACCTAAAACACGCCGATATTCCACAATGTCTTTGGACCTGACTTTTAACAAATAATCGAACTGACCAGCGATCATGTGACATTGCTCGACTTCTGGAATGAGCTGCACAGCTTGATTGAAAGCTGTCAGTGCTTTCTCGCGGGTATCGCTCAATTTGACCTCGACAAAAGCGATATGAGCACGGTCCAACTTTTCGGGATTTGTCACCGCTTTGAAACCCAAGATATAACCATCCGCAATCAATCGTTTCAGGCGAATATGGCAGGGTGTTTTTGATAGGCCTAACTGCGTCGCGAGCTCTGTTATGGTCATTCTTCCGTCAGCAGCCAACAATCGAATTATCTCAAGATCAAATCGGTCTAAACGGCTATCATTTTCCAAAATCTTTACCTAACATCTATCAATTTGCCTGATTTTGGTGATTATTCATAATTTTTGCAGAAATCAAGACGATTGTACTTTTTCAATTTCAGTATGATTTGGGTAGGTCAAAACAGGGAATCGCAACCATGATCACACCGAGTTCCGCGCGCCGCTCAATGCGAAGTCTTCACCTTCAGGACGAGTTGCAAGCCATTGCTGCGCTCGCCGCAGAACATGGGATGACAGCTGATCTTCGCGCACGTGTCACGTCAAAGGCGATCAGTCTGATCGAAGCGATGCGCAACGATTCCAACCCGGGGTTGATGGAAGTGTTCCTCGCCGAATACGGGCTTTCAACCGATGAGGGCGTCGCGCTAATGTGTCTTGCCGAGGCCTTGCTGCGTGTCCCAGACGCCCAGACAATCAACGAACTGATCGAAGACAAGATCGCCCCCTCCTCTTGGGGGGAACACTTGGGCAAATCCAGCTCGTCTCTGGTCAATGCATCCACTTGGGCGCTGATGTTAACGGGCAAAGTTCTTAAAGAGCCGGCATCTTCCGGGTTGGCTGATACACTGCACGTAGCCGTCAAACGACTGGGCGAACCTGTCATCCGCACAGCCGTCAGACGTGCGATGAAGGAGATGGGCCAGCAATTCGTTCTCGGTCAAACGATCGACGAAGCGGTCAAGCAAGGGCGATCCAATACCGATAGTGGCTATACCTATTCCTACGATATGTTGGGCGAAGCTGCGTTGACCGCCGATGACGCCAAGACCTATTTTACCTCATACGCTGATGCCATTACGCGCCTTGGACAAAATGCCAACCACCACGACATCCGCGAAAACGCCGGCATTTCGATTAAGCTCTCAGCCCTTCATCCACGCTATGAGGTCAGCCAAAAAGATCGTGTCATGTCTGAACTTGTGCCCCGCACAACTGAACTCGCGATCATGGCCAAAAACGCTGGAATGGGTCTCAATATCGATGCTGAAGAAGCAGGCCGCTTAGACCTATCCCTTGATGTGATCGAGGCCGTGCTTCGCGATCCGCGCCTAGCAGGATGGGACGGATTTGGCGTCGTTGTCCAAGCCTATGGAAAACGCGCACCTGCGGTTATCGATTGGTTACATAGCCTTGCCGTCGAAATAGATCGCAACATTATGGTGCGGCTTGTCAAAGGCGCCTATTGGGACACCGAGATAAAGCAGGCCCAGGTCGAAGGATTTGAGGGCTTCCCCGTCTACACCAACAAATCACTGACCGATGTGTCCTACATTTGCTGTGCACGCAAATTGCTCGATTATTCCGATCGCATCTATCCGCAGTTCGCAACACACAACGCGCATAGCATCAGCGCGATCCTCGAAATGGCGAGCCACAATCAGTCTTATGAATTTCAGCGTCTCCATGGCATGGGCGAAGCGCTGCATGACATGGTTAAGACCAGCGAGGACACTCGTTGCAGGATCTATGCACCTGTAGGTGCACACAAAGATCTGTTGGCGTATCTTGTCCGGCGCTTACTGGAAAACGGCGCGAACTCATCATTCGTAAATCAGATTGTAGATTTGGATGTGGAACCAGCAGAAATTGCCGCAGACCCGTTTGACATCTTGGAGCATGGTGATGCGCCCCTAAATTTAGCAGTCCAAAAGCCATATGATTTATTTCAACCCGAACGTCCAAATTCGCTCGGTTGGGATTTGCGCAGCTATGATGATTTGGACAAATTCGCCAAAGCACGCGACCCGTTCAAAACGCATCAGTGGCATGTGCGTCCAATAATCTCTGGATCGCCACAAGGATCAACACCAACGGCTGTGTTTAGCCCAAATGATCAGAGTGACGCTTTGGGCACTGTCGCGCTTGCGTCACCTAAAGACGCTGAAATTGCGCTAAAGAACGCGGGCAACTGGACTAAGACACCTGCAAAGGAACGACGCGCCATCCTCAGCAAAGCTGCTGATCTTTACGAAGAGAACGCAGGCGAGATTTTCGCAGCCCTTTGCCGCGAAGCTGGGAAAACCGCGCCAGACGCGGTTGCCGAAATCCGCGAGGCCGTCGATTTCTTACGGTTCTACGCACAAGAGGCGGTTCGACTTGATGGCTACGCTGCGCGCGGCGTGATCACTTGTATCTCGCCTTGGAATTTCCCGCTCGCAATCTTTTCCGGTCAGATCTCAGCGGCGCTTGCAGCGGGTAACGGGGTCATCGCCAAACCTGCAGACCCGACGCCGATTGTCGCGAGCATTGGCATTCGTCTGATGCATCAAGCCGGCGTGCCTGAAAACGTCTTGCAATTGGTTCCAGGCGAAGGCGCGACGGTTGGTGTGAAGATCACAACCGATCCACGGATTAACGGCATCTGCTTCACCGGTTCAACTGGCGTCGCTCAAACGATCTATAAAAACAGCGCCAAATCTCTTGAACCTGACTCAACTTTCATCGCCGAAACCGGTGGCCTAAACGCGATGATCGTAGATTCTACCGCCCTGCCCGAACAAGCGGTTCAAGACATTGTAGATTCCGCGTTCCGTTCGGCAGGTCAGCGATGCTCGGCTCTACGGGTGCTCTATTTGCAAAAGGACATCGCGGACGAGTTTATGACAATGCTTTACGGAGCGATGGATGAACTTGAACTGTCCCATCCTTGGAACATGTCATCGGATGTTGGCCCCATCATCAATGAAGCCGCACGATCCAAAATCACTGCGCATATCCAATCCGCACGTCAGACCGGACATCTCTTGAAGCAGATGGATGCGCCCAAAGATGGGTTCTTTGTCGGACCAGCGGTGATCCAGGTGAACGGTATCGAAGACCTCGCATCTGAAATCTTTGGACCTGTTCTCCATGTCGCAACATTTGAAGCGGATGAGCTTGATCAAGTGGTTCGCAATATCAACGACAGCGGATACGGTCTGACCTTTGGTCTTCACACGCGCATCGACGATCGCGTCGAATATCTGACCCGCAATTTGAATGTCGGCAACATGTACGTGAACCGAAACCAGATCGGCGCGGTTGTGGGATCACAACCCTTCGGTGGCGAAGGTCTCTCTGGAACAGGCCCTAAGGCCGGCGGCAGTCATTACGTCAAACGCTTCAAACGTTTTGAGGTCCCCAATCACAGTGTTCCGCACGGGTATGTCGCTCCTACCAGCGAAGTCCAGAACCTTTTGTCTGCACAAACAGCAGACCAAACGCGGGCGTTAGAGGCCATGGATCTGCCCGGCCCAACCGGCGAGTCCAACCGGTGGACGACACATGCGAAAGGGACAATTTTGTGCCTCGGACCAACCGCTGATGACGCCAAACGCCAGATGAAGATTGCGACGTCAAACGGATGTGTTGCCGTTGGCGTTGCACCGGGGTTAACAGGGGACAACGCTGTCTCGGGCGTTCTAGCACGTTCCGATCTTGAAAATCTGACGGACATCGATGCCGTTGCACTATGGTCAGACACCGATGACCTAACCACGGTGCGCACCCACCTATCAAACCGCGATGGCGCAATCACGCCTCTAATAGCGACTAACCAGATGGACGATTTTTGCGTCATCGAACGCCATCTCTGCATCGACACGACAGCCGCGGGCGGCAATGCATCACTACTCGCCGCTCAATCCTAGAGCGGCGTCCATTCACCGTCATTTTCAGAGGACGTAAGGCAAGCGCCGATAAACTTCATGCCTGCGACCCCGTCCGCAACGGAATTAAAATGGTGACCTTCTGGCAGCGCAGGACCACCCGCTTGCGCGTGGATCATCAGGGCCGCTTCTGAATAGAGTGTCGCGAATGCTTCTAGGTATCCCTCAGGATGACCGCCCGGAATGCGGGTCACGCGTGCGGCTGACCCACCAACGTTTGCACCGCCACGCGTCAAGGTTTGAACCGGTTCACCAAACTTTGCGAATGACATTTGGTTCGGGATCTCTTGGCACCAACGAATGCTGGCTTTGCTGCCATAGATCCGCAATGACAAGCCATTCTCGTGGCCAACAGCAATTTGCGATGCCCATAGCGCACCTTTTGCACCGCCTACGAACCGCAGATGCGCATGTACATTGTCATCCACAAGACGCCCCGCCACCGTCCGACTGACATCTGCCGATACCGCAGTGACAGTGTCACCGGTAACAAAGCTCGCAAGGTTAAATGCGTGTGATCCAATATCGCCCAACGCCCCGCTGCCTGCTTGTGCAGGGTCAAGCCGCCAAGCCGCCTGTTTCTGGTCAGGTTCAGGCGCTTCTGTGAGCCAGTCTTGCAGGTACTCAACCTGAACCAAACGCAGGTCACCCAAATCACCACGCGCAACCATATCGCGTGCTTCACGGATCAAAGGGTATCCCGTGTAGTTGTGTGTCAGAATGAACAATGCCTCTGACTGTTCGACAGTCTCTTGCAGGGCAAGTGCTTCATCCATTTGTGCGGTCAGGGGTTTGTCACAGATCACATGGATCCCAGCCTTTAGAAAGGCGGTCGCAACAGGTGCATGCATGTGGTTCGGCGTGACAATCGCAACGGCCTGAATCCCATCGGGGCGCGCCGCCTCTTGCACAGCCATTTCTTCGTAGCTGGCATAAGTGCGCGGCAATCCGATGTCTTTGGCAGACGCGGCACCACGCTCAGGGTCCGACGAAAGACTTCCGGCGACCAGCTCAAATTTATCATCAAGACGCGCGGCAATTCTGTGCACTGCGCCAATGAACGCACCTTGGCCGCCGCCGACCATTCCTAGTCGAATACGATGGCTCATTCAGCTGTCCCCAGCATTCTGCGAACTTTCCCCAAATCAGCCTCAGCACCGGCGAAATCGTCAAACGCTTTGTCGGTTAGGGGAATGATATGATCGCGAATGAACGGTGCCCCCTCGGCCGCGCCAACTTCGGGATGCTTCAAACAGCATTCCCATTCGAGCACGGGCCAACCATCGAAACCATGCGTCGCCATGCGCGAAAAGATCCCTTTGAAATCCACTTGCCCATCGCCAAGCGACCGGAACCGCCCTGCCCGCTGCGTCCAAGATTGGTACCCAGAATAAACACCCTGTCGGGCCGTTGGATTAAACTCAGCATCCTTAACGTGAAAAGCACTGATACGTTCGTGGTAAACGTCAATGAACCCAAGATAGTCGAGCTGTTGAAGCAAGAAATGCGAAGGGTCGTAATTGATCATGCAGCGCGGGTGATTGTCCAATTCTTCGAGGAACATCTCAAACGTAGCGCCGTCAAAGACGTCCTCTCCTGGATGGATTTCATATCCGACATCGACACCCTGCTCATCGTAGGCATCCAAGATTGGGCGCCAACGTTTTGCCAATTCCGTGAACGCTTCTTCGATCAATCCGGCTGGGCGTTGTGGCCATGGGTATAGGTATGGAAACGCGAGCGACCCGGTAAAAGACACAGATCCATCAAGCCCAAGATTGCGGGACGCTTTTGCGGCCAGCATCATCTGTGAAACCGCCCATTCTTGGCGCGCCTTTGGATTGCCATGCACAGCCTCGGGTGCAAACGCATCAAATGCGGTGTCATAGGCAGGGTTCACAGCGACCAATTGCCCCTGAAGGTGTGTCGAAAGTTCGGTTATTTCAACGCCGCCCTCTGCACAGATCCCTTTGAGTTCATCGCAATAGGTTTTGCTTTCAGCGGCCTTTTCCAAATCCATCAAACGTGGATCCCAGGTTGGCACCTGAACGCCCTCATATCCTAAGCTGCCCGCCCATTTTGTGATGGCTGGTAGCGAATTAAAGGGCGCTTCATCGCCCAAAAACTGGGCCAGAAAGATGCCCGGACCTTTCATCGTTTTAGGTGCCATATCGCCCCCCTTTAACCGTCGCTCAACAGCGCACGCGCAGCCGCACCATCAAGCGGATCTGGACGCGTACATGTTGTATTAACTTGAACCCGCTCGCCGGTTTCCCCAGCCGTCAGAATAGAAGCCATCACATCAACGACGTGATGCGCGAATTCAGCGGAACAGCGGTGCGGGCGACCCTCTTGGATAGCCAACGCCATGTCCGACAGGCCAGCAGCACGATAGTTCGCATTGTCGCCGTCGTTTGGCACCGAGAACGGGTGGTCCCAATTTTGGACTTCGGCCTCGCCGCCCCTATCCGTCATCTTGACGTCGCCACCAAAGAAATTCGGATCTGGCAAATACAAGGTTCCGGTCTCGCCATAGAGCTCCATGTTTCCATGGCTTTGCGACCAGACATCCCAACTCGTGAGAAGCGTGATCACCGCACCGTTCGCAAATTGCAAAGTTGCGTGGATTGTTGTTGGTGTTTTGACCGGGATCTCTTCGCCTTCACGCGCGCCGTTGCCGATGATCCGTGTCGCGCGTGGCGTCGACGTGACCGCCTGAACCGACGCGACAGGTCCCAATAGCTGGACAAGGTTTGAGATGTAATAAGGCCCAATATCAAGAACAGGCCCCGCACCCGGCAAAAAGAAGAAATCTGGATTTGGATGCCAGCTTTCCATGCCCGGGCTCTGCACGACAGCCGTTCCCGATGTAATTGCACCAATTTTTCCGTCATCAACCAGCTGTCGAGCCAACTGATGCGCGCCACCCATAAATGTATCTGGTGCGGATCCAACGCGTAGACCTGCTGCATTGGCTTTGCTGATGATTGCTTCGCCTTCAGCTGCACTCAACACAAATGGTTTCTCAGAATAAACGTGCTTGCCTGCATCCAATACAGCTTCGCAAACTTCGCGGTGTGCTGCAGGGATGGTCAGGTTCACAACAATATCAATATCATCGCGCGCCAGCATATCGTCGACCGACGCTGCTTCTAGACCAAAGGTTTCAGCTTGCGCCTTCGCTGCTTCCATATTCAAATCAGCACAGGCCCGCATTTCGATACCCTTGAACATCGGGGCCAACCGAAAATAAGCAGATGAAATATTGCCGCATCCAATGACGCCGACGCCTAATTTTTCAGCCATCTTATCTCTCCTAGTATGTCTTGAATGAAGCGATCGACGCTTGCGCAAATTCAACTGGATCTGCTGGCTTATCGTGCTCCATGACCATCAGACCGTAGGGCGCGACAGTACGGCATCTTGCGACCAAATCTGCCCAGTCAACCGTGCCCGATCCGACGTTCGTCCACCCGTCTTGATCTAGGTTTTCACCTTCTGGCGCGATGTCCTTTACATGGATCGCCGCAATGCGTGATCCATACCGATCAATCCACGCAACCGGATCGGCGCCACCACGAATGACCCAGGCGATGTCAGCTTCCCAAGAAATTTCAGGCGCTTCGCTCAAGATGACTTCTAATGGGATTGACCCGTCAGCCAGCGCACGCAATTCAAAGTCGTGATTATGCCAACCAAAGCTGATGCCAGCTGTCGCCAATTTCGCGTGAATTGCAGACAGACGCTTGGCGAAATCTGCATAGCCAGCGCGATCCGTAGGGCGCTGATCTTCTGCAAGGTGCGGCGCAAAAATCTGTGTAATTCCCAAAGTAGACGCCGTCTTTAGGCATCCCTCTAGGTCCGACTCAAGATCATCAATGCCCATATGCGCAGACGGCATGGCCAGACCGGCTTTGTCCATCGCAGCACGAAAAGATGCCGGGTCTTCAAATACGCCGCCATAGCCTTCAACCTGAGTATATCCGTACTCGGCCAAATTGCTTAAAAACGCCTCTTGCGATGCAACATCACGAGAAGAATAGAGTTGAAATGAAACGTTCATTTTCTAGTGGTCCTTCGAAATTCTAGAGTCGGATCTCGGTCGCAACATCAAACAAGGATGCGTGCGTTGGATCGATACCGATGCGGAGCTTTGTGTTTGCGTGATATTCGTTCTGGCCTTCAACGCGAATTCGGAATGGCTCACCTGCCAATTCGGTCCAAACAAGCGTGTCAGCACCCATGCTTTCAACAAGATCGATCAGCACTTCGGTTTGGAACGCGCAGTCATCTGCCGCTTCGCCGATCCGAATATGTTCTGGGCGAATACCGATCCAAGCGTCCCCTTCGTAGGAACGCTCAAAGTCATAGCCAGACAGTGGCAATGACATATCTTTAGTTTCGAAAACTGGATCTTTGCCGCTGATTGTCCCCTTGAGGAAGTTCATTGCAGGCGAGCCAATAAAGCCTGCAACATATTTGTTTTTTGGCTTTGAATAGATCGTGCGCGGTGCATCAAGCTGCTGAATTGCACCGTCCTTCATGATCGCGACGCGGTCAGCCAGGGTCATCGCCTCAACCTGATCGTGGGTCACGTAGATCATCGTGTTTTGCAACTGGTTGTGCAGACGCTTGAGTTCGACGCGCAGATCGACACGCAATTTTGCATCAAGGTTCGACAAAGGCTCATCGAACAAGAACACGTCCACATCGCGAACCAGCGCGCGACCGATTGCAACGCGCTGACGCTGACCACCGGACAATGCGCCCGGCTTCCGGTTCAACAATGGCTCAATTTGAAGGATCTCAGCAGCACGGGCAACGCGCTCTTCAATCTCCGGCTTTGGAACTTTGGCGTTCTTTAGACCAAAGCTGAGGTTCCCTTTGACGGTCATCTGTGGGTACAGCGCATAGGATTGGAACACCATGCCAATGCCGCGTTCTGACGGTTCCGCCCAAGTGACGTTTTTGCCTTTGATGAACATCTGACCGCCAGTCACTTCCAGCAAGCCAGCAATACAATTCAAGAGCGTAGATTTACCGCAACCAGATGATCCGAGCAGGACGAGGAACTCACCCTCTGCAATATCAAGGTTTAGGTCTTTTAGAACTTCAACAGAGCCAAAGCTAAGGTCGAGGTTTCTGATTTCAACTGAATTTGCCATGTCTATTAGCCTTTCACAGCACCGGCAGCGATGCCGCGGACGAAGAGTTTACCGGAAGCGAAGTAGATGATGAGTGGAACAAGACCTGTCAGAAGGGTCGCCGCCATATTGACGTTGTATTCCTTCACACCTTGCACCGAGTTCACAATGTTATTGAGCTGAACAGTCATCGGGTATGTTTCCGGTTTGGTGTAGATCACCCCAAAGAGGAAGTCGTTCCAAATACCTGTCACCTGCAAAATCATCGCAACAACAAAGATCGGAAGCGACATCGGCAACATGATCTGAAAATAGATTCCCCAGAACCCTGCCCCATCAACGCGCGCCGCTTTAAACAGTTCTTCTGGAACCGACGTAAAGTAGTTGCGGAAGAGAAGCGTCAAGATCGGCATCCCGAAAATCGTATGTACGATGACAAGACCCCAAACAGACCCCATCAATCTGAAAGTCGCAGCATCAGGATTAAAGAAGCGAATGAATGTCGTTATCCCCTCGCCGCTTTCTCGTAACAAGATAACGATAGGATAGATCATCACCTGATACGGAATGAACGCGCCGAAAATCAAGATTGTGAAAAAGACCTCTGAGCCTTTGAATTTCCAGTTCGCTAGGGCGTAGCCATTCACAGAGGCGATCGCGATAGACAGCACTACGGATGGAACCAAGATTGCGACTGAGTTCCAAAACCCGCGGCTTAGCCCGTCGCAGTTCACGCCGGTACAAGCCTCTGACCATGCTTTCACCCAAGGTTCCGTCGTGATTTCGACGGGTGGTGAAAAAATGTTGCCAAGACGAATTTCTGGCATGCCCTTTAGCGACGTCACGATCATGACGTAGAGCGGCAAAAGGTAATACACACACACGACAAAAAGCGTGCCGTAGATGATTATGTTGGTAGATGAGAAAACCCGTTTAGGCTTTGGTCCACTGGGGCCAGTCATGGCATTTACGCTTGCATCAGCCATTTTTCTTGCCTCCAAATTCGAGATAGGCCCAAGGAATTAGAACAACCAAAACGCTGAGAAGCATCATGGTCGAGGCCGCAAAGCCTAGCCCGAGGTTTTGTGAGAGGAACATCTTTTCAATCACATATTTTGCGGGGACTTCGGACGCGATGCCCGGACCACCCGAGGTTTGCGCGACCACAAGGTCATAAACCTTAATGATACCCGCCGAGATGATCACCAACGCTGTGACGAAAACCGGTCGCATCATTGGGATGACAATAAAGATGTACGTTTTCCAAGCTGGTATACCCTCGACGCGGGATGCTTTCCAAACGTCCTCATCGATGCCACGCATGCCAGCCAACAGCAGCACCATCACAAAGCCAGAGCCCTGCCAGATACCCGCGATAAGAATGCCATAGATGACGATCTCTGCGTTGTTGATGGGATCGAATGTAAAGCTTTCCCAGCCCCAGCTACGCACCACATTTTGCAGACCGAGAGCCGGATTCAAGATCCACTGCCAAACAAGACCGGTAACAACAAAGGACAACGCAAACGGATAAAGAATGATTGTCCGGATCGTATTCTCAAACCGGATCTTGCGGTCAAGCAAGGCTGCCAAGACGAACCCGATTGTTAGAGACAGTATCAACGAACAGGCACCATAGATTGCCAAGTTTTCGATACTGATCAGCCAACGGTTTTCGCTCCAAAGGCGTTCGTAGTTGTCCAGGCCAACCCATTTGTCAGGGGCTGGCAGAAGACGCGATTTTGTGAATGAGTGGTAGATCGTCCAGAGCGTACACCCAATAAACACGACAACTGCCGTAAAGATCATTGGTATCGCTGCGATCTTGCCCGCTAAGTTTTTGAACAATCTCGAGGGACGCTTTGCCCCTGCGCCGGAATCTCCGGTGTCGGTCACCGTCATTGTGCCCCCCATTCATTTGGCAATTAGGTAGATCAAAACACCCCTACTCGCTGAGGGTGCTTAGAACTGCCGTGTAAGTGGTTTGGATCGATTTGGCCCACAGCAACAATGTGCTGCGGGCCAAACCGGGAGAAAGACTTAGTCAGCGTCTGCGATAATTGCAGTGTAACGTGACTGTGCATCTTCAACAGTGATCGACTGGTCGTTCCAGAATTCAACCATCAGGTCTTCGATCTGACCAGCTGTATCCGCAGAGAACGCGTTCACGCCGTCTGGTAGGATGTTGCCTGCAGCAAGGATCTTAAGACCTTTCTGCATGCAGTCGTTTGCAGCTGACAAGTCAACGTCACCACGGATCGGCAAAGAGCCTTTCTTAAGGTTAAACGCAACCTGAACTTCTGGGCTGATCATCAGAGCAGCAAGCTCTTTCTGTGCAGCTTCGATCGCTGGATCGTCTTGCTTAGGGAAGTAGAACGCGTCACCACCGGTTGCGATGATTTCGTTCACACCCAGACCTGGAAGACATGTGTAGTCTTCGCCAGCAACTTGACCAGCAACTTGGAATTCACCTTGTGCCCAGTCACCGTGGATCTGACCGCCGGCCTGACCTGTGATGACGAGGTTTGTCGCTTGGTTCCAGTCCTGAACGTTTGAGCCAGCTGAAAGCGAACGTGCATCTGCATAAGCTTGGAAGACCGCAGTCATCTCTGGGCTCGCTGCAGCGTCAGCGTTCTTGTTTGTTAGGATGTCGACGTACATTTCTGTGCCGCCAATCGCAACTTGGATCGCACCAAATGCTAGGCTAGTCTGCCAAGCTTGCTGACCCATCGCGAGTGGGATCACGCCAGCGCTTTCCAGTGCAGGTGCTGCTGCAACGTACTCGAACCAATCAGAAGGAACGTCGACGCCAGCTTTTTCAAAAGCAGCGTGTGACAGCCACAGCCACTGTGGAGAGTGGATGTTTACTGGAACACAGTAGACTTTGCCGTCCAATGTGCAGCTATCCAAAAGGTTGGATGGGTTTACAACATCAGCCCAGCCGCCTTCAGCAGCAACGTCTGACAGGTCAAGCATCAGGCCAGCTTCAACCAGTTCCTCAGCCTGACGACCGTGGTTCAACTGAGTTGCGTGCATTGGGTCACCGCCCAAGAT
>JBELEI010000030.1:0-13881 GCA_042093895.1 Cognatiyoonia sp. | reverse complement strand
GTGCGGTGGACGGAGCATAAAACTGTCCACCCCGCGCCTGAACGATTTGGGCTGTTAAAATTTCCACCAACCATGTGGTTTCAGCCAACACGGTTTGCACATCATGCTTCTGTAGAAAGGCATCAATACGTTCCGCCAGAAAGCCTGCATAATTTTGGGCCTTCGTGGTAGGCCATTTGCATATCGCCCGGTCCATCTGGATCATGGATTTCACTGTCAGCGGACCTGCTGATTCGGCTTGGGCCAAAATGACATCATGCACCCCTGTTGGAGGCTGGGCTGGATCAAGGCCGCCCAAGCTAAGGATGTCATCAGGCGATACACCTTGATCCTGCAACCACCCATCCCACCGAACTGACGGCGAGATATAGACAACCCGATACCCTGCCTGTGTCAGGCCGACGCCCCATGCATGGTAAAAAGGTGTTTTGACCTGATTGATCACAAAGGCGATGGTGTGAGGCATGGCTTATTGCCCTGACTGTTTTTGATATGCGTGGTCCGCGTCCGCAATCGGAGTCATCTCTGCGACACGCTTGACCGGGTCCACTTCTAGATATCGTAATTTTTGGGATACATAAGCCCCGGGTGTGTTCAGACGTCCGGCGATGCTGGATTGAGCGCCCACAGAAATATCGTCCCCAACCCAGGTGCCTGCAGATACACAGCACCGTGATCCGATAAATCCGCCCTTGCCCACAGTTACTTTTCCCCGGATATAAATTCGGGGGGCCCCGTCTTTTTGATGCATAAAACCATGAGTCCAAATTTGGCTGCCCAAACCGCCAAACACGGTGTCTTCACCAATCAAAACACTGTCTGCCAAATCAACAGTGTGATCCGCTGTCAGTTTCGAAAGTGGCCCTAGACGTAGTTGTGCGGGGACTGGCCGCCCGGGGACAAAGCCACGGGTGATTTTGTTGCGGTTGCCGATCTCGGCCTCTTGTTGCAGCCAGATGGATGTGCGCGCGCCACGCAAAAAATTCATCGTGCCGATGCTGCTGCCTTGGCGCATTACAAGCCGATCAACGGCAACGGCATTTAAGTGTCTGATCCGGGTGTGGGGGGCCATATAAATTTTACGGGTGCGCAGCAGGCACATGCCGATCCGTGCTGTTGGATCAATATGATGCCCCAAGATGTTCAGGCATATTGGTTTGAACAGTCCCAAAGGCAGCAGGCCCATAACCAGAGTTAGGGTTTTCCGGATCATATCATGTACTCGGTCAGCAGGCTTATCCCGATCAAAACAGTGGGACCTACAAAGATTATACGTTTTGTATATTGCAAATTCCCGCTGTTTGCATCTTGCCCCAATTGCAACTGGGCCAAAATCAGGACCGATTGCGCCACACAGATTACGATCAAGATGTTGGTCACAGACAAGGCTCCGATCATATAGATCACACCAACAGCACCGCACAGGCTGGCCCCGATCACAGCCGTCACAATGGACATTCGCCCTGCCCGCAACAAACGGTTCACCCGGGGTTCTAAACTGGCGCTTTGCGACCACAGCACCACCTGCACAACACACAATCCCACCAAAACAGGGGACAGATCCTGGCCAAAGGCAGGCAGAACGGATTGCACAAAGGGCATCATAAGGGCTGCAAAAATCACGCCTCCCATGCCAGACATAGTGATGCAGAACCACATGATGCGACAATCCAAAGTTGCATTGTCATCTTTGTAGATAGGCACGGCCCAAGCGGTCATAAGGAATTGATGGATCAGCAAAATACCTCCCGCAATACGAAACACAAATGCATATTGGGCCAAGGCTTCGGGTCCCAAAAAGGTACCAATCAAAATGCGGGCTGATGCTGTTACAAAAAAGATTGCCATCCCGTTCAACATCATCGGCACCCCGATGGACATACTGCGCTGGTATCGGGGACGGAACGGTGGGGTCCAATACTGCCAGATCACGGCCAAACCCAACATTACACCCGCAATATTAATCAGAATATAAGACCAGACAAAGCCTGAAATCGTGATCATCCCAAAAGTCAGATACAAGAACACCCCAGTGATCCACAGCAAATGGGTCGCCGTGTTATCCAACCAAGCGGCGGTAGATTTCCAGCCCATCGTCCGGCTATAGGTGCTAAAGGCAAGCTGGAGTGCGCTTGGCCCTGAGGATAGGGCCACCAATAACCCAACCAGCCACCAGTCGGGGCGCCAAACCCAGATCAGGCATGCCGCAAGAAGGGAGGCGCTTATTGCGCCCAGAACAGCCACAAACATCCGGTCCAAGACCTTGGGGTCGTTTTCCATCAACATGTGTTGTGGGGCGGCAACCACCCCGCCCAATGTTAAAAAAGGGCCGAGTAAAAGTCCGTACCCAAATGCCAATTCAAGGGTGCCATAGGTGGCGGGTGTGCTAATGTATGCGATGCCCAACGGGGCCAAGAACGCAGTGCCCTTGGCCGTTAGGAATGCAAACAGATACATCCCCCAAGATTTGGCAACGGATGTGCTGGAGGTTGTTTTAGCGTGTGACATGTTCTACCAGCAGCGGATGCCCCGCCGCAACATCTTGGGTAAAGGTTTGTCCGATCACATCATTCCAATCGTTGGGGTCCATACCATGACCCGGACGGATTATGCGCACGTTGTCAGCTGTGATTGTATCGCCTGCTTTCACATTTTTGATCACAAAAATCGACCGCGAATAGCTGACTTGAGGTTTCTTGGGGGACATCAACCCCTGACCCAAGCTTGCCTTTGCCTGATGACACAAAGTTACCATTTCACCAAACTGTTCAACAGTCAAAGAAAACGATGCATCAGGTCCACCGATCGTATCATCCAGCTTTACGTGTTTTTCGATGACCTGGCCACCTTGAGCCGTGCTAACAATCGACGACAAATGAGTGATGGAATGGTCTGATAGGCCAGGTACGACGCCCAGGTTTTTGCGGAACTTTCCTAGGGCAGACAGCTGCATGGCTTCCGGGGCTGCGGGGTATTCAGAAACGCATTTCAAGAGGATGATGTCATTGTTGCCTTCTTCGCGGCAGACTTCGACTGCACGGCGGGCTTGTTCATATGTAACCATTCCAGTTGAAATAATGATTGGGACCCCAAATCGTGCGCAACGTCGCACAAAATTTAAATCGCTAGCTTCCATCGACGCCACTTTGATGGCGGGCATGTCAAAATTTTTGAGGTATTCGATGGTGCTGTCGGAATAAGGTGTTGAAAAACATTCAATGCCCCGTTCCTTGCAGTAATCGAAGATCGGCTTGTGCCATTCCAAAGGTGTATGAGCATCTTTGTACAGGTCCATCAAGTTGACCCCGTCCCAGATTGTTCCCCCGGACACAGTGAAGAATGGCGTGCGGAAATCCATCGTAGATCCGGTGCCATCCAACATGTCTGTCTGAATCTTAACAGCGTCTGCGCCGACCTCAACCAAACCGTCGATGGTTCTCAGTACGATATCCAGATCGTTGCCGTGGTTGCAGGAAATTTCACCGATGATGTACAGAGCATCTGGGTTGGTAAGAACGTCACGGATCGAAGCCATGGGGCGTTTCCTTTTATAAGCAGAAGAAGAGGAAGGTCAGTGAAGGATCAACCCTGCTTCAGTTCAAGCTGAGCTGTGACCGTTCGGTAATGTTTTTCGGTTTCGAACACATATGGGGTTAGATCACCTGCCTGTGCCCGCAAGATCATTGCCATCGAATTCGCCCCAACCAGCATGTTTTGTGCTACTGTTGCAGATGTTCGACCGTTTACTTCAATCAACGACAGGCTGCCATCGCTACGCCAGCCCACTTCGATGTTGCACATACCGTGTAGGCCCAGCTCCGCAATCACCGAAGTACAATATGCTTCGATGGCTGTGTGACGGGTAATACGCGCATGGTCGACAAATCCCCATGCGTACCCCATCCGTATATGGGGAAAGATGCCCAATGCCTGACCGTTCCACGCCACCAAATCGACACTGGCAGACCCTTCGGGTAAAAATTCCATCAAGAAGAAATCTTTAAATTTATTTTCTTGGCCCTTGAAAACGTCTTTCACCTGATCAACATCAATAAATATGGGGCCACCTTTGCGGGCCATCTCGTCCAAACGGTTTGTTTGGGCTGACACAATCCGAAATCCGCGACTGCCACGCGCACTGTTGGGCTTAATCACCACAGGACGATCTGGATACCCTAGATCAGCCAGCGCAGTTTCAAAGCTGTCCATAGATGTCAGTGTCCGGTGATTGGGTACATCAATGCCCGCATCGCGCAACTTGTCGGCACATCGCATTTTGTCTGTAATGATTAACAGAGTGTCATAGGCCATGCCCATATAATCCGCACCCAACCGTCCCGCTTCGGAAATACGGGACACTGCCAAACATTCTTCTTCGGACAGGGGCAGAACAACATCGATGTTATGAGTTCGGATACATTCCGCCATGGCAGCCTCGTATCCACCATCATTGACAAAAGGCAGGCGAACTGCAGCATCGATCATGGCATAATCGCTGACATCTACGCCAGCATCTGCAGCCACCAGCCGGTCATCTTCGTCCAAGGCCTGGCGTATCATATCCAGAACCAAGGGCCCGACTGTGCCCCCTGTTGATGTAACAAGATATGTAGTCATAGTATAGTGTCCTTTAAAAAATATGTCGACCAGATACGAACGATTCGGCGGCTTCGACCCCAACCGTTGCACCGCGCCAATAGGCCAAATGTGTGACCGCTTTTACGGATCGGCTATGAGGCCAAGCGCGCATTTCGCGGTCATAGGCCTGTAATGCTGCCTGTTTTTGGGGCAATTGATTTGTTATATCAACGAAGGTATCCGGTATAAATGCTGGGGCTGACCCTGGCGTTTGCCATTCGGTGCTGGAAGCAACTTCAAAATATAGCAGGGATCGCACAGGATGGCAGGGCTGCGGTCGGCAGGCGGCAATGACTGCGTCATGTATGCGGCGGTGGTCGATGTTTACGTCCCCTGCATGGTGGGTCAGGATTGTATCAGGGGCCAGCTGATCAATGATGGTTTCAATGTTCTTGGTGACAGACAGACGGGATGTGGTGTCCATTTCGTTATCAGGGAAATCCCCAAACAAAGGGGCATGCGCGCCCAAAATTTGACAGGCAGCGCGGGCGGCAGATTCCCGTTCGTCCATTTCACCCTGATCTGTAGTGCCGGTGCGTGAGCCGATACCATCGGCCAAAAACATAACATGAACCTCAGCCCCTTGTGCCGCCAGTCTGGCCATTGTGCCGCCACATCCCAGAACTTCGTCATCGGGGTGGGCTGCTATGACCAGCAGGGTTTTGGTGTTTTTAAAGGGCACGATGCATCCTTCCTAATATAGTTTGGGAACTGATGTCAGATAATGAAATCCCGAAGGATCAGTTGATGTGAGTGTGAAACCGGTTGAAAGAAAGCAATTTAGGGATGCCGAGTTTTCAGTATGAACTTTGGCCAGAATTTTGGTGATGCCAAACTCTTTGGTCCAGCCTATCGCGGCCTGCAACACAGACTTCGCCATTTTTTTGCCCCGCATGGCGGATGACAGATAAATACTGAGTTCGGCATGGTCCGGATGATATGGCAACCTGTCCAAACGGATGTGGGCCATGGGGCTACCAGACAATTCCACAATACCCAGAATGATGTCGTCACGTGTCATGGCGCGTGTCATCCAATCCGTGTGTTCTTGCAGGTTTGGAATCTGGGTGGACCTGTAATATTTATGCGCCGCATCATCGTAACGGGCATGCCAGACAAAGGGGATGTCTTCTGTACGGGCGCGCCGCAGCGATATCAGTTGTGTCAGCATTTCACGGCGTACGCGTGCTGCGCCTTGCCCATCGCAAAGACCAGCCGCTGCAATGGATGCCGCTGGCAGACAGGCAGGATCGTCTAGGACGGCATTCAGTTTTTGAGCAATTGCAGAGGCAGATATATCTGTGTGCCATGCAGCGCCCTGTGCCGTCAGGCATTTTATGATATCTTTTTGATTGTCGGCCAGTTCCAAAAGGATTGCAGGAACGCCAAGACAGCACCGTTCCCACGACGTTCCCCCTGCTGCGCCGATCACCAGATCGGTATTTGCCATCAATTGGGCCATGTCTCTGCGGTGTTCGAAGATATCAACTGGACATGGCAGGGCCCGTGCAGTTTCATCAATCAGCGCTCTTTCTGCCTGCCCCCCCCCCAACAAAAGGGTCACAGTGGTTTGTGGTGGCAGGGCTGCCAAGGCCAGTGATTTCAGACATTCCAGAATGGCATATGACGTTTCCCCGCCCCCCAGAGATATCATGACCTGAAAGGTTTTACCCTCCAAAGGGGTTGCGCGGCGGGCCAGACTTTGCGGGCGTAGGGCTGCAAAATGGTCGCTAAGTAAGGCATATTCGGTCCCCAGCAAAAGACGTGTATCTGGGCGCACAAGCGCGGCATATTCAGCGGATGTACGACCATATGTTGGGTCCAGAACCATGTCAGCATTGTGGGCCCGGCCTGGAATATCTTCAAAGGCCAATATTTTTGTATCTGGAAGGGCCTGATGACAGGCTGCCTGCCAGTTGGGCCCCAAATCGTAGTGATCAAGGATTACCCAATCCGGATGTGTTCGTTTTAGGACATTGATGCATTGTTGCGCATCCGCCTGTGCGGACAGGCCTGCCGGGATCACCTGCAGATTAAATTGCGCCGTATCAATCAAATCGTGTGCCGCATCGGATGTATCGGCGCATATGAAATAGACCTGTGCCCCACTGGCCTGCAGGTTATGAGCCAGTGTCAGGCATCGCATCAAGTGCCCATGCCCGATAACTGCATCGGCGTCAGCGCGTATGGCAACAGATACCATTTCAGACCTAATTCAGACGTTTGAAACGACTATGGCAGACTGGCCCTTTCAACAGCACATTGATATCCTGTTTACCCCTTTCACAGTCTGCGATTACTGCAAAAACTGGATCAAGAGCATCCAGAAAGTTTGATAAATGTACGTCTGTATGAGCCATGGATGAATACAGGCAAGTTGATGCCAGATAGCCTTTTTCCAGCAGATCCTGTGTCAGATATGTCTGATATTCCAATGCATGATCGCTGACAAACCCATAACAGGCAATCGCAGGCAAGCCGGTGACTTCGATCTTCAGGCCATGGCTATCCGCCAGATTCTGCCAACCTTTTGTCGCTTTGTGACCCATATCTGTAATGTAGTCCCAAGATTTTTCACGCTCCATCACCTCTAGCGTTTTTAGAGCAGCGGCAGACCCGATGCGTTCCGTCCAGAATGTTGAACTGATGAATGTGGTTTGGGCGGCTTGCATAACATCCTTGCGGCCAATCACACAGGTGACCGCGTATCCGTTGCCCAAGGTTTTGCCAAAAACGGCGAGGTCTGGGTCTACACCATATTTTTTGTGCAACCCGCCAAAGGTTTCGCGGAACCCAGATGTACATTCATCAAAGATCAAAACGATGCCTTTGTCGTCCGCCAATTTACGCACCCGGTGTAGAAAATCGTTTTCTGGCTCAGCATTGCGCATGACCTCCATCTTGATCACACCAATATCTTGGGTGGCGACGATATGTTCCAACGCTTCGAAATCATTGAAATTGAAAGGGTGGGTGGTATCGCCCAATTCGCGAGGCACACCACGGGGTTCCAGGCCCGGCAGAAGGTGACCGTCCAGATTTTTACCCTTGGCTAAATTCGCGGCCAGATACCAATCGTGCCAGCCGTGATATCCACACATTGCAATCCCATCCCGGCCAGATGCCGCGCGACCAATCCGAATGGCAATGGCGTTGGCTTCCCCACCAGTTCGCGCGAACCGAACCATATCAGCCCAAGGGTGCAATTCAACCATACGTTCGGCCAAATACACTTCTTCGGGGGCATTTAGGGTGGATAGGTTGCCGTCTGTGACCACTTTGGCCACGGCTGCGTCAACCTCTGGATGTGAATATCCCAAGGTATTTGTGCCAACCCCCATAACACCCATGTCCAGATATTCTTTATCATCTATATCCCAGACAGTGATGCCTTTGGTACGGGAAAAATATGATGGCCATTGATTTGGCAAAAACATCTCTGACCGTTTGGACAACAGCATGTTACCCCCAGGGATCACCGCTTTCGCCCGTTTCCATAGTTTTTGGCCCATGCCCATTTCCCCGCCTTCATTGCGGGATGTTGAACTGTTTTGAATATCGATTTTGTTAGTTTTAGTCATAGCATCCACAATTTCTCTCCATGATATATCAGTTCTGGGGGCAAAATACTGGCTAACAGATTGCAAGGTCACCAGATCAGCGGAATCATCCAACGTCAGGCGCAAGTGTGACAGATCCACTGGATTTGCAAAATTTGCTTTTGTAATGTCTGGGGTGTCGATCAGGTAACTGGTAACATGTTCCCGATTTTCATCACTTGTGGCGTTGGTATCGGCTTGGGTTAGGGCATCTGCACTAAATACCTCAACGTCCATACCGTCAGGGAAGGTAGGTGGACATACGTTTGAATAATAGTCCACGTTTGCGTCATGATATCCTTGTACAATTTCATCCACTAAGTCGGGATCCACGTAAGGGCAATCCCCCGTGATACGTACAATAACATCTGCCTTAGCCATTTGTGCTGCTTTGGCATAGCGGCCCAGCACGTCGTTTTCTGATCCGCGAAATATCGCGCAGTCCCGGGCAGTCAAATGATCTGCGAGTTTATCATCTTGAGGAAGATCGCTAGTAGCCACAACGATTTGTGTTAAGGATTTTGCCTTGCTCAACCGTGTAAGTAAAAGGTCAATCGCTATGTGATTGCCAATAGGTTTTAGCACTTTGCCAGGTAACCGTGTTGAACCCATTCGCGCCTGAACAATGGCGATAATTCTAGTGTCTGCTTGTGTTATTTCATCCATTTTGACGGATCTAAAAGGGTTGGGTCGTCACTACGCCGATCTTGTGGGAATGCAGGACAGCTTGAAATGTCTGATAGTTTAATTATTTCAGACAATTCTTCTTGGTTGGTCACGCCAATCACGGCTTTTGCTACCTCTGGCCGATGGAGTAGAGACCCAAGGCAAGCCATTAGTGGACTGATGTTATGATCATGACACCAGGTGTGCCATTCGCGAAGAATAGGGTGGTGTTGGCTCAGGACATGAGGCAACTTTTCCGATGGCATCAGTAGGACGCCTTGTAAAAACAGAGACCTTATATGAATTTCTGTGCCTTTCGCGTTGAGATTTTGCAAGGTATTGTCCCAGCGGGCATCCAGCGGATTTACAGGAACTTGTACTAAATCCAGATCATATCTTGCAGACAGGGTGTTTATTTCATCCGGAGAATAGGCTGACACCCCAATTTTCTCCACAAAACCGTCGGCTTTGACACGACGTAGCCCTTCAAAAACCGCATCCCCATTCGGGGAAAGTAAAACAGATGGATCATGTACCAGATATCCATAGATTGCATCTCGATTTAGCCGCTTTAGGCTGCTGTTTAGGTGGGTTTGAGCCGTTGTCGCTGTTGGGGTGTTATATGGGGCGGGGGCAAATTTTGTTATGATCTGAAATGTGTGCCCTGAAACTTGCCCTAGAACTACTTCTGCTATGCCATAGGCCGCCGCGGTATCCAGCGTGTTTATGCCGGCCTGTTGGGCAATATTCAAAATATCTTGAGCTTCCCGCTGGGTGACCTGTCCAGCAGTATTGCTGATCCCATAATCCAGCCCAAATTGAACAGTCCCAAGGGCTATTTTACTCAAGAGCGTATTTGTCACAACTTAGCCAATGGTTTGTGGAATGAGTTATAGTGTGTTTTCGGTAGTGGTGGTATTTGTGGGAAGAATGCTGGGTTGAAGCAGGCAACAACAACTCTATCCGTAACCTCGCCCTGCAGCAAATATTGACCATGTAAAATGGCTTCGACTACCCAGCCCGCACGTAAATAAGCCTTTATAGAACCTATATTATTTGCATACATACCACCATGAAGTTTACGGATTTTGTGCTCTTCAAACGCTATCTTGTTGGCTTGGGATATTGCCTGTGTGGCAAAACCGCGCCCCCAAAAAGCGCGTTTTCCAATAATTACAACAAGGTCAGACGTCATTGCTTTGCGATCAATTGGGCCAATCTTCGTAGTGCCAATAACCTCGTCCGTTACGTTGTCGCAGACTGCGTACATGAACCAATTTCCAGTCCGCACTCCTTCATTTAGGAAGGCAATGCAATCTTCTCGCCGAAGTTTTTTGGCTTCAAGGAATTCAACGACAATATCATCTGAGAACCATTCGACATAGTCGTCTGTAATATCCTCTTCGAGGAGGGGTCTGAGGTAACAATCCATAGTATTTTTCTTTCGGCTGTACTTTTACGTCAAAGCTACTTGCAAGGCGGCAACAACTTGTTGCTGCGCAGCTTCCCCCAGTTTAGGATACAGAGGTAAGCTGATGGCCTTTCGGTAGTAGGCTTCTGCATTTGGAAAATCGCCCCATTTGAAGCCTAACTTCTGATAGTAAGGCTGCGTGTGTACTGGGATATAATGGAGGTTTACTCCAATGCCCTGCCTTTGTAGACTTTCAAAAACGCGACGGTGTTGTTTGGGCGATGTCCCCGCTGCCAATTGAATGACGTAAAGATGCCAGGCGGATGCCGTTTCAGGATGCTGGTAAGGGGTGTGCACAGGCAAATCTTCTAAAAGCGCGTCATATCGTGATGCAAGTTTGGTCCGCTTTGCGACAAAAGTATTAAGGCGCTGCATCTGTGAATATCCTAAAGCGGCTTGCAAATCCGTCATACGATAGTTGAACCCGAGATCAATCTGCTGATAATACCAAGGACCATGGCTTTCGCCTTGCATAAGGGTGGGATTGCGGGTCACGCCATGGCTTCGCAGAAGTCGCATTTTTTCAGCCAGGCCGGTGTTTTGGGTCATGGCCATGCCGCCTTCTGCTGTTGTTATTATCTTAACCGGATGAAAGCTGAACACGGTAATATCTGCGTAGTCACACCTACCAACAAAGTTATTTCGGTAACGCCCTCCCACAGCATGGCTTGCATCTTCGATAATATGAAACCCGTATTTCTGGCCCAATTCACTGATCCGTGCCATGTCGCATGACTGACCGCATAGCGCGACAGGGATCACCACTGTGGGTAGTCGTCCGTTTTTTTCTGCCCTGATCAGCTTCGCTTCCAGCGCGTCTGCACACATATTGTATGTAGTGGGATCAATATCGACGAAATCGACGCTTGCCCCACAATAAAGAATAGCATTGGAAGACGCCACAAACGTAACAGGTGACGTCCAAGCGATATCGCCCTTTCCCAACCCCAAAGCCAAGCACGCAATGTGCAGAGCTGCTGTTGCGTTTGAAAAGGCAATACCATGTGCAGCTTCAACATATGCCGCCAAAGCAGCTTCAAATCTAGGAACAGCTGGTCCCTGTGTCAAAAAATCTGACGTAAGAACCTCCTGTACAGCATCAACATCCTGTTTGCTTATATCCTGGCGCCCGTAAGGTATCATCTATCAAATTTTTCCAATGTTATCTTTGTTATCGTCGATCCACGCTGCTAAATCGTCATCACTCATCCACTCGGTGTTGTTGCCGCTAGAGTAGACAAAATCTTCGGGCACTCGATTGCCGTCCTTGATGCGCTTCGGATCCAAATACCACTCGTTGATCTGTGGCAGGATCTTGAAATGCTCTGGGTGCTCATATGTAAAATAAGCGTCTTCCTCACCGATCATCTGCTCATGGATCTTTTCGCCGGGACGGATGCCCACAACTTTCTGCTTGGCTCCTGGTGCCAGTACGCGCGCTAGATTTGTAACTTTCATCGACGGAATTTTTTTAACGTAGATTTCACCACCCTCCATGTCCTCGAAAGCATGCCAAACCAAATCGACACCCTGTTCAAGCGATATCATAAAGCGGGTCATACGCGTGTCGGTGATCGGCAATTCGCCTTGGTCGCGGATCGAAATGAAAAACGGTATTACCGAACCGCGAGATCCCATAACGTTGCCGTATCGCACAACAGAAAACCGAGTGCCGTGCTCACCAGAATAGGCATTACCTGAAACAAACAACTTGTCCGAGGCGAGTTTCGTTGCTCCGTATAGGTTAATCGGACTTGATGCTTTGTCCGTAGACAAGGCGACTACACGTTTCACACCCTTATCGATGCAGGCATCAATTAGGTTCATAGCGCCGTTTACATTAGTCTTTACACATTCAAACGGGTTGTATTCCGCTGTAGGAACAATCTTGGTCGCTGCCGCGTGAACCACGTAATCCACACCATCAAGCGCGCGGTACAATCGATCCCGATCACGGACGTCCCCCAAAAAAAATCGAACCCGCGGCTCATCTTTAAAAAGCTTCGCCATTTCCCACTGCTTCATCTCGTCTCGCGAAAAAATGATAATCTTTTTTGGGTTGTATTTCTTCAAGGTCATCGGCACAAACTTATGTGCGAATGATCCGGTACCTCCAGTCACAAGTATTGTAGAATTAGTAAGCATCGTTTTGGTTGTCCTATCTTGCTAATCACAATCAGAGATTGTGATAATATTTTTTCTCAAAGGTGTCATGGTTGTCTGCTCAGGCGCCTGATAAAATAGACTCATAAAGGTTTAGGTATTTTAGGGACATTTGCTTTGCAGTGAAATTGGCCCGAAATCTTTTGTTTGCAGCGGCACCCATTCGGCTAGCCAGGAGCGGATCGGTTGAAAGCCGCTGTAGAGCGTTTGCTAAAGCTTGAGGATCTCTTGGAGGCACTACAAACCCAGTCTGCGAGTTTAAGTTCACAAAGCTTGTGCCTGTGCCAATTTCACAAGTCACCATTGGCAAACTAGCTGCTGAGGCCTCAAGCAAAGAGATGCCGAAAGCTTCAGAGCGTTCGTGAGACGGAAATACAAAACCTAGCGCGTTATCGAGCAGCGCTTGTTTTTCAGCATCATTGATACGGCCAATAAAGGTAACGTTATTTACACCTTTTCGTTTTGCTAGCTCGTTAAGGGCAGAGCGCTCAGGGCCATCACCAGCGATCACGATTTTGGAAGCAACACTTGAGGCTGCCTCGATCAGAAACTTTAGGCCTTTGTAGTAACGCAAAACGCCAACGAAAACGAAAAATTGCTCGTTTGCGTTTAAGATGCCTTGCACGACCGAACCTATCTCCTCCTCAGCCAAGGCTTCGCTGTTAGGTGGATTGATACCTAGCGGGATCACCTTTTTAGGGGCCCTGACCTCGGAAAGTACAGAGCTCGTTTTTAAATAATTTTCTGACGTTGCTACGACCGCCGCAGCACGATTGAGAAACCGTAACATAAGCGGTTTGTATAGTTTTAGTAGTTTTTTCTGTTTAATAATATCCGAGTGATACGTCACGATGTACGGAAGCTTTTGTTTTGACATCTCATAGAGCACATCCATAAGCGGCCATGGAAAGTGGAAGTTGATCAGGTCATAGTTTGAAGCAACTTTGTCAAACTTTCGCAACATCTCGAATGATATAGGCGTCGATGACAATTCAAAGGTCCGTCGGGCTTGTATAACGCCGTGATTGAGCCAGTTTGCACGCTTGAGTGAATCCACATTCGCAGTTACAAATACATCTGCGGTGTGCCCTTCACGAACGGTGCCCTCACATATATCGGTAATCACCTGTTCAGCCCCACCTTGAGTTTCGGGGCGGTAATTCTTATAGACGTGAAGTATTTTCATTTAAATCTGTTTTGTCTTCCCATAGGTTCATAACCAAGTAAGGCTGTGAACCATTATTAATATTAGCTCTTACTTCATTGATCAAAGCATTCCCATAATCTTACATTATCGGCAGACTTAAGCACGCGCCCCACCAAGCAGTTCTGCAATTGAGCTCA
>JBELEI010000029.1:0-14070 GCA_042093895.1 Cognatiyoonia sp. | reverse complement strand
TGCGTGCTGGGGGATGGTCGAACGCTGAGACGGTTTCGAGGTACTTGCGGTTTTCGCAGCATAACATTTGGATCTAAAGTGAGTATTATAGAATTTAGTTTTTGCCAAACTAATTGGCTATACCAAAATACACGAACCACTCTGATAATATTTTTAGATTTCGCAAAATCTAATTTCAAAGATAATAGGCAGGTTTTTTTATTTTTGTATTAGTGGCGGACAGTGCGATTAATAATGATAACGCACACCATTCGCCAATTGAAAAATAAACATCAAAACTTGCAGATAACAACGGACGAATAAGCAAGATGCTAGACAATACAATTTTAGTGATCAGTTTTTTCGGAAATTTACATTTTCTTAAAATAAACTGGGAGAAAGAAAAGACAGTCATATACAATAATGTAATTGTAATTAGAAGAGTAACCAACAATCCTAGTATCCCAACCTCCAAGCCATAGGCTAATGGGACATTATGAACATTTTTACTAAAACCATCTGACATGGTTAATAATGCACCTTGGGTACGGCCAAAAATAATAGCTTGATTGAGTTCAGCCAATGCTAAGGAGATCATCTCGCTTCTACCAATATCCGAATTAATTCGATCAACAATAGCTTCAAAGATTCTATAATTTAACATTAAAATACTGCTGAGCGAACCGAGGGCTAACAAAGCAATAAATAACTGACGCCCCTTCAATTGTGTCAACAGAAGTATCAAGAAAATAAATTGACTGAGCCAAACAGACCGCGAAAACAATAGTGCTGCTATTAAGAAAAATGAAATACACAAAAATTGGTTTAACCGGCCCTCCCATTGATAGTAAAACATCGACAACACAAGAAAAGAAATCCCAGTTGAATTTCGAAAAGAAATTCCACGTGCTTCTAAATCTATAGAACTACCAAATGCATTTTGGCTAAAAATTTCAGCCCATAATCTAAAAAAAACAGTCGACACCGATGAAATTGAGGGATTGCTAAATATTAACGCGATCGCCCCCAAAACCGAGACAATGATTTTATAATAAAATGGTATAGCTATAAATGATGCAATAATGGGGATGTTAGTTTTTTGTTTTTGTAGCATATCTTGCAAAATAAATGATAAAATAACGCTTGTTAAAAGATAATAAAATATTTTCACGGCAGAAGCTAAAGCCGAAATATCGCTATAAAACATTGACCTTATTAAATTAAGTATAACTATTAAAAATAGCAGGAAAGGCAAAATCATAGCTAATCGTTTGAACTTGAAACGTATAAAATATGTAAATACTAATAAAATAAAGACTACATCGACTAGTCTGATCAAATAGCCACCTGCTGCGCCTAGATAACTCCATGTAAAAGGTGCAACAATAAAAGCTAGTGCGGCCAACACTTCCGTAATAAATTTTAGGTTTAAGTACAAATCAAAAAATACTATTCAAAGCGGCACTACATAGGCTACTCTAGTGCACCGCGACGTAAGATCACAAATAAGTTTGCAATGAAGCCCAATAATACCGCCAGGATAACGACTGTAATACGAAATTCGTTAGAACCTCCTTTATTCAACATACCCAAAACATATACGACACAGCAGGTTATAACGGCGATAGCACTTGGCAGAAGAAGCGGCTCGATCAAGGTTTGTATTTTACACCCTAGTGAACGCGCGCTCACTAATGGAATGATGCAACCATGCGTTACCACCTGAGTTCCAAGGAACACCCATCCAACACTAATGACTGAAAAAGTTTCTGGTGCAAATAGTACCCAAGCAGCAAGAATGATTACGTTCCCAACTGCACCAGGTAATAACCAGGGAGTGAAGTGCTTGGCATCCCCGCGCCCAGTCATAGCGGTCATCCAACCCAAGTTTAAACTGCGAAAACTCATCCCAAGGACCAGCAGAGTCGAAAGCAAGCCAATATCTTTCACCATATCTGCGCTCGAAGACCGTTCAAAAATATTTCCCACCCAGACATTTATAAAATCTTCTCGTAGCATAAGCAAAAGAATGCTGAGCTGGAATACAACCCCACCTTGGAGAGAAGATGAGAGGGATAGCAGTCGTAATTCAGTCGCATCACTTTTTCTACTCAATTCATTGAGCCGGCATCGCTGTCCTCCGAGATTTGCAAAGGTTGCATCCAAACCATTGACTATTCCTAACGTAGCCTGTCGAACGTAGCCCATCAATCGAATTGCGACACCCAGCGCGACGGCCCCCGCCGGTCCAAGAAATGCCGTGACGATCAACACATCTGATCGTATATACAAGTTCATTGAGATCGTCTGCAAACTGCTCCATCCGATCCGTCTAAGTAAAAATTTAATGCTTGAGGGCAAAGGAAATTGTCGTCTTGGTTTGAAATCAGAGCTAGGTTTAACAGCAACCCAAGTAGCGAAAAAGTATGTGATGCAAGTCAACACCGAGATCCCAACTCCGAATTGTACAAGGCGGTCTGCCTGAGTGTAATCATCGATATTGAGGAGCCACAAAGGTGCTGCGACGCCAACGAATTCACTCAGTCGCTCAAAAAACACAAACAAGTTCTGAAGTGGTTGTCGTCCGGTAACCAACAAAACAGCCATGGCTGGCGTCAAAGTCACGATTACTAGCATCATGACTATCCTTAACTTGAGAAAGATCCACGCTGCATCTTCCAGTTCTGAAGATGCAAGCCCATTCAGCACCCAAAAACCCAACACCACCATGAAAAGTGCACCAATCGTGGCTGCACCAAAAGATACAACAAAGGCCGCAGTGAGATTGCTTCGAAATTCCGCTACATCCTGCACTCTGCCCTGATATACGCTGGCTCCCAAGACGGGCACAAACCCCATGCGAAGTAGCTCCGCCAACATTATAGACACACCAATACCGACCGTAATCGTTACGTAGACTCCAAACAATTGATCTCCAGCACTTAACAGCATGCGGGTGACGAATAATCCCATTAACAGCCCAGCGAACAAACGCACATAATTGGAAAGAATGCGGGCTCTTTCGCGCCGGAATATATAGCTCATGACCTCGATCTCTGCAGTCGTTGACGAAGACGCGCTCTAAGTGCTTTAAATCGCTGGCGAGGAACGCGAACAAGATACCGGTGCATTTGTCCAGCGACCTGACTGGAAATCATTCGGAGTCTTGGGTACTGAGCTGGTTTTCCTACCGGCAAATAGTCATATTGGAGCATTGCACCACTTAGTGCCCACTCGATCAAGGCTATATCCGCATCAGAAAGCTCATTTCGCCAACTAAACAAACTACCACGAAATAAGGGACGCATGGTGTTGGCGTGATGCGTCTGTTCTGGAGCAAAACCTTCTTTTCTGCGTCGATGATACTCCAGAAGATCTGCCGACCAGTCTACACCAAGCGTTTGGCAGACCTCTCGCAGAACACTTTCCGGGTTGTCTACAAGATCTTCGTATCGGATTGCAAGGAAACCGTCGGTTCCCCTCCAACGTTCCAGAACGTTTATGGCACCTGACCACTCTTTTACAATGTCCGAAATCGCATTTGAACCAACTTTTACCTTGCGAAACGACGCTAGGACCGCACGCGGATCGCGGACAATCTGAATAATCCGTGCATCAGGAAAAAACGTACGAATAGCTTCCAAATGATTTATGTGTTCCGGGGTTTTTTCTCCAATAGTTTTACCAGGATTTTTGGAGCGATGAAATTCGAAGATACCAGATAGCAGTGCACATTCTGGTGTATACCCTTCGAAGAGACGTTTCTCGACCAAAGGCTTAATAGACAAGGGATTAATCCCAACATCTGCCATCCACCAAGTATCTATGGCATTCCATACAGTGTGTTTTTGCTGTGCCACACGTGGAACAATACTGCGAAAAAAAAACGTCTCGGGCATAACGTGTAGTGCTGGATGAGCCGACAGAATCGACTTCAACAAAGTCGTCCCCGACCGACCGCAGCCAACAATGAAGAATGGGGATGTTGACGCTGGTTTGATAGTGATTTCACCCATTAAAAGCCACCCGTGGTTATTAGGTCGCGATCACGAAGCGATGCAATTTGTAAAAGCATTGCTTCCACGTCGTTTTCCAACCCCTTTGTTTGAACCAAATCAAATGGGTGAATCCAAAAATGAATATCCGCACCCCTCATTGCCTCGTTCATAGCCCGTTCCCGACGTCGACGCACTAGTGCGCGTTTCACCACCGAAGCCGACGCTCCCCAATTCAAGAGTTCGCTGGCGTAATGGCGAACAACACCTGAGTTATCCACAATCTCAACGACTGACGAAACTGGTCGAACAGCCAATGAAAACCCACGCTGCAAACGTCCCGGTCGAGCAGTCGGATCCGCAGATCCGAAAGGCGGCATCCGCACATGAGTAATGCCGGTAGCGGCGACAATTTCCATATGCCCCGCATGATTTCGTGGGAAAACCAAGCGGTTGGCATCAAGACCAAGCCGTTGGTGGACAGCGGCGGCTTGAGCCAGGTCCTTTGCGATCACCTCAGGTCCCTGTTCGGTGTCTGAGAACAACAGGTGCGAATAAGTATGTGAGCCAAAACTCTGCCTGGTTTTCAGGCCAACCACCATGTCCAGCAGGTCACGGCCATCGACCGTCGGCTCTTCGGCCTCGGCAAGGAAGACTTTCATATCCTGGGCGAAACCGCCGCGCAGATGCGACACATCCCTCGCCGATGGCTTGTCCACCATGCCGCCGACGACTGCCCAGGTAAACGATAGCTCCAGGTCATCCAATTGGCGGGTAAAGCGACGTAGTGCTGGCCGTAGGTCTCGGTAGACCCCTGCTGCCTCGACCGCCCGCCAATCGCCGCCCTGCGCGACGCCCCAACCGCATTCGAAATCAAGCGAGAGACGCACCTTGCCTTTTTGACCGGTCATGACGAAGCCTCCTCCTCGTAACCCAACTCGGTCATCATTGGCCCGATCACGGACCAAAGCGCAGCCCTGTCGGCAGCGTCAAGTCGCCCGAGGCTGTTGGCATTCTGGTTCCGGATACGGAACTTGCGAGTGCCGATCTGCACCTGACCGTCCTCTAAGGTTTTTACGGCGTCGGGATCCACCCCGATGAAGGTGAAAATGGCGCGGATCGTCTGAATAGGATTTGCGGCAAACTCTTCGTAACGGACTTCTTGGTAGTTCTTCACCGAGGTTCGATCGCGCATCAGGACTTGGTTGGCAAAGTTCCATTGCAGACCAACTTCCTCGATCGGATAATCGTCACGCCCCAGCGTCGCCCTCGCCGCATCGACCGGGCGCGCCCGCCGTCGGATTCCTTCACAAACGCAATACCCATTACGGATAACGCCGATGAACCGTGCATTCTGAAACCCTGTCTCAAGCGTTGGCATCCAGGCCCCGTGGATGATGGATTTTTCGATGAATACACTTGCTCCGCGGCGCCACCATGGCGACCAGTCACGCTTGGCGCGGCGCGCCAGTTTGACCGGATCCAGATCGGACATGTCGACGGCTTCGGCGTTACGAACCCACATTCTAACCCAGCCGTCCGCCTCGAGGTCGGGAAATGCGTCGGTCATCTCGACTCCTTCGCGAGGCAACGATGCAACTTCCGGATGGGCGCCAATCATCTCGCGCAGGATTGTCGTGCCGGAATTATAGCAACCGCCCATAAAAACCCAGGTTTCGGGTTCGCGCGCGGGCAGTATCGGATGAAATATCCGCCATAAACGAAAGCGGATCCAGAGCCGAACGGCCAACTGCCGAATTGCATTGCGAAACAGTGCTCCCCGATTGCGTTTGGCAAATGCCGAGATACGATCCCACATAGTTATGGTCCTTTCTGCCTGTCTTGGGTGCCTGTCTCAGGCCAAATCTTGCGTTCGAATGCGGCAACGAAATCCCGCGCGCGCCTGTTCGCGTCGAAAGCGGACGCCCAGTCACGACCCGCCTTCTCACGTCGTGCGAATGCCTCAGCTGTATCAAGCCCGCGTGCCGCCAAAACTGCGGCGTCCACATCGCCTGCAGGCACTAGCAATCCCGCCGCGCCAACGCTCTCGCGGATCGAAGAATTGTCGGCTGCAATGACCGGACATCCGACAGACATCGCCTCGATCGCTACCATAAAAAAGCTCTCGAGTTCGGAAAAGACGATCAAGGCCTTGGCCTTGGCAAGCAATGCGTACAGGTCACCGCGTCCGACATATCCATGGAAGGTGACCGACGAAGTTGCGTCGACAAAGTCGCGGTCTTCAGGTGAAAGGCTGGCCCGGATCGCATCGGTATCACCGATAATACCGAGCTTTGCGTCGGGCTCCTCGGCTAGGATGCCGCGAAAGAACGCGAGGGTCAGATCGTTTCGCTTGTGCCGGGCGCCGCTGGTCACAGTCAAAAAGGGACCTTTCAACCTCTGTCCGGTACTGCCTGGCGCTTGGTCTACGAACTCGGCACCTATATGCGCGACCACTGGATTGCGAATTGAGGTGCCGCCATGCGCCGCCAGTGACCGGATATAATCGGATTCGAACATGTTGGCCGTCGAACGTCGCAGCGCAGCGCGCGCCGCAAGGCCCTGTATCATTGCCCGCGGGTAGCCGATCGCACTGGCACGCGTCGCAAGTTTGAGAAATGGTATGACGTTAATGTGATAGGTCACCTGCGGCAGCGCCACCTGGCTATGATAATTGAACCCAAGCACAGCGTCGGCCCCAAGGTCGTGCGCCCGAGCGTTCAACCGGAACCGACGATAAAGCGTGGCGCGCAGGGCGCCGCGGGCGGCTGGCACAACAAGGGTGTCCACGCTACTGCCCGCTAAGCCGGTCTCCGGTAGGTCGCGCGCTGCAAGAACCGTCACCCGGTACCCTGCCGACGCGAAAGCAAGCGCGAGGCGTGCCATAACCACAACGCCACCACCGCGCGCTAGATTGAGCGCGTCGATCAGCAGATGCCGCCCTCGCGAAGGCCGGGGCTGGTCCAGTGGTCCAGTCATCGACGTTTCAACCCCTGCACCAGGGCGCACCAGCGTGACAGGATCTGCGTGCGCCCTGCAAACGTTTCGTGCCATGCTTGCACCGTGTCCGATGTTATGTGACCCTCAAGAAGATCCTTGAGAGCCGCCGCAATCGCTTCGGGTGTATGCGTGTCTGGAACCGCGCCGACCCCGCCTTGGCGCAGCGACTTGGCCAATTCACTTTCGGGTTCGACCAGCGCCAGCATGGGCAACCCCAGCCCCATATAAGACAATACCTTTGACGGATACGCCACGCGATAGATGCCGGGCAACAGCGAGACGAGCCCGATATCGGCCTCTTCGATCAAAACCTTTGCCTGGTCGAACGGCAGGAAGCCAGCAAAGGATACCTGCGCATGCCCTTCCCAGCGTTCTTCAAGCTCGCGCAAGGCCGTACCGTCGCCCAGAAAGAACAGCTCTAGATCGGGATATGTGTCAAATAGCCGTGAAACCCCGTCGGCCAGGAGCGGAAGCTGCTGAAACCGGCCCAGATTTCCGGCAAAGATCACGCGGCGCTTGCCCTCGGGTTTGCGCAATTCGGTGGGGGGCTCGATTGCTTCGCCCCCGGCTGTTTCGAGTGACAGGTTGTTGATGACGTGGATCGGCAACGGATCCAAACCACGCGCATGCAAGGAATTGGCCATGTCTCCGGACAGCACCACAATCGCATCGCTGCGGCGCAGCGTCTGGTTATCCAACCAGAGAAGCAAGCGCATCGGAAGACCGCTCCCCAGTGCGCCGCCACTGAGCTGCGAGACCTCGGGATGGATATCTTGCATATGATAGACGAAACGCGCCCCAGTCAGTCGTGCTGCGAGGCTTGCGCTCCAGGCGGCAATCACTGGTGGAAAGGTCGAGGCGCTCACCAAGTCGGGTCGCTGGCGCAGAATGGCGACAAAGAGCGCAAAGGAATAGAGCGCTACATTTGCCAAACGCCGAAGCGAATTACGTTTCTCGTCGCTGAACACCCAAATCCGCTTCACGTTCAGGGCACCCAGCCGCTCTTGACGGGGCTTCGCGTCAACTTTTAAGTCGTTCCGGTAGGATGGAATCGACGACAGAACGTGGATCTCATGCCCCGCCTCGGCCAAAGCATCGCCTATCGCTCGCAGCATCAGCGCGTAAGGAGCAGTGTCCGGCCAAAAAAAACGGTGAGTTAGGAGCACTTTCATCTCTCAGGCTTTGGCCATTAGGGTCTTAATGCATTCAATGACCTCGGTCTGTTGCGCTTCGGTCATGTCACTGCCCGAGGGCAGGCAAAGCCCAGTCTCGAACAGATTTTCATCAACGCCCGTACCAACATAGGTCGCGCCATCGAACATTGGCTGCATGTGCATAGGTTTCCAAAGTGGACGGGATTCTATCTGGCGCTCCATCAGCATCTTGCGAATGTCCTCGCGATTAAGTCCCGCTTGCTGCGGATCGACGGAGATCGCCGTCAGCCACTTCGATGAATAATAATCCTCAGGTTCTGGCATGAAGCTTATGCCGGGAAGATTCAATGCAGACCGATACCGATCGTTGATCGCGCGGCGGGTTTCGACGCGGTTTCCCAACACATCCATCTGACCAATGCCAATTGCGGCGCAGACGTTGGATAGTCGATAATTGTAGCCAACCGTCGAATGTTCATAGTGTGGCGCTGGATCGCGCGCTTGGGACGACAGGAAGCGCGCGCCGTCCGCAATATCCTGTGACCGGGTCACCAGCATACCCCCACCTGAGGTTGTGATGATTTTGTTGCCGTTGAACGATAAAATCGAAACATCCCCACCAGTGCCACATTTGCGTCCGCCAATATAGCTGGCGCCCAGGCTTTCAGCGGAATCCACAATCAGTTTGACGCCGTATTCGGCAGCCAGCGCTTCGAGTGGATCAAGATCGACGCTTTGGCCATAGAGGTCGGTCGGTACGATGGCTTTGGGCAGTTTCCCGGCCTTTGCAGCCTTTGCAAGCGCCTCGCCAAGCAGACCTACATCGATAGTCCAACTCGCGGGGTTGAGATCGAAGAACACCGGCGTCGCACCCAAGTAGAGCACGGGAAAGATTCCACCGGCAAAGGTCATCGAGGAGATCCAGACGTCGTCGCCAGCCTCAACGCCGACCAGCCTCAACGCCAGGTGTAGCGCGGCTGAACCGGAGGACAGACCAACGCAGTGCACGTTACCGCCTAAAAAGTTAGAGACCGAAGCCTCGAACGCGTCAAGCTGCGGTCCAAGGGGCGCAATGAAGTTACTTGCAAAAGCTTCGGCGACATAGCTCTGTTCAAGACCGGACATGTGTGGACGTGACAGCCAGATACGCATTGGTTTAATCCTTATCCAGATAACCGTGCGCCCTCATCGAGGGTTCGAGCACGGATTTGATTTTGTGTGGTAACGCCTCGGCAGCGGCCTGTCCTTTTCCCACCGAACTGGACCGGACTGAGGAAACAGCTGCTTTCAAGCTGTCGTCTTCGTAAGGAGTTTTCAGCCACCGCATGATCTTCGCTAGACTGCCCTGCGGGTCGGCAGTGAAATCTTCGTAGCGCACCTGAAAGACCCGTTCGGGAGCCATGTCCACGAAGGCTGTGTCACTTAACGAAACGCAGGCTGCCCATTGTCGGGCGACAATTTCATCAAGCGCTGCTCCCGAGAGCGCATCAATCCCGACAAAGCGTGGACCCCAGGAATTGAAATGCTCCTGCTTGCCTAATTTGACCGCAGCGCGATTCGTTATGGCCGATAAAGCATAGCGCGGCAGGTCGGAGAGGGGCGCATAACGCGCCTTAGCAAGGTAATAAGAAAGCCCCGGAACCTCAAGTTCACCGCGCCAGCGTTTGCGCGCGGAGGCCACGATATCGAAGCCGTTGCGCACGATATGGACATAACGTGCCTCGGGCAGGACGGCGTCGACGAAGGGCACCCGTAGTGTGTTGGCACAGGTCTTTTCAACGACGAACGCTGGTCGGCCCTGCTGCCGCCAGATCCGGCAAAATGCCCTTCGGATCGACTGGCGCACCGCCGGCGTTGCCCGCTCTCGGGGTATTTGGTCATTAGGCCAGTCGAGATTGCCATGCCGCCAGATCGGGTTGATCTCGTCGCAGGGCCAAGTCGCGAAACCAGGCAAACCGGTCAGGGCGTCACGCAGCGCGTTAGTCCCTGAGCGGCCGGCGCCTATGATAACCAGAGGAATGAAGGGTAAAATGTCGGGCTGTCTAATAGTCATCGTAAAACCGTCTGCAGAATATAGCTGATATCCCGCTTGAAACTCCAATCATCCACGTACTCAAGATTGATCCGAACCTTGTCGGGCCAGATTACTTCAGCGTTATAGCACTCTGGATCGTCTACCTCAGTCAACAACTCTTCCTCGTTGCGGTACTTCAGCGTAGCGGGCCCAGTGATCCCAGGTCGCAACATCAGAATTTTGCGATCTGAACCGGTCAGCTGATCCATGAAACCCGGCACATCTGGCCTAGGGCCGACGAAGGACATATCGCCAATAAATACGTTCCATAGCTGCGGCAGTTCGTCCAACTTATATCGGCGCAGCTTTGCTCCAAGACGTGTGATTCTTGCGTCACCAGCGCGGGTTACGGTCGTACCTCCAACAGGTCGCATGGTGCGTAGCTTGACTACTTTGAAAAGCTTTCCATCACGTCCCACCCTTTGCTGAAGAAAGAAGCCACTGGCACCGGTATCCTGCCCGGCCAGGTACCATGAAACTGCTATCACCGGCCACAGAAAGATTAGGCCTACTCCTGATAAAAAGATGTCAAATGTACGCTTTTTCGCAAAGTCGAATTTGTTCATTGCAGCAAGCCACTCACCTTCTAATTCCGTCCCAATCGTTTGAAAGGCGCGCTGTGCCGAGCAAAAGGTTCACGACGCGTTCTGAAGCGTTGGTGATGCAGTAATCCGCTGGGACGGGGTGTGACAGGCCGGCCGCCTGACGATCCTTGAAGCCGCGGGTAATGGCTTCGATCCCATCCAGGATAGTATCAACATTCAACCCCGTCATTATTAGACAGCCGACATCCAACCCCTCGGGGCGCTCGATCGCGTCGCGAGGAGTGATCGCCGGGAAACCAAGCATCGAGCTTTCCTCGGCGATCGTGCCGCTGTCCGAGATAGCGCAGAATGCGCGCATCTGTAGCTTGTTGTAATCATGAAAACCGAACGGCTTCATCCATTGCACACGGATATCCAGAACCGCATCTTTCAACGCGTCTAGTCGTTTGCGCGTGCGCGGATGGGTCGACACGATGATTGGCATGTCATACTGCGCGGCAATGCGGTTCAGCGCGTCAACCAAAGCCGTAAGGCGTGTGTCGCTATCGACGTTCTCTTCGCGGTGCAGTGATACGATGAAATAGCTGCGGCCTTTCAAGCCAAGCCGTGTAAGGGCATCCGATGCTTCGATCCGGTCCCGGTAATGATCCAAGACTTCGCGCATTGGCGAGCCGGTCAGGTAGATACGCCGGTGGTGGATTCCTTCCGACAGTAGGTGCCGCCGCGCATGTTCAGTGTAGACCAAGTTAAAGTCCGAGATATGATCCACAAGTTTGCGATTGGTCTCCTCGGGGACATTTCGGTCGAAGGACCTGTTGCCCGCTTCCATGTGATAGACTGGAATTTTCATGCGACGCGCCATGATTGACGAAATTGCAGAATTAGTATCGCCTAAGACCAAAACTGCATCAGGCCGCTCTTTTGCCAACACCTTTTCACTTTCTGACAAGATTTTCCCGAGCGTATCACCTAAAGAACCACCACCAGTTCCAAGGAAATGATCGGGCTTACGGACGCCTAAGTCTTCAAAAAATACTTCATTCAACTCATAATCCCAATTTTGCCCTGTATGAACGATGACATGATTGGTATATTGATCAAGGCGATCCATCACGCGTGAAAGACGAATAATTTCAGGTCGCGTGCCTAAGATTGTCATTACTTTTAGTTGCTTCATTTTAGAACCTTATCAGCAAAAGTATCGGGATTTTTCAAATCGAACAAATCATGTGTCCAAAACAAAGTGAGAAGCTCTTCATCGCCAATGTTTTCAATTGAATGAGTGTGTAAAGTTGGCATATCAACCGGTTCTGGTTTCTCTCCAGAAACTCTGTATTCCCAAGTTTCATCACTGAGAACCTTTCGGATACGAATTATTGCATCCCCTTGAACCACTAGAAATCTTTCCACTTTTTCTAAGTGGAAATGATCGCCGCGCGTAATCCCAGGGGCTGTTGTGGATAAGAACGTTTGGCCACCGCCACCACCCTTGGTCGCTTCGAATAGTGTTCCACGAGCATCATTATTCATTTTTAATGGAATTGGAAATTTGCCTGGATAAAGTGCCACACGGTAACTATTGAATAACTTTACATTAAACGGATCACGCAGATCAGGATAAATATTATTCTGATAGTCTAAGTGGAACTTTTGGATTTTTTCAAATAAAGCAACAACCTTTATATCTCGCGCGTCTGGCGTCAATATTCCGGTCAAACCCTTTGTCACTGCATTTATTGCAAATTGCGCCGCGTCTCCTGCATAGAGCAATGACACTTGGCCAACAGGGTTAATATCGGGACGTTGACCCTCAATAACCGCCTCCACGAACGTTGCAGTCACATTATTGTACCGCGGTCGGGCATATTCCCCAAAGATATGAGGTAGTATCAAGTTTGTATAATTTTCTGATACTTTCTCCAGAACTTCACCAGCCAGGCGCTTTGATCTTCCATACGCAGAATCATTGGATGCGTGGGTTGAATTCGCATAAACAATGTGCGGCTTCTTCTCGACAGTTTCACACATTTTAGCTAAGCGCATCGCGATCGCTGGGTTCGCCGCTTCCACTTCATCATCTGAATTGGCTCGGTTCACACCGGCAAAATGTAAGACCGCCTCCGCTTTTTCGAGCGCAGTTTTGAGGGCTAGGTCGTCATCAAACATCTCGTGATCTAGTGCCACAATTTCAAAGGGTATGGACTCGCCTTGAAACTTGGCAGAACAATTTGCGGCATGTAAACGCGCGTGGGCGTGCCAGCCTATCAGACCTTTAGCACCTGTAATGACAATTTTTTTCATTTTGGAGGCGTCCAATTATTCAGCTCTGACTGAATTTCAGGCAAGCTAACGAGCAGAGATTTCACACCCTCTACATCCAGCTGCCGAGTATTATGTGAATGATAATCGTCTGTATACTTTGTCTCTAACTTCCCTTCAGAAAAGTAAGGCTTGTAATTTAGATCTCTCATATCAAGTTTTATTCGATAATATTCACCCATGTCTTCCGAGCCATTTAGTTCTTGGGCACTGGCAAGTGTCTCATATAATTTTTCTGCGTGACGCCAACCAATCACCTCAACAGTATGGTTTGGAACATTAAATAGTTCCTTTAAGGCAATCACCAAATTTTCAATTGTTGAGGCAGCTGCCTTTTTAATAAACAAATCTCCCTGATTGGCATTCTCAAAAGCGTGGTGTACCAAAGCAACACTATCACGCAGGGGCATCAAAAAACGCGTCATTGTTGCCTCAGTAACTGTAATTGGGAGCCCCGATTTTATTTGCTTGATAAACAGAGGAATTGCTGAACCCCTAGAATACATTACATTTCCATAGCGTACTGTTGAGACTATTGTCTCACTATTAGGCCCAAGAGATCTGGCTGCAGCATGTGCAGTTTTTTCCATGAGCGCCTTTGTCATACCCATCGCATTCACCGGCTGTACGGCTTTGTCAGTCGACAAGCATACAAGACTTTTTACTTTCGAATTAACCGCTGAACGGATCACATTTTCCGAACCGATGATATTAGTAAGAACGGCCTCGTGTGGAAAGAATTCACAACTTGGAACTTGTTTTAAAGCTGCCGCATGAAAAATTGCATCAACACCAAAAACTGCTCGATCAACAGCACCACGGTCACGGATATCTCCGATATAGTAACGCACTCGATCGTCTCGTAGAGTATTCCTCAACGCATCTTGTTTTTCTTCATCACGGCTTAAGATCCGAACTTCTTCAAACCCTTTATCCAATAAGTCATGTAACATAGTTTTCCCGAAGGACCCAGTGCCACCAGTTATTAGCACGCTTTTAATTTC
>JBELEI010000028.1:0-14621 GCA_042093895.1 Cognatiyoonia sp. | reverse complement strand
AGAGCCGTGTCTTCCAAACTTGGGTTAGCATTATTGCATCGTTATTTTCTTCTGGCGCGCGGAATGACGTTAGGTGTTCGTGTTATAGTGCAAAATCCTCAATGTGAAATCCTGCTCGTGAAACATACATACATTCCGGGATGGCATCTGCCGGGTGGTGGAGTTGATCACGGCGAAGATGTGGAGACGGCAGCGAAACGTGAAGTATATGAGGAAACGGGTATTTCTGAGCTTACTGATCTGCGTTTTATTGGTTTGCTTCCTAACAAATCTGTTTCTAAACGTGACCACGTTGCATTTTTTCGAGCATCAACTTCCGAAAGTCTAAATAATTCAAGTAGCATGGAAATAGAAGCCGCGCGATTTGTACCCAGTTCTGAACTTAAAAATCTTGTTTCTGATGAGCTCCTACAAACACTCTGGTAAATTGATGTTATTTAGACCTTTCAAACTTGTTCTATGTAACAAATTCACAAGGCCTTTTAAAGTTGGAGTTGAGTGGTGAAAATTCTTATCACAGGAGGCGCAGGTTTCATTGATTCGGCCGTAACTCGACGCGCCATAAATTGCGGTCATACAGTTAAATTGCGGTCATACAGTAGTGAGCAGCCTCATTAACCCCCTTCGCTTCCAAGTTCAATTGCTGCAGTCAATACACCTAGTCATCCAACCATTTAAGCCAAGCAACCAATACTGCGCCGAAAATCGGATATAGCAACTTGATTAACAATCCCACAAAGAGCTTGGCATGGCCTTTCGCAGAGAAAGTGCTGCGTTTGTTTCTTGGCACCGCTCTTACATTGCTGGTCGCTCGCCAAATTGGCCCGGCCGAGTTTGGCGCGTTCAGCACCGTTTTTGCAAGCTTCATGCTTTTCGGCGCTTTGGCGGGATTGGGCCTCAAGGATGTCGTTATTGATGAAATTTCCAGCGGAAGAACAACTCGTCGCGTGGTTTTAAGCGCGGCGTCAGCAATGGTATCTGCTGCGAGCTTGATCCTATCCATCTCATTCGTCGTCCTGATTAATTTGGTCTACCCAGGTTACGGAACAGAGTTCTTGGTTTCGTGCTTCCTGTCTGTAATCCTTCTTTTTAAGGGCCTTGAGGTTTTGCTTTTCGGGCTTGAAGCACATGCAGAGCTTCGATCCATCTCGCTCGCCCAACAGACATCAATCATTGCCGGCGCGATCGGCAAGGTTGCGATTCTGCTGATTGGTGCCACGGTTATTTCTTTTGCAGCGGTCACCGCCCTTGAATACCTTGTCCTTTTCGCGGCTGCGGTGGTGTTTGCATCCAAACATGGTCTTGTACTGTCAAAAGGGGCGTTTCGCATTGAAGACGCGGTCGCCCTGCTCAAACGCTCTTGGCCACTGGCCGCCTCTTCGCTCGCCGTGGTCGGCTATTTCTATGTGGACCAGATTGTCATCGCCGTGCTTATGGACGTCGAGTCAGTGGGTATCTACGCCGCCGCATCGAGGATCAGTCAGCAACTCTATATACTTCCAACAGTGCTTGTCGCCGCCTACTACCCTCGGCTGACACATATTCACGCCCAATCGCCAGAAACTTTTGATGAAGGGTTCAGAGTTCTTTCTGTCGTGCTGGTTACCCTCTCTATCATCCTGTGGGGTGTGATGCTGTTGCTGAGCGATCCTTTGTTGGAGCTTATCCTTGGAAGTCATTTCGACGAAACGGCGACCATCCTCACGCTGCACGCGCTTGGATTGATCTTTGTGTCATTGAATGTGATCAGCGGTCGGTGGTACGTGATGCAGGGTCTTCAAAATCTGACACTCGTACGGCAACTTCTGACGGCCGTTTTGAACGTTATCCTGAACCTGCTTCTGATCCCGTTTTTCGGCCTTGAGGGTGCCGTATATGCAACGCTACTGTCGCTGTTGTTTCTGGCCTTTGGGTTCGATCTCCTGAGTGTCCGCACACGGACCATCGCCAAACTGAAACTCTCTGCGCTTTCTCGTTTGGGACGATTCAAAATGATATATCAGGCATTCTGTGATCTTGCATCACTTTAGAAAAATGGGGGTGAGGAATGGGTGAAAAGATCGAGGACTTGGGCGAGTTAACTCTCGCTGAAAAGCGCTTCGGAGTTGATGCGAATTTTGGGCTGCCCGGACGTGGAGGGCGGGATATTCATATTCAGAATGATCAGTTTCGCTTTCAAATGTATGAAGGTAAATATCTGGAGTTTCTCGCGAAAGTTATTTCATCCAGCGCAAAGGTAAGGAAGTCAAAGGGTTTGACGCGATGACTTCTTTCGCCGCCAGTAACGTCATGGAAGTATTGAATGCCTTCAATTCGAAGAAGGTCCAGTATGCAATTTGCCGTGATATCGATAATGCGCTGCCCGAAAATTACGCAGGCGAGGCTGATATTGACCTTGTGATTCACCCAGAGGATTGGAAGCTTGCTCAAGGCGTCTTGACGCAACAAAATTGGTTCGAAGTCTTGCATCCCTTTGATAATCTGACAGATTTTGTTTTTCTTTATGGCGTGAAGCGGTTTCGTTTCTTTGTTCGCGGCAGTGCCAAGCTGGACATTTGCTTTCAGTTGACGTGTCGCAGTACAAACGCCGGTGAATGGATTCCCTTGGACCAAGAAATACAAGACTCAGTTTGGGCTAATCGCAAATGGGACGACCTGCGGCTGTGCTATACGCTGTCGCCTATTGATGAAATTGTTCATCTTTTGGCGCGCGCCTATTATGACAAGAAAGGATTTACGGAAGCGTATCGCTTGCGCATCCAGGAACTGTTTTTGGGCATTGACGAGTCTGACCTGGAACACCGCTTGCGGTTGGTGTTCTTTCGAGCTGCCGCAGAAGTTATGTTGTGCATGAGGACTGGCGAAATAGGCGAAATTGTTGCACGGGTCAATGCATTCCATGACTACTGAACCGATACAAAATGCGAAGCTTACGCTTCCGCGAAGCTTGAAGCAGGCAATTCACTCAAAATTCTACGGAGAATTCAGATGAGCAACCCGGGGGTCATTACACTTGAAACCTTTGCAATTTCTTCGGCAATGCCGGTCAAAATAGAGGACAACCTTGGCGAAAGCGTGCATATTCACGTCGGCCCATTGCGTTTGGACATGACACTCCAAGAGCTGTTTGGGCTGTCTGACGATGCCGAAGTGTTGTTGGATGCATATTTAGGCCAGTTCGGTTTGACCGTCGCAAATTTCGACCGTGAGTTCCTTGGGCAGATCGGGCACATGCTGATCGACCTGCAAGATGCCAGTTTCGAGGAGATGGCCGTGGCGGATTTGCTGGTGACTGTCAAACGGGGGCGATTTGGGCGTCCAAAAGTAGCACCGATCGCGGGCAGTGACGTCATCAGGGCAATGAACTCGGACTTCGACAGTTACAAAAAAACTTTTGGACTGGACAGGAAATCCGCAAAAGGACGCATTGACCGGGCGCAAAACCTTGCCGTCTTTGGGGAGTATGGCGCGAACGGCGAACGCATTGTGGTCTTTAACGATCAGATGTTTATCCGTGATGGACAACACCGGGCCGCAGCCATCTTCAGAAATGATCCAACTGCGAAAGTCGAGGTTCTTCGTATCAGATTTCGCGATGGTCGCCATAGCGTTCCCAAATTTCTGTTGCTGACATCGCTGGGCAAGCTGAGACTGATACATCTGCGAAGGTTTGCGGGTAGAGTACTGCGATTTTTGAGCCACCTTCGCCGACGATTAAACTCAAAATTGAACCGAGTTCGAAACATCCGTGTCAACGGAACCGGATATTGATGGATGCTAAAGTAAACCGCCGGTCGGGCAATGACAGGCGTTGTATGACCAATCTGATCATTCTCCCACATTGGCGCATAGAGGGCGGAGCGGGGTATTATAACCGCGATCTGATTGCGTCCTTGCGGCTGGTTGGGACTGTTCAGGTTGCGGGTCCTTATGCCGGAGACTATGATGAGGCGCCAATCCAATCTGATGATCTCGGCAAACTCACTCTGCAGAGCTTGCCGTCATACGAAGGCGTTCGCTTGGCAGCGACCCTGTATCACATCTTGATTTCGGCGCTTCGGACCATCGCACTCATAGCAACACCCCGAGACAAGCGTTTCAAAGGCCGCTTTGATGCGCTTGTTTTAACGTCCAGCGTTCAGGCCATGGCTGTGCCGATCGCGCGGCAATTGTTTCCCGGTCGTTGCATCGCTATTGTGGTGCAGGAAAATGTCTGTCTGTCTCGAGCGTTTGGCCGTTTGACTAGCTTTTTCCTGAAGCGAGCAGACGTCGTTGTTTCAATAACCGAAACTTGGGCGCATCACGCGCGAGATAATGGTCTTGATCCGGTTGTCCTGCCCAACAATTATAGTCCAGACTATGCAGCACCCGAGCATAACCGGGATCCGGCGATTGAATCGGACCTTCTTTACGTTGGCGGCGGCGCAACGATCAAAGGGTTCAACAACCTGATCGCGGCCTTGCCGGCGCTGCTTAATGTCCCTGGACGCCGAATTGTCTGCCTTGGTCACTACAGCGAGGCGGCGATCAAAACGCTTGAGCAGATCCGCGGCGTTGGCCATCCTGATGCACAGTTGAATATTGTCGGGCTCGTTCCTGACATCAGGCCGTATCTCAGGGGAACCAAGCTTTTGCTTCTGCCAATAGGCAGCCCACATTTCTGCCGCCCTGCAATCGAGGCCGGGTTGTTCGGCAAGACCTTTGTCATCCCGAATTTTCCCGAGCTTAGAGATTTCGCCTTGGACGGTGAGAATTGTGCAACCTATGAGGCGGCGCGGCCAGAAGAGCTGAAGGATCGGATCAACGATCTTCTTCAACAGGACGATGTCAGACGCCGTTTGGAAGACGGCAACAGGGCAGTGGCGGAGAAGTTTTGCCTCCAGAAAGAGGCTAAGAAAGCGTTTTTTGAGCGCTTGCAAGCAAGTCGTTGGAAGCCAAAGGTTTGTCGGCGCGATGGAACCACAATATGAAAAAAGCACTAATCGTCACATATTGCATGCCCGCCAGCTACGCCCAGTGGGTCTTTTCCAAGGATCCTATTCCTGGAATTCAATCTAATACATTTGCGCATTCACTGGTTCGGATATTTGAACAGACTGATATGCAAGTTGATGTTCTGTCATCACCTCCGGTTCAGGACTACCCAGCATGTCCAATTCCAAGCCTTCCCGAAGCCAAACTTGAGTTTTCAAACGCTGAGGGGATTGTTTTTCCCACGTCTAACAAACCAATCCTAAAAAGACTTCAGCGAATGAAGAAAATACTTGAGGTAACAATTCAGCAGAAACCGGATTATCTAATCGTTCACGGTTTATATCTTCCTTATGTTTTTTCAGGAGCTGTATTATCGTTGATGGGATATAGAACGGTCCTCGTTCTGACTGACCCGTCGGGCGTGGTTTTGCCGGGAGATGGGTGGCTAAGGCGCGTGCTGAAAAGCATTGATAGACGATTGACCCTTTTGTTCACAAAGCGGTTTCGCTACGGCATCGCACTGTCTCCTGAGCTATTGAAGCGATACACACCAAAGCGCAAGCATCTGGTTTTTCCAGGTATTTTCCCTGAGCAGAAGCCGTTTGAGGAAGCCGCACCCGCCGAACTGCCAGTGCATACTGAAAGTGAAACACTCAATATTGGGTATTTTGGTGGGGTGTTTCCAGGGTATGGAGTGTTGGAATTAGCAGAACTGATCGCCCAAAGCGATTTGCCAATTACGCTCACCGTCTATGGCGTGGGACCGGAACTTTCGAAGATCAAAGATATTGAGGCGCGTGATAACCGTATCCGGGTCCGAGGCATTGTTGAGCGCGACAAGGCCTTGGAAAAAATGCGCAAGTTCGATGTCTTGGTGAATCCCAGGACGCCGGCAACCGAAATGGAGGAAAACTCCTTTCCTTCCAAGATCTTTGACTACGCTCTCTCGGAACGTGCGATATTGACTACGCCATTAAAAAGGCTGCCACCTGATATCAGAGAGGATCTCTTCGAATATAAGTCCAATGATCGCGAGAATGCCCTTGCATTGATTGCAGAACTGGTGCTTTTGCCGCACGAAAAGCTAACCAAGACCGGACGTCAATTTTCGGAAAAGTTACGCGCTGAATACAACGTAGCGACGCTGGGTCGAAAAATCGACGCCTTTCTGAATGATCGCACAGCATGAATACACAACCACGCAAAATAGGGCCGCACAACAAGTTGCGTTGGACATTGGATCTGAGCAGCACCGCGTTCGAGCGTTACATGGTTCTGTTCCTTTTTATCTTCGTCTTTGCAACACCCTTGTTTGGGGCCAGTGTAAAAGCTTCGTTTGCCGTAGCTACATTAGCAATAGTTTTGATTATGAAACCTACTCTTTCAAAACGAGAAGCAAATTGGATTGTGATTGCGCTGATATTGTTCGCGCCGTCAATTCTCATTGATTGCTATTTTCTCACTCAATATAATTCGTTGAGCATCACGGGCTTTTTTATAATTTTCATAACGATCCTTTCTATTTTGATCGCAAATCGCATCGACGGTTACGCGACAATCCTAGCTTATGCTAACTTAGTCACCACTTTGACATTGGTTTCCGTAGTTTCGTTTTTGATCGTACAGGCGTCTCCCAGCATTCTAAGTTTTGCTTTTCGCTACGATTATTATGGCTTCACAGGGTTGTCCCTGGGCTTTCAGAACTTTGTTATGGCGGACGGCATTGTGGTTTACCGAAATGCCGGTTTTGCCTCTGAGCCTGGAACTTTCCAGATTTTCATAAACATCTCCGCAGCCATCTTTTTTCATTTGAAAAGGATGACTTTTTCCCGGTTTCTGATTTTGGCTGCGGGTATCATTACCGCAAACAGCACAGCTGGATTGTTGACATTCGCGGCTATTGTCGTGTTTGCGTCGGATAGCCGCTACCGCCTTCTTGCTGCTTTGGTGGCTTTGGTCGCATCAAGTCAGGTTTTGACACTTGCACTTACACATTACGAAAGTAAGTTTTTGTCAGAATATGCTTTCTTGGGCCGGTTTTTACCCATCGTGAATGCCCTCGACATTGTCAGGCAACATCCGCTGGGGTTTGGCACAGTAAGATACGATCAGTTTTTAGAAGCGCGGCAAATTGGGTCACACGATGGGTATACGCAAACCCTGATGCGGTTTGGGATCTTTGGGTTTCTCTTTTTCATTGGCTCACTTTTTGTCCTTGCTAGAAGCCGACACGGTATTGCTCTGACGATTGCTATTGGGTCGGTGACGAACTACCTTCTGCCCATCCCCGCAATCGCATTTTTTCTTTTCGTAGATTGGAAGCGTTTGCACGCGACCACCCAATCAAAATCTCCCGATACACCGACTTAGATGAACAAGGAACGAATAATGAAACATGAGAAAGGTCCCGTCCTCATCACTGGAGGCACCGGCTCGTTCGGCAAGACAATGCTACGCGACCTGTTGGAGAAGGGATATGATGAGATTCGTATCCTCAGCCGAGACGAGGAAAAGCAGGATATGCTGCGAAACACACTTCGCAGTCCAAATGTGCGCTTTTTCATAGGCGATATCCGCGATGAGTACAGTGTCATGCGCGCGATGGCGGGGGCTGATTGCGTATTTCACGCCGCCGCGCTCAAACAGGTTCCCTCCTGCGAGTTCTTTCCCATGGAAGCGGTGCGGACCAACATCCTTGGGTCCGAAAACGTGATCCGCTCAGCGATCGCCCATAACGTCAGATCGCTGGTTTTGCTGTCCACCGACAAAGCCGTCCAGCCGGTCAACGCAATGGGCATGTCTAAGGCTATGATGGAAAAGTTGGGTCAGGCTGTCGCACGCTCGATCGGTTCTGATGCTGCGACCACGATCTCGATGGTGAGATACGGGAATGTGATGTATTCGCGTGGCTCGGTCATCCCGTTGTTCATCGCCCAGATCAAGGAGGGGCGGGCCATCACCCTAACTGAACCGCAGATGACGCGGTTCCTAATGCCCCTGCGGGATTCTGTGGCATTGGTGCATCATGCGTTCAACCATGCGCGACAAGGGGATCTGTTCATTCGCAAGGCCGTGGCATCGACGATTGCGGATCTGGCCACCGCGCTCGTCGAACTGTTTGGCGTTCCGGATCATCCAATTGAGGAAATCGGTTGGCGTCACGCCGAGAAGCTCTATGAAACGCTGGCCACGGCGCAGGAACTAGGCCAGTCCGAGGATATGGGAGACTATTACCGGATCCGCATGGATGACCGTGATCTGAACTACAAAGCGTATTTCAGCGAAGGCGATCATGATACCGTGCAGCACCAGGACTATCACTCGCACAATACCAAGCGGCTGGATGTCGAAGATGTCAAGGCGTTGTTGCTTTCCCTGCCCGAACTCCGGGCCGAGCTGGAAGCATGGAAGGTAATGCGATGAAAATTGTCATTACCGGAGCGGCGGGGCTGATCGGATGGCACGCTGCCGCCCGGGTTCACGCTGCCAATTGCGCCGCAGGGTTCCAGGGCCGTGATAAACCCTTTGATCTGGTCACATTGGACCACGCGGGGTTCGACGATGCGGCCCGTTTGCGCAAAGCCGTTGCAGGGGCAGCAGGTGTTTTGCACTTCGCCGGTGTGAACCGGGCCCCGGACGCCGTTGTCGAAGAAGCGAACCCGACGATTGCACAGCGTCTTGCCGATGCCTGCGGCGCCGAAGGCGCAACGCCCCATATCGTTTACGCGAACTCGAACCACGCGGTCAGCGACACGCCCTATGGACGCTCCAAGCGGATCGCCGGCGAGATCCTGTCGCGGGTTGGCGGCCGGTATACCGATCTCGTGTTGCCGCATATCTTTGGCGAATGCGCCAGGCCGCGTTACAATAACGTCACCGCAACGTTCATCGAGGCGGTGATCGCCGGGGAAACCCCACATATCAACCCCGATGGTCGGGTGTCCCTGCTTCACGCCGGTGCGGCGGCGCAGGCCGGGTTGGATGCGATCATCGGTGGCCAGACCGGCACCGTGCACCCGGACGCACGGGATATTGCCGTGACCGATCTCTTTTCGATGCTGCAAGGGTTTCACGCCGATTACCGTGCCAATATCTATCCCGACCTGTCGAATCCCTTCACCGTTGCGTTGTTCAACAGCTACCGCGCGGCGCTCTATCCAGATGGATTTCCGCGGCCCTTGACGTTGAACACCGATGCCCGCGGCACCTTGTTCGAGGCGGTCAAGGGCGGTGGCGGCGGCCAGACCTTTTTGTCGACGACGAAACCGGGCGTTACCCGCGGCGATCATTTCCACCTGAACAAAGTTGAGCGCTTTCTTGTCGTTCAAGGCAAGGCGTTGATCCGCATTCGCAAGGTTATGAGTGACGAAGTCTTGGAGTACCGCGTTTCGGGCGATACGCCTGCCCCGGTGGACATGCCGACGCTCCATACCCATTCGATTGAAAACACTGGTGACACGGACCTGCTGACCCTGTTCTGGACGCATGATCTGTTCGATCCGGAAAACCCCGATACTTTTACCGACAAGGTTTTGAAATGAAGCGCCTCAAAGTAATGACCATTCTCGGGACACGCCCCGAGATCATCCGCCTGTCCCGCGTTATGGCGCGGCTCGACGATTTTACCGATCACGTCATCGTTCATACCGGCCAGAACTGGGACTATGAACTCAACGAGGTCTTTTTCGAGGATCTGGGCGTCCGCAAGCCCAATCACTTCCTGGGTACGGGGGGCGGTACGCTGGGCGAAACGCTGGGCAAGATCCTGTCTGAAAGTGAAAAAGTGCTGGCGCAAGAACGCCCCGATGCCGTCTTGGTGCTGGGCGATACCAATTCGGCCATCTCGGCGATCATGGCGCGGCGGATGAAGATCCCGGTCTATCACATGGAGGCGGGGAACCGGTCGTTCGACCGCAACGTCCCCGAGGAAACGAACCGCAAACTGGTTGACCATATCTCGGATTTCAACCTGGTCTATACCGAACATGCGCGCCGCCATCTGCTGTCCGAAGGGTGCCACCACCGGCGGATCTACCTGACGGGATCACCGATGCGCGAAGTTCTCGAACACTACCGCGACCGTGTAGAGTCCTCGGATGTGCTGTCGCGGCTAGAACTGAACGATCGTGGCTATTTCATCGTGTCGCTGCACCGGGAAGAGAATGTTGATAGCGCCGCGCGCCTTTCGTCGCTGGTCGATACCCTGAATCAGATCGCGACGCATTATGACATGCCGATCATCGTTTCCACCCATCCGCGGACGCGCAAGCGCCTCGACGCGCTGGAGGGGATACATTTGCACACACATGTGCAGTGGATGAAGCCGTTCGGTTTTCACGACTACAACAAGCTTCAGACCAAAGCCTTCTGCGCCATTTCCGACAGCGGCACAATTGCGGAGGAAAGCTCGATCCTTGGCTTCCCTGCCATTTCCCCGCGCGACGCAATCGAACGGCCCGAAGCCCTTGATGTGGGCTGCATCATGATGACCGGACTTAACAGCGATACCATTCTAAATGGTGTCGAGGCCGTAACGAAGCTATTTGCCGAAAGAGAGGCGCGGGCAATCCCGCAGCCGGTCCCGGCTGACTACTGCATCACCAACACGTCAGAACGGGTTGTGTCACTCATCCTGGGCACGGCAAAACTCTCCAACACTTGGGATGGCATCCGGGAAAACGGTCCCGCCGGAACCCCAGCGCAGCGGGACAGATGAACAGCTCTCACCCCCGCATCATCTTTCTGACCCAGTTCTACGATCCGGAGCCGGCCTACAAAGGGCAAGCCTTTGCCGAGGCCGTGCGCGATCTTGGATATGACGTTGAAGTCGTCACCGGATTTCCAAATTATCCGGGCGGAAAAATCTTTGACGGCTACCGCATTCGGCCGATTCAGCGCAGCGAACAAAACGGAATCGCGATCACGCGTCTCGCCCTTTACCCAAGCCACGACACGGGAAAGTTCGGGCGGATCTTGAACTATCTTAGCTTTTCCCTCAGCGCCTTCCTTTATTTGGTCTTTCTCGCCAAACGTCCGGCCTTCGTTCATGTCTACAATCCGCCGCTGACGGTTGGACTGGCTGCAACAGCGGCGCGGATCTTCCGACGTTTCCCGGTCGTGGTCGACATTCATGACTTGTGGCCGGATACGCTTCCGGCCACCGGAATGATCTCAAATCCCCGAGCGCTCAGCATTCTCGATCGTGCCGCGAACTGGATGTACCGCCACGTCCAGCACATTGTGCTTCACACCGAGGGATTCCGAGCGACGTTACTCGACCGGCACGTTCCCGCCGAAAAGATGACGACCGTTCTCGGGTGGGCAAAAGAGGATCAGGACGGCGACAAGCCAATGCGCCCGGTTCCAGACGCTATGCGTAATTTCAAAGGCATGAAAATACTCTACGCTGGGAATATCGGACCGGCCCAGTCCCTGGGCGCTGTCCTGCAAGCCGCCCACATGCTCGAAGAGCAAGGGATGGGAGACAAGATCACCTTCTGTTTTCTCGGTAGTGGCATGACCCTGGACGCCCTCAACACACAGGCCGCCGAGCTAGAACTTTCCAATGTCGCCTTCCTGCCGAGGGTTCCGAGCAACGAGGTTCAGGCGTTTCTAGATGCGGCTGACTGTCTGCTCGTACACCTGCGTGACACTCCTTTGTTCGAGATCACGCTGCCTTCAAAAACCCAAGCCTACATGTATGCTGGAAAACCACTGTTGATGGGCGTGCGCGGTGAGGCCGCGCGCCTAATCAAGTGCTCGGCTGCCGGCATCACTGTGACACCTGAGGACCCTGAGAGCATCGCAGCCGGGGCCATTGCCTTGGCAGAGATGTCGCGATCCGAGCGTGAAGCGCTAGGACAAAACGGGCGGGAATATTACGAACGCGAACTGTCGATGCATAAGGGGATGCAGAAATTCGCGGAAGTCTTCAACTTGGTTCGGCACAACTGACATCGCTGCGTCCTTTAATGTGCGGTCAGGAGGGCCATGAATGGAACAGGCACGATGGGTAAAGGGGTTCATGGTGAAGCCTTTTCACTGAGGGGGGAGCTTGGAGGCTCCCACCATTGAAGTTCAGCGAAAGATCACGCAGAAAGGCTTCGTTCGGGTTGATAGACCGTTTGGAACGTTAGGAGTTCAGTAATTGATAAAACGTGCATTGGATATTTTGGGCGCAGCGATTGGGTTGATCGTTTTCTCCCCAATACTGATTGTCATTGCGCTGATGATCCGGCGCGAGATGGGATCGCCTGTCCTATTCCACCAAACCCGGCCCGGCCGCGAAGGCAAGCCTTTTCAAATGATCAAGTTCCGCACCATGCGCGACGCGATTGACGCCGATGGTCGTCCTCTGCCCGATGCTGAGCGGCTCACCAAGCTTGGCCGTTTCCTGCGTGCCAGCTCGCTCGATGAACTGCCCGAACTTTGGAACGTGCTGAAGGGCGAGATGAGCCTTGTCGGCCCGCGCCCGCTTCTGATGGAGTACCTCCTCCTCTATTCGCCCGAACAGGCCCGCCGCCACGAGGTGCGCCCCGGCGTCACCGGCTGGGCGCAGGTAAATGGGCGGAATGCGATCTCATGGGATGAGAAGTTTGCGCTCGACATCTGGTATGTTGACAATCGAAGCCTCTGGCTGGACCTGAAGATCATCTGGCTGACCATCCGCAAGGTGGTCAAACGCGAGGGGATTTCAGCCGCGGGCGAGGCCACGATGCCAAAGTTTGAGGGAGAAAAGAAATGAATTTGTACGGTGTTTATGGCGCAAGCGGCTTCGGACGAGAAGTCATGCCTCTGCTGCGCGCGCAGGTTGCCAACGAGACCGATGCACTTTGCGTATTTGTCGATGACTCCGGCACCGAGGACACAGTCAACGGTCACAAGTGTATAACCTTCGAACAGTTCGTCAGCCATTCCGCCGAACACCGGGCAGTCACTCTTGCCATCGGCGACGGCAATATCCGCAGCAAATTGGCGAGCAAATGTGAGGCGGCAGGCGTTCAGTTCATCGCTGTGCAGGCACAAAACTGCATGGTACTTGACGACTCTTCCGCTGCAGAAGGGCTTATCTTGTGCGGCTTTGCGACGATCACCTCCAATGCCACGATCGGCCGCCACTTCCATGGTAACATTTACTCGTATGTTGCCCATGACTGTGTGATTGGTGATTTCGTGACCTTCGCGCCGGGCGTGATGTGCAATGGAAATGTCCATATTCATGATCATGCCTATATCGGAACAGGCGCAGTTCTTCGTCAAGGTAAGTCCGACAAGCCCCTTATAATTGGCGCTGGCGCAGTTGTCGGCATGGGCGCGGTCGTGACTCGCGATGTGCCGCCGGGCATCACCGTTGTGGGAAATCCGGCCAAACCACTGATCAAGGACTGACCCATGCGTATTTATCTTTCTCGACCCCACATGTCTGGCCATGAAGAAAAGTTCGTCTCTGAGGCGTTTGCGTCCAATTTCATCGCCCCGCTTGGACCTCAACTTGATGCATTTGAAGCCTCTGTTTGCGACTACCTGAATGCAGACGTTTATTGTGTTGGTCTGGTGTCAGGTTCTGCTGCTCTACATCTTGCGTTGCGGATCGCTGAAGTTGGCCCTGGCGATGAAGTTTGGATTTCGTCAATGACTTTCGCAGGCGGCATTTTTCCAGTGAATTATCTAGGCGCCACACCACGTTTTTTCGATTTAGACCCCACAAGCTGGGCCATAGACACAGCAAACCTTGAGGTTGAACTGCGGAAGGCATCCACTAAGAATCGTTTGCCGAAAGCTATTGTGCCCACAGATCTATATGGTCAGTCTGTCGAACTAGACGCCCTTGAAAATCTTGCCCAGAAATACGGTGTAAAACTCATCGTTGATAGTGCTGAGAGTCTTGGTGCTAGCTACAAAAATGGACGTAAGGCAGGCACTGGCGGCGATGCTGCAATCCTTTCATTTAATGGCAATAAGATTATCACTACCTCTGGCGGTGGTATGTTAGTCACACGCCACAAGGCATGGGCTGATGAGGCTCGCTTTTTAGCTACTCAGGCGCGCGATCAGGCTCCGCATTACCAACACTCCACTTTCGGATATAATTACCGCTTATCCAATGTATGTGCCGCAATCGGTTTAGGCCAAATGAAGGTTGTCGATGAGCGCGTAGATCGGCGTCGCGACATCTTCGTGCGCTACAAGAAAGAACTTTCTAATTCTGCTATTGAATTCATGCCTGAACCTGATGGACTACGCTCGACACGTTGGCTTACTGCATTGACTGTTGATCCGAAGGAAACGGGTATTACCCGTGAAGACATTCGTCTTATGCTTCTTGAGAACCAGATCGAAGCACGTCCTTTATGGAAGCCTATGCATATGCAGCCTCTCTATAAGAATGCGGTGTATCATGGTAGTGGGGTTGACGAAAAGCTGTTTGCAAATGGTCTTTGTTTGCCGTCGGGAAGTGATATGAGCGCTGATGAGCAAGATGAAGTCATTGGATTGATAAAGACGTTACTAAATTAGTAGTATTATTTGAACATTAGCATCGATAATCGGATATCAATTCGTTCGAATTAGTTACTTCCAAATATTATGCTGAGAAAACCGCAAGTACCTCGAAACAGTCTCAGCATTTGACCATCCACCAGCGCGCA
>JBELEI010000027.1:0-16112 GCA_042093895.1 Cognatiyoonia sp. | reverse complement strand
AACGATTTTCTTATATTTAGTGTCTAACACAGCGCAATGCGCAAGATAAGACACTGCGGACTATCTGCTCATACGCCTGGAGTTTACAGCTGTAAACTCATCGTAGTGTATCATTGGCTTGTTTGGTGATCGGATTTGATGGCCCATCTGGATCGGTCAAAAGACCAATGACGCAAATCTTCTCACATCGGAATGGTATTTCGCGATAGCGATTCCGCGCGAATAGCGCCGGGCCTGAGCGGGCAGGGGGTTTGTCCCCGCCTGTTCAGGTCACCCTCGCAAGATTGGATTCTGCGGGCGTTTGGTTCGGATGCTGTTTGAACGCAAAAAAGGCTTCGCCGCAGCGAAGCCAGTTGATCCTCACCACAAGGATTGGAGAGGCTAGGGCAGGGCGCTTGTCAGCGCCCTGCCTTTTGTTCAAACCATGCTTTCGGGAAGCCACGCGTCGATGAGCTTGGCTTGGGCTTCTGTGACATTGTGAGCCTTACGCATTTCGGGATCGCCAAAAAGTGCTTCCAACTTTTCGGCCTTTTCGCTCTTTTTGAGTTTGGCGAAGGTGGTTGCGGTTGGATGATCCTCGGAGAGGTCCAGCAACTCGCACCAGAGATTGACGAGGTATGGCCCGCCGACGCGACCAAAGAAGTTTGCGGCAGTTGGCGTGAAGTTCTCACGGATATTGGTTTTAACGGCTTTGTCGATCATTTCACCCAAGTCTTCATCGACGAACAGTCGCGAGGCGAGATGGCGGGTGACTTCTTCAATGATGAATTCTGGGCCTTTTGCTTTGTAGGCGCGGAAGACGCGTCCCATGTCACTGCCAAACTTGGCGGGTCTTGTTGGTTTTGTAAGCCGTTCATCTAGCGTGTAGCCCGCCATTTCGGTCGTGGGTACGTTTGGCACTTCGGTTTCGCGCAAACCTAGAACGCTCGCGTAACCCGATTTTCCAGAAAGCTGGAAGGCGAGAAGGGCCAACAGCAGTTCTGGGTCGCGCAAGGCTGCGTGTTGGCGAGCGCCCGTTGCAATACGATCCAGATCAATCCGCAGTTTGTTCGAAATGGCCGACTTGGTGCCGGTGCTGCCTGCGTGGTTGGATTTGGCCAAGATACCTGCCTCGATGGCTGCTTTCTTGTCCGTGCCGCGAATGAGGCCTGTCTCACACTGAACCTCTCCACGACTGTCCACATAGACAAGGACGCCCGCATGGGCTTTCTGCTCATCCGTGAATGATCCGTCTAGGATCGACTGCAGCGCTGCCAGTTTGGCTTGGCCTTCATCGTCCAGAGCGTCGCTTTCGGCCAGTTCGGCCAAAGCATCGTATTCTTCGACTTGTTCTTCGCTCAGATCGCCGTTTTCCGCATAGATGCGTGCCAGCTTCTTCTCGTCGATCTGATACCATCCGATATAGCTGTCATTGATGGGGTCGGCCCATTTCCAGCCTTGGGCGATCAAGCCTTCCGACGTTTCTGCCAGCTTCTTGCCGAACAACTCATCTAGTATGGCGAGATCATCGATCAGGACCTCGTCCGCAAAGAGATCGCTGCTTGTGCGCCCACCAGCCTCGATGTAGGCCTCAACGCCAACGTAGATGGCGCGGCGGTCACTGTCTTTGATGGCATCGGGTTTGAGCATCTTTTTGATGCGGTGATCGCTTTCGCCGGTGCCACGCACATTTTCCAAGACTTTGAGGGTCAGTTTTTCATCATCGCTGATGGTGAAGGCCGCGGCATTTGAAAGGCTGATGTCACCACTGCGCAGAGCGTCAATGACGGGGCAGGGGAGGGCGGCCAGTGCAAGGCGGCGATAGACATGGGCCTCGGTTGCGCCGTAGGCCGTAGCGATGTCGGCGACGGTGGCTCCACGTTTCTCCATTGCGCCAAAATCTTGGATTTCGTCGGCGGGGTGCAAGGCTTCGCGTTGTGCATTCTCGGACGTTGCCCAATACTCTGCCGTCGCCTGATCCGGTGCCATCTTCACCGTAACCGACTGAAATCGTTCATCATCTTGTAGTAGTGCAAGTGCGCGATACCGGCGACCACCCACAACCACGCCAACACCCGCCTCATCGCGATAGCCTGCGAGGTTCTGAATGAGACCGTAAGCGCGGATGTTTTCTGCAAGCCTAATGATGCTGGCCTCATTGACCACCTTTCGTGGGTTCAGGTCGGAGATATGCAGGTCAGCGAAGGGGACTTCTTCGAGAGTGACGGGGATGTTTGATTGATCGTTCATGGGATTTATCCTTGTTTCTTGATGATGGTGTTGGATGTGCCTCGCCGGTCGATTGTTGATTTGAAGGGGAGGCACTGAGGGGATGCACCCGAGCTAAGGGTGCATCACGTTCAGTATTCAGAGGCGTGAAAGACAGTGAGCACGCGCCGTGTGACCCTCACGTCTGCTGGGTCATCGCTGCCCATGGCGTAGTCTTTGTCGTAAAGATCGATTTTCCAGAAAATGTGATAGCTGTTGCCAGCGATCTCGAACTCAAACGCGCCAAAGGTGTGATCGCCGTAGGGGTCATTGTTCTCAGAGAACTCTGAGAAGGTTTGAACCCGCTGCATGATGATGGCTTTCGCGGCTGGCGACAGGTCGGCCACGTCGCGCGTCAACATGATTTGACCGGGAACCGTAAAATCTGCCCCCCAAGTGGTGCGAAACCTGTCGTTTTGTTCGGCAATGGTTGCGTTGGTTTCAGCTTCGCTGCGGTCTTCATTTGCTTGGGCCATATCGGCTTACTCCTTTGTGGTGTGGATGGGGTCGTTGCCCCTTTGGTCGTCTGGTTTTGAGAAAAAGCCCCTCAAGGGCGTCGTCTCTAAAACCTGACCCACTGGCGAAGTGCCGGAGTGAGCAAGCGCACACCCCAAAAGCGCGAAAGTGGTGCGGCCCGCAGGCGAAGCCCGAGGACACGGTTTTGCTCTTTTGGGGTTGCGCGCGCGAGAACCCAGCGGGTTCTAAAGCATCCGTCCCGCAGCGGCGTATCGCGCTTGCGCGAACCCCAAGGGACCATTGAAACAGGATCAGGCGAGATCCGCTGCACCAGCTGATCGTGACCCGAATGGGCAGATCACAGCGCCTCAGAGCCCATATGAGATAAAGAAGCTTCCTGGCTCATCTTTGAGACTGGAGGGCGCCTATTGGATCAATGGGGTAGAGGAGCGGTGTTCTGGGCGCAGGACGGCTGGTCGGACGAAGCCTAGAGCGGCGATGACACGCCCTCAGGGCGGGGTAGGGGCCCAACTAGGCCCTTTGGCCACCACAATGGCCCAAAGCCACGTTTTGGCCTGTCAGAGGCGTCTATTCGTTCACAGCAGTACTAAGACTGACCAACGAAGTCATTGCACAATGGAGAAATATCTCGACTGGCTTATTTTTTCCCCGCCGCGCCGACATTCTACGCAAAGGCTTTGCCGTTCCATGTTTTTGGGTAAGCTGCCAACCAAGTCATAGCGACCGCAGCAATTTGCTATTGGTTCAAACCTCAATGAGAAATGGACGGCTGGGGCAGTGGGGTGCCACACGGCTAAATTTGTGAAACGCGTGCTATACGCGGAGCGCTATCATAACTAGCAAAAATGCCTAAAAAAAAGATTTTTGAATCAACTACTTAAAATCCAGACCTATGATCGAGACGTCAGCAACTGTCTCATCGCCATCAAAACGGAGTGAAAACCGTCCTGGCGCAGACATCATGAGAACCCCCCGAAAGTCCGGAAATTTAGTGAAAGGCGCGGGCACTGCCCGCGCCTGACGTCTTAATTTGAGTAGGGGATGAAGCGATATTCACCGTCGGTTTCGGTCTTGACCGCATTGGCACGAATTTCACCTGCGCCAAAGTTGATTGCCACCGAGAGGTAGTCATTGCCAGCTTGGCTGGTGGCGTTCCAGGCGCTGCCGATGCGAATGGAGCGGTTGCGCGTGGATTTGGCGGTGATTTCGAAGTCTGGGTGCTTTTCGGTCTTCTTGTGCGGGTTTTCCGAGATTGCGATGTCGACATCGAATGTCAGGGAGGCGATCCAGCCGGTGAAAGCGTTGTCGTTTGTACGGGTGATTGTACCTTCGAGTGTCATGTCAATTTTCCTTTTGCTAAGTGACGAATTGAGCACGTCTCATGGCGACCGCGGATCACCGTAGCGCAGCATAGGGGAACCCCCTTGCGGGGTTGATCCGCTCAGGGCGGTTTGAGGTAAGTGTGGTGAGGAAAGTTAGAAAAAAGGGAGATTGCGACACCCAATTCGAAGGTTCACGCGCAAAACGGTGACGTCGCTGGTTAGCATCCCGCATTGGCTTAATGGCGTTCGTCAACGAGCAGTAAACATACCGAAGTTCTACACCAAAGTCCGACGAAAGCATGGGCGGAAAGCGGTCATTCGCTGCGGTTGCAAAGCCCCGCTATCAAAATGGCAAAAGCGGCCTATCGTCATCGAAATAGCCCGAAACGAGAAAAATGGGCAATCGACCTTTTGCATGAAGAGTATTCCATCGACGAACCATCTAATCTAAATTGGCAGATCGAATTGATATTTGTGGAGCGCGATTGCGTACGTTACACCTGAGAATTTTTTGCGATGCTGTTGTCAATACGGCGAACAATTCGGGAGATCCACTGTGATGGCGCTCCTAGATGTTCAGCCATTGTTAATATAACGGCATCGGATCTTTCGACTTTAGTTGCCCCAGCGTCAATCGCACGTGCCGCTGAAGAGGGTTTTGTCAGGCCCTTGGCTGCCGCAGCATAGTGTTCGAATGGGACCATGACTTTCTCGGGAACTGAGAACGCACGCAGAACCTCAAGACATTCTTGATATATTGTTTCACTTTCCTCTATGTCGCCCCACACCGCATCCTTAATTGACGTTATTCTATCAGGTTGAACACAACGATAGTTTCCCGTGAGTAGCATTGGCATCTTCGCAAAGGGGATCGCAAGATGACCAGAACAAATCAGCTTAACGGGAAGTTTGCCTCCATCGTCTAAGCGAATGTTCTCAATGTCGGTTGCAAGTTGGGATAGCTTCGCTTGAGCTTTTGGCTCATGAAAAGGCGCGACTTTTAGATTTGTCGCGAGCGAGACATACAATTTACTTGGATCTTTCGGATCGAGACGAAATGCTTGGGCATCCGGGCTAGCTAGGGTTTGCGGCGATTGATGCAGTGCATTCCAAGCCGCCGGTGAATGATAATGCGGAGTCGCTTTTTCAATAGGGAAATTCTGTATCCGCTCAAGAAACGAGAGAGGAGGCATATTTAGAAGAGAAATTAACGGCAACCGTGCATTGTTTATCCCATGAAAAAGTCTGACCAATTCTTCGGCACCAACTTGCGGTTCTTGCATTGCCAGAAATGCCAGATCAAAATCTTTCGGATTAACTTGATCCGGCGTGAGCAGACCAAGCCGTCCGGTTTGCTTTGCAATCCCTCGATCCGCCCGAAATACGCATTCATGGCGCACTTCTGACGGCCACAATGGAAGTGACACACTTAGACCGTTTGCATCAAGTGACCTAATTTCGTCGGGCCTGGCGACTAATGTTACTAAATGGCCCGCTAAAGCCACTTTTGAAGCAATTAGAGCGCCATACGAGGCACCTAATACGAGGATATTCATAGTACTCATAATACACTAACCTTCAACATAGTGGATATTTGTGCCCTCAAGAGCGAAGAATAGAAGTACTAGTAGCAACATCCCCGAATAGATCAGGACCAAACAAACCGGCACGAGACTAGACGGCAAATATCGTTCCAAGATACTTAAAATTGGTGTTTTCAAAAGAGGTCTCCCAAGGCAGTAACGGCAGGATTTGCTAAGGATAACCATCCCAAAATCAAAATGGGCGATATCGCAATATCGAAGGAGCTTGGCAGCCGAGCATAGACGGGTCTTAGAAACCTAGACAGTACAATACCGCCGGCCTGCCAAATTGACCAACCAACGTAAAAATACGATGTCTCATGCCAAAGGCCCAAGACAAGCATAGCAAAAAGAACGCCAAGCACCGGCATACGAGTGAAGGACGCCAAAGGCTTATAAACATAGTCACGACACCAAGAGGTCAGCGACATATGCCAGCGACCCCAAAAATCGACTAAGTCACGCGCTAGGTATGGCGCGTTGAAGTTTTCCTCGATCTTGATACCCACGATTAATGAGCAGCCAACAGCAACGCTACTTAGACCCGCAAAAACAAAATAGAGATCAACCCAACCGATTGCCGACATCATCCACTCAAAGGCAAAGCTATCGGGATCAATTGAAGACTGCCTAGCAGATTCAAAGATTTTCCGAAGAAGATAACCACCTATAAATAAGGTCATGAACAACCCGAGCAGAACGCGCTCTGCACCGATTGCAATTCCATCGGCCGAAACACGTCGCCGTTCAAACTGGCGTTTAAAATTAGAATATCGATGAATTGGCCCCACGAGGAAAACGGGGGGGAAAAGCATGTAAATGAATAGATCGCTAAGCGTCGGAGGATCATAAACATTGAAACGTGTATCAATGATGACATGAATGATGCGAAGCGTAAAATAGGCGGCTCCCAACGACGTAAGCCAATCGAATTCGCGCAAAATCAAAAAGGCGAGTGTTATACCTATTAAGGCTAGAAGTGTGATCGATCCAAATCTATATGTCGGGATCGACTTTTGCATGACGCACCACCCCAACAGCGAAAGGCAAGTCATCCAAAGGAGTGAAAACGGTGCAATATATAAGACGGTAGCTGCGCCGAATATTGGAGCAAAAAGCTTGAATTGTTTTAGCGACAACAAGCTGCCAATTGCTGCAAAAATCAAGAGAAACCCGACGAAAGTTGCAACGATCTGTGTCATCTGCCTGCCCACCAATCTTCGATTTCCCGCAAGTAACGTTCACGGCCTCTTGCGTTGAAATGTGATCGGTCGGTGAAAAACGCATCATCCCAGAATAGGTCAGGCGAAAAATGTGCTAGACCATAGTGCTCGGAAAATTGCCTGATCTCTTGTCGTAGCTCCGCGACATCAGCGCGGTCGTACGAAGTTTGTGTCGAAGACTTTGCCCTTGGATAAGACAGAAGTACAATCGCGATATTTTTCGATCTTGCTTGATCGATAAGTACTTCAATTTCAGTAGAACTTTTCCAGTCTAGAAAACTATAACTGACATCTTCCCTGAAGTCTTCGGCAGGACGAAAGGCAAGTTGCATCAACTTTGAATCATACTCTTTTTGCAAGTTTCCGACATTGGTTTCCAAAACGAACTTTAAGCCAAACTTTGCGATTTTTGCCGTCGTCAATAAGGTTTTTAGCAGAATTCGGTTTCTATCTCCAACATGCATAATTCGTAAAAGTGGGCCGGCTTCGATCAAAATACGGGCAATATCTTGTTCCAATGCAGTTTCGGTGAGGTGAAGAGAATCTCCAATACTTATGCCTGGAACGGTCCATCTTGTTACGCCCTCTAGCGACGGGCTATCCACTTTCGAAAGAATGGGCGGAAAGGCTCGACCAGTTATTGAACTGCCGATAGCCACAGTTCGTGAAGAGAGTCTTGTTATTTCGCGATCAAAGTGTTGATGCGCGTATCTAGATGACCCAAAGACATAAAATACTGCAAAAAAGAAAAGTGCCAAACCGATGCTAGCGCTCCAGCAAAGGGCTAAACGTCGGTTAGTCATCGATCAGCGCCACTACATCTTCGAGACGTTGAATGCCCATGACTTTCTTTGCAGGTAAGCGCTGAGAAAACTCATCCTCTAGTGCAAAGATAAGATTGATGTGCGAAAAACTGTCCCATCCTGCTATATCATCGGGGCCAGATCTTAAAGTGATGTCATCAAGATCTGACGCGAAGGTTCGGGCCGCGACGGCCAGGATTCGTGATTGGACAGTTGTTTTGCCGCAGGATTTGACTTTGTTTTCATCCGCATGAAGCATCTCCTTCAGGATCTCCCGTGTAGCCGCGATTTCTGGCTTACCCGAGGCCCCTCTTGGAATTTCTGTAAGTGCGAAAATATGCTTCGGCACTTTGCGAAGTTCCAGCTTTGTTCGAAGGAATTCAAGAATTTGCGTCGATGTAACTAGCTGCGCCAGTTCTACGCCTGACACAGCAATTTCACCAAAGTCTGGGTCAACAATACCGACAGTAAGCGCGCCTTTAACATGTGGATGTAAGGTCAAGGCTTCATCAATTTCATCTGGCGAGATTGTCATTCCGGCGCTGTTGATCATCGTTTTTGACCGCCCAACTAAATCAAAACTCCCATCGTCCTGGCACGTAACAATGTCTCCCGTTCCAAACCATCCATCATCATCAAAACTATCGGCAGTTCGCGTTGGATCATTCCAATAACCGAGGCAGATATTCTGCCCACGCAAAAGCAACTCGCCGGTGTTTGCGTCGCCTGCATCAATAGGGTTTATCTTTGTTTCACAGTGGTTCGATTTTCCAAGTGTTCCGAGCGACCCCATGTTTTTAAAATTCCCTGCGTGCAATGCAGCCATGACGGTTTCCGTCATGCCGTATTCGTTAACCACAGGCTTGCCGAAACGGCTTTCGATCTCTGACCAAAGTTCGGGTGTAATGCGACCAGCACTAGAAATGAGCATTTTCATTTCAGGGCCATCAAAATAGTCGTCATGCTCAGCAAATTTGCAGATCATTTTCCATACATAAGGCACAGTCATAAAATGCGTGCATCGTTCTTGTCGAACGGCATTTAACCATTTTTCCATATTGGACTGGGAGTACATGCCAGCCCTAACCACAGTCGCCTGACGGCAAAATGCAAGGACTGGTCCATGAATCAATCCATCAGTATGGGCCATTGGCAAGTCAACGAATTGTCGATCACCAGCCGAAATTTGCAGCACATCTCCAACCGTGGTGATGTTCGCCAACAGGTTTCCATGCGAAAGCATAACACCCGATGGAGAGGCCGTACTTCCGGACGTGAAAAGTAGGTATGCCAATGCTCCGTTGTCAGACGGCAACTTCAAATTGCCGACCTTCGGAGGCTTTACATCAAATGGCCAGCGCTTTGCTGTCTTGCCACCGAACAAGCTGACGGGTCTTGCTGAACTGACATGCAAAACTTCACACGACATGCCCCAATCATTGCTAATATCTTTTTCTGTAACCAAGAGCTTTGGGTCAGTTTCCCTGAGTATTGCGGTTGCGCGGTCCGCCTTGACGTCAGGCGACAGATTGATGGGGACCAATCCATGAAATATTGCGGCCAAGAATGTTGCAGATATCGCGTAGTCATTTCGTGCACAAATGAGGATACGCTCACCCGGCATGATGCCCCGCTCATCAAAATTCTGGGCAAGCATCTGCATGGTGGTGGTAATGTCTGAGTATCGATACCGTTCAGAGGCCGTTACAAGAAACTCGTTCCGGCCAAGCTCCAACGCTTTCCGCCAAATATCTTCGAGAGTCGGTATCATTCTCCGCCATCTACAAACAATGATGAGCTGTTGCGATCGAAAGGCTTAGGCTTTGCTGGGACGCCAGCGACAAAGGTGCCGTCTGGCACGTTTGAACGGACGACAGCGCCCCCAGCAACAACACAGTTTTCGCCAATTCGAACGTCTGGCAATAGCGTTGCACCTGCGCCGATTACCGTATTCGCGCCCAGAACGACATTGCTAGCTAGCGTCGCGCCTGGTCCAATGGAAACGAAATCACCGATGGTTCCATGATGTCCAATTGAGACTGCGCGGTTAATCAGAACACCGGTACCTATTATTGTAACAGCTCCAATAATTGCCCCGGCATTTACAAAGCTGGCATCATCGATACGTACGGTTCTGGCGAGAATGGCGGTTGGGTCAACAAGCGCTTCAGCGGGCGAAAGCCCTAGACTAATTGCATGTTCAAAATGTTTTTTTCTCGTTTCTGGAAAAAAGCTACATGCATAGAAGGAGCCAAAACTGACTTGGGGGTTAAAGTCTGCAAGGTTAACAACTTTGGACGTATTGACCAAACGTGGGCTTCCATAAAGTGACACGCCGCACTCAATTTCAATGCCGGCTCGGTAGCAACTTTCCTCATACTCGACAACAAGTGCCGACCGCACCCCGAATAGAACCACTTTAGCATTCATTCATGTAAACCATTTAATATGGGCTCGTTTTAAGGATAGCCCAGTTACTTATCAAAGTTCTGTATCATCCTTTTTGTTTGAAAGCAGGAGAAAGTTATAAAGCCGAACTCATATTTGACAATTTTGGAAAAACTCTTTGTTTCCTGAAAATCGAGCAAATTTGTACTTTTAGACAAGTGACGAGAATGTCTCTCAGGACTACGTAGAGAATGTGTCCTGTGACTAATTCATCTGGACGCATTTGTCGGCGCGGGTGGGCGCATTTACGAGTGACCGTTTAAAGGAATTAAAATGATCCGCCCAATCGTCTTAACAATATTTGTGACTTCCGCTGCAGGATGTGGAAGCACATCAAAACTTGACACTGCGCGAGATGCCACCACTTTTTCCGCAAAGCAAATCTCTAGCATCCCATTTATGGCCTCATCTGAGTTCGAAGGTGCGACAACAATGACCGGTGAGCTCCACGTCGAGGGCTTTGGAGTGTTAGGCTATTCGATTGCGACCGATAGTAATGGCAATAGTTCCTTCCTCGCAGCGCCATTGGAGCCTCAAGATAGTCTACCACAATTAAACCCAGCAACGAACGGCGCCGCCGATTTCAATGGGACTTGGGGAATCGCATTTCAGGATGACACTAGCGCTGCAGGTGACCACGGAACCATCGAGATTGCCGTTGATTTTGAAACAGGTAAGGTCGCTGGTGTCGGCGGTGATCTCCAAATCAACGGGGCCATAGAAGATGGAAAGCTTATCGGCATGAGTAGCTTCAAAGGTGTGAATGGGACGGTCCAAGGTGTCATCGGCAATACCGCATTAGCCGGGTTCTTTGTTGGCCCTTCCTATGCCGGAGCATTTGCGGTCGCTGAATGACTTCTCATGAAAAATCTAATAAACAAATTACTTTTGGCAAAAGTCCAACAAGAAAATTCGAACTCGCTGCCATTTCGGGAATACTTGCGCTGTTCGTCTTCATCAACAGGCCAATCTCCATCGAATTAGATTCTGCTAATTTTGACTTATTGAAGCACCCTAAGTTGGCCCAATCAAATTGACGATGGAATTACAGCCGGTCTTTGTATTCCCATACTTGATTTAGATTGCAGCTTTCTTTCGACGCTAATGCCATGCGCTTTCCAGAATTGCGACTGACCTTAATCCCACCCGTCGGGCCGCACCGCAGCATGGTGAGTTGGTGGGCAATGTCCGGAAAGGGCCGAGGCCTGCCTGCCTTGACCCAGTGATCAATCACAAGCTTCGCAAAATGCTGAACCCTGAATTCTGGGTGCGCCGCAATGCAAACAAGTTGGCCCTTGTTCTCTTTTGCGAGCTAATTCTTGCTCCCGCTGCGTTTCCGCCCACTTCTTCGTTGCTTCATTGGACATGCCATGCCTCTCACGTTTCTCAAGAGTGATCTCTTTCATTTCGCCAAGTAGACCCGAAAAATGATCAAACTGAGGCGACCACTGCGACGTACCGTATCAGCCTAACAGACTTACCGATTGACGTGACAACCGCCGGAAGTGCTGCATGATTTGCCAAGGTCGGCTTTAGTGAAGCCGCACTGTAGCATGGGGTTGCCTTTTCAAAGTCCGGTTTGGGCCGTCTGTGTTGTGCTAGTTTGATCCATCATGTGAAGATGCTGTGACCAATGCTGCGTACTAAAAGAATGTCCGCTCTAACAGTAACTGAGATGGTTGGCTGATGGGGTGTCGTAGCTTCCCAAAATTTCTGTCCAACCCCTTTAATCAGACCATCGTCTGAAATTCTCCCAGACTTTGGCATGTCGGCAGGTCTGCCGGGATAGGTCATGTTAGGTGACATCAACCATGGAGAACTCCGAATGAAACTATCACACCTACTTTTGACTACGTCACTTTGCGCCGTCGCTGCTGGCCCTGTTCTGGCCCAGTCACGTACATTCAGTTCCATCGATGCGAACGGCGATGGCCAGCTGTCAATTTCAGAATTAGAAGCCGCATTCGGCCAGCAGGGCGCTAACAGCGTCATGAGCCGAAGCGACTTAAATGGAGATGGACTTGTGTCTGCATCTGAGATTCAGGTTTCACAAGATGACGAGAGCGACGAAAGTTCTTCCGATGAGAGCGACGACAGCACCTCTGACGAGAGCGACGACAGCTCTTCTGACGAGAGCGACGACAGCTCTTCTGATGAGAGCGACGACAGCTCTTCTGATGAGAGCGACGACGATGAGTCGGACGATGATGACGATGAGTCAGACGACGAAGACGACGACTAAGCCAATCGAATTATGTCATCAGGGTGCCTGCTCCTAAACGAGCAGGCACATGTCATTCAAATAGGAAAACCGGTTTATGATTGAGCAAACCAAGTACGAAAAACTGTTTTCAACCCCACTTTTCTCGTTTGAGGTCACAGGTCACGAAACGATCAACGCTGCTCTCATTGAAGAAGGTCGCCGCCTTCAAGAGAAAAGCGAAGGCTCATCGAAGTCGAACAAGGGCGGCTGGCATTCGAAAGGGAACCTGTTCGACGAAGACGCAAGTTGCTTTACTATGCTTTCTGTCATGGCCGAAACAGCTGTGAAGCAGGCAACACGACGCATTGGCAAGACGGATCCTGACACGTTGGAGATGAAACTGTTTGCCTGGATGAACATTAATCCGGTGGGGGCCTATAACACCCCCCATACACACCCCGGCGCACATTGGTCAGGTGTCTATTATGTGTCACAACCCGAAGTCGAAGACGACAATGCGGGACGGATCGAATTTCTTGATCCGCGTAGTGACCTTCCGAACTGGCGTATTCTGAATGCGCCCGCATTTAACATGAAAAAAAGTCTCAAACCTCAGCCCGGTGAGATGATCCTGTTTCCCTCGTATTTGGTACATTGGGTCTACCCCAATATCGCCAACGATGAACGCATCAGCATTGCATTCAATGCGACATTTTCGAAGAAATCGAAAAAGGGCTGACCCTAGCCACTGGTTTGGCGCTCGAATGCTTTTTGGGCAATGAGCGCCGCTTCGACCCGATTTCGGGCGTGGAGCTTTTCAAGTATTGCGGTCATGTAGTGCTTGACCGTTTTTTCCTGAAGACCAAGCGCTGTGGCAACCTCTTTGTTGCTCTGGCCTGTTGCAACAAGTCGCAAGATGTCTTCCTCTCTCTTGGTGAGATCATCTAAGGGCGAAGTCGGCTGTTGCTCTTTTGTCATGAATGTCAGCATTTTAGCTGCTAAACTGGGCGCGACATGGGTTTCGCCCTTGGCAACATCGCTCAGTATCCCTCTTAGCTCTCGAGCAGAAACACCCTTCAAAATGTAGGCTTTGGCCCCGAGACGGAGCGCCTCAGAAACATCCTCCCCGTCTTCCGAGACCGTCAACATCGCGACGTGTTTCGCTAGATTTTGAGACGCAATTTGAGCAATGGCTGACAGACCTCCGCCGGGCATGGACAAATCTAGCAAAGCGATATCTGGCATCAGCGACTCGGCCAATTCGGCGGCCTCTGAAGCTGAAGAGGCCACCCCAACGACAGAAAACGTTCCATCTTCCTCAAGGCTCTTGACCAAGCCATCCCGAAAGATCGGGTGGTCATCTGCGACGAGAATAGATGTTGTCATGGGGTTGATCCCTCAGATGGTAAAGTAAAGGTTGCGTTGGTCCCTTGGTGGGGTTGCGATTGGATGTCGAGGCGTCCGCCCAGTGGAAGCAATCGGTCACTAATCCCGATCAAACCTTGACCGCTCCCGTCCTTTAGACTGCGTTTGTCGGCCTCAAAACCAGGCCCGTCATCTGAAACAGTTACCTTCAAATCTGACAAGTCATGTTCAAATGTGACCAGGACGGTTGCGCCCTTCGCATGTTTCTGCGTGTTGGCAAGTAGTTCTTGGGTCACGCGGTAAAGTGCTAGCTTTGTTAGTGGCTCCGCATCGACAAGCGCAGGTTCTTTCGCCTCAAAACGCGCATCAGCGCCAAAGGCTTTGTTGTGATCGTTGACGGCCCTTTTGACGGCCTCCGACGGAGCCAGTGCGTCGATATCGGGAAGCGCAAGCCCACGTGAAATCGCGCGAAGCTCTGTCATTGCATCCGCAAGAGCGTCGCGGATCGTATCTGCATCTTCCGTGTCATTTAAACCGGCCCCGTCAAGACGCAAAGCGAGCAGCGACAGATGTTGTGCAACACCGTCGTGCAGATCTAGGCCGATCCGCTGCATCACACGATCAGCCTGAGACGTTGATCGCGCTGCTGCTACAGCCACACTTTTCTGAAGGTCTTGATTGTCACTGAGTTGCTGCAACAAGCTGCGACGCTGCCGTTCGATCAGACGGCTACCAGCGTGGACGATGCCAAACAGCAACGCACCGCTGATAAGAAAGACCGCCGAAACTGCGTACCAGGTTTCCCTGCGGGCTTGGTCGATATCTTCAAGAAGTTCTTCGGCCCTCTGATAAAACTCGATAACGGTGACCACTTCGCCAGTCATGACGTTGCGGATTGGTACATAAACACCAAGCAAAGGTAACTCGATGGATGCGCCTTCGGCCAAACCTTGAAGTTGCACAGCTTCATACTCGGCTGCCACACGACCCTCCCAGGCTTGCGCCAGCGCCTCAGAAATCTGAAAGGTTTGATCTTCGATCAACGGATCAAAGGCCGCTAGAACAGTGCCGTCCCGTGCCCATACCTTGTACGTCACAACTTGGTCCCGAAGTGCGCCATCAACAAAAACGCGGCGGAGCTCTTCTTTAGCGTCCCTCGAAAAAGACTCCGAAGTGGTTTGTAGAATGGGAACTTGAGGAACGAGGCTCTCAAAATAGAGTGCCGCTGCTGCACCGTAATTATCGGTGACACCTGCTTCAATTTTGTTACTGACCCATGCTCCCAGCATGAGTGCCGCGCTCAGCATTACAACACAGCCGAACGCCAGGAACCTCATGGAGAGGGTTGATTGAGCAAGCATATTCTTCAAGCGCGACAACATGTTGGGCAATATTGTCTTTTCATAACCAACTCACAATCGACTTTGGTCTGAGGGCTTCAGTTGAATTGAATCCAAAATTACCTCAGAAGAACCTCCCCACACGTGACGCATACAATTTGAACGCACTTCCGTACCGATCCTTGAGCCAAGGCTCCTCGGAAATTGGCGCTGCAACAAGCACCACAATTCCAGCCAGCCCGACGACCATAGGCCAAGGCGCTGCTGACAAGATCATCCAGCCACACACGATGCCAATGTCAGCCATATACTGTGGGTTTCGAGAGTAGCGATACATGCCCTCGGTACGCAGGGTGCCCTTTGCTCCACCCGTCTGCGGCACTCCAAAATGTGAGACTTCTATCCAAACGACGATGTTGCCGATCAAGATGAGTGGCAGGCCGACACCAAACCGCATCCAGCTTGGGATGGCCAGATCAGCCCAGCCCCAGACACCAAGCAGGATGAGTACCCCGAACAGCGTGAATGTTGGTACCCAGACAAGGAATGGCGTCAGTGTCGTGTAGCGTTTTGGCGGCCATATCCGCCGAAAAGGAAAGACAATTGACCAGAGGATTGCCGCAAGGGTCATAGCTGCGACCCCAAGACCTAGAATAATGAAAAAGCCCTGCATCATGCCTCCGCGTGCTTGTGGTCGATTATTTCCCGCCGCTCTGCAAGGGCTTGCCGCACAATCTGGAAAGCGGACGACAAGAACAGTCCAGCCATGATTGATGCAACGATTAGGTCAGGCCAGCCTGTTGCAGTGCCCCAGACGCCCAAGGCTGCGAACATAACGGCGACGTTGCCGATGGCGTCATTGCGTGAGCATAGCCAGACGGACCGCACGTTGGCGTCACCGTCCTTGTAGCGCACAAGCAAGAACACACTGGCAAGGTTGGTGAGCAAAGCCAGAAAGCCAACAGCGCCCATAATCTCGGCTGTGGGAACCCCGACATAAAAGACGCGATAGACGGTCGATCCGAAAACCCAAAGCCCCATCAATAGAAGGCTGAAACCTTTGAACAGCGCGGCATTGGTGCGGGCGCGAAGTGACGCCCC
>JBELEI010000026.1:0-16235 GCA_042093895.1 Cognatiyoonia sp. | reverse complement strand
TTAGCGAACCGCAAAAACAAAAGCCCCGTCAGAAATGACGGGGCTTTTTGATTGGGTCGGCCGTTTATCTTAGTGTGTTGGGCGCTTTGCCCACACTGGGTTTCCGTTCAGGTCTAGGCCGCGATAGTTGCTGTCTTGCTCTGCGTAAACACCGATGCAAACAGCTAGAAAATGACGCATATCTTTAAGTGCTTTGACTAGGCGCGCATCGAATGAAGGAATGCGAAGAGATTTAGCAGAAGTTGTCCAAGTGATTGAAGTCATTTTATTTTTTCCCAGTGTTATGTTGTTCGTTTCTCTACAACATGTTTAATCTGGATCATTCGGGATCAGACAGTCTGGAAAGCCTTACTCGAGGTAGAGAATGGGTAAGGTAATCCCTACCAATTCCCATTTAAATGATGTGAGGATCGCCAATAGCCACGAAATACGGGTGGTTTACGATATAGATGGGCGTCTGAAATCAAAGCAAATCGTTCAGATGGTCTGCAAACTCGCTTCGAATTTTGGATAACGCAGGCGCTTCCACCTTACGTGGCATCTGTATGTCCCATTTGCGAAACACGATGCGACCGGTTCCAAACGGGTAGGGTAGCCACATCTCATCCCAAGATGGCAGAGCGCGGCCGCGCGATGTTTCAAATGCGTATCCCCAGACCGGGCGCTGCGTCGCGCGGGCCCAATCCAAGGGCGCATCTTTCACTTCTAATGCGGGCCCGAGCGGTCCATCAGCTGTCATTCCGATGCTCACGCCTTCGCGTACTCGTTTCAATACAGCCCGCGATGCCGTAATATTGGATTGTTGGTTGGACATCTTCATCGGGTGTAGCCCGAACTGTTTTTGCATGGCGCCTGACACGCGACCAATCGCTGAATTGGCGTAGAGCGACGTCAATTGTCCGGTCTCGACAGGCCAATGCACAGGCGCCATCAAAGATTGCCCATGCCAGCACACCAAAAGAACTGGGCCCGCGGCCAATTCGCGCTCTAGATCTTCCAGTCCTTCGATTTTCCAACGGATCGTCCAATTGCAAAACCGCAGGTAAGTCCCAACGAGACGTGCAATAAGACGCGCGGCAAGGGGCGAGGTTTCAAGGCGTTTTCGTAGGCTCAGCAAGAGATTTCCACTTCTTTCACCCCCTGATGCGATATTTCTTGCATCAAGAGCAACCCAACCCTTGATCCTGCCGCGTCTTCGGGCTAACCGATGATCCGGCCTTAGGGGTATAGCTCAGTTGGTAGAGCGACGGTCTCCAAAACCGTAGGTCTGGAGTTCGAGTCTCCATGCCCCTGCCACCACGATCGCGTCGAACCGTTAAGGGAGCAGCGCAGACAATGGCCAATTCTCAGCTTGTTGCCCTTCATATTGGTGCGCATAAGACGGCGACCACGCATCTTCAGCATTGTTTGCAAGGCGCACGTTCTGATCTTCGCGATGCAGGGGTCCGACTGTTTGGTCCAGCGCAACTCCGGGGTCCCGGCCAAACCCTCGCTGAGCGCTTTTCACTTCCATTTGTGGCGCGTCCAGAAAACGCACATGCCGACAGCAAGGGCATGCTCAAAGAGATGCGGGATGGTGTAGAACGTCTGGTCATTTCAGAAGAAAATTTTGTTGGTGTCTTGAATCGCAAAGGCGGTCGGATGGATGTGCCTTTGTATCCGAATGCGGTTGAACGGATTGCCGCCTTAGCATCGGTGATTGCACCAGAGGGCATTGACGTGTTTCTGGGAATTCGCGCGCCAGCTCCGTTTTTGAATTCAGTTTACAGCCAGGTGCTTCTGTCAGGCAATGTCGTTGCCCCACCGGAGTTTCGTCGCTTGAACCAGTTGGGGGCAATCGACTGGGCCGCGTATCTTAAGAAACTGCAGCGGATCAAATCCGTACGAAGCTTAGTGGTTTGGCCTTATGAAGACTACGAAGCGCTTTTCGGACGGATCACTGCATTGATGGTGGGCGCAGTCGCTGCAGAGCATGTATCGAGCGTAGCGAAAGTCGTACACTCTGGTTTATCAGCCCGCGCGGTCGAGGAAATTTTGTCAACGGGTGCCAAGAGCACGACCGCAGAATCAGCGCGTTTGGCACGCAGTCGCTTTCCAATTTCCGATCAGTATCCAAAATTTGACGTTTTCACTGGCAAAGATCACGCGACTTCTGGTCTGCAATACGCAGATCAGCTCACAGAAATAGCCGAGATGCCCGCGGTCACGCTCTTGCGTGCGTGATTGCCTTGAAAAGACGCGCGACAGGGCGTATGTGCCTTCGAGATCTGAAGAGAGAGACACCCAATGGCAATGAACCCTGTCAAGTTTATCAACGAAACGCGCGCAGAGATTTCTAAGGTCGTTTGGCCCACGCGACGTGAAGTTGTGATGACCACTATTATGGTTTTCATCATGGCAGCGTTAACCGCGGTGTTTTTTAGTCTTGTCGATCTTCTAATTCGCTCAGGCTTGTCCGGCGTTTTGGGTATGTTTGGGTAACCACAAAACGACCGGAAAAATCCCTCAAACCTCTTGTCAACAAAGGGTTAGGGGGTTAAATGCCGGAGAGTTTTGGAAATGGCGTGCGGCGAATCGAGTTGCGCGCCGCTTTTTATTTTCAGGATGCTCAGTCTAACTGACTGAAATTATTTAGGAATTCGCAGGGCGACCTGCCGACTACGAGGTGTCGAAGAACATGGCGAAACGTTGGTATTCGGTTAGCGTGCTCTCGAACTTCGAGAAAAAGATCGCAGAAACCATCCGCCAGAAGGCAGAAGAAAGCGGTCTGAGCGATCAGATCGACGAAGTTCTTGTGCCGACCGAGGAAGTGATTGAAGTCCGTCGCAACAAGAAAGTGACTGCAGAGCGTCGCTTTATGCCGGGCTATGTCTTGGTGCACATGGAAATGTCGGACGAAGGCTACCACTTGATCAACTCCATCAACCGCGTCACCGGGTTTTTGGGGCCACAGGGTCGTCCGATGCCGATGCGTGATGCAGAAGTTCAGGCGATCTTGGGTCGCGTTGAAGAGGGTCAAGAAGCGCCACGCACACTGATCCACTTCGAAGTGGGCGAAAAAGTTAAAGTCAACGACGGTCCGTTTGAGGACTTCGATGGCATGGTCGAGGAAGTCGACGATGAGAACCAGCGCCTCAAGGTTACGGTTTCCATCTTTGGTCGCGCTACCCCGGTCGAATTGGAATTCACGCAGGTTACAAAGCAGTAACCTCGGGTCTCGTGGGAGGGGAGCGGCGCGCGCGTCGCAATCCGGACCACACAACGTACTGCCAAAGCGACGCGTCGCCGAGGTGTTGAAATAAAGGAGAGGCCACATGGCCAAGAAGCTAGCTGGTACGATGAAGCTGCAGGTTCCTGCAGGTCAAGCCAACCCATCCCCACCCGTGGGCCCTGCGCTGGGTCAGCGCGGTATCAACATCATGGAATTCTGCAAGGCGTTTAACGCCAAAACGCAGGAACTTGAGCCTGGTGCACCATGCCCAACAGTGATCACATACTATCAGGACAAATCGTTCTCGATGGATATTAAGACGCCACCTGCGTCTTACTTCATCAAGAAAGCAGCAAAGCTGAAGTCTGGTTCAAACACACCAGGTAAAACAGTCGCTGGTTCGATCACATCCAAGCAGGTTCGTGAAATCGCAGAAGCGAAAATGAAAGACCTGAACGCCAACGATATCGAAGGCGCAATGTTGATCATCATGGGTTCTGCCCGTTCTATGGGCATCGAGGTGAAGTAATGGCAAAACTTGGTAAGCGCACAACTGCAGCGCGCGAAGCATTTGCAGGTAAAGAGAATGTCACAGTCTCCGAAGCGGTCGCTTTGGTTAAGGATAACGCAAAAGCGAAGTTCGACGAGACAATCGAAATCTCAATGGTTTTGGGCATCGACCCACGCCACGCTGACCAGATGGTTCGCGGTACAGTATCTTTGCCAAATGGCACAGGTAAGACAGTACGAGTAGCTGTGTTTGCACGTGGCGATAAAGCTGACGAAGCAAAAGCAGCTGGTGCTGACATCGTTGGTGCAGAAGACCTGATGGAAACCATTCAGGGCGGCACAATCGATTTTGATCGTTGCATCGCGACACCTGACATGATGGGGATCGTTGGTCGTTTGGGTAAGGTCCTTGGACCACGTAACCTGATGCCAAACCCACGCGTTGGTACTGTGACTCCGGACGTTAAGGCAGCTGTAGAAGCGGCCAAAGGCGGCGAAGTTCAGTTTAAAGCCGAGAAAGCTGGCGTTGTGCACGCCGGTGTTGGCAAAGCATCCTTTGGTGCCGCGCAGATCGAAGAAAACGTCAAAGCGTTTGTAACGGCTGTTCAAAAGGCAAAGCCAACAGGTGCAAAAGGCACATACATGAAGAAGATCTCTTTGACTTCTACAATGGGCCCAGGTGTGTCCGTCGCAATCGACGACGCAACCGGAAACGCATAAGAATTCGGCGCCCTTTTGGGCGCCGTTTAGCCACGTCAAACCATCGGCGTGGTTCTGTCCGAGACGGAGGGTTCAAGGTTTCCTTGAATAATTCCTTCCTGAGATGGGAAACGAGAACGAGATTTACGAAGGCTTAGACCTTCGGGCGATCAAGGCCTCGGGACCCTGAATTGGACCCGAACGCCCCAGACCATCGGGGCTAAATTGAGCCGGGAAGCAATTCCCAAACTTGGAGTGAAACTGTGGATAGAGCACAAAAAGAACAGCTGGTCGATGAACTCGGCCAAGTCTTTGAAAGCTCTGGCGTCGTTGTGGTTAGCCACTACGAGGGTATGACAGTTGCCGAAATGCAGGACCTGCGCGCGCAAATGCGTGAAGTAGGTGGGTCCGTACGCGTTGCCAAGAACAAGCTCGCCAAGATCGCCCTTGAGGGTAAGCCATGCGAAAGCATCGCTGACTACCTGACGGGCATGACAGTGCTTGCCTATTCTGAAGACCCTGTGGCTGCGGCCAAAGTGGTTCAAGAATACTCCAAAGGGAATGACAAACTCGTCATTCTCGGCGGTGCAATGGGCGATAGTGCACTTGACGTTGCCGGTGTGAAGGCCGTTGCAGCAATGCCATCCCGCGAGGAGCTTATCGCTTCTATCGTTGGTTGCATTGGCGCACCAGCTTCCAACATTGCCGGTGCGATTGGCGCGCCTGCTTCGAACATCGCGAGCGTTCTCTCAACGATCGAAGAGAAAGCTGCATAAGCAATTGGAATATCCCCGTTTGGCAATCTGCTGACGTTGGAACACAAATTTAGAAATGGAAAAGCAAAATGGCTGATCTGAAGAAACTTGCTGAAGAGATCGTAGGTCTTACACTTCTCGAAGCACAAGAACTGAAAACCATCCTCAAAGACGAGTATGGCATCGAACCAGCTGCCGGTGGCGCTGTTATGATGGCAGGCCCAGCTGGCGACGCTGGCGGTGCTGCTGAAGAAAAGACAGAATTTGACGTTGTCCTGAAGAACGCAGGCGCATCAAAAATCAACGTGATCAAAGAAGTTCGCGGCATCACTGGTCTTGGCTTGAAAGAAGCTAAAGACCTTGTTGAAGCTGGCGGCAAGATCAAAGAAGGCGTTGATAAAGCTGAAGCAGAAGACGTTAAAGGCAAGCTGGAAGCAGCTGGCGCAGAAGTCGAAATCGCTTAAGCGAACGTCTTCGGGCCAACTTAAGGCCCGGATATTACGGCTGGATCCACGAAATGTGGGTCCAGCCAAACCTGTCTTAGAAGGGTGTTTTGCGAAACACGCGTCTTGGGTAGGTTTTATCGGGAGGCATTCGGTGGGACGAATGTCACGAATAGATAAAGCTCCCCTCTCAATGAGAGAGCACCGCGTCCCCGGCGGCGGCTCACTCGCAGAGAAAAGAAGGTGATATTACACATGGGTCAGTCCTTTCTAGGTCAAAAACGCCTGCGTAAATACTACGGCAAAATCCGTGAAGTTTTGGAAATGCCGAACCTCATTGAGGTTCAGAAATCCTCCTATGATTTGTTCCTGCGCTCCGGCGACAGTGACACTCCGCTTGACGGCGAAGGCATCAAAGGCGTGTTTCAATCGGTTTTCCCGATCAAAGACTTTAACGAGACAGCTGTACTTGAGTTCGTAAAATACGAGCTGGAAAAACCAAAGTACGACGTTGAGGAATGTCAGCAACGCGACATGACTTACAGCGCTCCGCTGAAAGTTACCCTCCGTCTTATCGTGTTTGATGTTGACGAAGATACAGGCGCAAAGTCTGTCAAAGACATCAAAGAACAAGACGTCTTTATGGGCGATATGCCACTGATGACACCAAACGGAACGTTCGTTGTGAACGGCACCGAGCGTGTGATCGTGTCCCAGATGCACCGTTCACCGGGTGTGTTCTTTGACCACGACAAAGGTAAAACCCACTCATCTGGTAAGCTTTTGTTCGCCTGCCGGATCATTCCATACCGTGGTTCATGGCTCGACTTTGAGTTTGATGCAAAAGACCTAGTGTTCTGCCGCATCGACCGTCGTCGCAAACTGCCAGTAACCACACTCCTATATGCGCTTGGCTACGACCAAGAAGGCATCATGGAGCACTACTATGACACCGTCGATTATACACTCGACAAGAAGGGTGGCGCTTGGACAACCAAGTTCTTCCCACAACGTGTGCGCGGTACCCGCCCTGCATTCGACCTTGTTGATGCTAAGACTGGCGAAGTGATCGCAAAAGCTGGCGAAAAAGTAACACCACGTTCGGTCAAGAAATTGATCGACGAAGGCTCTGTTACTGATCTGTCGGTCCCATACGACCAGATCATCGGCAAATTTGTCGCGAAAGACATCATCAACGAAGAAAACGGCGCGATCTATGTCGAAGCTGGTGATGAGCTGACGGTTGAACTGGACAAAGAAGGCGAAGTTATCGGCGGTACGTTGAAAGACCTCGTTGATGCTGGCGTCAAAACGATCCCAGTTCTGGACATCGATAACGTCAATGTGGGCGCATACATGCGCAACACAATGGCAGCCGACAAAAACCTGAACCGCGAAACAGCGTTGATGGACATCTACCGCGTTATGCGCCCTGGTGAGCCACCAACCGTTGATGCGGCGTCAGCGCTGTTCGACACATTGTTCTTTGATTCAGAGCGCTATGACCTTTCCGCGGTTGGCCGCGTGAAAATGAACATGCGTCTCGATCTCGATGCCGAAGATACGATGCGCACGTTGCGCAAAGACGACATCGTCGCCTGTATCAAGGCATTGGTAGAACTGCGTGATGGCCGTGGCGATGTGGACGATATCGACCACCTCGGCAACCGTCGTGTGCGTTCTGTTGGCGAATTGATGGAAAACCAGTACCGCGTTGGTCTGCTCCGTATGGAGCGCGCGATCAAAGAGCGTATGTCATCTGTTGAAATCGACACTGTGATGCCACAGGACCTGATCAACGCAAAACCAGCAGCAGCGGCTGTTCGCGAATTCTTCGGCTCATCGCAGCTGTCGCAGTTCATGGACCAAACCAACCCGCTGTCTGAAGTGACGCACAAACGTCGCTTGTCTGCGCTTGGACCAGGTGGCCTGACACGTGAACGTGCGGGCTTTGAGGTACGTGACGTTCACGCCACGCACTACGGCCGTATGTGTCCGATTGAAACGCCGGAAGGGCCAAACATTGGTCTGATCAACTCACTCGCGACATTTGCGCGAGTGAACAAATACGGCTTTATCGAAACACCATATCGCAAGGTTGAGAATGGCGTTGTAACTGACGAAGTCAGCTACATGTCCGCAACCGAAGAAATGCGTCACACAGTGGCGCAGGCGAACGCGAACCTCGATGAAAACGGCAAATTCGTAAACGACCTCGTGTCCACCCGTCAAAACGGTGAATACACGTTGGCTCAGAACGAAAGCGTTGATTTGATTGACGTTTCACCTAAGCAGCTCGTGTCTGTTGCGGCGTCCTTGATCCCATTCCTAGAAAACGATGACGCCAACCGCGCATTGATGGGATCGAACATGATGCGTCAGGCTGTGCCACTCTTGCAGGCCGAGGCACCACTTGTTGGTACTGGCATGGAAGAAGTTGTGGCACGCGACTCTGGGGCGGCGATCATGGCGAAACGCCAAGGTATCATCGACCAAGTTGACGCACAGCGTATCGTTATCCGCGCGACGCATGACCTAGAATTGGGTGATGCTGGTGTTGATATCTACCGCATGCGCAAATTCCAGCGTTCTAACCAGAACACATGTATCAACCAGCGCCCGTTGGTGAAGGTTGGTGATGTTGTTTTGAAGGACGAGGTAATCGCCGACGGTCCATCAACGGATATTGGTGAAATCGCTTTGGGTAAAAACGTGGTCGTCGCGTTTATGCCTTGGAATGGCTACAACTACGAAGACTCCATCCTGATCTCTGAGCGTATCGTCCGTGACGACGTCTTTACTTCGGTTCACATCGAAGAATTCGAAGTCGCCGCGCGTGATACAAAGCTTGGGCCAGAGGAAATCACACGCGATATTCCAAACGTCGGTGAAGAAGCACTGCGCAACCTCGACGAGGCTGGCATTGTTTACATCGGTGCGGAAGTTGGCCCTGCTGACATCCTCGTTGGGAAAATCACACCAAAAGGCGAAAGCCCGATGACACCAGAAGAAAAGCTTCTGCGTGCGATCTTTGGTGAGAAAGCGTCTGACGTTCGTGACACATCCCTGCGTTTGCCGCCGGGTGACTTTGGTACAATCGTAGAAGTCCGCGTCTTCAACCGCCACGGCGTTGAAAAAGACGAACGCGCACTTCAGATCGAGCGTGAAGAAGTTGAGCGTCTCGCACGCGACCGTGACGACGAGATGGTGATCCTAGATCGCAACATCTATGCACGTCTCAAGGGCATGATCTTGGGCAAAGTGGCTGTGAAAGGTCCAAAAACGTTCAAGGCCAACTCTGAAATTACGGAAGAGGCGTTGTCAGAACTGTCCCGCGGTTTGTGGTGGCAGTTGGCGCTGAAGGACGAAGCAGACGCGCAAGTCGTCGAAGCTTTGAACGAACAGTACGAAATCCAGAAACGCGCAATGGATGCACGTTTTGAGGACAAAGTCGAAAAAGTCCGCCGTGGTGACGATTTGCCACCAGGTGTGATGAAGATGGTCAAAGTCTTCGTTGCGGTGAAGCGTAAGCTGCAGCCGGGCGATAAGATGGCGGGTCGTCACGGCAACAAAGGTGTTATTTCCAAGGTTGTACCAATGGAAGACATGCCTTTCTTGGCAGACGGTACACCAGTCGACTTCTGTCTGAACCCTCTGGGCGTTCCGTCTCGTATGAACGTTGGTCAGATTTTGGAAACACACATGGGCTGGGCCGCACGCGGTCTTGGCATTCAAATCGACGAAGCGCTGGGTGAATACCGTCGTTCCGGCGATCTGACACCTGTCCGCGAAGCCATGCGCATCGCTTATGGTGATGATGTGTACGCCGAAGGTCTGGAAGGCATGGATGAGAGCCACTTGCTCGAAGCAGCCGGCAACGTGACACGCGGTGTTCCAATCGCAACGCCAGTCTTTGACGGCGCGAAAGAAGCAGACGTGAACGAAAGCCTCGTAAAAGCGGGCTTTGACACATCGGGTCAGTCAGTCTTGTTTGACGGTCGTACAGGTGAGCAGTTCAGCCGCCTAGTGACCGTCGGTGTTAAGTATCTTCTGAAACTGCACCACTTGGTTGACGATAAGATCCACGCACGTTCCACAGGACCATACTCATTGGTCACGCAACAGCCGCTGGGTGGTAAAGCCCAGTTCGGTGGTCAGCGATTTGGTGAGATGGAAGTTTGGGCACTGGAAGCATATGGCGCGGCTTACACGCTGCAAGAGATGCTGACTGTTAAGTCTGATGACGTTGCTGGCCGGACAAAGGTCTATGAAAGCATCGTTAAGGGCGAAGACAACTTTGAGGCTGGCGTCCCAGAGTCGTTCAACGTGCTTGTGAAAGAAGTCCGGGGCCTCGGCCTCAACATGGAACTCCTGGATGCGGAGGAAGAGGAGTAAGGCCCCGCGCCTTACTCCCCCACCACCCTCCACGCACCCTAATTCAAGGAATTGAAGATGAACCAGGAACTGACAAACAACCCGTTTAACCCGCTCACACCGGCGAAAACGTTTGACGAAATCAAGGTCTCTTTGGCCTCACCAGAACGGATCCTTTCGTGGTCTTTTGGTGAAATCAAAAAGCCAGAAACCATCAACTACCGGACGTTCAAACCAGAACGTGACGGTCTGTTCTGCGCACGTATCTTTGGCCCGATCAAAGATTACGAATGCCTGTGCGGTAAATATAAGCGCATGAAGTACCGCGGCGTTGTCTGCGAGAAATGTGGTGTTGAAGTTACGCTTCAAAAAGTACGTCGCGAACGTATGGGCCACATCGAATTGGCGGCACCAGTTGCACACATCTGGTTCCTCAAGTCGTTGCCATCCCGCATCGGCCTGATGCTGGACATGACACTGCGTGATCTTGAACGCATTCTGTACTTCGAAAACTACGTCGTCATCGAACCCGGTTTGACAGACCTGACTTATGGTCAGTTGATGTCAGAAGAAGAGTTCTATGAAGCACAGGACGTTTACGGCATGGACGCGTTCCAAGCCAACATCGGTGCGGAAGCCATTCGTGAAATGTTGTCCCAGATCGATCTGGAAGGCGAAGCAGACACACTGCGCGCTGACCTGAAAGAGGCGACAGGCGAATTGAAGCCGAAGAAGATCATCAAGCGTTTGAAGATCGTCGAAAGCTTCATTGAATCTGGCAACCGTCCAGAATGGATGATCCTGACAGTTGTGCCTGTGATCCCACCAGAGCTGCGCCCACTTGTGCCGCTTGATGGCGGTCGCTTTGCGACGTCTGATCTGAACGACCTTTACCGTCGTGTGATCAACCGTAACAACCGTTTGAAGCGTCTGATCGAATTGCGCGCTCCTGACATCATCGTCCGTAACGAAAAGCGGATGTTGCAGGAATCTGTGGATGCATTGTTCGACAACGGCCGTCGCGGTCGTGTGATTACTGGCGCCAATAAGCGTCCGTTGAAATCACTGTCAGACATGCTGAAAGGTAAGCAGGGTCGTTTCCGCCAAAACCTTTTGGGTAAGCGCGTCGACTTCTCTGGTCGTTCGGTCATCGTGACGGGTCCAGAGCTGAAACTGCACCAATGTGGTCTTCCCAAGAAGATGGCGTTGGAGCTGTTCAAACCGTTCATCTATTCGCGACTTGAGGCCAAAGGTTTGTCTTCCACAGTGAAGCAAGCCAAGAAATTGGTCGAAAAAGAGCGTCCGGAAGTTTGGGATATCCTTGATGAGGTTATTCGCGAACACCCTGTCATGCTAAACCGTGCGCCAACATTGCACCGTCTTGGTATTCAGGCGTTCGAACCTGTTCTGATCGAAGGTAAAGCGATCCAGCTTCACCCGCTCGTATGTTCTGCGTTTAACGCTGACTTCGACGGTGACCAGATGGCTGTTCACGTTCCTTTGTCACTTGAAGCACAGCTAGAAGCACGTGTTCTGATGATGTCTACAAACAACGTTCTGTCACCGTCCAACGGTGCACCGATCATTGTTCCATCACAGGATATGATCTTGGGTCTGTACTACACCACCATCATGCGTGAAGGCATGAAGGGTGAAGGCATGACATTCTCGAATATCGAGGAAGTCGAACATGCTTTGACCGCTGGCGAAGTACACCTGCACGCCAAGATCAACGCGCGTATGGTTCAGATCGACGAAGATGGCCAAGAGGTCATGACGCGGTTTGAAACAACTCCGGGCCGTTTGCGTCTTGGTGCGTTGCTTCCTTTGAACGCGAAAGCTCCGTTCGCGCTTGTGAACCGCTTGCTGCGTAAGAAAGAAGTGCAGCAGATCATTGATACAGTCTACCGTTACTGTGGTCAGAAAGAATCTGTGATCTTCTGTGACCAGATCATGACTATGGGTTTCCGCGAAGCGTTTAAGGCTGGCATCTCGTTCGGTAAGGACGACATGGTCGTTCCTGACACCAAGTGGGAATTGGTCAACGAGACACGCGATCAAGTGAAAGACTTTGAACAACAGTACATGGACGGCCTGATCACTCAGGGTGAAAAGTACAACAAAGTTGTCGATGCTTGGTCTAAGTCGAATGACAAAGTCACGGACGCGATGATGGCGACCATTGGTACGACACCAACGATGGACGACGGCTCTGAGGGTGAACCAAACTCGGTTTACATGATGGCCCACTCCGGTGCGCGTGGCTCGGTCACTCAGATGAAACAGTTGGGCGGTATGCGTGGCCTTATGGCCAAGCCGAACGGCGAAATCATCGAGACACCGATCATCTCGAACTTTAAAGAAGGTCTGACCGTTCTCGAATACTTCAACTCGACCCACGGTGCCCGTAAGGGTCTGTCGGATACGGCGTTGAAGACTGCGAACTCGGGTTACCTGACACGTCGTTTGGTTGACGTGGCACAGGACTGCATCGTGCGCGAAGTGGACTGTGGCACCGAAGTTGCGATTACAGCAGAAGCCGCCGTCAACGACGGTGAAGTTGTATCGTCACTGGCTGAACGTGTTCTGGGTCGTGTGTCCGCAGATGAAATCCTCAAGCCAGGCACAGACGAAGTGCTTGTTGAGCTTGGCGAACTGATCGACGAACGCAAAGCTGACCTGATCGACCAATCTGGCATCGCAAAAATGCGCATCCGTAGCCCGCTGACATGTGAAGCAGAAGACGGTGTGTGTGCGACTTGTTACGGTCGTGACCTTGCACGTGGTACACGCGTCAACATCGGTGAGGCTGTCGGCATCATCGCGGCGCAGTCCATCGGTGAGCCGGGTACACAGTTGACCATGCGTACATTCCACATTGGTGGTGTTGCACAAGGTGGTCAGCAATCGTTCCTTGAGGCGTCTCAGTCCGGTAAAGTCGAATTCCGTAACGCTCAGTTGCTGACGAACTCAGCAGGTGAGCAGGTTGTCATGGGCCGTAACATGGTTCTGGCAATCATGGGCGAAGATGGCGAAGAGCGCGCGAACCACAAAATCGGTTACGGCTCTAAGGTCTTTGTCACGGAAAACTCAGAAGTTCTGCGCGGTGACAAGTTGTTTGAATGGGACCCATTCACACTTCCAATCATCGCTGAGAAGGGTGGTAAGGTTAAGCACGTTGATCTCGTTAACGGTATCGCACTTCGCGAAGAAACCGATGACGCGACGGGTATGACACAGAAGATCGTGTCAGACTGGCGTGCAGCGCCTAAAGGCAATGAACTTGCACCAAAGATCATTGTTGCGGACAAAGACGGCGAGCCTGTGTTGAAAGACGACGGCAACCCAGTGTCCTATGCGATGTCTGTTGATGCGGTTCTGTCCGTCGAGGATGGTGATGACATTCAAGCGGGTGATGTTGTTGCGCGTATTCCACGTGAAGGCGCGAAAACAAAAGACATCACCGGTGGTCTGCCACGCGTTGCAGAACTGTTCGAAGCACGTCGTCCAAAAGATCACGCAATCATCGCTGAAATCGATGGTTATGTGCGCTTTGGCAAGGACTACAAGAACAAGCGTCGCATCGCGATCGAAAGCACGGATGATGCTGAGGTTAAGGTCGAATACATGGTGCCTAAGGGTAAGCACATTCCGGTTGCGGAAGGTGACTTTGTCCAAAAGGGCGACTACATCATGGACGGTAACCCAGCGCCTCACGATATTCTTGGCGTCATGGGGGTCGAGGCCCTTGCTGACTACATGATCAACGAGGTTCAGGACGTCTACCGCCTGCAAGGTGTTAAGATCAACGACAAGCACATCGAAGTAATCGTGCGTCAGATGCTCCAGAAGTGGGAGATCCAGGACAGTGGTGACACCGTTCTTCTGAAAGGCGAAAACGTAGATAAGGCTGAGTTTGATGAAGCCAACGCAAAGGCACTTGCACGGGGTGATCGCCCTGCGCAGGGCGAGCCGATCTTGCTTGGTATCACCAAAGCGTCCTTGCAGACACGTTCGTTCATCTCTGCCGCGTCGTTCCAAGAAACGACACGGGTTCTGACCGAAGCTTCGGTTCAGGGTAAGAAGGACAAGCTGATCGGTCTGAAAGAGAACGTGATCGTTGGTCGTTTGATCCCGGCTGGTACAGGTGGGGCAACACAGCGCGTCACACGTATCGCGTCCGAGCGTGACAACGTCGTCATCGAGGCGCGTCGCGAAGAAGCAGAGCAGGCAGCATTGCTTGCAGCACCTGCACCAAGCGGCGACGACTTTGTAGGTGGTGACGAGTTCGATCAGATCATCGTCGACACACCAGAAAGCCGCGACGAGTAATCATTGCGACATACAGAATTGGAAAGGGCTGCCCGAAACGGCGGCCCTTTTTGCTTTAAATTGGTTGTCTCGTGTAGAAACGAGCCAAATTGGAAAACGTGAATAGAGGGGTCAAATGCGCAAACAATATCACACGCGCTCCATAAATGGGGACCAACACACTTGGGACGTGCACCGATTGGTCCGTTTGGCCAAGACCTATTCGCCAGAGGATGTTCCCCTTGCCGAAATTATTGAACTTGATGAACTCTGGTGGTTTCAAAGTGAAGGTGATGTTCCAACACCGCGTGCGGTCGCCGCGCACATGGACCTTGTCAAAAAGACAGACCTTAGCTTTCCAATCGTTCTGTGTAGTGAAGGCCGATTGATGGATGGGATGCACCGCGTCTTAAAGGCGCTTTTGAACGGGCAAAAAACGATTTCCGCTGTGCGTCTTGTCCCAACGCCTGACCCGGATTTCATCAATCCCAATGTGGATGAGCTCCCCTATCCAGACGAAGAGATCTAGACCAGCACATGACGCCTAATCGTAAGTCGAAATTTCTTAGGTGTTATGAGGAAAGGTAGAAACGACTTTGTTTGGTCGCCTTTTAACGTGCGTCAGTCTGATCACCCCGTTATGTGATTGAAATGACGGCTCACTCCGAAAACTTACGTGGCGCATTTTTGATGACGGCTTCGATGACGGCCTACACCGTCAACGATGCGTTTTTTAAATCCCTCTCCGATGAACTGCCATTGTTCCAAGCGATTTTCATTCGGGGCATAGCTGTCGTGGCATGCCTTACGATTGCGGGGCTCGTCCTCGGGAATCTGAATTTACGTCAAACCCGTAGGAATTGGTTTTTCATCGTCGCACGCGCAGGGTTCGAACTTGGCGCGGCGTTTTTGTTCCTGCTGGCGTTGTTCAACATGCCAATCGCCAATGTCACGGCAATCCTGCAGGCGCTTCCACTGACTGTCAGTTTGGCGGCGGCTGTTTTTTTAGGGGCCGCAATCGGTTGGCGACGTCTCGCCGCAATTTTCATTGGCTTTATCGGTGTACTCTTGATCGTCAAGCCGGGAAGTGACGGTTTTAACGTCTATGCGCTTTATGCCCTTGGGGCGGTTGGTTTTGTAACCGGACGAGACATTCTGGTGCGCAAGATATCTGATGACGTCCCCACGATGCTGGTGGCTTGGGTCACAGCCATTGTCGTCATGGTCGGCGGCGGCTTGATGTCGTTGACTGAAACTTGGCAACCTCTGTCCGTTTGGGGGCAGCTTCAGATGCTTGGTGCCGTCTTAGCGATTCTCGCCGGGTCGATTTTTTCCATCGTTGCGATGCGTCACGGCGATATCTCTTTCGTGGCGCCATTTAGATACTCGGGTTTGATCGTTGCTGTGATCGTCGGGCTCGTATTCTTTGGCGAATTCCCCGATGCGCTAACGTTGATTGGATCGTCGATCGTGGTGGGCACCGGGATTTTTACGCTGTATCGCGATTCCATGACCAGGAAAGACGGCTAAGAACGTGCACTTTTGCCAGAAGCGCTGGACCTCAAACTGACCGGGTCAATCCGATTTTGACCGTAGGTATTTTATCGCAAGAGATCAGCTCAAAGGCTCATATTTATAGCAACAAGAGCGACTGTTGACAGGTTCTGCGACTCCGCCTATACGCCGCTCATCCGGGCCCAGGGATTTTTCCGTGCGCCTGAATCAAAATTCGTAGTGGTCAAGAACCGAGATACTATTTCTTTGTTCCTCTGTTTACTCACCGCACCAAACCTCCGGTAAGGGTTTGACTGCGGAATTTTTGTGCTTTTCGGAAACGATTGGCTCTTACCGATAAACCCGCGCCGTTAAACGCGCACAACATGTGAATAGATGGGAACATCAAACGATGCCAACGATTCAGCAGCTGATCCG
>JBELEI010000025.1:0-17079 GCA_042093895.1 Cognatiyoonia sp. | reverse complement strand
GTCGCTGGCAGGCGCTGCCACTGGATTGGCAGGCGCTGCCAGTAAAATGGCAGCAGATGGCAGGGAAATGGCAGGCGCTGCCAGTGGTGGTTTGGGGCCATTTCTGGCCCCAACTCGCTTTGGTATCTAGGGTGTCGTTGATCATCGCTCGCGCTCCTCAGACTCGCGCTGCTTTGCAGGCTCCATCTCTTGGGGACGTATCGGCACCAAGCTATGAAGATGCTCTTCTGGCATCACTTCTTTCCGATCGATCCCGCTGCGCTCTCCGGCTTGTTGGACCCGCTCCTTGTTCAACAAGGCCAGCTCAAGAAGCTGTTCCTCAGCGCCTTCGCTGATGTAGGTGCCGATGACATGGAGCATATCGACGATGTCGATCTGGGATGCGTAGACCCACTTCAACGCGTCTGTGTGTGGCGTGCCAGTTCCTTCGAAAGAGGGTGATCCTGTGGACACAATTTTGCTCAGCCGTTCCACTTCCTGCTGGTCGATGTCGCGCTCGCGTGAAGTGCTTTCAAGCTGTGTTTCAAAAAGCGACTTGGCTGCTTGTGCGTCGTCCTTTTGCCGCTTCAAAGCGACAATCACATTTTCTAAGTGTTTAGGGGCTCCATGGCGGAACCTGTCGCAAAAAACTTTATCCTAATAATGAAGATTATGTACTTTTTAAACTAACTGCCGCTCGCATTTCCATTTTGCAGAATAGTGTCGACAGATCAGCGACATCGGTTGGAATCTCTGTCTTACATCCACCTTGTTTTTTCTCCCGTCAGGCGCCTTCTCTTTTAGATAGAGCACCTACCGAAAATGGATTGGACCTGCACTTTGGAGAGACTTACTCTGCCTCTAACTATTGAACTTACCTGTGCCTCTAACCCGAAATTTCCATGTTCTTGTGATGTTGCTCTATTGCCATCTCTAAGTCTTCATAATACGTAAGTTCCCCGTTCTCCAGAATAGCACCGGCTGAACACAATGCTCGAACTTCTGACATGGAGTGGCTGACAACTACGGAGCCAGAACCGCGCATCCGTTCGCGAAAAACAGCTCTGCTTTTCATTCGAAATTTCGCATCACCAACTGACGTAACTTCATCAACCAGATAGGTATCAAATGGGATACCGGTTGAAAGTCCAAAAGCCAGTCGCGACTTCATTCCAGAGGAGTAGTTTCTCACAGGGAGGTGAAAATGCGCGCCAAGCTCAGCGAAGTCTTCCACAAAACCGATCAGTTCGTCCGTATCAACGCCATAGACACGAGCAATGAAGCGAACGTTCTGCTCGCCAGTTAGATCTTTGTGGAAAGAGCCGGCAAAGCCAACAGGCCAAGACATCGAACCTGTAATGTGAATTTCACCAGAATCCGGTCGAACGGAGCCGCCAATCATTTGCATCATGGTGGATTTTCCAGCCCCATTCCGACCAAGCAACGCGACCGAGACACCACTCGGGAATGTGACATTCACATTTTGTGCGACGTGTTTTGGCCCGTCACGCGTCCAGAAACTTTTTTGCAGGTTCTCAAATTGAATCATGGCACGAAAAGTTAACGTCGATCTCGCAGAGCATAATAGGCCAGAGCCGAAATTGCCCAAATCAGGAAACTAAATAAACCAATGATGCTGAGCAAAATAGGTCTATTTGGAAACTCTGAACGCTCGGCGAGCGTTGGTCGAATGTAGGCCGCCAAATAGCGACTTTGCCGGTTCGCTTCTGCTCTTGCGCCATCAAAAGCTGCCAGTGCTGCAGCATAGGCTTGTTCTGCAAACTCACGATCCACTGTAAGCCGCTCGAAACCCGCGATGGTTTCAGCATAGCTCGCGTCGTTTTCACCACCTAGGCCTACACCGAATTTGCTTCGCTCTTCTCTGATACGCTCCTCAATGATTTCAATCCGTCTACGGGCCTGTTCAAGGCGAGGATCGCTGTCCCGCGTAGAGTTGTTCAATAAGTCAAATTCGATAAGAGCGGCAACTTGTTGCTCTTGAAGTAATGCCAGTAGCCCCATCTGCCCTTGTACGTCTGCCGTTGGATCAACAATTTCACTGGAAATTCTAAATGCGGTAAGGGCTTCCCGCGCTTCTTTCAAGCGCTCAACTGAAAGATCAAGATCTTCTCGCGCATATCGCGTTGCATCCTCACGTGCGATTGCTGACAGATCATTAATCATGACCGAGCTTCGTTCAAAAATAGCAGTCGCAATCATTTGGGCTTCGTGGCGATCAAACGCGAGGACACGAAGCTCCATCAGGCCCGAACCTGCATCATAAGAGATCCGCACCATACGCTGCCAATAGTCCGTAAGATCTTCAATCGTTCCATCCGGATCGAAACTGAATATTGGATCGCTTTCGAGATAGTCCGAATAAAGGCTGCGCAGGTTCAGTTCTTCTTCGACTTCTTTAACAAGCGGCTGCGAACGAATGAACTCATACAGGATGTCAGCATCGGCGCTCCCGCTTGACCCGCCAAGTGCTGGCGCGATCCCACCCAAAAGATCCGCCGCACTAGATATATCTTCACTGCGCACGGTGAATGCGACAGTCGATGCATATTGTTCAGCAGCTCTTTCGGTCAGGTACCACCAAGCAGAGCCCAAAGGCAGAACAACAATAAATAGGAAAGCCGCAAACAGACCCCAATGCCGTCCCTTACGTCTAGCAGGTGTAGCAAGTGGTCGAACAACCACCTTCGGAGCTGCGCGTTTCTTGGCAGCTGCGCGTTTTTTTAACTGCTCTCTTTTCTTTGCCGCACTCGACCCTTTGGTGCGGACAACTTTCGAAGAGCTTGTCTGCTCTGAGTTGGCAGCAAGTGGTGTATTAGTCTTAGAAGTCTCAGGTGGGTTAGCCATAAACTAAATTTTCATACCTTTTGTAACGCGAACATTATCAGTTCAGGTCTTGCCGCGCCAGCACTGTTAACGACTGAGGATCCTTGCATGGTAAGGCCTTAAAAACAAAAGCCCCACAAGGATAAGAACCAAAGCCACGCCCAATCCGTATTCCAAAGAGACGTAACTAGCATAGTAATTTGGATAGAACCCTGTTCGAACCAATCCCGTTGCATGCAAAATTGGGTTCCACCAAAGTATATCTTGTACACTAGAGGGCATGTCTTCGTAGATGAAGATAACACCCGAAGCCAAAAACATCGGGCGCGAAACGATTTTCCAAACGACACCCCAGACAGGAAACAAGCCCGCCAAAAGGCAATTTGTCATTCCAACACCAAGACCAATCAAAGCACCCATGCCAAGACCCAACAGTATGGGTTGGATTTCTAACACAGTGCGCGTCTCTATGACGTTCAATATGCCGGTTATGACAATGCAAAACACCATCGAAAGTGTCAGTATGTTCAACAAGAACCTAGCAATAATCGTGTCCAGCCATGTCACCCTTGGGTAGGCTAGCATCGGCTTTGAATACCTTAAGGCCCCCCCAACTTTAGTCGCCAATTGCCCATAAATGTCGAATGTCAAAAAGCCAGTCGCGTAGAATAGAACAAAGCTTGAACCAAGTGAAGGCGCCCTTACGAGTAACGAAAACCCAAGCGACAGCAGTGCGATCATACCGATTGGCTGAACAATGGCCCAAACATATCCACCAGGACTATCCCCATAGGTTGAACCCATCTCACGTAGCATCAGTGCAAAAATGGATCGTGAGGCGCTAAACCGCGGGGTTATATTGTTTGGTCTCTCAGTTTGCAAAGGATGCGCTCAAAACGTTGGTTCCCATCCTCTTTAGTCCTTTGGAACCTATTATGCAGCAGTTCTTTTTGAGTTCACTCTTTTTATTGCCGACCTGTTTTGGGCGGTAGTTGGTGTCCTCTCAGTGCTTTCAAAAACCCTGCTTTAGCTGGCCGTTCAGGCGACAAACCACAACAGTTTCGTATTGCAAACCCGCTGAGTTCAACCTATGAGACACAAGGCCCAAAATTGCTGAAAAAACAGCGCACCAGATGTGAGCAGAGATGGAAGAAATTTACACGACGCTTGATCTAGAGCGAGTGGCGAGTGACGATGAACTCAAAGCCTCTCTTTTGGAAATGCTTCTGGAATTTGACGCGTTCTGCAATGAACATGATCTGACATATTATCTGTCCGGTGGTACTTTGCTGGGTGCGGTTCGACACAACGGTTTCATCCCATGGGATGACGATATCGATGTGAACATGCCAAGGCCGGATTGCGAAAAACTTATGCAGCTTTCGGGCGGCAAGATTGGTAAGTTCACACTTGTTCCACCAAATAATGCATCCTTGACCTTCGCCTATCACTGGAAACTTTATGGTGATGACGTTCTCGTATCTAAACGTGTGGATAGGAAAAAGAGCGGCATCGGTTCAAAAATATACCCTGCGTTTGTAGATATTTTCCCGATTGAAGGCTTGCCTGAATCCTACAACACGGCCGTTCAGCACTACGATGAAATTAAGAAGATAAAGCAAAGGGCACGATTTCAGTCCTTTCTCCCGAGGTACCGTGGAAATAATCCAATCCAGAAACTCAAGTATTCTCTGGCTCGGATCTACTTCAATTACTTCGTTGTCACCAACTATCATGACAAAGTCATACAGCACGCCCAAAAGTATCCGTACGAAACGTCCGACCATGTTGGTGTCATGATGACAGACGTTCATGGCATCGTCGAACGTGTCGTAAAGCACGATTACGTGCCTGTTGTTCGGATGGATTTTGAAGGCAAATCGGTCCAATGCCCTGCTGGTTACCATGCATATCTGGAACAGCTTTATGGACCGAACTACATGTCTGTTCTGCCACCTCATCAGCAGGTTTCACGTCATAGCTTGGCACCCTTCAAGAGAAAAACAAAAGCAACCATTGATCCATCATCTGTCCCTGTCGCTGAAGCGAAACTTGCACGAGAAGAGCTGAATGCAGAGCAAGCCGCGTATCGAGCGTCTCGTGGACTATTAGAAGAAGTCTACACAACCCTAGATCTGGAGCGGTTGGCGAATAGTGACGAGGTCAAAGCCTCTCATCTGAAATTGCTTTTGGCATTCGGCAAATTTTGCAAGAAACACAATCTCACTTACTACCTGTCGGGCGAGACATTGCTGGGCGCAGTTCGCTACCAAGGGTTCATTCCTTGGGATCGCCAAGTCAAAGTATCGATGCCACGACATGACTGTGACAAGTTGATGCGCGTTTCGGGTGGCCTTATAGGGGAATTCACCCTCCTGCCGCCTAACAATGCGACGCGTACTTTCGCCTACCACTGGCGTCTATTAAGCGAAGATATCCTCGTATCCAGCAGTGCAAAAATCGCAAACGGTGGCTCCGAAGAAGAATTCCACCCCTCCGCATTGGACATCTTTCCAATAGACGGTTTGCCAGACACCGCTGCGAGGGGACGTTCTCATTTTCGAGCAATCAATCGGACAAAAAGAAAAGCCCAGAAACAAACCTTCCGACCTCGGTTCAAAGGGCGCAATCCAATACGCAAATTGAAATACGATCTAGCCCAATTCTATCTACAGTACTTTGACGTAACCAACTATCATGACAAAGTCATCGAACAGGCCAAGAAATATTCTTATGAAACTGCTGGGCATGTAGGTGTCATATTGGAGACCCGTCAAACAATCTTCGAACGCATGAAGAAGAGTGATTATGCGTCCGGTATAGAATTGAAGTTTGAAGGCAAAGCATTCCGGTGTCCGGCCGGATATCAAGCCTATCTTGAACGGCATTTTGGTGGGGAATTCATGGGCGAATTGCCAGCCCATAGGCAGTTCCCGAAACAAGCTTTGGCTTATTTCATAAGAAAGAAAATGGCGGCGATAGATCCATCGTCACTGAAAGATCTTGAAAACAAAACTACTGATCAATCAACCAATGCTTGATAGAGGGTGAGGATAAGATGCGAATAGCGATATGTGGGCTCATCAAAAGCGAAAACATCGGTGAATTGTTCATCGCAAGAGGCCTAGAGTACATCATTGAGAAAGAGCTCGCCGCGGTCGATCCAAATATCGATATTGAATTTGTCGAAGTCGATTTGCTGGGCCGCAATGACGAAATAAAACTTGTATCTGGCTCGATTCAAAAGCGACTTGCCAACTATCATAATTATTCACCCAAAGGCATTGGGACTGAAAAACTGTTTCTTGCTCTAAAGAAGCGTGGCCTAAATACACAGAATAAGTTCCTAAAGAATACGATCGCTCGTATGCGCCATTTGCTTTGGTTGAACGGGATCAACTACAAAAAACGCCTCAATAGCTATTTCGAAGAGAAGCTAAAAGGCGCCGACTTTATCGTTATCGATGGCGCCGGATTGCTTGAATATAGCTATAATGAATATCAATGGCCCCTGCTTTTGATCAGCGAATACGCAGAAAGAAACAATCTGGATGTTGTGTACAACGCAATCGGGCGAGCCGGGGCATTTGATGAACGCGATTTCGGCAGTAAACTTCTGAAAAGAGCGCTTCAATCACCAGCTGTTAAATACATTTCGGCACGCGACAATCCAGAGGCCGTTCAGGCCTGTGCAGGTGGCGCACATGAAGTAAAACTGTTGGCGGATGCCGCTTTTTGGATGAAAGAAGCTTACAAAATTCCAGATCGCACAGACCGTAAAAAAATCGGTATCGGCATCATCCGAGGGAATAGCCTCCAAGGATATGGCGTAGATTTTGGCACCCAAGACTGGGTGAACCTCTTTGCTCAAATTGCCTTTGAGCTGCAAAAGAGAGGGTATGAATTTGAATTCTTCACCAATGGCCTGCCAGCTGACACGGTGCTTGGTAGAAAGATCCTAAAGAAACTGAAGCTACCCAAACAGTATTTGGTTACGAGACCTGTTGATGATGGTCCGCTCGTTGACACGATCAACGGATACAAAGGCATCATTACCTGTAGAATGCACTCTTCAATTGCTGCATTTACGATGGACGTCCCTTCAGTCATCTTGTCATGGAATGACAAGGTTGAGAAATTGATGGAAATCATCGGCTACCCAGATCGCGCAATCAAGCAAGATCAATTCGACGCTGTATATATCGTTGATAAGTTAGAGCAAAGTTTGGCTGACGGTATTGGGGAAGAAAACCTAAACGCGATGAAAGACCGGGCCACAGAAAGCGTCACCGATTACTTGCATCTGATCACAGCTAAAAGATAATGAACTCTTTGGATTTAGGCATCTTATGAATATTGCACTCTTAACAGCCGCTGGTGTTGGATCGCGCATGAACAACGATGTGCCTAAACAATTCCTGCACGTAAAAAACAAACCATTGATTGTTCACACTCTTGAACAATTTCAGAAACACCCAAGCATTGATCAAATCATTGTTGTGACTTTGCCCGCTTGGATTGAAGTGATCAAAGCGTACTCGAAAGAGTACAACATCACGAAACTGAAATGGATCATTGAAGGCGGTGATACCGGCCAAGAGTCGATCTGTAACGGCATCAATACACTCAAGGATGAAGGCCTATCTGATGACGATGTCGTTCTCATTCATGATGGGAATAGATGCAACATTTCCGCAGAACTCATTTCCGATAGCTTCTCGGTCTTTGCTGAATTTGGTTGCGCGATTGCTGCGATCCCATGTGTAGAAGCTGTTTTCAAAAGCCAAGATGGCGGAAAATCCTCGACCACATCGGTTCCGAGAGAAGAGCTTTATCGAACACAAACCCCGCACACCTATTCATTGGGCAAATTGGTGTGGGCGCATGAAATGGCTAAAGAAAAGAACATCACAGATACTGCTGCGACCTGTACGCTGATGGAACTGCTTGGCGAAAAGATCCATTTTTCTAAAGGTTTGGAAACCAACCTAAAGATCACAACTCAAGAAGATCTTTTGATTTTCAAAGCTCTTCGAAATGCAAAAGGTAAATAGGCGCACCTTTCATGTATAGTGACACCTATTGGCGACAGATCGAACACATCGCTTTAACAAACACGAATTATGAAACCCTTTTCGGCAAGACAATTCTTGTAACGGGTGCAACAGGCTTGGTTTGTTCGTCCGTTGTTGACTTGCTCTTAATGTTGAACCGCCTCAAAGACGCAAAAATCAAGATTGTCATCGCCGGTCGTTCAGAAACAAAGGTGCAAACCTTTTTTGAAAAACACCCCAACTCAGACGACCTAAGCTTTTCTTTCTTTGATGCGACAAAAACGGACCCTATCGAATTTGGCAGTCCTATTAACCTCATCATCCATGGCGCGAGCAACGCAACACCATCCGAGTTTGCAGCGCACCCGGTGGACACCATCTTGGCCAACGTGCTTGGATTGAACCGCTTGTTGAGCGCGGCAGTCGAGTCCTCCGTCGAAAGAGTTCTATACGTCTCTTCAAGCGAAGTTTACGGCTCAAACAAGACCGGTGATCCATACTTGGAAAACGATTATGGGCCCATTGATATTCTGAACAGCCGTGCGGCTTATCCCCTATCCAAACAAACGGGCGAGTCATTGTGCATCGCATACGGTGTCGAGCATGAGTTAAACACCGTGATCGCACGGCCAGGTCACATTTATGGACCTCTCGTGAACAAATATGATAACCGTGCATCTGCGCAATTCGCCCGAAAAGTGAAAGAAGGTGCCGACATCGTTCTAAAGAGTGATGGAAGCCAACTGCGGTCGTATTGCCACGCATTGGATTGTGCATCAGCAATGCTTTTCATCTTGGCTACGGGCGCAAACGGTCAGGCTTACAATATCTCTAACCCAGACTCGATTTGCACAATTAGCGAATTGGCTGCCGCGATTGCAAAGGAAGGCAAAGTCGATGTCGTCTATGAGACGGCAACGCAGGAAGAAAAGAAAGTGTTCAACATGATGGATAATTCTTCTTTGAACTCCGGCAAGCTAGAAGCACTTGGCTGGAAACCACATTTCGATCTCGAAAGCGGGGTCAAAAACATGTTGGAAGAGTTCTGCGAAATTTAGAACAGCAGCCTAACAGCAATTTCACCCGAGGCGTTTCAGGCTGGATCACCATCTCTTTTCTTTGGATGGACACGCGATTTTGCATGAAGCATATTGCGAGCCTCAACAATAGTTTTAGATGCCCGAAACATGTAGTTCCAAGGTCATAAGACATGCAGAAAATTGGGCTCGTAGGGCTGTATAGCATCAACAATATGGGGGATTGCCTCATATGCGAAACAACACGCTTCATTCTTGAAGACAGTGTATCCGATGCCGGCATTATCGAGATCGATGCAGCCCCCCGTGAGTTTTCGTCATACCCCGGGTTTCGCAAACTTAACTTGCTCATCTCCGCCTTTCTTATTCGAGCTATTCTGCCGCTGTTTTCCCGAAGTGCTCCTCGCTCAAAGGCAAGATACTATTTCGAACGTTTGGCGTGGCACGTGAAAACAAACTGGCATTTCAAACAAGTGATCCCCGATTGTGATGCCTTGATTTTTTCGGGTGGAGGTTTCCTGAAATTCAAAAATCAGGGCCTAAATTATCTGGTCGAACAGATCATCGAAATCTGTGAACAACATGAAATCCCAGTGATGTTTTCAGGTGTTGGCATTGAAGGTTTTGACCCAAAAGATCACCGCTGCAAAAAACTGAAGTCATCCCTAGCAAGCCCGACAATCCACACCATCACCACGCGCGACTATCTGGAAATCCTGCGTGACAAATATGAGATAACGGCACCAACACACACGCAGCTAGTGGGAGACCCTGCTTTTTGGGCACCAGACTGCTATGGCATTCGTAAAGACTCAGACAGCCAAAAAATTGGAATCAATCTGATCCGAGAAGACATCTTTCAACACTACGGCAATCGTTTATCGCCTCAAGAACTCAAATCTTTTTACATTGCCCTGATAGAACGGCTCGACGAACATGGTGCCGACTGGATCCTTTTTTCCAACGGAATGTCCATTGATCATGATTTTGGGCAGGCATTGTTAATAGAATTGGGAAAACCGCCAGAAAAGATGTTGCCCCCACCCCGATCTGCCCAGGAATTGATCTCTGTGGTATCCAGTTTTAAAGCAATTTTGGGTGCCCGAATGCATGCAAGCATTTCCGCCTACGCCCTAGACATCCCTGTCGTTGGTCTCATTTGGAATGAAAAACTAACTCGCTTTGCGGAACTCACTCAACAAAGACAAATGTTTTTCAATGAGGGCGAGTTAAACGCAGAAGTGATGTGTACGCGTTTGCTCGATACAGCAAGTTCGGAAATAGATGATGACATACGCCAAGATTTGAAGAGGCGGACTCAAGATAGCATCGACACCTTTATCAAGTCTTTAAGGGCCAAAGCATAACCTTTTATTCCCTTTAGCAGGAACATGTGATCTTTCTTCATAAGAATTGTCTTCTTTTGGGAGCTGGCCAAAACATGTTGGATTTTGACAAGTGAATTTTGCACTGATTTTTGCAGGCGGAGTTGGCCGCAGGATGAGCAATTCGGAACTCCCAAAGCAGTTCCTGCAAATTTCTGGCCGATCCATAATTTCGCTCACAATCGACAAGTTCCAAAGTCACATTGATATCGACGGGATCGTAGTTGTTTGCGTGGAAAGCCACATTGACGCCTGCAGGACAGAAATAAATTCCAATAAATTTTCCAAGGTCATCGACATCGTGCCCGGTGGGGCAACTGCCCAAGAGTCTATTCTATTGGGGCTAAAACGATTGAAGCGTTTTGAGAGCGGCAACAGTACTGTCCTCATTCATGACGGCGTTCGCCCCCTTATTGATGAAGAGCTGATTTCACGAAATATTCGCACCGTCGACATGTATGGAAGCGCTGTCACCATCGTCAAATGTAACGAGACAGTCCTTGTACAAAACGACAAAGATCCCGCCCAGTACAACGCGCTTGAGAGAGACAGATGCGTAATCGCCCGTGCCCCACAATGCTATAAGATCGATAGTGTGCTGCCACATGCCGAAAAAGCACTCAAAAGTGGTTTGGAATTTGTCGACACCTATAGCCTGATGGAAAACGCAGGTATTTCTGCTGTCCCTGTCGAGGGTGATCACATGAACATAAAAATCACGACCCATTCAGATTTTCTGATGGCAAAAATTCTGATCGAAGGCGGGCTCTAGGTCCTTTGACGGCTGTCACTATCCTCGTGCGAACAGGTCAGAACTTGCATACGCTTTCAAACAATAGATTAAGCGTGTCCTAGACAGATCCTCCAAATTTTCGGGACGCTTTACCTACAAGATACCGTAGCATCATGATAACCGCTCCTACGTTTCCGGACGGCCCATGGACTTTGAATAAGGCGTGGAACCCAAAAATATTGCGCAGGCTCAATTTACTCCTAGAAGATTTTTGTTTCACATAAGTTGTGAGATTTTCACCCAGCCCATAAACGCTGTTTTCGTATTTCAGGATCCGTAGCCACATATCAAAGTCTTCATGTCGGCAATGTCTGAATTCGAAACTTGAAATGAGCTTTTTCGAAATCATCACTGTAGAAGATCCAACAGTATTCAGTTTTAGCAAATCACCCAAACCCGCTTGAGCAGGAACCGTTCTAACGTGCTCTGCGCCATCAGAATCTTTCACGATGTAATTGGTGCAGCTAAACTGACAATTGTTGTCTTTCATAAATTTGATCTGATTGAGCAGCTTGTTGGGTTGCCAGAAATCATCACTGTCTAGGAACGCAATATAGTGCCCCCTCGCTTCCCTAATTCCGATGTTTCTTGGAACTGCTGGCGAGCCAGAATTTTCCTTTAACGGGATTACACGCAAGCGAATGTCATCATAGCAGCGTAAGCGAGACAGCGTTTCATCTAAAGAGGCGTCATCAATCACAAGCAATTCAAAGTTCTCGAAACTCTGGGCCAGTACAGAGTCTACACATCTGTTGATGCAGTCTTCTGCATTATAACTTGGGACAACAATGCTTAGTTCTATGTTCACGTAGACTTCTCTTCATAGGCCGATGGCAAGCATGGCCGAATTCTGTGCATTGATTGTAGTCTCTAAAATCAATGCGCCCCTATACCCAAATGCGACATAAGCCGAGTGGTGGCGTTTCCATCGCATTGGGTCAAATACTTTTCCTTATAGCCGCTAAAAGTGGGCACATCACCGGACTGAATGGCGGCAATTAGAGCGGCGTCATCACAGGCAATCAGAGGGGTGATCTCCTCTAGTGCCACATAAAACCCATTCACCCTTTCATAACTTTCTAGATCTGGAACAAACAAGATCAGTTTGCCTGTTGGGTTGGCCAAAATGTAATCCATCGCGATGGAACTATAATCGGTAACCAGAATATCGATCTCATGAAGTGAATCTGCCAGCACGAAGGGGCTCTGAAATTTTCCAGGTTCGACAGCTTCATGGGGATGCGGGCTTATGAAACAATCCAGTTCTGGGCCGACTGTTTCCAACACCCTTTTAACTCGGGGAATGGGACTCGGGGCTATATTAAATGCCTCACCTCTAAATGTGGGCGCATAGACAAGCGTTTTTCTCAGGGGCTTGGCCGAAGTTTTTTCTGGCCGATCAGGATCACCGAAATAACTATCGGTATAGCTTGTACCAAGCGCCAAAACCCTTTCCTTGTCGAGCCCCATAAAGCCTGCGATCGCCTCTCTGCATGCCTCAGAGCTAACGGCAACTAAGTCAATGTTTCGGAAGTTAACCCTCATAAGAAAGCCCAGTATGACCCCTTGATGAAGATCAAGGCCAACACGTTTAAACAATCCCGCACTATGCCAAAGTTGAATCACGTGCGGTCTAAAAAACCACTTCGATTTCAACGCATATGATACCGGCAAAAAAGTATCGTCCAAAAATACAAAATCGGCGGTCTTACATGTCGCGAAGAACCTGTAGATGTGGCCAAACCTCGAAATTAGGCCTTTCTTCGCAAAATTGACAGACAAGAAGACAACTTCGACACCTTCTGTTTCAAGTTGCGGGTACAAACACCGAAAAGAAGAAGAAACTTGATCCGATCGTGATGTCACAATGAGCGCTGTCTGCCTTGATAGGACCACAGGTTTAGGGGCAAAAAGAAGTGCGCCTATCTGAAGCAACGGAACCAACCAGAATGCGACAAGAAACTTGAAGACTGGGTATCCGACGCGAATGAAAGAACCACGCAAAGATTGCGCATTTTCAAAAGAACTGCCCCGAAATTCTTGTTCTTGGCCAGTCATTATCTTAAGTACCCAATGAAATTTCGATAGTTTGGCGGACAAGTGCCCGATCTGACCTATGCAAATTCAACTCTTTGCTCGCTGCGAGTCTAACCAACCACAGCCTCAACAGGTTCCATATCAAGTGGCACAGAAAGATCCCCTTCCCGATGGAAAAGAGCTCTTTCCAACAAAGTTTGGTCTCCATCACGAAGAGATGTCTTGATTTCGTTGAGGAGTAACGCCGTTTCGGATGCGTCCATCCAATCTTCATCGACGCTTAGAATTTTCGAGTGAACTGGTGTAACTTTCCCTTCACCAACCATAATTTCTTCATGCAATTTTTCGCCCGACCTCAATCCAATCTCGACGATTTCAATATCGCCTTTGGGATTGGCCTCTTCCTTCACTCTCAGACCGGCCGCTTCAATCATCTGGCGTGCCAAATCTGCAATTTTCACCGGATCTCCCATATCCAAAACGAACAAGTCCCCTCCCTCAGCAAACGATCCTGCCAGAAGGACAAGGCGCGCAGCCTCTGGGATTGTCATGAAATACCGGGTCATCTCAGGATGTGTCAGTGTGATCGGTCCGCCCTTACGTATCTGTTCTTCAAACAACGGCAAAACAGACCCAGAGGACCCAATCACATTCCCAAATCGAACCATTGAAAAGACCGTTGGCTGCTCATGCTCTTTCGCCTGGCTCGCCATGTCCTTTATCAAAAGTTCGGCCATTCGTTTGGTTGCGCCCATCACGCTACGCGGGCGCACCGCTTTGTCTGTCGACACATAAATGAAGCGCTGAACCTTTGCCTCGACAGCTTGTGCGGCGAGGACCTGAGTGCCGATGACATTGTTCTCTACGCTTGCAAAGACATTCATCTCAACAATTGGAACATGCTTGTAAGCCGCAGCGTGCAAGACCACCTCAACGTTATGCTCGCTCAAAGCCCGTTTAACGTGTTGTTCGTTCGTGACTGAACCCAAGAATGGGATCAGACGAATATTCGTGCCCTCGGTCAATACCAACAACTCGCGGTGAATCTCATAAAGCGCGTGTTCACTAACTTCGAACAGGACCAATTTTTTAGGCTCTGTCAAAATAACCTGTCGACACAATTCAGATCCAATGGACCCACCTGCCCCTGAAATAAGAACCGAACGGTCCGCATAGACGCCTGCAGCGATGGACAGTTCTCCATCCAAAGCATCACGACCAAGAAAACGACCCGGCACAACTTCTTCCAGCTGATCAGAGATCGCTTTACCGTGTGCCAACTGTGCGAAAGAAGGAAGCGATTGGACAACTAGACCCTGCCTCTCAAGTTCCCGAGATTTCTTGATCAGTTCAGAAGGCGGCAATGACGGCATCGCGAGCAACACGCGGTTGGCTTTCTTTCGACGCGCAAGTGCTTGTAACGTCTTTGGTGAATGCACCCGAAGACCTTGAACAATACTGCCTTGTAGCACGCCACTATCATCCACGTAGCCAACCGGATGAATACTCTCATCTGTCCTCAAGGCCGCAACCAATTGTCGTCCCGTCGCGCCAGCTCCATAGACCAACACTCGAATCTGTTCTGTTCCAAGACGGTGCAAAGCTAACAGTGCCTGAAGCAAAATGACCCGAGCAGAAACAGCCAGCAAAAAGTACGCCAGCATAAAAATTACAAAAACCGACCAAGCTGATCCATACTCCGCCAGGCGATCCAAAACGAACGCAAAGCCACCAAGGGCCAATGTATGAACAGCCGTAAGTCCAACTGCCCTTCGTTCATATGATTTTAGCTGAATTCTGTATGTGTTTGTGATGATTGAGAGCAGTGCGCTGATGCCCATCAAAGCAATCGCAGCGAACTTGTTGACTAATGGGAAATTCATCACACCTAACGTGCTGGTGTGCAGGACAAACGCAATCAACAGGGCCAAGGGGACCCAAAACACATCCATCAGTAAAAGGATGGCCCACTTCACCACACGCGGCATATCTCTGACGAGCTTATTCATGAAGTGAGTTGTTCCCTATGCCTGCCCCACCTCGGACTTACCCTGATTTATGCATTTTCGCAACCAAAGCAGTTTTAGACTACTAGGTTTAGAATCGTTAAATTCTTAACCAAAGCGTGCAATCGTTTTCCAAATAATTTTCATGTCAAAACAGATGCTTGTGTGACACTGATACATTAGGTCAACTGCAGCTTTCTTTGGAATACAGCGTTTGCGATACACATGATCAGTCTCCTCGGCGGTAATACATTTTGCCAAGGCATTGGCTTCATAACGATGGATTCTTAGTGTCGCCAATCCCGTGACACCTGGTCGGCTTCGCAACACACTTTCATAAATCTCCGGATAGTCTTGAACATAGATCCGCAGCGGTGGGCGAGGTCCAACAAAGCTCATATGACCAGCGAGGATATTGAACAATTGAGGCAACTCGTCGAGTCTAGTCTTTCTCAAGAAACCCTGAAACTTTGAGATTCTGTCAGTTTTGTCTGCGCCAGTAACGCCAAAATTCTCAGACGAAAAACGCATCGTTCGGAATTTGATCAATGTGAACCCTTGCGTCGGGGAAAACATCCGTTCGGAAAAATAAAATATGGGTCGTCCCTCAAGTAGCAGACAAAAAACCGCGATCAACACCATTAACGGCAAAAGAAGCGCAAGCGAGAAAATGCCAAATACCAAATCAAACATACGTTTAGGGAGTGTCAATTGAATCTGCTCCATCCTGAGTTTCGCGCCTCTGTCACAAGGTCTTCCGCGCAGGCTTTCTCTAACAGAAAATAGTCCTGTAAGTTGTTTGTATCCAACACAAGCGAAGCCAACGCATTTTCCGCAGCGGGCCGCCATTCCCAGTCTGCCCCCGCAGCTTTCAGACAGTCAGACATCGCCACAGGCCCCGGATTAGCACAGTTCAAGACAGTTGATACCATACGGCCATCTTTCATCGCTTCGTTTAGCTTTAAAACCACTTTAGCGAATGTAGCCGGTCCAACATACGACCGCGTGGGACCAGCCCCATCTTCGAACTGGTCTAGGAAAACTGGACCTGCGGCCATCGCTCTGAACAACATGTCTGCTCCCGCAAAATTTCCAATCCGTAGCGACAGGCCATTCTGATAATCTTTGACGACCTCTTCAACCGCGAGTTTTGCTTCGCTGTAAACGTTAGAGGCAACAACACGTGATGCTTCAGAAACAGGGTTTCCATCCAACGCATAAACTGCTTGCGAAGACGCAAAGATCACGGGTCTTCCGTCTGCAAAGTCGCAAACCCTTTTTGCAATGCCCACCTCTTGAGCGACAGTACATTCCCGACCCCCAGCCAATAGGAGGATTGAGTCAAACTTTAGATCGCTTGGGCTTTCTTTTAAAATGTCCCATCCCCAATGACCGTCATTGCCGCTCCGGCTGTGCCAAATAGCGTTTGATGCAAATTCCTTAACAGGTGAGGATCGCAACAGACGACCCACTTTGCCATTTGATCCGAGAACGAGAGTTTTTGACGTCGGTTGCACTATCTGCCTCAACAGTTGGGTGAGTCGTTCAGCCTAATACTGACACTCTTAGGGAAATGAGTAATTGTAGATCCAATTGACGTCATCGAAGATAATTTTCACTTTAATCTATTGTCTATAGCCTTAGAATATGGGTTACGTAAACGTTTCTAGTGGGTCTAAAATGTTGAAACGCTAAAAGCCGGGACACCAAAAGTTTCTTGTCGGCACATGTGCTCCCTAAATCTTTTGCGTCTTCGATCATTCCAAAAGCCCCGTTAACTGAGATTTCAAGGAGACAGGTGCTGTTCAAGCCCTTACTGTCTAGTAACCTCCCCATGATCAGGAAGCCAAAAAAGACAAATGAAGCTCGAATTCCATCACATCAACTTTGTCTCCCATGACGTCGATGGGATGCATGAATTCTACACCGATGTACTTGGGTTGG
>JBELEI010000024.1:0-17911 GCA_042093895.1 Cognatiyoonia sp. | reverse complement strand
GCCTACTCCCTTAGCAGGGGAGCGCCTTCGACCACTCGGCCACGTCTCCGCTGACCCGTTTAGCGACAGCCGTTGAGCAGGACAAGAGGCAAAAGTAGCTATCTCTAAAGCAGATCCAAATCCATCAATTGAATGCCTTGATCGATTTCGTTTTACGTCAAATGAAAGGGGGATTCATTTTTAACCGTTAGACCGCTATAAGTCTGTTAGATGTCAAACAATGACACCAGAATTGCTCTCGATAGCTTTTGCGGCGGGTCCTTATGGCGACGATGAATACAGGGTTAGGTGGGCCTGCTGGCTACGGCGAAAATGTATTTTCGACGTCGACTCTGACTGCTGGCAATCTTGATGATGGTAGCATTCTTGTCGACATTACATCCATATTCGGCGCGACTGGCATTTCATTCTTTGGCACTGATTACACTGGAATATACATTAATACCAATGGGTTGATCACTTTTGATTCCCCAGAAACCGCTTACACACCAGTTGGTATCGATGGATACACATCGCCGGCGATTGCCCCTTTCTGGTCCGACGTTGATATCAACAAAGGCGGTGAAATCTATTGGGATTTAGACCCTGCAGCAGGTACCGTCACAATCACATGGCTGGACGTAGCGCCATATAGTGGAACCGGCACGAATTCATTTCAGATGGTTTTAACTGATACGGGTGGCGGTGATTTTTCGGTCGAGTTCATTTACGAAGATGTCCAATGGACGAACGGTTTCACAGGTGACGCGACCGTCGGATACACGGATGGTGGCGTCAATGACACAGTCTTACCTGGTTCAGGCGACCCGGCTGCTCTTCTAAATTATCCGACAGCAGACTTTGGCAACGGTGACCCAAACGGCACGTGGGAATCCGACGTCTCGGGCGGAACAATTGTAACTTCGGATGGAACCGTCAGCGGGACCGCAGGTGATGACATAATTGATGCGTCATACTCGGGTGATCCTGAAAATGACTTTGTTGATGGCGGCGACGGAACCGGAACAAACCGCAATGAAGACATCATCGATGCTGGCGCCGGGAACGACACCATTTTCGCTGGTGATGAGGATGATACCGTCTTTGGGCGCGGAGGCGATGATACCATTTTTGGCGGTACGGGCGCCGATACATTACGCGGTAATGGTGGTGACGACACCTTCACAGTTGCAGAAGGCGATGATGCCCGCGGAGGAGGAGGCGATGACACATTCATTGTCGCTGATCTAGGTGAGGCCGGGTCATCAACGATCAACATCGTTGGCGGCGAGACGAGCGAAACCTTAGGGGATACGCTTGATTTCCAGGGTCTCGTCGATGCTGGAGGGATCACTTACACCAATACCGACGACGCTGCAGGCGGATTGAGCGGCTCTGCGACACTCCTTGATGGGACAGTTGTAACCTTTTCTGAAATTGAAAACGTCATAATTTGTTTTACTGAAGGAACACATATCGCAACCCCATCTGGACCACGTCGGATCGAGACGCTCGAACCCGGCGACATGGTCCTGACCTTGGACAACGGGCCGCAGCCTTTGCGATGGGTTGGGACTCGGACGCTCCCAGCGACAGGCAACCTTGCACCAGTTCGCATCAAAGCGGGCGCTTTGGGAAATAACGCCGATCTTGTCGTTTCGCCACAGCATCGGATGCTGCACCAAAGTTCAAAATCCGAATTGCTGTTCAATCATCGCGATGTTCTTATTGCTGCCAAACATCTCATAAATGGGGATGACATTGTACGCGACAGCGTTAAGCAAGTGACTTACGTCCATATAATGTTCGATCAGCATGAAATTGTATTCGCCGAAAATGCACCATCAGAGAGCTTTTTCCCTGGGACAACAGGGCTCGACGCCGTCGGGCTGGCGGCACGCGAAGAGCTGTTTCAAATCTTTCCTGAGATACGCAGCCTACCCACGTCTTACGGACCAATGGCGCGACCCAGTTTGCGCAGTTTTGAGGCCGAATTGCTCGCCGCGCCGTAACCGCCCCGGACCAGATCGCAAAAGATCACAGATCTTGAGCGCAGACAGCCTGATAAGCCAGGAAATTCAGTCTATCGAGTTTTCTCAAGCCCCATAATTCTAACGCTGCTGATCCAACACCCACTCTTTCGGCGATCTGCCAAAGGCACGCTTGAACTCACGGCTAAATTGAGAGGGGCTGGCATATCCGACATTCAAAGCAGCTTGGTTTACAACCATCCCATCGGCGATCAGCATACCCGCTGTGTTTAATCTCATCGTTTTTACAAACTGTATCGGCGACATCGTAGTGGCGCGTTTGAATTTTCGGTGAAAGACTGCGCGACTCATTCCAGCGCGTGTTGCCATCTCTTCGATTGAAATCGGCACGCCCAAGTTAATTGAGATGTGCGCTATCGCCCGTGCGATTGCATTGCCAACTCCAAATGCCCGGCGCGCAAAGTGGCCCGCCTCACCTTTGAGGACAGCGTAATGTAATTCACGCAAACGCGCTGCTCCGAGGACCGCAATGTCTGTTTCATCAACGCCCAGTTGAAGGATACGAAGCAGCGCGTCAGAAAATTCTTCGTCCCAGGGTGACAACCGGATCGCGCTAGGCGAAATGCCTTCATCCGCGGACGCGCTAATTCGTCCTGTACTCTCCATCTCCATTGCAAGTTCACCCATCAATCGCGGATTCAGCGAGATGTAGACACCCAAAAGTGGATCTTGTTCTGACGCATTAGGGGTGCCCGCCTTGAGTGGCATGGCTGTTGGGCAACACAAGTATTGACTGCGGTCATAATGATAGTGAGATCCATCAAGGACAACTTCCTTGGAACCACTGACGATCGCAACAATGCAAGGTTCGTAAACCGCGGGGACACAGGGCATCGCTTGGCCAGCCCGAAACAATTTCACACCTTCCACACCAGTTTCAATCAAACCATCATTTGGGATGCGGCTTTCAATAAGTTGTTTGATTTCATCTAGATTCATAGATCAGTATATAATTCCCCGACTTCATCAATATCAACCAAATTGATACATTTGGGCAATTAATGGCTACATAATGATCTGTTTTTAATCAGAATTGATATTTATCTACATCTTCAGATTAGAAACACTGGCGCGAATTGATCCGCCACTCGCATCTTGGGGATATAACAATGCCAGATACAACGTTTGGACCAGCAGGTTGGACACCAGAACGACTTAACGATCTTTCAGGAAAGACATACGCAATTACGGGCGCAAATGCCGGTGCAGGATACCAAGCGGCGCGTATCCTCCTCGGAAAGGGCGCCAATGTGGTTATGTTGAACCGCAGCGCGCCAAAGTCCGAAGCCGCGATCAGAAATCTTCAAGATGAAATCGGGGAAGACGCACAGGTCAGCTTTATCCAAATGGATCTGTCAAACTTGGCAAGCGTCCGGAATGCTGCGCAGGAAATATTAGATGTCGTCCCGCGCATCGACGCATTGATCTGTAATGCTGCGATCGCACAGGTGCCAACACAAATTTTGACAGTCGACGGCTTCGAAAGCCAACTCGGCACGAACCACTATGGGCATTTTTTGTTGTGCGGACTATTGTTTGATCGGCTAGAAGACGGTGCGGGCCGGATCGTTGTCGTTGCGAGCCTTGGCTACAATCTGGGGATCAAAACTATCCAATTCGACGACATGAACTGGGACAAAAACTACAGCGCAAACCCAGTGTATAGCCAAAGTAAACTCGCGCAGATGATGTTTGCTTATGAGTTGCAGGACCGCGTCGCAGCCGCTGGGAAATCAGTTCATACCTACGTCTGCCATCCAGGGGCATCCGCGACGTCGTTGATCAGTACCAGCGGGGGCCCTTTTACGCGCGCTGCTTGGTGGTTAATGTCAAAAACCCCGTTTGTTCAGTCCGCCGAAAAAGGCGCGTATCCTGAGGTGATGTGTGCGACCGAAGAGGGACTAGCGGAACGTGCCCTTTACGGGCCAACAGGCCGCATGGAAACTAGCGGTCCGGTCGGAATGGGCACACTTAACCCACATGCCTACGACAAAAATATCATGGCGCGCTTATGGGATTTGTCTGAACAGGAAACGGGGCACGTTTGGGGTATTTGAATACGTCGATGGTATTCTAAGTATTGTGCAAGAAATGCATCACGTCGCCATCTTTGACGAGGTATGCCTTACCCTCGGCGCGCATTTTTCCAGCCTCTTTCGCGGCCCCTTCGCCGCCGAGCGTAACGAAATCATCGTAGGCAATTGTTTCGGCGCGGATAAAGCCGCGCTCGAAATCGCCGTGGATGACTCCAGCGGCGCCAGGGGCGAGCGTGCCTTCTTTGATGGTCCACGCGCGGGCTTCTTTCGGGCCTACGGTAAAGTAGGTTTGCAGATGCAAAAGCGCGTAACCAGCACGGATCAGGCGGTCGAGGCCTGCTTCTTCTAGGCCCATTTCCTCAAGGAACATGTCGGCTTCGTCTGCTTCTAACTGGCTGATCTCTTCTTCGATACGGGCGGAAATGACGACGTGGCTGTTGCCTTCAGCCGCTGCCATTTCGGCGACGCGCGCAGATTGGGAATTGCCGTTCGCCGCGCTGTCTTCTTCGACGTTGCAGACATAGAGCACGGGTTTGGTTGTCAGCAATTGCAATAGCTTCCACGCCTTTGCGTCGTCATCATCAACGTCACAAGTGCGGGCTGGCTTGCCGTCTTCCAATGCGGCCTGTGCCATTTCCAATAAGCGGACCTGCTGTACGGCGTCTTTGTCACCCCCACGCACTTTGCGCACGAGGTTTTGCAAACGCTTTTCGATGCTCTCAAGATCTGCGAGCATAAGTTCGGTTTCGATCACAGAGGCGTCCTCAACCGGATCAACTCGGCCTTCGACATGGGTGATGTCGTCGTCCTCAAAACAACGCAGGACGTGGGCGATGGCATCGCACTCACGGATGTTGGCAAGGAACTGGTTGCCAAGACCTTCCCCTTGGGACGCACCTTTGACGAGGCCCGCGATATCAACAAAGGTCATGCGCGCCGGAATGATCTTTTGCGAGGACGCAAGTTCGGCCAGTTTATCAAGCCGCGCATCAGGTACAGAAACCTCACCGACATTAGGTTCAATGGTGCAAAACGGGAAATTCGCGGCCTGCGCCGCCGCCGTTTTCGTCAGCGCGTTAAACAAGGTTGATTTGCCCACATTCGGCAAACCCACGATACCCATTTTGAAACCCATGATGGCTCTCCTTTGATCCTCTGGCGCTTCTAGGCTGCAAGGACGCGCATCGCAAGCAAAGTTGTGCTATGATGCAGTCAGGAGGGCTATGACATGAAACCAATCGCTTACTTGACGTTCCCCGGAACGTGCAAAGATGCACTCGCATTTTATGCTGACGTATTTGGTGGCGAGATCGACATGATGATGAGCGCGGCTGAAATGCCCGGCTATGACGCGCCTGCGGGCAAAGAAGACTGGGTCGCGCACGCATCTGTCAAACTAGGCGAAGGCGAGGTCTTTGCATCCGATGATTTTCAAGGCGATAGCCCGGCCATGGCGCGCTGTTCCATGATGATGTCGCCACAAACGGCGGCTGAAGCCAAACGCATATTTGAAGCGCTCGCTGACGGTGGTCAGGTCAGAATGCCTTTGACGTCGATGTTTTGGACCGCGGCCTTTGGCACATTGACCGACAAATTTGGAATTCAGTGGATGATTTCCAGCGTCGAAGAACCTGCGAATTAGGTCCAAGTCGCTGGATCAAGTCCAAGCAAAGTTGCGAGTTCTTCGTAGAGGGCGGGTTCTTGAAGCTGAAGCTTTGCGGGTTTTTCAAAGAAAACCACGACTGCTTCCGCAAAGAATTCTTCGTGGCCTGTTGCGCCATAAGGATCAATGAAGGTCTTGCGGCCTTTTTCGACCAATGCCACGTGTTTGTTGAACGCATCGAGCATGGCTTTTTCCCAGCGCGCAAAGCTCTGACCTTTACGCAGGATTGGCAATCCGTTCGTCCGCCCTGTCAGATCATCTAATTGGTGCGCGAATTCATGCAGCACGACGTTATGACCATCTTCGTCGTTCAACGCGCCTTGTTTGGAATGCGCCCAGGATAAAACGACCGGGCCGCGAGACCAGCTTTGACCTAACATCACGGTTTCCTGTTCAAGCATTACGTGCCCTTCACGGCGATGCTGTTTAGATCGAAAGGCGGTGGGATAGACCAAAATGGTGCGCAGATTTTCGTACCATGACGGGCTGTTAACGACCAATAGGCAGGCCTGTGCCGCAATGGACAGTTGCATTTCTTCGGTCAGTTCCAACCCTTCATAGCCATGAAAGGTGACCTGTTCTAAGAATACGTTCATGCGGCCTTCGAACGCAGGGCGCAGGTCTTTGGGCAATTTGGTTGTGAGTGGCACCGCTTCTGCAATGATCGCGCGTTCGCGGTCTGTTAGGTCCATCGACAACAACCGATTACGGGTTTGCCGCTTTTTGAGCTGCCGCCAAAGGAGCCAAGCCAAAGCAAGTGGCGCTAAAAGTAATAACCATATCATGACCTACGATTACCGGATGCTGCGTCAAGATGGGAGGGGCTGGATGGATGTTTCCCGCCTGCCCCATTGATTTTCCGCGCTGGCTGTCGCAAACCCGTGTTCGACACTTTTCTAAGGAACGACCATGAGCCGTATCGACGCTAAATTTGAAGAACTTCGCGCCAAAGGCCAGAAAGCCTTTGTTGCTTATATCATGGCCGGTGATACCGATTATGATACAGGTTTCGAAGTAATGCAGGGCCTACCAGCCGCAGGGGTTGATATCATTGAATTGGGAATGCCGTTCACGGATCCAATGGCCGATGGTTCGACGATCCAGCTAGCTGGTCAGCGTGCACTTGAGGGTGGTATGACCTTGGAAAAGACGCTGCAATATGCACGTGATTTCCGCAAATCTGATGACACGACGCCGATTGTGATGATGGGCTATTACAACCCAATCTATTCGCGCGGCGTGGATGCGTTTTTGGCGGACGCCAAAGGCGCGGGCATCGACGGTTTGATTGTAGTGGATTTGCCGCCCGAAGAAGATGACGAGTTGTGTATTCCAGCGCAAGCTGCAGGCATCAACTTTATCCGCCTTGCAACTCCAACAACGGATGCCAAGCGCCTGCCTGCTGTTTTGAGGAATACATCTGGGTTTGTGTATTACGTTTCTATGACAGGCATCACGGGCACCGCGACAGTGCAAACCACAGAAGTCGCGCCAGAGGTGTCCCGGATCAAAGCATCAACGGATCTACCCGTCATCGTTGGATTTGGGATCAAAACGCCAGAGGATGCACAGGCTGTCGCTAGCGTCTCTGACGGCGCGGTTGTCGGGTCCGCGATCGTTGCAAAAATTGGCGCTGGAGAAACGGTCTCCGAAATATTGACTTTCGTCAAATCTCTCGCCGACGGCGCACACTCGGGATAATCGTCTGGACTATTTGCGCTTCCTTGCGCTAATTGGTAAGTAATCCTCACCAATTATCCAATCTGGAACTCAAAATGCCCACGATTACCAACATCGACGACTTGAAACGCCTGCACAAACGGCGTGCGCCAAAGATGTTTTACGACTATGCGGAATCCGGAAGTTGGACCGAACAGACCTTTCGCGAGAACACATCAGACTTTGACAAGATCCGTTTTCGCCAACGCGTCGCAGTGGATATGACCAACCGGACGACTGCTGCATCATTGCTGGGTCAGGACTATGCGATGCCCGTCGCTTTGGCACCGGTTGGGTTAACAGGAATGCAAAACGCGGATGGCGAGATCAAAGCCGCCCGGGCCGCGGAAAAATTTGGCGTGCCCTATTGTCTGTCAACGATGTCAATCTGTTCGATCGAGGACGTACGTGAACACACCAGCGCGCCTTTCTGGTTTCAGCTCTATGTGATGCGCGATGAAGAGTTTGTCGACAACATCATTGCACGCGCGAAGAATGCGGGCTGTTCTGCCTTGGTTGTGACGGTTGACCTACAGATTTTGGGCCAACGACACAAAGACCTAAAGAATGGTCTTAGCGCGCCGCCGACATTCACTACGCGTACTTTGCTTGATCTGTCTACCAAATGGGCGTGGGGACTCGAAATGTTGGGCACCAAACGCAAGACCTTCCGCAATATCGTCGGACACGCAAAGAGCGTTGGGAACATGAGCTCGCTTAGCTCTTGGACGACCGAACAATTTGATCCCGCACTAAGCTGGGACACAATTGCCAAGCTAAAGGAAAAATGGGGCGGCAAAGTTATTATTAAGGGCATTTTGGATGCCGAAGACGCCAAAGAAGCAGTCAAGATCGGCGCGGATGCGATAATCGTTTCGAACCATGGAGGACGTCAGTTGGATGGTGCCATTTCGTCAATCCGCGCTTTACCGTCGATCGTTGCCGCCGTTGGCGACCAGATTGAGGTCCACTTGGACAGCGGCATTCGATCCGGTCAGGATGTGCTGAAGGCTTTGGCCATGGGTGCAAAGGGCGTCATGATTGGTCGTGCCTATATTTATGGTCTTGGAGCGATGGGCGAAAAAGGCGTGACGACAGCCTTGGACGTCATTCACCGAGAACTAGACACAACAATGGCTCTTTGTGGTCGGCGTAGTGTCCGTTCAGTCGACCGTGACATCCTGCTGGTGCCAGAGGATTTTGAGGGTCGCTGGGCCTAGCTTTGTTTTGAATTCCCACCGACCTTTGGCAATCGCGCGGCGATTAGCACCAAAGGTACAGCGCATAATATAAGGGCAGCCACGCAGACGAATGCGATGCGAAGCCCAAAGGCTTCGGACACGAGCCCCATAAGCATTGGCGCAAAGAAGAAACCAGAGAACCCAATCACCGCGACGCGGCTGATCGCCTCGGTGCGTAGATGCGGGCGAACAAGCCGACCAACCATCGCAATGCCGATTGGACCAATTACCGAGACGCCAAGGCCAAAAATGCCAAAGCCGACCTGCGCAATAAACGGCGTACCAGCAAGCGCAGCCAAGATCGCGCCTAGCGCTGCGATTACAGAGCCACCGATAACGACAGCCACATCTGACAACCGCTCGGATACTGCCTGACCCGAGAAACGTCCGAATGCCATCGTAAAGCCTAGCATTGCCGGGCCAAGTGCACCCTCTTTCGCGCCACCGTTCAGGGTGCGCTCAATATGCAGGGCGGACCATGCCTCTACTGTTGCTTCGGTCATGAACGCGGCAAGCGTGATCAGGCCGCAAACGAGGATCGGCCAAAGCGGATATTTTGCGGCCTTCGCTTCTTCGTCAGCTTCGACCACGGCAACATCCATCCGCATGAAAGGAACCAGCAGAATGCAAAAGCAAGAAAAGCCGGCAATAATGAATGTTGGTTGGATGTCTGCCTCACGTGCGAAACCTGTAATCAGAGCCGAGATGCCATAAGCCACCGAAAACATCGCGTGATTGGCGTTCATAAGCGGTTTGTCGTGTTTCGCTTCAAGTTCGCTGACGCGGGCGTTCATCACGACGTCCAACAGTCCAGAGGCCATGCCAACTGCGCCCATCATCAGGGCAAAAATGATTGGCACCGTTGCCTGCGCTGGCAGGAACCAAGCAAGAGAAAGCGCCACGATGCCGAAACGCATTGCATTGGACCCAAGTATCTTATCCGCTTTCGGTGCAAGGAACATCGAAGAGACTAGACCAAGCGCGGAACCCAATAGCAGCATTCCAAAGACAGCATCATTCACGTCCAGCGCAGCCTTATAGACTGGCACAAGCGCGGCAAAACATCCCCAAAAGACGCCAACAACCACAAAAGCAACAGCGGGGCGGCGGGACAGATATAAAGCGTTCAAAACTGACATAATGCGATCGCTGCCAGCCCAAAGCATCCAAAGCAAGTGACAAAACGCGTCAAACCGCAACATTTTGGAGATTTACCGCGATTTACCCCCTTCCCAAGTCAGATGAATCGCCCTAATGAACGGGCTTCATCGGGCTCGGACACCCTTGGAGGCGGGCCCCTACATTAAGGAATATACTGATGGCTGATAAGATCCCTGATCTTCACGCCGAGGTACGCGCGGGGACAGGCAAGGGGGCCGCCCGCACTGCTCGCCGTAACGGCGACGTACCTGGCATTGTTTATGGTGGTGGTGCTGATCCACTTCCAATTCAAATCAACTTTAACAAACTGCTGACTCGTCTGCGCAAGGGTGGCTTTATGTCGACTTTGTTCAACTTGAAAGTTGAAGGCCACGACGACGTTCGCGTTATCTGCCGCGGCATCCAGCGACATGTTGTTAAAGACCTTCCAACACACATCGACCTAATGCGTCTTAAGCGTACAAGCCGTGTGAAGTTGATGATCCCTGTTGAGTTCCTGAACCAGGACACTTGCGTTGGCATCAAAAAGGGCGGCGTTTTGACTGTTGTTCGTCCTGAAGTCGAACTCGAAGTTTTGGCTGGCGAAATCCCAGACGCGATCGAAATCGATCTGGCAGAAGCAGAAATCGGCGACACATTGTCCATCAGCGCAGTAACCCTGCCTGAAGGCGCAACATCTGTCATCGACCGTGACTTTGTTATTGCGAACATCCAGGCGCCAAAAGCTGTTCTGGCCGACGACGAAGACGAAGCTGGCGAAGAAGGTGGTGACGACGCAGCAGAAGGCGGCGACGACGCACCAGCAGAAGAGTAATCTTCTCCATTCGAAATTTAGAAGGGCGTCCATTTGGGCGCCCTTTTTCTTTTGCCCAGCCCGATTGACTGACGCCCCTTTTCTCCGCACGATACGATCACCAGCGAACGATGGGGATCACCATGGAAGCGAGCTTTTCACGCCGTAAAATTCTAACGCCTACCGAGCTGCGCGCTTTGTCAGAACGCTCCGACTTGCGGGGTGGGATCCAGATGGCCAGCCATATGGGCGCAATTATCATTGTTGGCGTCCTTCACGCGTATGCGATGGGGACGGGCTGGGTTTGGCTCACTGGGTTGGCTTTAGGCGTCTTGCTCAATTTCTTATACGCAGCACAGCATGAGTTATCCCATGCAACTGTATTCAAGACCCGCAAACTGAATGAAGTTTTCGGACGCATTGTCGGGTTTATTCAGATCTTTCCACGTGATTTCGATCAAATCATGCATTTTGCCCACCACCAGTACACCCAAGATTGGGAACGCGATGGTGAGCTTGTTCGGGAACCCTATACGCTAACGACTTACCTCCTATGGATTAGCGGAATCACATATTGGCGCAACCGCTTTTTCGGTGTTGCACGCCGGGCCCGTGGGATCATCATCGAGCCGTTCATCCGCGCAGAGGAAGAGCAACGCGTTATCTTGGAGAGTCGGTTGCATGTAGTTGGATATGCAATAATTGTTCTGCTCTCCCTACTATCTGGCTCATGGGCGTTTCTAACTTTCTGGTTGATCCCGATGATCCTAACGAAGCCAATCCATCAGTTGCAGAACACCATCGAACATCTGGGGCTTAGCCACGCGGATGACATCTTGGAAAACACACGTTCGACCCGTGCGAACGCATTGCAGAATTGGCTGTGCTGGCAAATGCCTTATCACACGGCGCATCACACCTTTCCGGCTGTCCCCTTTTGGAAGCTGCGTGAGTTAAACACGCGGCTCGAAGAAAAAGCAGGCGAAGTTCACCGCATGGGCTGGATTGAATTTCAGATTGAAGTCATTGGTAAACTCATGGCCAAGGACGAGAGCCAATACCCGATGGATGAGGTTTGGATCATTCCGCGTTCTGGCGGGCGCACAACGCGGATGCCCGCAGAATGAGGCAGCTTAAGGTTTACACCTCGCTTTGGGCGATGCAGCCGCATGATGAAATCGGCGTAAAATTACCCCATGACCAAGTCTGCGAGATGGTTGCCGGTGCTGGTTTTGACGGCATGGCGATTGATTTAGGTGCCTCTGACGTGGCCGTCGCACATGCCGTGCGACCGCACATGGAGAAGAACGGCTTAACCCCGTTAATCGTCGCCTTTCCCAAAACGATCGAGAGCCTCGAAGATACTTTGCATATGGCCGCCGACTTTGGTGCGCCGTTTGTAGATGTGATCGGGCAAGTGATGCCGATCGCGCTTGAGGACATGGTGCCCGTTATTGAGACGTGGATGGGGATGGCGGATCGAATTGGGGTGCCAGTGCAGTTCGAAACGCATCGGAACTGCATCACCAATGATCTTTATACGACGCTACAGCTGTTGGATCGCATCCCCGAAATGCGCATCTGTGCTGACCTGTCGCATTATGTCGTCGATCGGGAATTTTGGTTTCCACTGTCCGAGCATGACATGGAGTTAATGAGCCGTATCCTGCGACGCTCTGACAGTTTTCAGGGCCGCGTCGCATCCCGTCAACAAATCCAGCTGCAACTTAATTTCCCACAACATCAGAAATGGGTCGAGCTATTCAAAGGATGGTGGCGTGAAGGCATCGCCGATTGGCGCGAGCGAAACCCGAGCGGGGACTGTATATTCGTTTGCGAACTGGGCCCACCAGAATACGCAATGACCGATGTCAATGGACGCGAAATGTCGAACCGTTGGCAAGAAGCACAGCTCATAATGAAATGGGTACGCGAAATCTGGGATGACCTTGGCGGCGACACTTAGAATTGTCGTCAGCCTGCGGTTCGATCTGCGTTGTTTTCAACTCAATGCACCGAACGACGCGGCAAGGTGATCGAAAGTTAATCGAAAACGCGGGCTGCTTTTCAGTTCCTTGTGCGCGGCCAGCCATACCGGCATGCTGCCAATATTGATCTGCTTCGCAATCCGGATCAGGTTGGGATCCTGTTCCGCGATACCAACCTGCATCATCCCGATGCCGTACCCGGCCCGCACCATATTCCAACACACAACTTGGTCATCCGAGCGAAAGCTAAAATCGTCTCGGTCCACATTCATCCCCACGCGGCGCATCCCATCGATGATCAGCGTACTCCTGTCATATCCAATGACATCATGGGACATGAAGTTTTCGATCGTAATCTCATCTTTGTCAGCGAGGTAGGATCGATGGGCAAAGACCCCCAATTCAAGCTCGGCAACCTTTTTGATGAACAGATCAGATTGATCCGGGCGATACATGCGGATCGCGATATCAGCCTCGCGCCGGATCAAATTTTGCGTCGAGTCTGAAGCAACAACCTCGATGCTAACTCGAGGTGCGGATTGATGAAGTTCCGTCAACATCTTGGGCAGCACGTGATTTGAGATGATCTGACTGGCCGAAATTCTAACCGTTCCCGAAACCTCATTTGTATCGCGATCATCACGGTTGGTGATACGGCCAACTGTATCCGCCATCTGCCGAACATCAGCGTATAACTGTTCGCCCTGCGCCGTTAATTGCATACCCTCGCTCGTCCGTAGAAAGATGCGGTTTCCGATAATCTCTTCGAGCGCAGTCATGTGCCGGCTAAGTGTTGGCTGGCTGACACCCATGTGCCGCGCCGCCGCCGACAACGATCCCATGTCCGCGATGGTCGACATAGATTGAAGCAGTTGCCATGGTAGAGGGGTATCCATATTTGTATACCTATATTTGAATATTGGCGATTTATACGAGATTGATGAATATCTATTCTTTGGGAATACGCAACCCAATGGAGTAATTTACGATGCCAAAAACAGCTGTCATATTAGGCGCAAGAGGTCGGTTTGGCCGCAATTCTGTCGATGCGTTTCTCGCCGCTGGTTGGAACGTTGTCGCTGTTGCCCGCACGATCAATACGGCAATCTTTCCATCCGCTGTCGAAATACGGTCCTGCGACCTTACCGATCAACACAGCACAGTAACTGCGTGCGCTGGCGCCGATGTCATCGTACACGCAGCACACCCAGCCTATACCGATTGGGTCGAACTGACCCCGATCTATACACGTAACGTTCTGGCTGCTGCCCAGAAAACGGGTGCGACCGTCATGATCCCATGCAACATTTATAACTACGGCGCGTCCATGCCGGAGGTTTTGACAGAGGACACCCCGCATGTTGCGACGACCCGTAAAGGACAGGTGCGCATCGATATGGAGGATGCGTTTGAAGCCGCGACACACGACGGCATCCAAACTGTCATCCTGCGCAGCGGTGATTTCTTTGAAGGGGTCGATACGGGAACCTGGCTCGAAACATATATCGCTGGCGAGGTCCATAAAGGGGCCATAACCTACCCCGGTCCGATGGATGTGGTGCACGCATGGGCGTATTTGCCCGATATGGCGCGCGCGTTGGTGGAATTGGCTGAGATAAGAAACGATCTTTCGCCGTTTGAAGAATTCGGCTTTGATGGATACGCGCTTACCGGCCACCAACTGAAATCGCTGATCGAGCAGGCCGTTGGCCGTTCCCTCAAGGTGAAATCAATGCCTTGGGGTATTATGCGGCTGCTGTCTCCCTTCAAAGCATTGATCCGTGAAGTTTTGGAAATGAGATACTTGTGGACAACGCCACATCGCATTGATGGGCGCAAATTATCTGCCGCGTTGCCAAATTTCCAACCAACACAAGTGGAAGATGCGATTGCAAAAGCAGTCGCGTGATCACTTTGTCTTTCCCCGGTCCTGCGTATAGATTGGCCGTATGAAAATACTAGTTGGCCTTGGCAATCCCGGTGCGAAATACGCGCGCAACCGTCACAACATCGGCTTTATGGCGATGGATCAGATCGCGTCCGACCACGGGTTCAGCCCGTGGCGGTCCAAGTTTCAGGGTTTAGTGAGCGAAGGGAGGCTGGGGTCTGAGAAAGTCGTCCTGCTCAAGCCCGAAACATTCATGAACCTGTCTGGCCAAACCGTTGGTGAAGCGATGCGGTTTCACAAACTTGATCCTTCTGATGTCGTCGTGTTCCATGATGAGCTGGACCTTGCCCCTGGCAAGGTTCGCCTTAAGACCGGAGGTGGTCATGCAGGACACAATGGACTTCGATCCATTCATGGGCACATCGGTGCTGATTATGATCGTGTGCGATTGGGTATCGGACACCCCGGACATAAGGATGCAGTCGCGGGTTACGTCTTGCGCGATTTTCCAAAAGCGGATGCTGAATGGCTCGACGACCTGCTGCGCGGTATCGGTGATGGTGCGGAACATTTGATTGCAGGGCATGGCGATAAGTTCATGAACGCGATTGCGCTGCGCGTCGCACCGGCGCGGTCATCAAAATCCAAACCCAAGCCGAAAACAAGCCCTGTTCCAGAACCTGTGTTCGAGGACAATCGCACAGCGTTACAAAAACTTGCAGACAAATTTCGATGATCCCAGAACACGTTTCAGATGCGTTTTCGTTTCAATCCAAGGCCTGTGCTGATCTTGGATCGCCTTTTATGGAACAGCTTTGCGGGCTTTTTGCCGAGCGGAAATGGCGAGACACCCAAGCAAAGCACGTTGTATTCAACTGGGTCGGTAACCTTTCGCCCAGTGCAGATAGCGTTCCGTTGCGCATGGCTAGCGCGCTGCATGCTCTACATTTGACAAAACGAGCGTTCGAAGGAGTCTACCCACCCGAAAACGTCACAGACGATGTATTGTGGGGCGCGGTTTGTGACATGATGACGCGCGAAGACGACTTCATTTGCGAATGGATCAAAAGCGCACCCCAAACCAATGAGGTACGCAGATCAGCGGCCATCTTGGCAGCCGGCCACGTCGTGGCAAAGCTGTTTGGATTACCATTGCGGACGTCGGAGTTGGGCGCGAGCGGTGGCTTGAACCTAAAGTGGGATCAGTATGGATTGCGGATCGGCGACGCGCTGTGGGGGTCAGAAAACTCTTTGGTGTTAGAGCCAGACTGGACCGGACTTTTGCCCCCCAAGACGGCACCAATCATCGCTTCGCGCGCGGGTGTTGATCTAAACCCACTTGATCCAACGGATCCTACTGACGCCCTCCGCCTACAAGCCTATCTATGGCCAGATCAGCCGGGCCGATTGGAACGCACCCGTGCGGCCATCGCTGTTGCCGATGGAAACGTCGACAAGGCCGATGCGATCGATTGGCTGTCACATCGTATGGCACCTGAGACTGGAACAGTTCATTTCATTTACCACACCGTCGCGTGGCAGTATTTCCCTGACACAGCACAAGCCAAAGGTCGCGCAATGATAGAAGCTGCGGGGGCCAAAGCGACGCCAGATGCACCTATCGCGTGGTTTGGATTGGAAACGGATGGCAAATCGCCCGGCGGCGCGATGACCTTGCGCGTTTGGCCCGGTGACGTCACGCTGCCTCTTGGTCGTGCAGATTATCACGGTCGATGGATTGATTGGACAGGAGAGACATAGATGATCGAAAAAGAGCCATCACTCAACGTTCTCGGCGGCCCACTTGAGCTGTGTTCAACCGATCCAATGACTGGTTTCTTTCGCAATGGGGCCTGTGACACATGCGCTCAAGACGCCGGCAGTCACACGGTGTGTGCGGTGTTGACGGCCGAATTTCTCGCCTTTTCGAAATACGTCGGGAATGATCTCAGTACGCCGCGCCCCGAATTCGGATTTCCAGGCTTAAACCCTGGCGACGGCTGGTGTCTGTGCGCGGGCCGTTTTCTGCAAGCTCATGATGAGGGCTGCGCACCACAAGTGAACTTAGCAGCAACGCATATCAAAGCATTGGAAATTGTACCGATTGACGTCTTACAAGAATATTCCTGGGATATGGGCCATTAGGCGTCCGGGAGCTCCACCAACTCATCAATGAACAAACTAAGAAGTTGCGAACGCCCGGTGACGCTCGATTTTCGGTAGATAGCATTTGTTTGTGCTTTGACCGTGCCTTCGCTAACGCCCCGAAGCCCAGCAATTTCGGATGTGGACATTCCCTTGATGGAGAAAAGCGCAACATCGCGTTCAGCAGGGGTTAACCTCCAGTCGCTAAATCTTTCGTCGAGCAAATCCATGAAAGCGCCTGATGCAGCACGAAGTTGTCGCTCTACGTCTTTGTTGCGTTGTAATGTCCGTCGTAAAGTGAGTGCGCCGAGAAAGACCCCCAAAAGCAACCCAAAGGCGGCGCCTAGCTCGATCAACTCGTGCACCATCCAGCTAAACTGTGCAAAACCAGTGATTGTCGAGAGGATATTGATTACAAACAGCGCCGCGCAAACGATCTGAATAATTAGAATGGCGAGGATAAATACACTTCGGCTCATGATCGACACTATCCGCTATTCTGTTGATCAATCATCGTCATCGTCGTCACCATCATCGTCGTCATCATCATCGTCGTCATCATCATCGTCGTCATCATCATCGTCGTCGTCGACGTCGTCAGCCTCATCGTCGTCGTCGACGTCGTCAGCCTCATCGTCGTCGGTATCATCGTCGTCATCATCGTCGTCATTTTGCGAGCCACTTCCTTGCGATACGCCCCCTCCATTCAGGTTCAAAACGCGGGGTTTGTGGTCTTCATCAGCATCAATGTCGTCCCAGCGGTCGCGTAAAATCTCGCCAGTTGTGGGGTTGAAAATCAACTCCCGTTCAAGCGACGTACTGAAGGCCTTTAACCTAACTCGTCCCAATAGAGTTCGTGAAATTTCGATCCTACCGAAGCCTTGCGCCTGTAGTTGCGCAATAATGCTGTCCTGAACGGACTGCGCAATAACCCCGGTAGGCGTAATCATTAATGCTGATATTAGTGCAAACCGTTTAAACATTGTTGCCCTCAAAAGGTGAAGCTCTGACCCTCCGGGTCAGAGCATAAGTCGAGCGTATCAGACGACAGATGATGCGACAAATTTAGTCATCATCATCGTCATCGTCGTCATCGTCATCGTCGTCATCATCATCGTCGTCATCATCATCATCTTCATCGTCGTCATCATCGTCATCGTCGTCATCATCATCGTCGTCATCATCGTCATTGTCGTCATCGTCATCGTCATCGTCATCGTCATCGTCATCGTCATCAAGAAAATCAC
>JBELEI010000023.1:0-19078 GCA_042093895.1 Cognatiyoonia sp. | reverse complement strand
TGAAAGTTAAAAGCTGTGAGCGGCCGAGTGATTTGGAAGTTTCAGGGCATTCACTGCGCGTTGGCGCCGCTCAAGACTTATTGATCAAAGGCTATGATCTAGCAGCTATTATGCGTGCAGGTGGTTGGTCAAATGCTGAAACTGTTTCGAGGTACTTGCGGTTTTCGCAGCATAATATTTGGCAAGATTAGCACTATGACAAATTTACATTTTTAAACTAAAATCCAACTGACAGATACAGAAGTTTTCGGAATCATCAATATATGCCTGCTCAATTTTAACTTATTTTATGCAAGAGGTTAACATAATAAGTGGTATTATAATACACCATCTGTTTGCTATGAAGAAGTCATAAGACTTGCTGAATTGCCCTATGACAAGAGCCATACTACTTTGGTTTTAAATAAGTTTAATCTCTACAGCGAATATAAGCCAAACGCTTAAATATTTTGAATATTTTTAGATCTCGGACATTGATAACAAAACCGTTTTTTAATATGGTTATAGAGCATGAAAAATTCACCCCTAGAATGTGGTTCTGCTTTCAGAGTTTGCAAAAAATCATATTCTCCCATAACATACTAGGATTTTTATTTTGCCAAGTACATTCTTCAGATGAAAATAGAAATTACAGAAATGAAACTCTCTGATCTTGACGCAATCGTGGCAATTCATGTGCAGGCGTTTGATGGTTTCTTTTTGACCCGAATGGGGCCGCGATTTCTGTGCGCCTACTATCAGGCGGTACTGGATTTCGATGCCAGCATCTCGCTCGTAGCGTATGACACCGAAAGCGCTCGTGCCCTCGGATTTGCGGTTGGATTTCGTGAACCACAGGGGTTTTATGCCTTCTTCAAGCAGCGGCGCAAACGGATGTTGCCGGCCATCCTGCGGGCGGTTGTGCTTGATCCCGGGCTGGTGCCCCAGATCCTGCGCAACATGCGCCGCGTCGAGGCCCAGGCGGATCAACCGGTCGATGCTGTCGAACTGTCCTCGATCGCAGTGAGTACGCCCGAGCGGGGCGTCGGTGGCGTGCTGCTGGAGGCCTTTGCCGACAAGGCGCGCTCGGAGGGCGCACATAGGCTCACCCTGACCACCGATGCGAAAGGAAACGATCCCGTGCGCGGGTTCTATGAGGCGCGCGGGTTCACTCTAGACGGCTATGAAGACCGAGGAGAAAGACGGATGTGCCTCTACTCACTGTCGCTGGGATAGGGGCCCTGCGGCACCCAGCGTCGGGCATTGTTGATATCGGCCTCAGGCAATCGTACATCACCCCCAAGAATATGCGCCACGATGGCACGGCCGGTTAGCACAATATACCCTAAATCACTGAAAAAACTTGCTCTTTCTAGGTAGGCACGTTCAAGGGCGAGCTTTGGTGGCAAGAGCTTGCTCGCATAGCTGCCTTCAGGGTCGTTGTCGTCGAGTAAGGTGTCGGCCATGAGGTAGTTGTAGATGGCGCCCGGGCTGGTCACACCAGGCCGGATCCGCAAAGTGCCGAGCATCCAGTCAGTGTAGTGCTTTTCCACGATGTCAGGCGCCTCGGGACGCGGCCCGACCAACGACATGTTCCCATTCAGGATGTTCCAGAACTGCGGCAACTCGTCGACTTTCAATCTGCGGAGCAAGTTGCCAAAGGGGAAAATGCGATTGTCACAGGGCGAGGTAATTGACGAGGCTTGGTCTTGCACTACACGCATGGTGCGAAGTTTGTACATCGTGAACGGGGCACCATTGCGGCCAGCCCTACGGGCGCGATGAAAAATGGGTCCGGGAGAGGTTAGTACGATACCAATAGCAGCAGCTATGATGAACGGTGCGGCGACGAGCAGCGCTAGTGTAGCGACAACTATGTCAAACAGGCGTTTGGTCATTGCGCAGCACCCGCCTGATGGTCATAAAACACTCGGCAGCCTCCGATACCACCTGCGAACCGGCGCTTTCTGCCTTTACGCGCAGGGAATGCAGCGAGCGCGGGTGTGGCCATTCCCGCAATTCCGTCTCGTAGCATGCCATTGCCTGCATCTTGCGTTCCAGCGTGGCAGAAATATCGACCCAAGTGTCCGGTATGAAACTGCGCGGGTAAGCCCATTCGGTCGAGCTCACGGTATCAAAGGCAAAAATCGCCTGAATGAATTTTTCCATGGGGCGGGTTGCGACCAAAGCGGCCTGGAACAGGATCTGGTGATCACGATTGATGTCATAGCCATACTGAAGATAAACAACGTCAGGGCGGACCGTTTCCACGATCGCTTCAAGCGGCGAGATAATTTCAACCAACGAAAACCGATCAAGGCCCTGGTCGGGAAAATCCAGGAGTTTCAGCTGGTGAACGCCAAGCACGTCAGCCGCACGCTGCGCTTGAGCGTGAACACCTTTCTGACCATCGCTATCGTGTTTGAGAGCGCCCGCGGCGGCTACGACACAAGTCACATGATCACCAGCAGCGGCATGTAGCGCAAGCGTACCCCCAACACCGAGCAGCTCGTCATCAGGGTGGGCCGCGATTACAAGCACTTTTTTGTTTGTCATCCGTGTTGCTCCTGTGGGTTAGTAAAAATAGATATACCGCTTTGCGCCAGTATAGATCCCGACCGCACAGTGCCAGCAGTATCTTCAATTTCCAGAAGAACAACGGCTCCCTCAGAACATGCCACGACCAGTCCACAAGCGTCCAAGCTATCGGAAATCATCGGGCCAATAACCGTGCCGGGGTCGGCAAGGCGGCCAGCAACAGGGAGCAAGGCGCTCCTCCAGATCATTGTGAATTCCCCGTCGGCAGTCGAAAACGCACCGGGATATGGGCGGGTCAGTGCACGAATGAAATCATAAACCTTACGCGCCGGTTGCGCCCAATTGAGCAAACCGTGCTCCGGACGTCGACGCGGGAGTAGAGCAGACCCATCATGGCTTTGTGGCTGTGCTTGCAGAGGCTGCCGTTTGGCCAATTCCTTCAGTAATTCCAAAATCATCTCACAATTCGTTTCGGCAACCCGGTCATAGAGTGTTTCAACGTTGTCGAACGGGGAGATCGGAATCAGTTTCTGGCCCACGATGTCCCCAGCGTCGACCCCCTCAGATAACCGCATAAGCGTATTCCCGGTTTGAGTTTGGCCTTTAATCAGGGCCCAGTTGATCGGTGCGCTGCCGCGGTTAGCAGGAAGCAACGAGGCGTGGGCGCCAAAGCAACCGAGTTTTGCGGATCGAAGCACGGGCGTATGAAGGATCTGTGACCAGCCTATGACAAAAAGAAGATCCAAATTCAGAGCGTTTAGTAACTCGAGGGACGCTGGATCGTTTGCGTTGCGAACGTGATATAGCGGAATATCGTACTCGGCAGCGATACCGGCAAAATCCGCAGCGCCTGACTTCTTGACCATCAAATCATCTTGAAGTGTTATAATGGCGCAAACCGGGAACCCGGCCGACAAGACGGTCTTCAGTGGTTTGATCCCTTCGACATGGTGGCTCATCCATCCCATCCTCAGAGAAAGAGGCGTTTGCGTCATCGCGCGTCTCCCCCAAGAATACCTCGCACTGCTTCAATAACCCGATCCTGTTCGGCGTCGGTCATGGCCATGAAAAGCGGCAGCGATACGCAGCGTCTGAAGAACAGGTCTGCCTGCGGGAAAGCAGCCCCTTCGCAGAACGGTTTCCACACCGTCATCTGGTGCAACGGACGATAATGCACCGAGGTACCAATACCTTGCTCCTTCAGGGCGGATATGAAATCATCGCGGGCGATCGGCGCGTCGTCGTTTAGTTGCACGATATAAAGATGCCAGGAGTGTCCGTCACCGTCAGCCGGACCCGGCGGAAGGACTAGAGGTAGATCGGCAAAAGCTGCATCGTACCGTGCAACGCGCTCAGTACGGATCCGGACGAAGTCGTTGGATCGTTGCAACTGCACTAGGCCGAGCGCGGAAGCGATATCGGTTAGGTTGTATTTGAAGCCAGGTGCAACGACGTCATAGACCCAGCTCGCGCGCAGATCGGTAAACCGGTTGAACACGTCGCGATCAATGCCGTGCAAGCGCATGGTACGAGCCCTAGCGGCGATGGCCGGGTCGGCAGTAACCAGCATGCCGCCTTCGCCCGTGGTCATGGTCTTGTTTGCGTAAAAACTGAACGCAGTTACATCGGCACCAGCCTTGCCGACCTTGACCCCTTGGTGATGAGCGGGTAACGCGTGCGCCGCATCGTCTAGAATTCGCAGACTGTGCTTGTCAGCGATGGCCCTAAGCAGGGTCATGTCGCTCATCCGGCCCGCGAAATGAACCGGAATGATGACCTTGGTTTTCGAAGTGATCGCGGCTTCGACCCGGTCTGGGTCGATGCACAGGGTCGCAGGGTGGATATCGACCATAACCGGATGTGCACCAAGATATCGTACGACTTCTGCGCTGGCGGTGAAAGTCAGCGTTGGCACAATGACCTCGTCGCCGGGACCAACCCCAAGCGCCTCGAGCCCAAGATGCAGCGCGGCCGTGGCCGAGTTGACCGCCACAGACTCGACATCCCCTCCAAGAAAATCGGTGAATGCCTTTTCGAATGCAACAGTTTTTGGGCCCGTCGTCAACCAGCCAGAGCGCAGGCAGTCCGTTACAGCGGCGATCTCGTCTTCACCAATCGATGGGCGGAAAAATGGAACGGGTTCAATGCTCAAGTCGACACTCCTTTTACCGCATTGTTGCTGCGCGGTCCTTTACGAAAACGTTTGATCAAATTCACCGTCGCATCGATCCCCTTCGATTGACGCAACGTCTCCATGTAGAACCGGTGTGCATTCTGGCCAATTTCGTTGCGACGCACCGGTCCGTCGGCTATAAGCTGGCGTACGCTTTCGGCCAGCGCTTCCGAATCTCCTGGTGCGAACACGTAACCTGCATCCGCTTTGTGCACTAGCTTGGCAGCGTCCCCAGCGACCCCCATCAGTATAGGCCGACCGGCGTAGAGATAGGCTTGGGTCTTGGACGGGATGGTGATCCGGTATAGCGACTTATCGGTCAGATGCACCAACAGTGCATCTGCGGCGGCCAAGAACCGCTGCACCTCCTGCAACGGCACCCGCGGCAGAAAGCGCACATTCGAGAGGCTCAGATCCTCGGCACGCTCGGCGAGGCGGTCTTTGTCGATGCCACCACCCATGAAATAGAACACGCAGTCCGGATATTCGCTCTGCAGGCGTGCGGCGGCGTCTATGACTGCGTCGAGCTGTTGGGCCGCGCCCATGTTGCCGGCAAACAGCACCCGGAACCCGTCGCACGGATCGAACCCTGCGGGCAGGCTGCGATCCTCGATCGCGGGCGGCTCGTCGGCCCAGTTGTAGACGATGGTGATCTTGTCGGCCGGGACGCCACGCTCGACGAGCAACGTCTTAAACCCAGGAGACAAGACTATGATATGATCGCAGTGCCGATACAGAAGTTTGCAACCTGCGTGGGCGATGCTCAGCAAAAACCGGTTTCGCATCATGCCCGATGACCCGAGGGAATCGGGCCACATGTCTTGCACGTCGAGAAGCACAGGCGTCCTGCGGAAAAACTTGGCCGCAATGGCAGCCAGCCCCGCGGTCAAGGCTGGATAATATACGTAAATCAGGTCAGATCGCCGCGCTCGGAACGTCAGGTAGAAGAACGACGTGATCATGAAGCTTGTATAGGTGACAATTCGCTTCAATGCCGACTTATCGTGCGACGGGAATACTGCCAGGCGCGTGATCTTAGTTTCACCCATCTTTTCGCGGACGATCGGCCGGATCCTGTAGCCGTCATAGATCTTCCCGCCCGGGTAGTTGGGAAACCCTGTGACTACCTCAACCTCTAAGCCGCGATCCTCGAGCCCCCTTACGAAATCATGCCCCTTGAACGTGGGCTCGGGATCGAACAACTGACTGAGGTGAACGATCCTCGGCTTTTGCTTCACGGCGTCTGACGGGGTAGGCTTGGTCATGTCAGATCATTAGTCCGGATGCCGTCCCAGGCATTCGAGAGCTTCGCCGTTCCCAGAACCAGCGAGACCACGCGTTCAGAGGTGTTGGTGACGCAATAATCCGCAGGGATCGGATGCGAAGCGCCGGCCTCGCGCCGTTCGGCAAACATCCGCGTCACCGCTTCGACACTGTTCACGATGGTATCCTGATCGAGCCCCGTCGCGATGACGCAGCCGACATCGAGGCCCTCTGGGCGTTCGATGGCATCGCGCGGAGTGATCGCTGGAAACCCGAGCATCGAGCTTTCCTCAGCAATCGTGCCACTGTCGGAGATGGCACAGAATGCCTTCATTTGTAGATGGTTGTAGTCGTGGAACCCGAACGGTTTCATCCACTGCACTCGGTCATCGAGCTCGTGGCTTTGCAGCGCATCTAACCGATTCCGAGTCCTCGGGTGGGTTGACACGATGACCGGCATGTCATGGTTTTCGGCCAGAAGGTTTAGCGCACCGACGAGCTGCGCGAGCCGGGCCAAGCTGTCCACATTCTCTTCGCGGTGTAGCGATGCGATGATGTATCCGTTTTCCGTAAGTCCAAGGCGGTCCAGCACATTGGAGGCATCGATCTGATAGCGATAGTGATCGAGCACCTCTCGCATCGGCGAGCCGGTCAGGTAAATACGACGGTGATGCACGCCTTCCGACAGTAGATGCCGGCGCGCGTGCTCGGTATAGACCAGGTTGAAGTCTGAGACATGATCGACCAGTTTGCGATTGGTTTCCTCAGGCACATTTCGATCATAGGAGCGGTTGCCGGCTTCCATATGATACACTGGAACCTTCATTCGGCGCGCCATAATCGCAGAAATTGCCGAGTTGGTATCGCCTAGAACCACCACCGCATCGGGCTTTTCCTCGGCCAGTACCTTCTCACTTTCGATCAGGATCATGCCAAGAGTTTGACCAAGCGTGCCCCCGCCGGTGCCTAGAAAATGGTCGGGCTTGCGCACACCGAGATCTTCGAAAAATACCTCATTCAGCTCGTAGTCCCAGTTCTGGCCAGTGTGGACGATCACGTGGTCGGTGTAGTCGTCGAGGCGTGCCATCACGCGGGATAGGCGGATGATCTCGGGTCGGGTACCGAGAATGGTCATGACCTTAAGGTGTTTCATTTCAAAACCTTGTCGGCAAAAGTGTCAGAATTAGCGGAGTCGAAAACATCATGTGTCCAGAACAGTGTCAACAGTTCGGTGTCACCAACGTTCTCGATTGAATGGGTATGCAAGGTGGGCATGTCAACGGGCGCCGGGGCGACGCCCGACACACGATACTCCCAAACCTCATCACTCAGGATCTTGCGGATGCGGATCACCGCCTCGCCCTGAAGGACCATGAAACGTTCGACTTTGTTTAGGTGAAAATGATCGCCACGGGTTACGCCCGGCATAGTCGTCGAGAGGAAGGTTTGCCCGCCGCCGCCACCCTTTACGGCTTCGAATAAGGTGCCGCGCTCATCGGTGTTGAGCTTCAGCGGCCGCGGAAACCCGTCTGGATAAAGCGCAGCGCGATAGCTATTAAAAAGTGCAACGGTAAAATGATCCCGAAGATCCGGAAAGACATTAGCCTGGTAGTCGGCGTGAAAACGTCGCAGGAGCTCAAACAGCTCCGTCACCGCGATGTCACGCGAGACAGGCTGGATTGTGCCGGTCTGTCCCTCGGTCAAGGCATCTAGAGCCGCTTGCGCAGCAGCACCCGCGTGCAGCAGCGAGACGTGTCCCTCTGGGTTGATCTCGGGGGTTTTTCCCGCAATCACAGCTTCGATAAAGGTCGCCGTGACGTTGTTATAGCGCGGGCGGGCACCTTCGCCAAAAATATGTGGCAGCACCAAATTGCAATAGCGACCACCGATCCCAGACAATATCTCTCCTGCGATCCGCTTTGACCGCCCGTAGGGTGTACCGGTGGCCGCGTGTGTGGAGTTGGCGTAGATAATGTACGGACGGCTCCCAGTGATGCTGCATGCCTCGGCAATACGACGTGCAATAGCTGGATTTGCAGCCTCTATGACTTCGTCAGTCGCACGATTAACACCAGCAAAATGAAGCAAGGCATCTGCACCTGTAATCGCTGCATGCAGCGCGGAGTCATCATCGAAACCCGAGTGGTCCAACGCCACAAGATTATAGGGTTTATCCGATCCGTTGAACCTGGCCGCACAGTTGGCTGCATGTACCTTTACCGCCGCGTGCCAGCCTAGCAGGCCACCGGCACCTGTAATTACAATTTTCATGCCATGACCTTCCACGCCGCCAGCTCAGCCTGGAGTTCAGGCAGCGATAAAAGCAGCGCCTTCACGCCTTCGACATCAAGCCGTTCTGTATTGTGCGAATGGTAATCTTCTTGGTGCGCCTTCTGGTGCTCGCCTTCGCTGAAATAAGCTTTGTAATTGAGATCCCGGTCGTCCATACGAATGCGAAAATAGTCACCCATATCTTCAGACTGGGAGAGCTCCTGCGCTGTGGCCAAAGTTTCGTACAACTTCTCTGCGTGGCGCCAGCCTATTTCATCAACAGGGTGATTTGGTACATCGAACAGCTCCAAAAGCGCTGTGACAAGATCGGCGATGGTGGACGCGGCTGCTTTGCGTATGAACAAATCGCCTTGCCTCGCGTGCTCAAATGCATGGTGCACAAGCGCGACAGAATCTCGCAACGGCATCAGGAAACGTGTCATCTGTGGCTCAGTCACTGTTATAGGCGCGCCAGATTTAATCTGGCGGATGAAGAGCGGGATGACAGAACCGCGTGAGTACATTACGTTGCCGTAACGGACCATCGAAACCGTTGTTGCCGAGGTAGAACCTAGCGTCCGAGCGAGTGCTTGAGCGAGCTTTTCCATCATAGCTTTCGAAATCCCCATCGCATTCACCGGCAGAACCGCTTTGTCAGTAGACAGACAGACCACCGACCGGACCCCATAATGCGCAGCTGACCGTATTACGTTTTCCGATCCTAAAATGTTGGTGCGGACGGCCTCAATCGGAAAAAATTCGCAAGAGGGCACCTGCTTAAGTGCCGCAGCATGAAACACACAATCGACACCAGCCATCGCCCGGTCGACACTGTCACGGTCGCGGATATCACCGACATAATAGCGAATATTAGAGCTACGCAGCGATGTGCGCAACATGTCCTGTTTTTCCTCGTCGCGACTTAGAATTCTTATTTCCGAGCAACCTTTTTTAAGCAGATCTTTTAACATAGTCTTCCCAAACGAGCCAGTACCACCAGTGATCAGAACCGTTTTGGGAAACGTATTTATATTGTTGGCTTCGCCGTAATTAGAATTTTTCACGCTTTTTACCTTTAATGTTCCATTGTTTTTAAATTGATTAGTCTCTCTGACTAAACGAGGTCAAAATCTCTGAAATTCGAAGGGCACGGCCTTTCGCTGTGGGTCGATTGAGGATGTGCTGAACGCCTCGTTCAAGACGGGATGCTAAGGCTTCTGGAGGCATATCTACGCACTGCATGATAGCATCAGCGATGCTGCAAGGATCGAGCGGGTCGAAATAAAATGGTATATCTTGGCAAAAATCTCTCACAAAATTCCGATCAGAAGCAAAGAGTGGTAGGCGCATTGCCATTGCTTCAAGTGGTGCAGCTGAAAAGCATTCCAATAGACTAGGGAAAATAACGCCGTCAATGTCCTGGTAGAACGAAACACACTCCTGAAGCGATAAAGGCCCAACATTTTCAATTTTTGAGCGAAATTCCTCTGTCTGCGCCGCCCACTCAGTTTGATTCAACGTAGTCCGTATGGTGGCCTTCACACGGTATCTTTCCCAAAGATTCTGTTGGACAGCCGGCAGAATAGCAAGATTTTTATGCGAATATGCGCGCCCAACATGACCAAGTATAATGTGCTTTTCACTCTTACTTGCGACTGCGAACATTTTTGAACGCGCGTCACCCTCCGCAATAGGCAGCGCATCCAAGAATACGCCATTCAATGCATTCGGTACTTCAGCAACAGGCAGCTTAGGGAAAAGATAAGCAAGGCGCTTTCGAGCATGCTCCGCCTCGACTATCAACATGTCGGAATGCGCTCGAAAGAAATACCGCTGCACAGCATATTTTAATCGAACAAGCACCCGTTTGCTTGCAGGCAATGCGCCGAAAGCCTCGCTAAATGGATATAGGATCCATGGCTGAGCAAAACCCACAATGCTTTTTTTGACGCGGCAATTCAAATAAAGAGGACCAAAAACAGTAAAAACAACATCAGCTTCGCTGAAAATTTTACAAATTTTCCCATGAAAAAAAGTCAAGCCAAACACGTTGATCTCATGCATCGAATGAAAACTATTAAGATTGGCACCATTCCTTTCGCACTCGCGAACTACAGCAGACGAAAGCACAAGGATCATTTTTTCTTTCACAGACAGATGGCCCAACTCGGATATAAGTGAAACCGCAACTTGTACGGCACCACCACCGTGCAAGTTACTAGCGTTCAAAATTATAAATTTCTCGTTCAATTATTCATCATCCGCAATAAAAACACACTCAGTTAGAAACACATGGAGTATGAATTCATCTTGAAGAAAGTGCAACTGTTAAGTAGGCAGGGATCGACAAAATAGCCGTCAACACATAAAGATCAAACCCGCCACCTCGCACCATTATTAAAGGTAACATCGCTAAGACGATGGCTAAATATCCTTTAAATTTCATTTGATATGCCTGAGCACGCAACGCTGCACGGAAAACGCGCTCCAAAACAAGGAACGCAAATATTAAAAATATAGGGCCCATAAAATGGAAATTCATGAATACTTCCGCGGGAATCGTTACTGGTAAAGAGTTGCCCGTCGCTGCAAAAGAGGGATTCAAGGTGGTTGTAAATATAGAAATTGCACTTTCCGGTTTAAAAAAAGCTATCTCGCGCGGTATCGGCAAGAATAGAGGCTTGATTAGTGTAGCACCAGCCTGAAGTTGAATTTCTCCCCTGGCAGTGTAATCGATTGCTGCAATAGTAGATGCATAAGTATGTACAATTTCGATATTTTCTAAAAAGTACCCAAAGAACATTGGTGAAGAAATGTAGCGACCAATAAAAAGTAACGACTCAATGGGGTTGCGAGTTTCGAAACCACCATAGCCGCGCGAAATAGATGCTGCCAAAATAGCCATTAGGATTGTGCTCAAAATACAGAAGCCCAACAGCAGATTTTTCGGACTATAATTGAAAGGACTCTGTCTCGCAGCACTTAATGAAAATACTATGAGAAAGATGACAAGCAGGATTTCTCTTTTGTTTTGAAAACTTGTTAAAAGAATAACTAGTACCAGAATGATGAAACCCAGAATCGCCCATGACCGTCGACGTATTTTAGTGAGGTTTACGGCAATAATTACAGCTAATCCGAACCGGAAACCAAACATCAAATAGAAATCTATGAACGATAAAACTATAAGAAGGACAAAAGACAATAGTATTTGGGCTTTGTTAGGTAAAGAAGTAGATTGACCCACTTTTTTCAATACATGCTCAGAACGTTTGAACGCTTGAGCTGCAATCAATGCAAAAATGGAGAGGCAAGCCAGCAAATACCCGTTTATCATGCTGAAGTTATCAATTCGTGTAATTGCATCGTGATAGACCCAAACATACAGGTCACGTGGAATCGAACTACCACCTGCGTAACTCAAGCCAATGTACAAGAAAGCCAAAAATGATGGACTAAAAAGCTGCGCAACATATTGAACACGCTGTAATAAAAAAATTAAAGTGAACGCAAACCAACATAAAAAGATAATACTGCTCGGAGAGCCTGGACCGACCTTATCTCCGTATAACAACATTAAGGCAACACTCAGAGAGGAAAACAAGAAAAAAACAAGATCTATTACTATGACGAAAGAGTGGTTACGCATCGACATGACCTGAGTGAATAGACTTTTGTGGAAAATCCTCATTACAGGTGACTAACGCATTGACGCAGCGGTTGTATATTAGGTTCGAAAATTTAATAAGTTTCCTCATTACCGCGTGCACATTTGCAGTAACGCCCGGTCCATAACTTGTCAGGACACTGCCCAATAAATACACACTATGTGCGGTGAAAAGCATTGATGTGCGGTCCATTATTACTATCTACGACGTAGTTTCGGCAAGAATTTTCAATGCAACTATTTACCTTTTAATTCAATGTATAAAATTTACTTGAACCGCAGTGTATAAAGACTCGGTATTAAGGTCAGAAACATCATCGACTCAGCAAAAAATCTTTATGCTAAACACCAATTTGGCCTGATATTTTGGCTGAACTCTATGACCTTTTCGAAATTTCAATTATGATGGTACTGAGTTAATCAAGACATCAATGGTTCAATGGCGAAGTATAACCATATTAACGCACGCGTTCCTTAATTTGCAATTGGGCAGCGTATTTGACGAATAAAAAGTAGATTGTATTTGACGCGAGAAAAGTAATTGCAGCGCCCGTGGGTCCATATTTAGGAATTAAAATTGTATTAAAGGAAATACTAGCTGCTGCAGCAATTGCTATGCATACCGTTTGAGCCTTATATGACATAGTTCGTGTGAGAAAAACTGACCACGGTAACGCGGACTGAGATAAAATCTGGCCTATGAAAAGAATAGGTAAAATCAGCCAACCAAGCGTAATTTCAGGCATGATCACAGGTTTAACGATCTGCCAAACAAAAATCATGGTAACTGCCATAATTCCCTGTGCGAACAGTAAACGGTTTTGATAATGATAAGCAGTCGAAAAAGCGTCTGTTTCAGAAGCTGATTGATATATCAATGGTTCATATTTTATCCCGACGAACGCAGAGACAAACGCTACAGAAGCAACGATCATATACAAAAAGCCATATTGTCCCAGTTGATCGTACTGGCCAAAACTCGCTAAAAGTAGCTTATCGTAATGAGTGATGCACATGAATAAAATGGCGTGAAGCAAAAGAGGCGCACCAATTGCACCGGATTTTGAAAATCGCCTCGCGGACACGTCTTTAGACTCAGTGAATATCTTGTGGACATTACGAGAAGCCATAATTAATGAAACAACAATTGCTAAAATCTCGGCGGCGATGTACGCGCGCATGTCTTCGAATATGGCAAGTGCGCCAACCACTAAAATAAAACGGCTTATACTTACTGAAGAGCGCAAAAGGGTAAAACATTTTATATCGCCAAATGCTCTACGTTGAGTCGAAATAAGCGCATGTAAAACCATCAAAAGAGAGACAAACAATATAGCAGTTGGGATACTATCTTGAAGCCATATCAGGACCAAAAGCCCCAAAGAGACCAAGACTGCAGCATAAATAAATGCAACAATAAGTGCTCCATATGACTGGTGAGCGTCAGCCGCAGTGTAATGAAGAATTGTTCGATGTTGACCAAAAGAACCAATTGTCGTTAGGATAGTTATAGTTGTAGAAAGAAGCACAACTTGGCCAAACGAGGCGGGATCAATCATAATTCCGGCCGCCGGAAGTGTCGCCCAATTTAGTAACCTACTAAAAACTTCGACAAACCCAAACTTATTGGAGACAGATGTGCGAGAAAATATGTTACGTATCAGCATAATCCAGCCTTACCTACCTCACTACTCGGCAGCATTTTTTGAAAAGCTGGCACAAGAGGACAGCATCCAAAGTATGCAGATCATTGCTGATTTAGAGACAAACGGGCATTTGCACACGGTCAATCGAAGCCATTCTGTGGAATTAAGCCACATACCGTTCAGATCTCACGGTCCATTTATATATCGGCCAGGTCGCCTGCAAACAATACTGGCCTTCCGCCCCGATGTGTGTGTTCTGTCCGCTGACCCTCGTGATCTTGCTGGACTTCTCCTTGCGGTTTTCCTGCGGGCTTGTGGTATTAAAGTTATTTTTTGGGGAATGTTTCACAGGATCGGGGGACCGAAATTAATATCACAGATATTCTACAAACAGATGGGTCAAATAGCTAATGCTTGCATAACCTACGCAAGAGCTGGGGCGTTTAATTTACTATCGCTTGGCACACCCGGTGATAAGGTATTTATTGGGGGTACAGCGATCGATGAAAGTAAACCCTTTCATGCTGCCTCACAATACAATCTTGACGACATAGATCGTTTTAAGAGAGAGCAGGGCCTAGCAGGAAAGTCCATAATCCTTCAAGTCGTGCGCCTCAGTAAAATAAAAAAACCTCTTTTAATCTTAGAACTTGCACTTGCACTGATTAAACGCGGGCGTAGCAATTTTGTGATCGTGATCATTGGGGGCGGCGAAATGTTGGAGGCCTTGAGAAATAGGATGGAGCAATTAGACTTATGTGATTTAATTAAAATTTTTCCACCCGAATATAACGAAGAAAACCTCGCTAAATGGTTTTTATCAGCGGATGTCTTTACAATTCCAACCTGCATCGGATTGTCAGCACATCATGCGTTTTCATACGGTTTGCCAATTATCACAGACGATTCTCTGACAGATCAAGCCTCCGAATTTGAAGTGATTGTTCATGGCCTGAATGGCCTTACCTACCAAGCGGGAAATATTCAATCCTACGCCAGCGCAGTTGAAACGATTATAGATGATCCCAGCGTGCGCGCGCGAATGTCCCAAAACGCCTTAGATACTATTCGAAACAATTACAGCCTCACCAATAAAGTCAAAGCATTCGAAACCGTCTTCAATAGCGTTGCGGGAACACCAAAGAAATAGCTGCAATTCATCACACTTCCCATATTTGTGCAAAATCCAACCGTAAACCCAGGTCTGGTACCTCATGTTTGAATTCCTCATGCGCTACCAAACCGACGTGTATCGCATCAAGCTTGAGTGCCTCTTCTAAACCGATCTGCTTTGCGTTGGGAATGTTTATCGCAACATTCGGCTCGACATAGAAAACGTCATTGAATTGTCTAGCAGCGGCGCAAATAATCTCATAGCTTGGACTTTCCCGCGTATCGTCAATGTTCGCCTTGAACGTCGCTCCATAAAGAATAATTGGTCGAGAGACACTATCAACTTCGTTGCGAATCTTGTCCAACACCCACTCAGGCTTACTATCATTTACTTCACGAGCACAACGAATTAAGCGCGCTTGCTCTGGCGCAGAAGAAACGATAAACCAAGGGTCGACAGCAATGCAATGTCCACCAACTCCTGGCCCAGGTTGCAAAATATCGACACGTGGGTGCCGGTTTGACAATGAGATAAGCTCCCTTGTATCCATACCAAAACTATCGCAAATCAGTGAAAGTTCGTTTGCAAAGGCAATATTTACATCGCGAAAGCTATTTTCTGTTAATTTGGCCATTTCAGCTACCCTGGGCCCCGAGGCGATAACGCATTCGGCTTCCACGAAAATTTCGTAAAGTGACCTAGCCCGCTCTGAACATTCTAAAGTCATGCCTCCGATAACGCGATCATTGCTGATTAGCTCCTTCATAACTTTACCTGGAAGAACCCTTTCAGGGCAATACGCGACACGGATGTCGGATTCTTGACCTGCGTCTTGAGGAAAACTAAGGTCTGGCCGTGCTTCAGCTAGCCACCCCGCCATCGCCTCAGTGGCGCCGACAGGAGAAGTGCTTTCTAATATTATCAGGTTCCCAGCCTCCAAAAACGGCGCAATATTATTTGCTGCTGTCTGAATAAAGCTTAGGTCAGGCTCGTGGTTATCTCCTTTGAATGGTGTTGGGACCGCGATCAAAAAAGCCTCGGCAGGTTCAGGAACCATGGTAGCACGCAAATAGCCATCTCCTACAGCTGCGCATACTATGGCGTCTAGATCTGGTTCAATAATATGGATCTGACCAGCATTGATGATGTCAACAGCACTCTTATTCACATCGACACCCACCACCTCGACTTTACGAGAGGCAAAAATAGCGGCTGTTGGTAATCCGATATATCCCAAACCTATTACAGCAATACGTTTGAAGGGAAGTTCGTGCATTAGCTTTAATCCTCATTTTCTGAAAAGTATAACAAAATGGCATCGCGAATTCGCTGTGAAGCCAATCCGTCACCGTAAGGGTTGTGCGTACGTGACATGTCCTCATAGGCCGCTTGATCATCAAGAAGCGTAAACGTTTCTGATAATATTAGATCAGCGTCTGTACCCACAAGCACAACCGTTCCAGCGTCTACAGCCTCAGGTCGTTCGGTAGTTTCACGCAACACTAAAACTGGCTTTCCAAGCGAGGGAGCTTCTTCCTGTACGCCGCCTGAGTCAGTGAGAATAATATCGGCGCGCCGCATCAAATGGACAAAAGGCAGGTAATTCTGTGGCTCTATAAGACTTACGCGTTCTAGTGATGCTAAGTTGGTCTCGACCGGGCCTTTAACGTTAGGGTTTAGGTGAAGCGGGTATATGATCTGGACATCTTCCCGTTTAGCTATGTTTGCAAGCGCATCGCAAATACGCTCAAAGCCCAGCCCAAAGCTCTCGCGACGATGACCTGTGACAAGTATCAAACGCTTAGTCAGATCTATCCCGAGTTCCTCGTCAAGGGTCGCACTGTAATTTGGATCGTTTTCTAGCCTGTCAACCGCTTCAAGCAACGCATCAATTACGGTATTTCCTGTGATCGAAATGCAGTAGTCTGGCACTGTCTCCGATTTCAAATTTTCCGCTGCTTTTTCTGTTGGGGCGAAATGGAGTTGAGCTATTGAGCCTGTTAACTTTCGATTTATCTCCTCAGGCCATGGAGAGTAAATGTTGCCTGTCCGCAAGCCAGCTTCAACATGTCCAACAGGGATCTGCCGGTAATATGCAGCGAGCGACGCAGCGAGCGTTGTTGTGGTATCTCCGTGCACAAGCAACAAGTCTGGTTCAAACTCCTCTAATACAGGCTTGAGGCCAGTCAGAACGGCTGCGGTTATCTCTGTCAGGCCCTGTCCGGGCTTCATGACTTTAAGGTCATAATCTGGCTTAATTTCAAAGAGCTTCAATACTTGCTCTAACATTTCACGGTGTTGCCCTGTCACAGCTACTTTAACTTGCACCTTTTGACTGCGTTTTAACTCTTTGTAGACCGGAGCCATTTTTATTGCCTCAGGGCGCGTACCAAATACCAATAATACTTTTTTCATTTTTTCCATTTTCAGAGTTAATGTTTAGAATTTTTAAATTACTTCATTTTAAATAGACCGATCAAAATCTACTTGATGAAGGAAGTTTACGGTTTCAACAGACAGAATTTTATCGAGATGAGATCTGGGTACAAATCGTGCTTCCGCTATTTCTAAATTTTTTTTATTAATTAGAGTTTCAGCAGTAGTGGTATGGAAGTATGCGACATGATCTCTTTCAGATACCCCTTTATTAAAGAACAAACCCATAAATTTTAAATTAGTTAGCTCAGAAATTCCTGTCTCCTCATACACCTCACGTCTCGCGGCCGCCTCGACGTCTTCGCCGCGATCAACCCCACCCCCCGGAAGATGCCAACCCGGAACGTAAGAATGCTTTACGACTAGAATTTCATCTTGAGGGTTCTGCACCAAAACGCGCACACCCAAGGTCATGCCACGTGTCAATAAGAAAAAACGATGTAAAACTGCTAGTCCAAATTTTGAAGACACCGCTCTTTGCAGCAACGAAGTGTATTCTTGTGCAGCAATAGAATTTTGAGAATAGTTTTGTTCAGGTGAAGCCTTGCTGATTTCAGTTTTTGCTTCGTTGATTATATCATGATCAGTCGGTTTGACCGCTACAGCTTCGCTTGATTGATATGACAATGGCAGTTCACGCAACTGAGCAAGTACGGCTAGAGCGTCGACATTGTAAATGCTTTCCTGAAGCAATTGTAATTCCGATTCTAAATCTAAATGTTCAAGAACTCCGTCATACGATTTAAAAACCTTCGGATTGGGTGTGTCTCGAACTTCCCCATCCACTAGGAGTTCCTCAAAAAGTTTTTCTCCAGGTCTTAAACCCGTGAACTCAATTAATATTTCATTATCTCGTTTTTGTCGCCCGGCGAGTTCTGAAACTAACACCGGCTGTAAACCATGCTGGCGTACCATGGATTTGGCGAGATCTGTGATTTTAACAGAATCACCCATCTCCAACAGAAATACGTCACCGCCACTTGCAAATGTCCCAGCATTGAGGACCAAATGTGCGGCTTCTGGAATAGACATAAAATAACGCGTTATTTCTTCATGTGTGACAGTGATGGGTCCGCCAGAGTTAATTTGAGACTTAAATTTTGGGATGACTGATCCAGATGATCCAAGCACATTGCCGAACCTCACCATCGTAAAGATCGTCTCGCTCGATCTCGATAAATCTTGAACGACTAATTCTGCAAGCCGCTTACTCGCGCCCATTACATTGGTTGGTCGCACCGCTTTATCTGTGGAGACGAGAACAAATTTTTTAGCTCCGTAACGATGCGCAAAATCTGCAACACATTTGGTACCGAACACATTATTTGTAATTCCGGCGATTACGTTATTTTCCACAATCGGAACATGCTTATACGCAGCAGCGTGATATATAATGTCTATCTTGTGTTCGTTGAAAATTCTCGAGAGCACTGCTTCATCAATTACAGACCCTAGATTGTAATAAATGTGTGTCTTCAGTCCAGTCTTCAACAATAGTTCTGATATTTCTTGCTCTAGTGTGTAGAGCGCAAATTCACCTAATTCTAAGATAACCAATTTCTCTGGCTGATATCGCAAGATCTGGCGGCAAATTTCACGTCCAATCGAACCGCCTGCACCTGTGACCAAAATTGTTTGATTTTCCAATTCGGCTTTTACGGCATCATCGAACTGGATTTCACTTTTGCGTCCGAGTACTTCTTCCGGTTTAACTGCTTTCAATTGTACTTCGTAATCAAACGCGCGATCCATCGTTGGCGCATAGCTCACGCTAAGCCCGAGCTTGTCTAGCCTCAGAAGAACTTCCGTTTGGCGGGCAGGGGTCAATGAGTGACTTGCGATCACGACAAGATTACACGCGAGAGTACGAGCGACTTCTTCAACCTCGCTCAATGATATCACTGGTAAACCGGCGAGAGATCCAATACTTTGAGGTGTGTCAGACACAAAACCTACAACACTATATTTTTTTCCGAAAGCCATCGCATTCA
>JBELEI010000022.1:0-21873 GCA_042093895.1 Cognatiyoonia sp. | reverse complement strand
AGCCCTTCATCACGTTGACGTCTTCAACGTCGATGGTTCCGCGGTTGCGGAAGAAACACACAAGGATCGCAAGGCCAATCGCGGCCTCAGCGGCAGCAACGGTCAACACGAAGAGCGTGAAGACTTGGCCGACGAGATCGCCCAGATAGCTGGAGAAGGCGACAAAGTTGATGTTCACCGCCAACAGCATCAATTCAATGCTCATCAGCAGGATGATCACGTTCTTCCGATTCAGGAAAAGCCCAAAGATGCCAATGACGAAAAGAGCCGCAGCCACCGTCAGATAATGTTCAAGTCCGATCATCTTACAACCCCTGCCCCGGTTTCACGTCGATCACTTCCATGGCCTTGGCCGGATCGCGGTGCATTTGGGCGACCACGTTCTGGCGCTTGATATCCGTACGGTGGCGCAGGGTCAGGACAATTGCCCCAATCATCGCGACCAACAAGATCAAACCAGCCAATTGGAACAGAATGATGTATTTGTCATAGATTAACAGACCTAGCGCCGCTGTGTTTTGCTCGCTGCCTGTGGGGGCTGCGATATTGCCTTCAACACCGTCAGCAAAGCCCCAAACACCCAATGCCAGCGCCATTTGCATCAGGATCACAACCCCGATCAACAGGCCAAGCGGCAGGTATTTGGTCATCTCGGCCTTTAGCTCGGCGAAATCAACGTCCAGCATCATCACAACAAAGAGGAACAGAACCGCGACCGCGCCGACGTAGACGATGATCAGCAGCATCGCGACGAATTCCGCGCCGAGGGTCACAAACAACCCAGCGGACGATAAGAAGGCAAGGATCAGCCATAGGACCGAATGCACAGGGTTCCGGCTGATGACGGTCATCAAACCACCGCCCACCGTGGTAATGGCGAATAAGTAAAAGGTGAAGGCAAACACTGTCATTGCGATGTGTCCTTGTCCAATACGTCATTGGCGATTTCCATCGCCTTTGTCATTGCAGGAACACCGCCAAACATGGCCGCAAGGCCGATGGTTTCTGCGATTTCCTGTTTCGTAGCGCCAGCTTCAACCGCGTGACGCACTGTTAACCGGATTTGCGCCTCAGCTTGCGCGCCATGGATAGTCAGCCCTTGAAGCGTAAGCAAAAGTCGCGTCTTGGCGTCCAACCCTTCAGGATTAATGCCCTTGCCCATGAACTGTTCCATCATGTCTTTGGACATGGTCGGGAACATTTCTTCGAAACCTTTGGGCGTAAATGTCTCCATTGCTGGTGCCATCTGCTTGGCCCAGTCTTGCGACATCTTCATCATGGATTCGAATGGGTTCTCGGTCATCTGTAAGGCGCGTCCATTTCTAGGTTGCGCGCGATTTCTGCTTCCCAACGGTCACCGTTGTCCAAAAGCTTGTCCTTATCATAAAACAGCTCTTCGCGGGTTTCGGTTGAGAATTCAAAGTTCGGGCCTTCGACAATCGCATCCACTGGGCAGGCTTCTTGGCAGAAACCGCAATAGATGCATTTCGTCATATCAATGTCATAGCGTGTCGTACGACGAGATCCGTCATCACGTGGCTCGGCATCGATGGTAATCGCTTGGGCAGGGCAAACTGCTTCACACAACTTACAAGCAATGCAGCGTTCTTCGCCGTTGGGATAACGACGCAGCGCGTGCTCACCACGAAAACGCGGGCTAAGCGGCCCTTTTTCATGCGGGTAGTTCACAGTCGCTTTGGGTCGGAAGAAATACTTCATCCCCAATGCAAACCCTTTCCAGACATCTGTCAGGAGGAAATATTTGGCGGCGCGGTTATAATCCATATCAGCCTCCTACCGCCCAGCGGGCCCAAAGGCTGCCAGCGACTTCGTATTTTGCAAGGAACGAAACCAATACGACCCAAGCCAGCGAAAGCGGAAGGAACACCTTCCAACCAATGCGCATCAATTGGTCATAACGGTAGCGCGGTGTGATTGCCTTCACCATTGCGAACATGAAGAAGACCACAGCCATCTTAATGACCATCCAGAAAATACCGTCTGGTAGGAAGTTCACAGGTGACAGCCAGCCGCCCAAGAAGAGAAGCGAGACAAGTGCGCACATCAGCACGACTGCCATCAGTTCCCCAATCATGAACAGTAGGAACGGCGTCGATGAATATTCCACTTGATAACCCGCGACCAGTTCTGATTCCGCTTCTGGAAGATCAAACGGTGGGCGATTTGTTTCAGCCAAGGCGCTGATAAAGAAGAGGAACATCATTGGGAAATGCGCGACCCAGTACCAGCCAAAGATGCCGGCGCTGTTGTCCTGGGCATTCACGATATCGCCAAAGTTCATTGATCCGGTCGAAATAATGATGCCGATGATGATCAAGCCAAGCGAGACTTCGTAGGAAATCATTTGCGCCGCTGAGCGGAGCGAACCTAAGAACGGATACTTTGAGTTCGACGCCCAACCGCCCATAATCACACCATAAACTTCAAGCGAAGACACGGCGAAAACAAACAGGATCGCGACGTTGATTTCCGAGATCACCCAACCGTCGTTAAACGGGATCACGGCCCATGCAACTACGGCAAGAACAAAAGTTATCATCGGTGCAAGGAAGAAAACGAATTTGTCAGCGCCCGCGGGAACAATGATTTCCTTAACGATGTATTTCAAGAAATCGGCAAAGGATTGCAGCAACCCAAACGGACCAACGACGTTGGGACCTTTGCGCATTTGAACCGCTGCCCAAACTTTGCGATCCGCATACATCAAGAACGCAAGCGCTAGCAAAAGCGGGATCAAAACCAGTAGACATTGACCCAAAATCAGCAACACAATGCCTAGGTTCGTTTCGGTGAAAAATTCAATCATATTAGTCCCCTACACCGTCGGTATGCCGGCTTGGCCACAGGCCGCCACGGTTACTTCGGCGTCAATCGTCCGCGACCCGCGCGGCAAATCTGGCGAAATCGTATAAACTGCATCGGCCTGCAACAGACCTGCGTCCTCTTCCACGGTTGTGCGCAAATGGCGCGCAAACAAATACCCACGTATCAATGTATATTGCGCCGCTGCGCATTCCGCATATTGACTGGCATCGGCAGCCGTTGCGGCCCCGGAAACATCAACACGGAAATTCACTAAATCGCCATCCAGCAAACGCGTCTCAATCCCGTCGTAGGACGGGGTTGATGGCCCTTGGCTCACCTGAGGTCCCGAACCGCTGCACGCAGCGAGGGCCAAGGTTGGCATTATGGCGTAACGCATCACTATTCAGCCGCCATCGGAGCATTCGCCCGCTCTTTTGCATTCGCGGCCAATTCGCCCATCAACTGGGATGCCCGCGCAATCGGATTGGTCAGGTAGAATTCAGAAATCGCGTATTTGAACGCCGCTTTGTTCATCTTACCCGCTTTTACGGGCGACCACTCATTCTCGGCCACCTCATCAATCGCACCCAAATGTGGGTGCACCGCGACCAAGGCCATGCGCAATTGCGCCAGACTATCAAACGGCAATGTCGCACCCAACTCGGCTGACAGCGCCCGCAAGATCGCCCAGTTTTCCTTGGCCTCACCGGGGGCAAAGCCCGCGCGCATCGCCAATTGTGGACGACCCTCGGTGTTCACGAACAATCCGTTTTCTTCGGTATAAGCGGCGGCAGGCAGAATGATATCCGCTCCATGCGCACCGCGATCACCATGCGACCCTTGGTAAATGACAAACGCATCACCAGAAATATCGCCCTCATCCGCGCCAAGGTTGTAAATGACCTCTGCCCCGTCGAGCGCTTTCATCAAGCCACCATCGGTGACTGCGCCAACATCCATCGCACCAACGCGACCGGCGGCTGTATGCAGAACAAGCAGTTTACCACCACCCGCCTCAGCAAGCTTCATCGCGTGACCGAGAATGGACGCCCCATCTGTACGCGACAACGCGCCCTGCCCAATAATGACCAATGCGCCTTTGACTTTGGCTTTTTCAAGCGTCGCAGGATCATCGCCCAAATGGGTGTGCTCATAGGTCAGGTCTACTTTTGGCCCGATGATCGAAATATCCGCGCCATTTGACCACGCTTTACGGATACGCGCGTTCAAAACAGGCGCTTCCACCTTCGGGTTTGTACCGACCAACAGGATCTTTTCCGCACTATCGATGTCCTCGATGGTCGCGGTGCCGACATATCCAGACCGGTTCCCTTCGGGCAATTTGGCGCCATCCGTCCGGCACTCAACATTGCCGCCCAGACCTTCAACCATCTGCTTCAGCGCATAAGCGCTTTCGACCGAGGCCAAATCACCAACCAAGCCAGCAACCTTTTTGCCCGACATTGCAGTCGCCGCAGCGCTCAACGCTTCGGGCCAGCTGGCTTTGCGCAGCTTACCGTTTTCGCGGATATAGGGTGTGTCCAAACGCTGACGACGCAGACCGTCCCAAACAAAACGCGTTTTGTCGGAAATCCACTCTTCGTTCACGCCATCATGATTGCGCGGCAAGAACCGCATCACTTCGCGCCCCTTGGTATCGATCCGAATGTTAGAGCCAAGCGCATCCATCACGTCGATTGACTCTGTCTTGCTCAATTCCCAAGGACGTGCCGTGAACGCATAAGGCTTGGACACCAAGGCCCCAACAGGACACAGATCAATGATGTTGCCCTGCATGTTGGAGTTCAGCGTCTCACCCAAATAGGATGTAATCTCAGCATCTTCACCGCGGCCCGTCTGGCCCATCTGGTGAATTCCCGCGACCTCGGTTGTAAAACGCACGCAGCGCGTGCACGAAATGCAGCGCGTCATATGAGTTTCAACCAATGGACCTAGATCCAGATCATCCGTCGCGCGCTTTGGTTCACGGAACCGGCTAAAGTCGACACCATAGGCCATAGCTTGGTCTTGCAGATCGCACTCCCCGCCCTGATCGCAAATTGGGCAATCAAGCGGGTGGTTGATCAGTAGAAATTCCATCACGCCTTCGCGGGCCTTTTTGACCATCGGCGAATTAGTTTTCACAACAGGCGGCTGGCCTTCCGGACCGGGGCGCAAATCACGAACCTGCATCGCGCAAGACGCCGCTGGCTTTGGCGGACCACCAACAACCTCGACCAAACACATGCGGCAGTTGCCCGCAATCGACAGGCGCTCATGATAGCAAAAACGGGGAATTTCAATGCCAGCTTCTTCGCACGCTTGGATAAGGGTCATTGCCCCATCCACTTCAACCTCGTTTCCATCAATTATGACTTTACGTAGATTAGACATTGGCGTGCCCATATGTTCCCTGGCTTTCCACATGCATTTGCCATGCGGTTGTGCTGCGCAGCTTCTAACCTACGCAGTCTTCCGTTACCAGTCTGAACGGCACTTTATGATGTAAAAAAGCTCTGTTAACGCAACAGACGGCCGATTTGAGATTGTGCCTGCATTTCTGCGCGCCCGACTGCGCAAAAACTGGCTTCGTCACCGGCAATAACGCCCATCGCAACCATCCGTTCGCGCGCAATTGCCTCCAATCTATTTTTCTCATTTGAATCATCGATATAAGCGTCAATTTCGGCGTTCGTATATCCGAGTTCCCGTGCGTGGGTCTTTAGCCCTTCGAGATAATTCCACCCGCGAATGTAGCGCGGTTTAAGCGACCCGCACTCTTCACTGATTTCATAGGCGATACCGACAGTAATGATACCATCGCGTACATGAGCGACATCTTTCAATGCCGGCTTTGCAGCCAGACTTCCTGACAACGCGACCAGTGCAACAGCACCAGTCAATATCGCAATTTTAAATTGGGTCATCTGTCGTCGCTCCAACGGTTTGTCCGCGTATAGACCTCGGTACTTTCGCGCTGCTATTCAATAACAGCGCGAAAACATGCGCGATTTTCCGCAGGCGCTAGACTTTGCCACCGCGCTCACGAATCCATTCCCAGCCAAAAGCGTGCTCCGAGTCGCCTTGTGCTTGGCGATGTGCAATCCGATCCAGCCCTTCTGCCAAATCCGGTTGATGCCCGTCTTCGATCCACCACATTGCAAAATGCTGCTCGCTAATCACCTCGAACCACTCAGATTTGCGCTCCATGAATTTCGTATGCAGCGTTTGGTAAACGAATGTCTCAAGGCTTTCTAAATCCTCCCAGACAGTCAGGTTCGATACAAATTGTGGATCGCCATCAATTTTTGCATCCGTATTCCCCGTCCCCGGCTCGCCCGAACCCTCCATCATCCACACGAAGCCTGGCATCCGCTTTCCAAGGCCGTTAATCCGGTCAAGATTGTTCATAAATTCTGCAACACGCGGATCATCTGTTGGTGCCAAGAGACGCCCGATATTTAGTTCAGCCAACTGCATCAGCTCACCCCCTTTTTGGAGTTTTCTTCGGCCAGTTTCTTAAGGCCGACCGCGGAGAAAACCGCTTTAGTTTCACCCTTTCTTTGCAGATCCCGCCAATGGGACATAGCCTCGACAACAGTGGGTGAATGTCCTTCTTCAATCCACCAAACGACCAAATGGCTCCGGTCGTCAGCTTTGAACCATTCACCGCCGCGCTCCAAAAAACGCGCGTGCGCTGTTTTCATTGCAAAATCATAAAGGTCTGCTGCACTTTTCCAAACCGACAAGGTAGACGCCGTATTCGGTCGATCCGCCAAAGGTCCATTCGGGTTTTCCTGAACGGCCTCCATCTCATCGTCAGATAATCGCCAGACAAAACCAGGGTGACGTGCCGCTATATCGTTGACCAAATCCAGATTGTTCTGAAAATCTGCGAGCCGCGGATCATCCCAATCATGCTTTAGCGTGCCAAAATTGAATTCAGCCAGATGCACCTAACGACGCCGCGACCGTGACGGACTAACTCCGCGCAACCCCTTGGTAACAAAGGCATAGGTCAATATGGCGCAAATTCCTGCAAGACCCGCCAACGGAATATAGACCCAAGTTGGCGCGATTTCTGCCTGAATCGCCTTAAACGTAAACCATGCCGGAATACCGCAAACCGAGATCGTAACAACCGCAGCAAGAACGCTCAGAAATCCATCCCAAAGTCGAAGCATTACTCAGCCGCGACCAAACCGCGCTTGTGCTTGATGCGGTCTTCGATTTCATCGCGGAAGTTCTTGATCAAACCTTGGATCGGCCATGCGGCTGCATCCCCAAGCGCACAGATTGTGTGGCCCTCAACTTGTTTGGTGACGTCAAACAGCATGTCGATTTCTTCGACCTCTGCCTCGCCTTTCACCAAACGCTCCATCACACGCATCATCCAGCCAGTACCTTCGCGACACGGCGTGCACTGACCACAGCTTTCATGCTTATAAAACTTAGATAGACGCCAGATCGCTTTGATGATGTCGACCTCTTTGTCCATCACGATGACCGCAGCGGTCCCAAGCCCAGATCCCAACTCACCGCGAAGGTAGTCGAAATCCATGATCGCGTCTTTCATGTCTTCACCGCGCACGCATGGCACGGACGATCCGCCCGGAATGACGGCTTTCAAATTGTTCCAGCCACCACGAATACCGCCGCAGTGTTTTTCAATCAGCTCTTCGAAAGAGATGCTCATTTCCTCTTCGACAACGCAGGGATTGTTCACGTGGCCCGAAATCGCGAACAGCTTCGTGCCCGCGTTGTTTTGACGGCCCATGCCGGCAAACCAGCTGCCACCACGACGCAAAATCGTCGGGACCACAGCAATTGATTCCACATTGTTAACGGTGGTCGGACAACCATACAGACCAGCCCCAGCAGGGAACGGCGGTTTCATCCGCGGCATACCCTTTTTGCCTTCAAGGCTTTCCAGCAATGCAGTTTCTTCACCGCAAATATATGCGCCCGCGCCGTGGTGCAGATAAATATCAAAATCCCAACCGGATTTGGCAGCGTTCTTACCAACCAGACCGGCTGCGTAGGCTTCGTCAATGGCCGCTTGCAGGGCTTCTTTTTCGCGAATGTATTCGCCGCGAATATAAATATAACAAACGTTCGCATTCATTGCGAATGAAGCAATTAGGCAGCCCTCGATCAATGTATGCGGATCGTGGCGCATGATTTCACGGTCTTTGCACGTGCCCGGCTCGGATTCGTCCGCGTTCACAACCAAATAAGACGGGCGACCGTCGCTTTCCTTTGGCATGAATGACCATTTCAGACCCGTAGGGAAACCCGCGCCACCACGACCACGTAGGCCCGAGGCTTTCATTTCATCGACGATCCAATCGCGACCTTTTTTGATAAGCTTTGACGTCCCATCCCAATGGCCACGTGCCTTAGCGCCTTTCAGCGTACGGTCGTGCATCCCATAGAGGTTGGTAAAAATTCGGTCCTGATCCTTAAGCATCGGTCAGTGTTCCCTTTTGGCTACTGGGTCGTTCATTTGCTACGTGTCTTTTGCCACAGCTTCCAGGTCATCACCAGTGCCCAAAAGAACGCAGCCAAAGAAAAGAGATACAAGAGTATCTCAAAACGCGGCTCTAGCCCCAATGTGCCCACAATTTCTGGCGCGAGAATGCTGAGGAGACCGGCTCCGGCGATCGTGATTGCGACGTTGCGGCCTTCGCGTTGGGTCTCGGGTGTGTGGTTGTCTGGCATACGCCCTCTCCCAAATAAAAAGCCCCGGCTGCTTGGTTGCAGCCGAGGCTTTAAATGCCTGAAACTTCGTGCTGAGTAAACGCTAGGTTACTTAGATTTCTTTGAGAATTCGGTCTCGCCACCTTTGGCAAGAATCTTAGCCTGTTTCACCCATTCATCACGGGATACACGACCTTTGAAACCCTCAAGGTTTTCATCGACCCATTTGACTTCCTTCGCACGCCAACCAGCGACCTGATCAAAGTGATAGAAACCCATACCATTCAGCATGTTCTCCATCTTTGGCCCAACGCCTTTGATCAATTTCAAATCGTCAGCACCGCCAGCGCGCGCTTTCTTTAGCGCCTCCGGACGACCATCAGCAGCAACGGGTGCACGCTTTGGCTTTGCCTCGGCCTTTGGCTTCGCAGCCGCTTTCGGCTTCGCAGTCGCTTTCGGCTTCGCAGTCGCTTTCGGCTTCGCAGTCGCTTTCGGCTTTGCTGCCGCTTTAGGTTTCGCAGCAGCCTTTGGTTTTGCAGCCGCCTTTGGCTTTGCAGCAGGTTCTGGCTTGGCTGCAGGTGCAGCTGGGGCTGTTGCAACAGCAGCAGCAGGAGCGGCAGCAGGCGCGGTTACGCTCGCAGATTCTGATTTCGCTGTCTCAGCCTGTGCATTCGTCGTCGCTTGTGTTTCAGCTTGCGGTTGGCTCCAGCCAAGCCACAATAGAAACGCAACGATCGCAGCAACGATCAAACCGACAAAAAATCCACCTGCGGCGGTATAGCTAAATGCAAACCAAGCTATCAGCGCAGCAATGATCCCGAACACAGCCGCAATGGGCCAAATACGCTTACCGTTAGGCGCAGTATTATTCATTTTCTTCTCCTTTGGGCTGGCAATGCCAGACCCCCCTATTATCCTTTTGGTCTGCGGTTTTTTGATACTCGCATTACCAATTGCCTCACTCTTATCTGAGACTGATCCGCTTTATAAGGAAAACAACGCCAAAAACAACGAAAGGCCACATAGTGTGGCCCTTCTGACTATTTAATTAGCAAGTTTCTTGGCCTGGGCGATCCACTTGTCGCGCTCAATACGACCTTTGAACTTCAGTCGTTCATCGACCCAAGCGATCTCGGCCTTGGTCCATTTCGCAACTTGGTCGAAATGCCAAAAGCCCATGTCATTCAACACGCCTTCCAGCTTTGGTCCGACGCCGCTGATCAATTTCAGATCATCCGCTCCCGCCTTGCGTGGCGCTTTCATCGTACGTGGCTTTGCTGGCCCTTTGGATTTCGCCGCCGGCTTGGCCGCCGCTTTTGTCGCTGGCTTTTTCGCCGCCGGTGCCTTGGTCGCAGCTTTTTTCACTGCGGGTTTCTTCGCCGCTGGTTTCTTAGCAGCCGCCTTAGCCGCCCCCAGCCACGGCGTCAGCAACGGAACCTCTGTCCCATCGATCCGCTTGATCGTGTCGCCGATGTCGGTCGCCAGTTGAACACTAGCGTTATATTGCGTTTTACCGCTGTCATAATCAGTCAATGAGGTCAGGCCCTTCAAGGGCTCAGCAGCGTAACGGCCATTCTGCGGACCTGGCGTTGGAACCCGTCCAGCCGCCATCTCGTCAATGATCTCACCCAATTTCGCCGCTGTTAGATCCTCGTAGTAATCCTTGCCGATCTGCGCCATCGGCGCGTTCGCGCAGGATCCCAAACACTCAACTTCTTCCCAGCTGAACTTGCCATCCTCAGAAACTGTGTGCGCCTTATCCGCGATCTTTTCTTTGCAAACAGCAACCAAATCTTCCGCCCCGCAAATCATGCAAGACAATGTCCCGCAAATCTGAATATGCGCAACGGAACCAACGGGTTGCAACTGGAACATAAAGTAGAAAGATGCCACCTCAAGAACGCGAATGTATGCCATGTCCAGCATAGTCGCCACCGTTTCAATCGCAGGACGCGTCAACCAACCTTCTTGTTCCTGCGCACGCCACAAAAGCGGAATAACAGCAGAGGCCTGTCGCCCCTCAGGGTATTTCGTGATTTGGCCCTCAGCCCACGCTTGGTTGGCTGGCGTGAACGCAAACGCGTCCGGTTGATCTTGGTACAAACGGCGAAGCATTAGGATGCGATCTTTCGGTTTTTAAAGAAGACGACACTCGCAACAAGGCAAAGCACGCCAACAGCAAAGTGTGGAAGTGGAGAAGCGTTAAGATATAGAACGGCGTCAAAGAACCCGAGGCCAGCAAACCCGGCCAACAGAACAGCCAAAGCAAGACGATCATCATAGATCAGTGCAGCTATAAGCAACGCCCCAAAAAAGAAGTAGCGCCCACCCATAACAAACGGCAATACATCAATTTTATGATACGTCGCCGCAAGCGCGTCGGCAGGCGCAAGGACGAACCAAACGCCATAGGTTAGCAATATGGCACTAACCACAAATCCTATGATCCTTAGTATGCTCAACGCAAAGAACACTAGACCGCCGGACAACCGGGTGAAACGATGCGGATCGAGCCAGCAGCCTGATCGCCAACTGCGCGACCCTCTGCTTCTAGTTCACCCGCCGCCGCAGCCAAATCCGTGCTGGACAGGCTCGCATTGGCCATAATCGCATTGATTGTGCTGGCATTGATCACGCAGCCCTGCCCCTCAACGGCCGCAACCAAACGCTCTTTTGCAGTCAACGCCGGACCGGCTGGTGCCATCGCGTCCATTGGTTCCGCTCCTGTGTCTCCACCGCTGCGGAGATCAGGCATATCAAAGCCGCCAGAACATGCGGATAGTGCAACAATTCCAGTTACAAGTGCGATACGGTTCATCATCTGTCGATCTCTCCAAATACGACGTCCATTGTGCCGATGATGGCCGCGACGTCTGCAAGTTGGTGACCAGAGGCCACATGGTCCATCGCTTGCAGGTGCAAATACCCCGGCGCACGCAGCTTTGCGCGGTACGGTTTATTGCTGCCATCAGCGACAAGGTAGACACCGAATTCGCCCTTTGGGGCTTCAACGGCGGCGTAAACTTCTCCGGCGGGCACGTGCAACCCTTCGGTATATAGCTTAAAGTGGTGGATCAGAGATTCCATCGAGGTCTTCATGTCGCTGCGCGTTGGCGGCGTCATCTTACCCCGGGCCATCACATCACCCTTTTCATGGCGCAGCTTTTCACAGGCCTGACGGATGATGGATGTGGACTGGCGCATTTCTTCCATGCGGCACAGATAACGGTCATAACAATCGCCGTTCTTGCCAACAGGGATCTGAAACTCAAATTCGTCGTAACATTCATAGGGCTGCGCACGGCGCAAATCCCATGCGAGTCCTGACCCGCGCACCATCACACCAGAGAAACCCCAATCTTGGATCTCTTCTTCCGTGATGATCCCAATATCGGCGTTACGCTGTTTGAAAATACGGTTTTCGGTCAGCATCCCATCGATATCATCAATGACTTTGGGGAAATTTACGGCCCATGTATCGATGTCTTCGATTAACGCATCTGGTAAATCTTGGTGAACACCGCCGGGACGAAAATAGGCGGCGTGCAAACGCGCACCGCAAGCCCGTTCGTAGAAAACCATCAACTGCTCACGCTCTTCAAAGCCCCACTGCAACGGGGTCATCGCCCCGACGTCCATCGCCTGTGTGGTGATGTTCATCAGGTGATTCAAAACGCGGCCAATCTCGCAATACAAAACGCGGATCAGGGACGCACGACGCGGCACCTCTGTGCCTGTCAGCTTTTCAATGGCCAGACACCAAGCATGTTCTTGGTTCATCGGGGCCACGTAATCCAGACGGTCGAAATACGGTAGGTTCTGCAGGTACGTCCGGCTTTCCATCAGCTTTTCTGTGCCACGGTGCAGAAGCCCGATGTGCGGGTCACACCGCTCAACAATCTCGCCGTCCAGTTCCAGAACCAGACGCAAAACCCCGTGTGCCGCTGGGTGTTGCGGGCCGAAGTTGATGTTAAAGTTGCGGATTTTCTGTTCGCCGGTTAGCGCGTCAGTGGAGCCGTCATCATATGTGCTGGTGCGAATATCGCCGTCCATCATTTGTCGATCCCCGGAATTTTAATCTTGTCACGGAAAGCCATGATCCAAAGAAGTACGAAAACACCAAACGGAACGATCGCAATCAACGCGGCCCATTGAGGCAAACGGTATTTCGGGACCAACAGCCAAAGTGGAACAACGAAGAGAACCGCAAAAACGATATACCCGCCCATTATTTAGCCTCCGCCTTTTCATCGCCCGGCATGATGTATTCAGCGCCCTCCCAAGGCGACATGAAATCAAACTGGCGGTATTCCTGAACCAGCGACACCGGCTCGTACACAACGCGCTTTTGGACTTCATCATAGCGGACTTCGGTGTAACCGGTTGTCGGAAAATCTTTGCGCAGCGGATGTCCGCGGAAGCCATAGTCCGTCAAGATACGGCGCAGATCCGGGTGACCAGAAAAAAGAATACCAAACATGTCGAAGACTTCCCGCTCAAACCAATTGGCCGAAGGATGCACAGACATGATAGATGGGACCATATCCTCTTCACGCACCTCAACACGCAAGCGGATGCGCTGGTTCTGGTACATGGATAGGAAATGATAAATCACATCAAACCGCTTGGCGCGACTTGGGTAATCAACGGCCGTGATATCGACCAGCGACGAGAACTGGCAATTGCCGTCTTTGCGCAGGTATTCAACAAAACTGACAAGATTCGCCAGGGCAACTGTTACGTTCAGCTCTCCATGGGCAATCTCCCATGAAAGCACGCAATCGCTGCGCTTTAGCTCTAGATGGCTACCAAGCTGTTCAAGGGCTTCAGTCATCGTACGATCGTCCCTGTCCGGCGAATTTTGCGTTGCAGCTGGAGGATGCCGTACAACAAGGCTTCTGCTGTTGGTGGGCAGCCGGGGATATAGACATCCACAGGCACGATCCGGTCACATCCACGCACAACGGAATAGCTATAGTGGTAATACCCGCCACCGTTTGCGCAGGACCCCATCGAGATCACATAACGTGGCTCTGGCATTTGGTCGTAAACTTTGCGCAATGCTGGGGCCATCTTGTTGGTCAACGTGCCCGCAACAATCATCAAATCAGACTGACGCGGGGATGCACGCGGCGCGGTTCCGAACCGCTCAAGGTCGTAACGCGGCATTGAAGTTTGGATCATCTCAACCGCACAGCATGCCAGACCAAAGGTCATCCAGTGCAGCGATCCTGTGCGCGCCCAATTAATCATGTCCGCAGTTGAGGTCACAAGAAAACCCTTGTCCTGCAACTCTGCATTCAATGCGCTTGTGGCGTGCTCCTTGTCAGCGCCCACTTGCGTTCCGGTCATCACTCCCATTCGAGCGCTCCCTTTTTCCATTCGTAAGCAAAGCCAACAGTCAGCACCCCAAGGAACACCATCATCGACCAAAAACCAACCATACTGATATCTTTGAACGCCACCGCCCATGGGAACAGGAACGCGACCTCGAGGTCGAAGATAATGAAGAGGATCGATACGAGATAGAAACGGACATCGAACTTCATCCGCGCATCATCAAAAGCGTTGAACCCACATTCGTAGGCAGACACTTTTTCAGGATCCGGGTTGCGCACTGCAACTATCGCAGCCGCGAGAATAAGGATTAGGCCTAGGGCAATTGCGAGCCCCAGAAAGATCATAATGGGGAGATATTCGCTGAGCATCACTTGCAAAGGATGGTCCTTTCCCTGACGGCGCACCTGCGCCTTTGGCTTGGCTAGGTGCGTTGTAACTGCGGGGGTTCAGAGGGTCAACGGGCGCATTCGCAAGAACCGTCACTTTGTCACGTGTTTTACAGGCTTCATGTGCATCGTTCGCCCAAACGAAGCCTTCAAGATCGAAAACACCCATATCTGCAGGACTATTTTGCAATCCATGCAGCTTGGTGGGCGCATTAACCATACCCAGTAAAAATTGATGACGGTTTTAAACATCCGCAATATTTAACCCTTTATTAACTATTGAATGTCGTCAGCTTAGGAAACGCCATGAATGCAAAATGGATTGGGCTTTTGAGCCTAATAGGTGATCAAGCTGTTGCTCAGGGGTTCGTTGATAGGTTTCAAAGCTTTGACCATAATCGTTGGCACATCGCCGATTATGATTTTTCTCATCCATCGTTCGACACTGATTGGCGCTCGCAAAAGGTCAACGCAGCCGATGGCCTAACGCTTTCTCTGGCGCCGCACCAAGGGAACAATCAGTTCGCGGGCGCTTCGATAAGGACCGATGAGACACATCATTACGGGTACTATGAAACACGTCTAAAGGCAGCCTCGGGATCAGGCGTCGTAACAGGATTTTTTACATACACTGGCGCCTATTACGGCACCCAACACGACGAGATCGACGTTGAAATCTTGGGCAAATCAACACGTCAGTTGCACATAGCTTGGTTCGTGGACGGCGCGCTGAACAACGCATTCGTACCGCTCGGTTTTGATGCCGCCACATGCCTGCACGACTATGGTTTTCTTTGGGAACCCAATGCACTGACTTGGTTCGTAAATGGTCAACCCGTTTTTCGCCAACCGCGTAGCGACGGCAATATCCCACAAGTACCTGGACATCTTTTTGTAAACGTTTGGGCTGCGGACCCAAGCATTGCAAATTGGTCGGGCATCGCAGAACCTAACACCCGCACGTCGGCTCAGATCGAGGCCGTGCGATTTGTTCCACTTTCAGCGTTGCAGCCAGCAAGTTAACTAGCTCATCCAGTACGCTTTTCGTTTCTCAAAGAATGCGCTCAACCCCTCTGCTGCCTCCTCGCCTTCCCATTGATCGACAAGCGTCTTCGCAGACATTTCGATCGTCGCAGCGTCGATTGGTGAGCCCAGCGCTCGCACTAAGGCTTTGGCGGTTCCGACGGCGTTTGGCGCACATTCGAGATAAGGTTCAATTTCCGCTTCAATAGCGGCATCCAGATCCGCAACCGTGACGGCTTTTGCAACCAAACCTAAGTTAACTGCTTCTTGCGCTTGAAAATTACGGGACGACATGAAGACACGGCGCGCCATTGGTTCGCCCATGCGCGCGACGATATATGGTGCGATCGTCGCTGGGACTAGACCCAAGCGCGTTTCAGTAAGTCCGAACTGAGCATCTTTAACGGCAACGGCAACATCACACACCGAGAGAAGACCAATGCCGCCACCAAATGCGTTACCATGACATCGACCTATCAAAGGTTTCGGCATCGTGTTTAAAGCATCCAGCATAGCTGCCAATTTGATGGCACCAGCTCGGCGATCGGCTGAATTAGCAGCAAGCATTTCTTGCACCCAACGCAAATCGCCACCAGCACAAAAGCTAACGCCATTTGCCGCAAGCACGACAACTCGGACGCTTGTGTCCTCACCTAAACGTCGCGCAGCATTTGTTAAATCGTTTATCAGCGCCGCGGACATCGCGTTGTGTTTTTCTGGGCGATTCAGGGTCAATGTGGCGACGCCACGCGCATCGATTTCAAGTGTTAAGTTTTCCAAGTTAATCCCGTTTCAATCTTATGCTTCTTGTCCGACGACCGGCGCACTAGGACCCACCAACTCTCCGCTGCGATCGACAGAATACGTTATCGACTGATGAGGTGCTTCGGATCGACACGTAATAACGATCCAAACATCGTCTTTCCCTGGCCTTGCGGAACAATCAGTGACCTCAGCGGCACCCCCAGCCCAGCCCACATATTCATGAGCCCAGCGCGTGATCACTTCGGTTTCTGACGGAGGCGAAACTCGCCCATATTGATAGCCCATAATCCCAATCAAAACGACCAAAGCCGCGAACGGCAAAAACAGATGCCAGTGCTTCATCGTTTCACTTTGATGTCAGGACGTTCAGCCATTCCTTGAACTTATTGTTCAACGCCGATCTGACAATCCCTTAACTGCCATGTTCCTGAAAGACAGCACTTACCTCTTGCCGAATGATCCGAGCGATCAGTGCGCAATCCTCTAGGCTAAAGGTCAACGGCAAACGCATGTCGACAATCCCGGCCAAAATGCGATCCGTCACAGGCATAGGCTCGGACGCAGCATAGCGCCAGCTGTCATAACGCGAGGTAAAGCCAGCAGGTTCCGCACCGCCAAACCATTTGAGTTCAACACCCCGCGCGAAGCAACGCGCGATTACTGCGTTTACAGCTTCAGGCGCCCAGTCGAGCAATAAGAATTGAAACGAACTTGCGACAAAAAACTCCTCTTCTGGGCGGGTGGTCAGCGTTAGACCCGGCACAGATTGCAGTCCCTCCTCCATCACCCGATAACGTTCGTTCCAGCGATCCGCTTGGGTGGCCAAATCACGCAATTGTGGGCGCAAAATGGCAGCGCGCAGATTGTCCATGCGCCCAGATATGTTCGGCGTTTCGTATTTGATATCTTTGAATGCCTCGGGCGGCGGGGCTGCGCGGTGACGTTCAAACAACATATAGCTGCCCGACAACATGATCGCGCGCGCTGCAATCTCTGCATCATCCGTGATCAGGAACCCGCCCTCACCCGAATTGATATGCTTATAGGTTTGGGTCGAATAGCATCCGATCTTACCTGATCGGCCAGACGGCACGCCATTCCAACGTGCACCCATCGTATGTGCGCAATCCTCGATCACGGTGATACCGTTCGCATCGCAGATCGCCATTAACGCGTCCATATCCGTCAGGTGACCGCGCATATGGCTTAGCATCAAAACATCGGCTCGATCCGCTTTGGCGGCCAGATCATTCAAATCAATGGTGAGGTTTTCGGTGACGCCCACAAAAATCGGCGCGGCCCCGACACTGGCGATTGAACCGGGAACTGGTGCCAATGTGAATGCATTGGTCAGCACCTTGTCACCGTGACCAATGCCCAGCGCGCGCAAGGCCGTCGCCATTGCATAGCCCCCAGAGGCAACTGCCAAGCAATATTTCGCCCCAACAGATGCCGCGAACTCTTCTTCGAGCAACGCCGCCTCGGCGATTTCACCGTCTACCACGTTATAACGGTGCAACCGCCCACTATTCATCACGGCCAATGCCGCCTCGATTCCTTGGTCCGGAATGGGCTCTTGCTGCGTAAAACTGCCGTCAAATATCTCTGTCATAGGCGCACCCTGTGTGTTTGCGAACAGTTGGTCAATATTCTGTCGCGGTGCCACAGGAACAATTTAGAAAATGCAAAACTGGGTTTTATGATGCCAAATCCGGCACGATTGGCATGGTACTAGCCGATCAAACGCTTCACGATCCCGCCGAGTTCTGAATAGTGATCCATTAAGGCCTCGGGTTTCAGCGCGGCCATGTCTTCGCCGCTAGGACCAAAAGATACTAGAATAGAGGGAACACCAGCATTTGCAGCCGTATTGCGGTCGGTGTCTGAATCCCCGACCAACAGCATTTGATTGGGGTCCCCACCTGCGCGCCGTGCGGTTTCGACCAGATGTTCCGGATCAGGCTTGCGCACAGTCAAGCTATCTGCGCCAAGCAACGCATCAAACAGATCCCGCACGCCCAAGCGGCGCATCAATTCCTCAGCCTGAGCAAATGGTTTATTCGTGCAAATCGCAACGATATAGCCATCGAGTTTTAGCGCATTGATGGCATCAATAGCGCCCTCATATAGAAATGTATGGGTGTCGAGGTCACTGGAATAAGCTTCAATCAGCTTGGGGTATTGGGCTTCAACTTCGCCTTCGCCATGCGTTCCAGAACGCGAAAACCCAAGCCGGAGCATGGCACGCCCCCCCCGCAACGCGACACCCGCATCCTGTGCCGGATCCAACAAATCACCCAATCCCAGCGTCCGAAAACAGCAGTTCGCAGCCGCAATTAGGTCACCACTCGTGTCTGCGAGTGTCCCATCTAGGTCAAAGACGACTGTTTTCATGCGATTGTTTCCTCCTGCCACCTCTGTAACGCACAGTAATCGGAAGTGAACCCCTCAAGGCTTGATGTGAACAAGTGTTCAGGTAAAAGCACCGAAAAGAGAAAAGTGAATTTGTTACATGGCGACAGCCCTTATTATTCTAGCAGCAGGCAAAGGTACCCGAATGAATTCGGACCTGCCAAAGGTTCTACATCAAATCGCTGGTGCGCCTTTGGTTGTGCACGCGATGAAGTCTGGCGCATCCCTTTCGCCTGAAAAAACAGTTGTGGTTGCCGGACACGGTGCTGCACAGGTTGAGAAAGCGGCGCTTGCCTGGGACCCGGATGTTGAGGTCGTTGTTCAAACCGATCAGCTTGGCACGGCGCATGCAGTGGCTCAGGCTCGTGAAGCATTCCGCGGATTTGAGGGAACGGCGATCGTTCTTTACGGCGACACGCCTTTTATCTCAGCTGAAACGCTGGAACAGATGCAAGAGGCGCAAAATACAACTGATGTCGTTGTTTTGGGGTTCGAAGCCGCGGATCCCGGTCGTTATGGACGGTTAGTGACAACCGGCGATGCGTTGGATCGCATTGTTGAGTTTAAAGACGCCACCGAAGCTGAGCGCGCAATCACACTTTGTAATAGCGGCGTGGTGGCCGCCAAAGCCGATCTTTTGTTCGATCTGATTGACGCGGTCGGCAATAGCAATGCAGCTGAAGAATTCTATTTAACAGATATCATCGGCATCGCCCGCGCACGTGACCTGACCTGTCGTGTCGTAAAGTGCGACGAGGCTGAAACCCTTGGCATCAATAGCCGAACAGAACTTGCGGCCGCAGAAACTGCGTTTCAAACCCGTGCGCGCGCCACTGCGCTTGAAGACGGCATTGGCATGCCCGCTGCAGACACTGTGTACTTTGCCCACGATACAGTTGTCGGCCGTGATGCAATAATCGAGCCAAACGTGGTCTTTGGCCCCGGTGTCACCGTCGAAAGCGGTGCTACAATTCGAGCGTTCTCGCACTTAGAAGGCTGTCACGTTGCACAGGGCGCAATCGTCGGCCCCTACGCCCGATTGCGACCTGGCGCTGAATTGAACGAGAACACCAAGGTCGGGAATTTCGTTGAGGTAAAGAACGCCGTTCTGGCCGAGGGTGCGAAGGTAAATCACCTTTCATACATTGGCGACGCCGAGATTGGTGCACGCAGCAATGTGGGTGCAGGCACGGTAACCTGCAACTATGACGGCGTGTTCAAATACAAAACTGTCGTTGGGCAGGATGCCTTTATCGGGTCAAACACCATGCTGGTCGCGCCTGTCAAAATCGGGGCTGAGGCAATGACCGCCAGTGGATCTGTTATCACATCAGATGTTCCAGACGGTGATCTTGCGGTTGCGCGTGGACGCCAAGAAAATAAACCGGGATTAGCGCGTCGGATGTTCGAAAAGTTAAAGGCCAAGAAGGCCAAACAGGCGAAAGGAGCCTGAAAATGTGCGGAATTGTAGGTGTACTGAGTAACCACGAAGCATCCCCCATCTTGGTGGATGCGCTGAAACGTTTGGAATATCGCGGCTATGACAGTGCCGGGATCGCGACGATCAATAACCAAAGCTTGGAGCGCCGCCGCGCCGTGGGCAAGCTTGTAAATCTCGCTGATCTATTAGTGCATGAGCCCCTGCCCGGCAAAGCGGGCATTGGGCACACACGTTGGGCCACGCATGGTGCGCCCTCCGTTGACAACGCCCACCCGCACCGCGCGGGTCGTGTCGCAGTTGTTCACAACGGTATCATTGAGAATTTCAAAGAACTTCGTGCGTTTCTCGCCGAAAAAGGCATCGGATACACGACTGATACTGACACAGAAACCATCGCGTTATTGGCGCAGTACCATCTAGACCAAGGCTTGGCACCACGCGATGCGGCGGAACAGACAATTGCGCGCCTTGAGGGTGCTTATGCGCTGTGTTTCCTGTTTGACGGCGAAGACAACCTGTTGATCGCCGCGCGCAAAGGATCGCCGCTCGCGATTGGGCACGGGGAAGGCGAAATGTTTGTCGGATCTGACGCGATTGCGTTGGCGCCGATGACGTATCAAGTGACATATCTAGATGAGGGCGACTGGGCCATTATCACGCGCGATAGCCTCGAAATTCGCGACATCAACGGCGCGCTCGCCAATCGTGATAAACGCACCATCCAGATCGACGCCGCAATGGTCGACAAAGGTGGCTACAAACACTTTATGGCGAAAGAGATTGCAGAGCAGCCGACTGTTTTGCAAGGATCCCTTTCCCACTATATAGACACTGATGCGATGCAGGTCCGCCTGCCCGATCCGGGTTTGGATTTCACAAAGGTTGAGCGCATGTCTTTGGTCGCCTGCGGGACGGCTTATCTTGCCTGCATGGTTGCGAAATACTGGTTTGAGCAGCACGCTCGGTTGCCGATTGAGGTCGATGTCGCCTCTGAGTTCCGCTACCGCGAACCACCCGTCACAAAGGGCACAGTTGCCTTGTTTGTCAGTCAGTCTGGTGAAACGGCCGATACGCTTGCGGCATTGCGCTATATGGAAGGTAAGGCCGACAAAATCGTGTCTGTCGTGAACGTCCCAGAAAGCTCGATCGCGCGAGAAAGCGATTTGCGTTTGTTAACGCTTGCGGGTGCTGAAATTGGGGTTGCCTCGACCAAAGCCTTCACTTGTCAGCTGATGACACTGGCAATGCTGGTTCTGAAGGCAGCGCAAGATCGTGGTGAAATGTCCGCTGAAGAAGTCGCAGAAAAGCTAATGCTGATGCGCGCGTTGCCGGGGATCATCAATCATGCCTTGTCGATTGAGGCACGCACAAAAGAGATCGCGCAAGAGCTGTCCGAGGCAGAAGACATTCTGTTCTTGGGTCGTGGTGCAATGTATCCGTTGGCCCATGAGGGTGCGCTAAAACTGAAAGAAATCAGCTATATACATGCTGAGGCCTATGCATCAGGTGAGTTGAAACACGGTCCTATTGCCTTGGTTGATCCGAACGTTCCCGTGATCGTAATGGCCCCGCGTGATGCACTATTTGAAAAGACAGTGTCAAACATGCAGGAAGTCATGGCGCGTGGTGGTAAAGTTTTGTTGATTACCGATGAAAAGGGTGCAGAAGAGGCCAGCGACGGCACTTGGCAGACGCTGATCATGCCCGATGTCGATGATTTCCTTGCGCCGATCCTATACGCCCTGCCCGCTCAGTTGCTGGCCTATCACACCGCTGTTGCCAAAGGCACAGATGTGGATCAACCGCGGAATTTGGCCAAATCGGTCACAGTCGAATAGATTTCGCTATATAAATATCTTTGAAGACGTTGTTCTTGGTTTCGAGCTCAAAATAATCACTAGGGAACTTACCCTTCCCCAACTACCCAGAGAACGAGAAAAAAGGTTGGAGTTGATACACCAGCTCCATCTTCAGGGATAC
>JBELEI010000021.1:0-22371 GCA_042093895.1 Cognatiyoonia sp. | reverse complement strand
TCATGGTCATCATGGTCATCATGGTCATCATGGTCATCATGGTCATCATGGTCATGTTCTTCAAATGTGGCACCCTCACGGAAATCCAAGAGTGTCGTTACATCATTCTCGAGCAAGGTTGTTACGCTTGCGTCGCTGGCCAGCGTTTCGATAGCGTCTTCAAGCCAAGGTGTCAGGTCATGACCCATCCAGATCACCAGATCCGCGTTTTGTAGCGCTGATGCCTCTGAGGGGCGTAGACTGTAGGAATGCGGCGACGCGCCAGCAGGTAGAATCAAGCTTGGCTCACCCACGCCATCCATAACGCGGGCTACCAGTGAATGAATGGGGGCGATGTCGACAGCTACATTCGGGACGTCTGCAAAGGCAGTTCCACCCATTAGAGTTGCGATCAATGAGAGGGATTTGAGCTTGCTGGACATCGGACAACCTATGTGATTTTATAACGTTACGATGTGCAGTAAATGATATGACATAACATTTCAAGAGGGGGTGTTCTATATGTCGGCAGAAACCACGACGCCGGTCGGATTTGAAGAACATGACCACAAAACTTGCGTCGCCCAGGGATTGGCATCCGCTGATGAAAGCTGCGTTGAAAAGGGCCTGCGTCTAACGCCCGTCCGCCGCAAGGTTCTTGAACTCTTGCTACGCGAACACCGGGCGCTGGGCGCTTATGCGATCCTTGATTTGTTGCGTGATGCCGGATTTGGCTCTCAGCCCCCGGTTGCTTATCGTGCGCTCGACTTTCTGGCCGAAAATGGCTTTGTCCACAAAATTGAACGCTTGAATGCGTTCGTTGCTTGCGCCCACCCTGGCGAAAGTCATTCCCCAGCCTTTATGATTTGTCGTAAATGCGACGCGGTCGCAGAAGCGCATTCCACGCCTGCCAAGGGCGCATTAGGCGACGCCGCGCGTGCTGCAGGGTTTCAAATCGAAAAAACTGTGGTCGAAGCTGAAGGCATCTGCCCATCTTGCGTGGACCCTGCAAGCATATGAGCCTGATCACCGCGAAAAACCTCCACATCGCCTACGGCGCAAACACTGTCTTGCGCAATGTTGCGCTTCATCTCGATCCTGGCGAGATCGTGACGATCGTCGGTCCAAACGGGTCAGGTAAAACCAGCCTATTGCGCGCAATCATTGGTGCGACTGTCCCAGTAAGCGGTGAAATCACAAAGCAGCCTAATCTTAAGATTGGCTATGTGCCGCAGCGACTACACATTGATCCGACACTTCCAATTACGGTCGAACGGTTTTTGCGGCTTGCAAACAAGGAACCAAAATCCGTTTGTTTGGCAGCACTTGAAGCTGCGGGTGCCCCAGACCTAATGAACCGCCAAATGTCACAGTTATCTGGTGGTCAGTTTCAGCGCGCTATGTTGGCACGGGCATTGATCAACCGCCCAGACGTACTTTTGCTAGATGAAGCGACGCAAGGCTTGGATCAGGCCGGATCGGCGGCGTTTTATCAACAAATTGAAACTGTGCGCCAAGACACTGGCTGCGCGGTTTTGATGATTAGTCACGAGCTGCACGTTGTTATGAGCGCGTCGGACCGCGTGATATGCCTCAATGGACATGTCTGTTGCGAAGGTACACCTGCAGTTGTTGCATCTGCGCCTGAGTACCGTGCGCTCTTTGGTTCGGGTACCGGTGGTGCTTTGGCACTATATCGGCACGACCATGATCACAATCATGACCATTCACATGGTCATAGCCACGAGGTCGCTGAATAATGCTGGATGATTTTATGACCCGCGCGATGTTGGCTGGCGTTGGCGTGGCTTTTGCTGCAGCACCTCTGGGATGCTTTGTTGTCTGGCGACGGATGGCCTATTTTGGTGATGCGACAGCACACGCCGCTATCCTCGGCGTCGCATTGTCGCTTACGCTTGAGATGTCGATCTTTCCCGGTGTGTTGGCTGTAGCCTTGATTATGTCGTTGACCGTGTCGCAATTGGCAGGGCGTGGGTATGCGATGGACACGCTGTTGGGTGTGCTTGCGCATTCAGCATTGGCGTTTGGTCTTGTGGCGGTGTCGTTTCTCTCAGGGATTCGAATTGACCTTATGGCCTATCTTTTTGGGGATATATTGGCTGTATCACGCGGTGATTTGCTTGTGATCTGGGGCGGAGCGGCCATCGTCGTTGCCTTGATCCTATGGCGCTGGTCGGCATTGTTGACGTCTACGCTCAACGAAGAGCTGGCTTATGCCAGCGGTCTCAGCCCAAAACGCGAACAGCTGATCCTCACGATCGCACTGGCGATTACGGTTGCGGTTGCGATCAAGGTTGTTGGCGCGTTGCTAATTGCGGCACTTCTGATTATTCCCGCGGCCGCCGCTCGTGGTCTCGCCCGCACACCCGAAGCGATGGCGTGCATTGCCGCGGCTATTGGTGCAATTTCGGCCGTGGCCGGGTTGCAAGGCGCATATTATTTCGACACTCCCGCTGGACCGTCGATCGTCTGCGTCGCTGCGATCCTGTTCGCAGCCCTGAACATCGTTGGCTGGCGAAGCCGCGCCGGCGCATAGACCATAGGATCGTTCCGTACACATCCTTTAGAAAGGTACCGGCATGATTGATCACATAACTTTCGGCGTCGTCGACTATGCGCGGTCCAGAGCCTTTTATGATCAGGCGTTTGCGCCGTTGGGTGTCAAACGTTTGGTCGAAGTTCCGAAAAAACAAACCAACGGTGTGAAAGTTGCGGGTTACGGCGACCATCGCCCTTGGTTTTGGATTTCAGAGGAAAACGCGACAACTGGACTGTTTCACGTTGCACTTAGGGCCAATAAGCCCGCGGTGGTTGATGCCTTTTATGCCGCTGCGATGCGTGCGGGTGGCATTGACAATGGCCCGCCCGGCGCACGTCTTCACTATCACGCCAACTACTACGGTGCATTCGTGCTCGATCCTGATGGCCACAATATCGAAGCGGTGTGCCACGAGGCGCAAACTTGAACCTCGTTGGCAGCTCTAAACGAAAGTCTGATGCAAAGGGTTTATTCGCTTGGTACCGTGCCAAGCATACTGACTTATCGGGCCCTCATGACTGACTTTGGAGCGCGTGCAACAAATACCAGCGCATACCCGCCGATTGTGGAATGCTTTAGTCTTCGATCATGTCGACACGTGTAGCGTGGCGCCCGCCTTCGAATTCCGTTTCAAGGAATGCATCGACAATGCCCAACGCCAGACCTTCGCCGACAACACGCGCACCTAGTGACAACATATTCGCATTGTTGTGCGCGCGGATCATAGCGGCTGAAAACGTATCCAGACAAACACCGCAACGGATGCCTTCAACCTTATTCGCGGCCATCATGATGCCCTGACCAGTACCGCAGACGATGATACCTAATGCGCAATCACCGGACGCAACGTGCTCTGCCGCGGCCTTGCCGTGTTTGGGATAATGCGTGCTTTCGGTCGTGGTCGGGCCGATATCTACGGCCTCCCAACCCTTTGCCTCAACGTGGCGTGCGATTGCTTGGCGCAGGTCAATGGCTGCGTGGTCGCTCGACAGAACGATACGTTTGTTGGTCATGGTGAGACTGCCCCCAGTTCTCGTTTGGTTGGATGACTTAGCTTTCGCTGAGCGCTACTTTCATGTCTTTGACTTGGTAGATCACTTCACCGTCTGCTTCGACGATCCCATCAGCAACACCCATCGTTAGACGACGTGTTTGGATAGCCTTTGTGAAATCAATTTTATAGGTCAGCATCTTGCGATCTGGGCGTACCATGCCGGTCAATTTGACCTCACCGACACCCAGGGCGTAACCGCGCCCCAGCCAGCCGCGCCAGCCGAGGTTAAAACCGGTCAGCTGCCACAAACCATCTAGTCCAAGGCACCCAGGCATGATCGGATTGCCGGGAAAGTGACAGTCAAAGAACCATAGGTCGGGCGTAATATCAAATTCAGCGATGATGTGGCCTTTGCCGTGCGCGCCACCATCGTCAGACACTTCCGTGATGCGATCCATCATCAACATTGGCGGGGCTGGCAATTGTGCATTACCTTCGCCAAACAACTCGCCACGGGCGCATTGCAATAGACCTTCTTTGTCGAAGCTTGATGGATATTGGGCCATGAAAGAGCGCTCACTTTTGATTACTGCTGCGTTTTTAATCACATATCATCTCAAGAAGAATAAGAGCAAGAGTGACGCAGGCTGGCAAAACTCATTGATTGTCAGCGGCTTTTTCCCATATGTGTAAGGGAGAAAAGGGTTTTGGCAATGCTGGACGAAGAAACAAATCGGTCGACACGGTGGCTCGCGGGTGCAGATCTACGCCCGACGCGACAGCGTGTAACGCTCGCAAAGTTATTGGTTGGTGATGGGAATGACCGGCACGTAACTGCTGAAAGCCTATTTGAAGCCACGACCAAATCTGATGAGAAGGTCTCGCTTGCAACAGTTTACAATACGCTTCGTGCGTTTTGTGATGCTGGTTTGATGCGTGAAATTACCGTCGATGGATCTAAAAGCTATTTTGATACCAATATGTCAGATCATCCCCATTTCTATTGGGAAGATGATGCAAAATTGACAGATGCTCCGTCCGATCAGTTGGAGTTTTCTCGGGTTCCAGACGCGCCGAACGGGGCTGAAATTGCTTCCGTTGACGTTGTGATCCGTTTACGCCGAACGTAGCCCGCGATCAGAACCATTGTCCGGGCTCCATCAGGCCCAAATTCATCAACTGTTGCGAATGCCAATCGAATTTGACGCTATTGCGCCAGGTGAATTTGTCGATTGCGAAAGAGCTGCCGGGATTGCGTTTTAGCGCCTTAGCCGTTCGAAATGATGCTACGACAGCAGTCAGGCTATGGTGCCATGGACAAGAATAGGTGTTCATCTCAGCATCATTTAGCAGGTATTCACCATTCAATAGCAACCCGGATTTTGCCCTGAAGAGCGACATGCGATCAATGCGACGACGTAGGTATGGGACATGCTCTTCAAACCGCCATTTTAGACCACCATAAAAATCAAGCTGTCGGTCGTAGAACGTGTTCTGTTTGTCTGTGCGTGCGAGCGCATAATAGCCTGACTTGTCCAAATAAGCATCGTCTAAAGAAACGCCATTTTGCGAAGTGCTTAAGTCACCTGCGTAGAGATCGATGACGTAAGTGAGAATGCTTTCACGGCGTTCTTCCATTGAAAACGCGGCCATTTCGCCGACCGTACGCTTCTCGCAGAATGGAAAGAACAAATACTCACCATTGAAGCAATAAAAGATCCATTGTCCATTCGCCGCCGCAGTCACTGCGTTTACGGCCGCTGGGACGGCATCCTCCAAACTAAGATCATGTTCGATCCGAACAATTCGTCCAACCAAATTCGGGTCAATTGAGATTTCACCGGATCCCAGTGCAAAAACTGTCTTGAACCCCGCGCTTAGATGATGCCGCAAGCAAGAATCAACCTCGACACTGTCTTCGAGAAAAACGATCGCAATCGGGCCTGCGATAGGCGAGGATCCCAGCTGCTTAAGATACGTGGTCAAAGTTGGATGCGTCATGGCTCGATCATGTGACTTTTCCACAAAGACTCTGTTAATTTCGGCGCCATTGCAAGCCGCCTTCGCACTCTATAGAAGCGAGAAAAATTCAGTGTAGCAACGGTGTCGCCATGTCTTCGGACAAAAAACTGTTTATAAAAACATATGGCTGTCAGATGAATGTCTATGACAGTGAACGCATGGCTGAAGCGCTGGGCGGGAAAGGATATGTGCAAACCCAGACACCTGACGATGCAGACATGATCCTGTTGAACACATGCCATATCCGCGAAAAAGCTGCAGAAAAAATTTATTCGGAACTTGGCCGATTTAAGGGGCTAAAAGCAGCGAATCCTGACTTGAAAATCGGTGTTGCTGGCTGTGTTGCGCAGGCCGAGGGCGAAGAAATCATAAAACGCCAACCGATGGTCGATTTGGTTGTTGGCCCGCAAAGCTATCACAGATTGCCGGCGATGGATGATGCGATTCAAACCGGTGCCAAGGCCCTGGACATCGATTTTCCGGATGATGACAAATTTGAAGCGCTCAAAACACGCAAAAAAGTAAACCGTGCACCTACCGCCTTTTTGACCGTTCAGGAGGGCTGTGACAAATTTTGCGCGTTTTGCGTCGTCCCCTATACACGCGGTGCCGAAGTTAGCCGCCCTGCTGACCGCGTTCTGACCGAGGCGCGCGAACTCGTAGAAAGTGGTGTGCGTGAGATCACATTGTTGGGCCAGAATGTGAATGCCTACAATGGTCACACTGGTGGATTGGCAGGTCTGATATGGGCCTTGGATAAAATCGATGGCCTGGAACGCATCCGTTTCACAACCAGCCACCCCAATGACATGGATGACGCATTAATTGAGGCTCATGGAACGTGCTCAAAGTTAATGCCGTATCTGCATTTACCGGTTCAAGCAGGGTCAGATCGCATCCTTAAAGCGATGAATCGAAAGCACACTGCCGAAGAATACGTTCGCCTGATTGAACGTATCCGTCAGGCGCGTCCTGACTTATTGTTGTCGGGAGATTTCATCGTTGGGTTCCCCGGTGAAACCGATCAAGATTTCCAAGATACATTGGACCTGATCCGAACGGTCGAATATGGCCAAGCTTATTCCTTCAAGTACTCAACACGTCCGGGTACACCCGCTGCCGAAAAGCCGCAGCTACCCGAAGACGTAATGAACGATCGCCTGCAACAGCTCCAAGCGCTTCTGAAGCAGCAGCAGGTTGCCGCGCAAGAAAGTATGGTTGGGCGGAAAGTCAAAGTGTTGTTTGAGAAAAAAGGCCGTGAAGCGGGGCAAATGATTGGGAAATCAGAATATTTGCATGCTGTTTTCGTAGAAGCGCCTGAAAGCGCGATTGGTGAGGTTCGCGATGTGCTTATCGTTGAATCTTCGTCAAATTCGCTTGCTGGCAAGCTGATTGGATAATTTTGAACTATGGCTTTTGCCCGATTTTTGACGCTTGGAATCGCGATTTCCACGCACAAAGCATAGTTCAGCGAAAAACTGTTTCCCAAAAACACACAATATCTAGAGAAATTTGCAAAAATTCTCGCTTAATGTTGAGACGGTAGCGTTAATTATGTGTATCGTGATGGCGAGCAGAAAATAGCTTGTCAGAAGCAATAAGGTTATGTGCCGTGAAAAAAGCAAGAAACAACTGGGTGGCTGCTGTTGCTGGTCTGTGCGTTTTATCGCTCAGCGCTGGGTCCGCCGCCGCCGAATCTCATGAACGCCGTGTCGTTGGTGAAGAATATACCCCTACAATCTGGATCGATCCCGACGGCTGCCAGCACTGGGTCATGGACGACGGTTTCGAAGGATTTATGACGCCGCACCGCACACGCGATGGTCGTCCAGTTTGTAATCGCAGCGAAATCTGTGGTGTCGTTCCGTCAGATACGCTTTTCGCGACAGACGAAGAGTGGATCGCACGACCGCAGAAGCAGCAGCTCATGGAATGGTTCCAAAACGCAGAAGCTTTCGGTTTCCTAATCTATGGCCACACTGATGCGCGCGCATCCGACGAATACAATATGGACCTGTCAAACCGTCGCGCTAACATGGTCGCTAGCGTTGCGCGCGATGCGGGCGTTCGGGTTGTGGATGTCAAAGGATTTGGCGAACGTATGCCGCGAGCTGCCGGAAATTCTGCTGAAGCTTATCAGCAAAATCGCCGTGTCGAAATCTACTGTCTGCGTTAAGGGGAAGCATTATGAAAGCTATCAAATTTACAGTTTTGTCCCTTGCCGCATTGTCATCAACAGGTTGCGCCCTGATTGAAGGCGGCAACCGGACTGGTGCCGAGCGTTTTGTCGATGGCGGGACTGACAGCAAACAACTTAGCAATCTTGTTGCAGGTATCTGGGTCGATCCAAATGGGTGTGATCATTGGATAATCGATGACGGTATCGAGGGCTATCTATCTGAGCGTTTGACGCCAGACGGGCGACCAGTTTGTTCCGGGATCGCGCCGCCAAACACAGCGACTGGCCCATTTCGTCAGGGAACAAACATCGCTGACCCACTTTAACCTGTGACAAAGCGAGTGTGATTGGGCCACGGTGCGAAGCCGTGGCCTTTTATCGTTAATTTGTTGTTACAATTGACGACTGTGTCTTGCACCCCATTTGAATGCTTGCCACGATAAGTTAATACTGAATCAGGAGATTTTCTTGGCCACCAGTGCCCTGACCCCGTCAAACACCGAAACCGCTGAACTAAAGTTAGAGTTTCCGGACAATTTCTTATTGATTGATCTTTGCGGCGAATACGACCGTAACCTTGCGACTATTGAAGCTGCTTTGTCGGTTCAAATAATGCGCCGGGGCAATCAGCTTGTAATCTTAGGTGAAACTGACGCGCAGCAAAATTCTGAACGGGTGCTCGCTGCGCTCTATCAACGTCTTGAAGCTGGGAAGACAGTTGAAGATGGTGATGTTGACCGTGAGCTTAGAATGGACGGCGGTTCTGCGCCTCATAAAGCAGATACCGATCGTCAAAAAGAGCTCTTTAAAGGTGATAAGGCTGGCTCGCGGATCGAAATCAAGACGCGCAAGAAACTGGTAGAGCCTCGAACAGAGGCACAGAAAGCTTATGTGACTTCGCTTTTCGAAAACGAGCTGGCATTTGGGATTGGTCCTGCGGGAACTGGTAAAACGTATTTGGCCGTCGCTGTGGGCGTGAACATGTTTATCAATGGACATGTTGATAGGATCATTTTGTCTCGCCCAGCAGTCGAAGCGGGCGAAAAGCTTGGGTATCTGCCGGGCGATATGAAAGATAAAGTCGACCCATATATGCAACCGCTCTACGACGCGCTTAATGATTTTCTGCCCGGTAAACAGGCGGCAAAACTGATTGAAGAAAAGCGGATTGAAATCGCGCCTTTAGCATTCATGAGGGGCCGAACGCTTTCTAATGCTTTCGTTGTCTTGGACGAAGCGCAGAACGCCACCACAATGCAGATGAAAATGTTTCTGACCCGGTTGGGCGAAGGTAGCCGTATGGTGATAACGGGCGACCGGACACAGATCGACTTACCCCGCGGTGTAAATTCGGGACTATGGGATGCAGAGCGTCTGTTAAAGAACATTCCAAAGATTAGCTTCAACTACTTCACCTCCAAAGATGTCGTGCGTCACCCGTTGGTTGCCGCAATCATTGAAGCCTATGAAGGTGACGAAGCAAAGTAATGTCAGTAGATTGCATCATCGAAGACCGCCGTTGGGCTGATGTCGGAATACTGCAGATTGCGGTGCGCGCTTACAATACGACTCTGGGTCACTTGGGGTTTGATCCGCATCAATTCGAGATTGGGTTGTTGGCCTGCAATGACGCAAAAATCGCGGAGCTGAATGGTGAATTTCGCGAAAAGCCCAAAGCAACCAACGTTCTCAGCTGGCCATCCGAAGAGCGCGGTGCGGAATTTGATGGTGAGAAACCGCTGCCCGTGATTCAAGAAATGCGCGGTGATACATTCTTAGGCGATGTTGCGATTGCGTATGATACCTGCGTTGCTGAAGCGGAAGCCGCTGACAAATCATTGTCGGATCACACCTTGCATTTGCTGATCCATGGTACGCTACATTTGATCGGTTATGACCACGAACGTGATGCCGATGCGCGACTGATGGAAGGTCTTGAAATTAAGATACTTGAACAATTGGGTCTACCGGACCCATATGCATCAGATCCGCGCCAAAACGGCGTCTAATTAGGACAGGAGAGAATGGGCGACACCACCGACGGGTCCTCGAACGCGGCGCAACGCGCGCAAGACGAGGAAAAACAAATGCAAAGCGTGGGCTTTATTGGTCGACTCTTTGGAGCGCTCTCCAATGTAGAAAGCGATCAATCCGTCAAAGAGACGGACAAGGCTGACATTAAACCGCAAGCGCCGATGCTTGGCATGCTCAATCTTCGCCGGATGAGTGTTGAGGACGTAATGGTGCCGAAGGCGGATATCGTTGCTGTCGCCGTTACTATTGCCAAGTCCGAACTAGTCACCGTTTTCCGCGAAAGTGGTCTCACGAGATTGCCAGTTTTTGATGGAACCCTGGATACACCGCTTGGATTTGTGAATCTCAAAGATTTCGCCCTGAAACATGGTTTCAATGGTTCGTCGCCAAGGCTGAATTTGAAAAAGCTCGTGCGCCCACTGCTTTTTGTACCGCCATCAATGCCACTTGGTATTTTGTTGCAGAAAATGCAGGCAGAACGCATTCACATGGCCTTAGTCATCGATGAATATGGCGGAACGGACGGTTTGCTGACCATCGAGGACCTGCTGGAACAGGTTGTTGGTGAAATCGAAGATGAGCACGACATCGAAGAAGCCAAAAGTTGGCGCCTGGAAGATCCAGGATGCTACGTAGCGCAGGCGAAAACGTCGCTCGATGAATTCGCACTTGAAATTGGTGTCGATCTAAAAGCGGTCCCTGATTTTGATGACGAAGAGATCGATACTTTGGGTGGCCTTGTCTTTAAGCTGTTGGGCCATGTTCCGGTTCGTGGCGAAGTTGTTGCACATCCCTACGGTCCAGAATTCGAAGTGCTCGATGCCGACCCACGCCGGGTTAAACGGTTACGTGTCAGGATTCCTGATCTGACCGAAAGCTGAGGACGTGTTGGCATCCATAGTGTCAAACGTATGGGGGCGTCGCGTCATTTTGGCTGGCCTTGGGGCTGCTTCAGCGCTTGGTCAAGCTCCTGCTGATCTTTGGTTTATCACACCGTTGGCGTTTGCAGCCCTTTTTGCAGTTTTCCAACTGGCCAGAACGGTTCGACAAGCGTTTGGAACAGGCTGGTGGTTTGGGCTCGGATATTTCGCACTGTGCCTCAGATGGATCATCGAGCCTTTCTTGGTGGATGCGCCAACCTATGGATGGATGGCACCTTTTGCAATTGTACTGATGGCATCGGGTTCGGCCCTATTTTGGGGTGCTGCGGCAGGCATCGCGCATCGTTATGCACCAGGGTCAATGCTGGCCTTAGTTGGGATGATTGCGCTGTCTGAAATTACGCGGTCACTTGCCCTGACCGGTTTCCCTTGGGCGCTGATCGGACATGTTTGGATAACTACCCCAATTGCACAGACAGCCGCGATTTGGGGGCCACATGGTCTAACGCTGCTGACGCTGTTGGTCGCGATGTCGATATGGCGCCTGTCGCAACAGCAGTATGCTTGGGTAGTCGTACCAGTCTTGATCTTTGTCGCATGGTTGCCTTTGATCCCGCCCGCCGATGAAGCGGGCACCGATGGTCCAGCGATACGAATAGTTCAGCCGAACATTCCTCAAAATGAAAAGTGGGACCCAGCAAAAAAGTCGTCCAATTTTGCGCGTATGCTGTCGCTCACGACAAAGGATGCGCCCGATCTAGACCTGATCGTCTGGCCGGAAACGGCTATTGCAGAGCTGCTGGAATTTGCAGGTCCGAGCCTTGATATCATCGCGGATGTCGCGGGGGGGACACCCTTAGTAACTGGCATCCAGCGCCGCGCACACGACGATGTCTATCACAATAGCCTCATTTTGTTGGATCGCGGCGGCGAGATCGCCAATACTTATGACAAGAAACATCTCGTGCCATTCGGCGAATATTTTCCAGGTGGGGAACTCGCAGCGCGCCTTGGATTGATTGGCTTTGCTTCATCCCAAGGCTTTGGGTTTACCAAGGGGGAAACCCAGCAATTGATCGACATTCCAGGTGTCGGATCAGCGCGCGCATTGATTTGTTATGAGGGAATATTTGCAGAAGAGATTGCAACAGGCGAAGGACGCCCTCGCTTTTTGCTTTTGATTACGAACGACGGGTGGTTCGGAAAAGATGCCGGTCCAGAGCAGCATTTAGCACAGGCGAGATTGCGCGCAATCGAACAGGGCTTACCGATGGTCCGGGCAGCCAATACCGGTATTAGTGCCGTCATCGATGGGCACGGTCGTATTCGAAACGCATTGGGTCTTGATACATCTGGCTATATTGATGCCGTTTTGCCGCCCGCGCTTGACCGCACGCTCTATTCACGTTTTGCAGATTTGCCAGCGATAGGTGTGACATTGCTGGTGATAGCCATCGGATTTCGACGCAAAGCGCGTATTCGAGATTGACGCATAGTACAGTCGGGCTTAGCAGGGTTGGGATATCGGTCACAACGGCTTCCTGACGTGACCGAGGAACTCACACTGGAGCACTCTCATGGCACGCCAAAACTATATATTTACGTCGGAATCTGTTTCCGAGGGACACCCCGATAAGGTCTGCGACCGGATCTCTGACGCTGTGTTGGATGCGTTCTTGACCGAAGAACCAGAGGCGCGCGTCGCTTGCGAGACATTCGCCACGACCAATCGTGTTGTGATCGGTGGTGAGGTCGGCCTGTCCGACCCCGAGAAATTGAAATCCTACATGGCCCAAGTTGAAGACATCGCGCGGGCCTGCATCAAGGATATCGGCTACGAACAGGACAAGTTCCACCACGCGACTTGTGAGATTACGAACCTTTTGCATGAGCAATCTGCACATATCGCCCAAGGCGTAGACGCCGGCGCCGACAAAGACGAAGGTGCAGGTGATCAGGGGATCATGTTCGGCTATGCAACGAATGAGACGGAAGCGCTGATGCCTGCTCCGATCCAATATTCGCATGCGATTTTGAAGCGTCTGGCCGAGGTCCGCAAATCCGGTGAAGAGCCGACATTGCGACCAGATGCAAAAAGCCAAGTGTCTCTTCGATATGAAAACGGCGTACCAGTTGAGGCCACATCGATCGTTTTGTCGACGCAGCACTCCGACGAGACCCAAACCAGCGACGACATTCGCGCGATCGTTGAACCATATATTCGCGAAGTTCTGCCATCCGGCTTGATCACAGAAAAGACCGAATGGTGGGTCAATCCAACTGGAATCTTTGTAATCGGTGGCCCTGATGGTGATGCCGGTCTGACGGGGCGTAAGATCATCGTTGATACCTATGGCGGCGCGGCCCCGCACGGTGGCGGCGCATTCTCTGGCAAAGACCCAACCAAAGTTGACCGCTCTGCGGCCTATGTTGCGCGGTATTTGGCCAAGAACGTGGTTGCTGCTGGCATGGCAGAACGATGCACAATCCAGCTGTCTTATGCCATTGGCGTTGCAAAGCCGCTGTCAATTTATGCCGATACGCATGGCACTGGTGATGTTGAGGCTGCTGATATCGAAAAAGCGATTGGCAAGGTCATTGACCTGACGCCGAGCGGTATTCGCCATCACCTAGAGCTGAACAAGCCAATCTACGAACGCACTGCTGCTTATGGTCATTTTGGTCGCGATCCAGAAGCAGACGGTGGGTTCAGCTGGGAGCGCGTTGATTTGGTCGAAGCGCTCAAAAAAGCAGTTTAACAGCTACTTGGCTCGCAAAATTGCGCAACGAAGATGATTGCGCGATGACCCTGCCTTTGCTACCCGGCGCATATGAGCACTGAAAGACATCCCTCCGGCGCGCCTTGGCGCAATTTCTATGGCCGTTTCAAAGGCAAAGGCCTGCGTGACAGCCAGGAAGCCTACCTTGATCAAGATTTGGCGGCTCTGTCGCCGGGCGCAATCACATGGGACGAGAATCCCAACCGCGATCCTATCGATCTGGGCGCTATGCTCGGGGATCGCGAAATTTGGCTCGAAATTGGATTTGGGGGCGGTGAGCATTTTGTGCATATGGCCCAACGCTATCCAAAGGTCGGCATTGTCGGCTGTGAACCCTATATCAACGGCGTGGCGATGTTGCTGGGCAAGATCCGCAAAGCAGGTGTCGAGAATATCGCAGTGCACCCCGGCGATGCGCGTGATCTGTTCGATGTGGTCCCAGATCAAACCTTTTCAAAGGTGTTTCTGAACTACCCGGACCCTTGGCCAAAAAAACGCCACCACCGCCGTCGCTTTGTCACACCAGAACATTTGGAACCTTTGCAGCGGGTGATGAAACAAGGTGCTGAACTGCGCGTCGCAACAGACATTCCAGATTACGTGCGCCAAACGCTGGAACAGGTACCACGTCACGGTTTTGACTGGCTGGCTGAAAACGCTACTGACTGGCGTGAGCCTTGGAATGATTGGCTGTCCACGAGGTATGAGAAAAAAGCCCTAAGAGAAGGGCGTATACCCCATTATTTGACTTTCAAGCGGGTGTAATAGGGCCAAAAGATGCCTCCGGCAGAGGTATTTTTCACCTAAAAGAAGCTGAGGAATGGACGCTGCTTTGGCTTTGAGTTAGGGGAAGCGGACGTTACGAAAGGTCACATTATGTCTGGTCACGGCACTCCAATTCCAATGACATCCCGCAAAGCTGGCCCATTGAAGGGCGAGGCGCGTGTTCCCGGTGACAAATCCATTTCGCATAGGTCCCTGATTTTGGGGGCGCTTGCGGTTGGGGAGACACGGATTACAGGCTTACTTGAAGGTGAGGACGTTCTAGATACAGCCAAAGCCATGCGCTCATTTGGGGCGACAGTGACGGATCACGGCGGCGGCGAGTGGTCGGTGCAAGGTGTCGGCGTTGGTGGGTTCATGGAGCCGGATCACGTGATCGATTGCGGTAACTCGGGCACAGGCGTGCGGTTAATCATGGGGGTTGCCGCGACATCGCCTATTACTGTGACATATACGGGTGATGCGTCTTTGAACGGGCGCCCGATGGGGCGCGTCACCGATCCGCTCGCATTATTTGGGACGCAGGCGTTTGGACGCGAAGGCGGGCGCTTGCCGATGACCTTGGTCGGTGCGGCGATGCCAACTCCAGTGACCTACACTGTTCCTGTGCCTTCGGCGCAGGTGAAATCTGCTGTGCTCTTGGCCGGTTTGAACGCGCCAGGCCAAACGGTCGTGATTGAGAAAGAAGCGACACGTGATCACACCGAACGGATGTTGCGCGGATTTGGTGCTGACCTGACTGTTGAAGAAACTGAAGAGGGCCGCAAGATTACGTTGACGGGCCAACCGGAATTGAAACCGCAGACAATTGTTGTGCCACGTGATCCATCATCCGCGGCATTCCCAGTTTGCGCAGCGATCATTACCCCCGGATCCGACGTTTTGGTGCCGAATATTGGCCTGAACCCAACACGCGCTGGGCTGTTCACAACCTTGCAAGAGATGGGCGCTGATCTCACCTATGAAAACTTGCGCGAAGAGGGTGGCGAACCCGTTGCAGATTTGCGCGCGAAATTCTCACCTGAACTAACCGGAATCGCCGTGCCGCCCGCGCGTGCCGCCAGTATGATCGATGAATACCCAGTGTTGTCCGTCGTCGCGGCCTTTGCCAAAGGTGTCACTGACATGCAGGGCGTCAAAGAACTGCGTGTCAAAGAAAGCGATCGTATCGATGCAATGGCCAAAGGCCTCCGAGCGGCTGGCGTCACTGTCGAAGAGGGTGAGGATTGGTGGAAAGTCACGGGACTAGGTCACGGCAATGTGCCAGGCGGGGCCACAGTCGAAAGCTTCCTAGATCACCGTATCGCAATGGCCTTTATGGTCATGGGAATGGCATCTGAGAAACCAATGAGCCTTGACGATGGATCGCCAATTGCGACGTCTTTCCCAATATTTGAAGAATTGATGGGCAATTTGGGCGCTCAGATTGTGCGTGCTAATTCTTAGGTCTTGTTTTCTGGATATTTGGCCGTTTGGACGATAGGAACAAGGTACACAAGCGGGGACACCACATGTCATTTACCGTAGCTATTGATGGACCTGCCGCTGCCGGTAAAGGCACGGTGAGTAAGGCCGTTGCCGCGCATTTTGGGTTCGCGCATCTGGATACCGGTCTATTGTACCGCGCAGTCGGGGCCAAGGTCCTTGCCGGGGCGGATGCGATTGCGGCAGCGCAGGGTCTTTTGCCAATTGATCTCGAAAACGCGAACCTTCGGACCCAGGCCGTTGCGCAAGCCGCAAGCCGTATTGCGGTTATTCCAGAAGTTCGCGAAGCACTCATAGCATTTCAGCAAAGCTTTGCCGGGCGTGAAGGAGGCGCGGTCCTAGATGGTCGCGATATTGGGACCGTCATTTGCCCAAAAGCGGATGTGAAATTGTTTGTAACAGCTAGTGCAGAAACACGGGCCGAACGGCGGTATCTGGAATTGGTTGCGCGAGGAACAGATGTCACCAGAGAAGGCGTTTTGGAGGATGTCATAGCCCGCGATACTAGGGACCGTGAACGCGAAACTGCGCCACTGACGGCCGCCGACGATGCAATCGAAATTGATACGTCGAATTTGACAATCGATGATGCCGTTGCCCAGGCCGTCGCCATTATCCGGGCCAAACGATCAAATTAAAAGGCTTCAGTTAATGCGTGTCCACGTTTCCAGCGAAAGTTTGATTTGGGCGTTCTCGTAGATAATCGTGGGATTTGGGCGCCTACCGGAAGCCGGAGTGATCAAATCCTTTGGCAATGGCCAACGCGTAAAGTTGGTTGGTGAAGCATCAGGAAATCGAACCCATTCGACAATGCATGCGGTCGTTAAGTGGCTCTGCAAGGGGTTAGGCGACACTAAACGATCATACGCCATCTGCAGAATATCCAGCATAACTTCATCTTCTTCGTCGATTGCGAGTTCAGCCTCGCTTGCCCCGCTTGCAAGTTGGTGCTCAAAGAAAATGGGATTGCAACCATGGAAGATTTCTAGGGCGGTCGAAAGGTCCAATGCTGGATGGTCTAAAATCGCAGAAAACAACGCGCGTTCTGCTGCGACGCCTTTAACCTGAGAAAACGCATGCAGGTCGTCTCTTGTGCAACTTGCAACAAAAGAACCAATTTCTCCCGCTGTGCAGCTAAGAATATCCAATAAAGCCGGTGATTGCTGCCAATCTTGCTCAATTGGATCTATGATCGATCTTGATGTTAAACGCATGAACTCGTTCCAAAAAACTTAAGCTTCGTTGCTGGCAGATAGAATCGGCAGAAATAGGGCCGCGCGCACCAAAATGTTTGAACTGATGTTCAATTGGCACGGTTATTGCCAGGCAGTGAATTAACCAGGAAGATCTAGACCAGCAAAGCCCTGCCCAAACCCCTTGCCACATTGGGAAATAGTGCGTATACGCCGCCTTGTCTAAGCGTCGAGACAGGCGCGGGCAGAGAGACTCGAGCAGGGGTGGTTTATTCCATCCCTGTTTTTATGTTCTCAACGCCTCGACCAATTGAAACCCAAAGACCGGTGGAGACAACCACCCGGCCCGTATAAAAGCTAGATTAGGAAACCAGAGACCACATGGCTCAGAACGTATCTATGGAGGAATTCGAAGCCCTCCTGAATGAAAGCTTCGAAATCGACACACCGAACGAAGGTTCCGTTGTCAAAGGCAAAGTCATCGCAATTGAAGCGGGCCAAGCCATCATCGACGTAGGCTACAAAATGGAAGGCCGCGTCGACATCAAAGAATTTGCAAACCCTGGCGAAGAACCAGACTTGTCCGTTGGCGACACAGTCGAAGTCTTCCTGCGCTCTGCAGAGAACGCACGCGGTGAAGCAGTTATCTCTCGTGAGATGGCACGCCGCGAAGAAGCATGGGATCGCCTTGAAAAAGCTTACGCTGACGAAGAGCGTGTTGACGGTGCTATCTTTGGCCGCGTCAAAGGTGGCTTTACTGTTGATCTGGGCGGCGCAGTTGCGTTCCTTCCTGGTTCACAGGTCGACGTGCGTCCAGTACGCGACGCTGGCCCATTGATGGGTCTTAAGCAGCCGTTCCAGGTTTTGAAAATGGACCGCCGTCGTGGCAACATTGTTGTATCCCGTCGCGCAATCCTCGAAGAATCACGTGCCGAACAGCGCGCTGAAGTCATAGGCAACTTGGCAGAAGGCCAAGAAGTTGATGGTGTGGTTAAGAACATCACCGAATACGGTGCGTTCGTTGACCTTGGCGGTGTTGACGGTCTGTTGCACGTTACAGACATGGCATGGCGCCGTGTGAACCACCCATCTGAGATCCTGACAATTGGTGAAACGATCAAAGTTCAGGTCATTAAGATCAACAAAGAAACTCACCGTATCAGCCTTGGCATGAAGCAGCTTCAGGCAGATCCATGGGATGCAGTTGCAAACAAATATGCGCTTGAAACTGTTCACATGGGCCGCGTGACAAACATCACCGACTATGGTGCGTTTGTTGAGCTAGAGCCAGGTGTTGAAGGTCTTGTGCACGTTTCTGAAATGTCTTGGACAAAGAAAAACGTACACCCAGGCAAAATCGTTTCTACATCTCAGGAAGTAGAAGTGATGGTTCTGGAAATCGATGGTGCTAAGCGCCGCGTTTCACTTGGCCTTAAACAGACACAGCGTAACCCATGGGAAGTCTTTGCAGAGCAGTTCCCAGAAGGCACTGAAGTTGAAGGTGAAGTTAAGAACATCACTGAATTCGGTCTGTTCGTTGGCCTTGAAGGCGACATCGACGGCATGGTTCACCTGTCAGACCTGACATGGGAAGGCCGTGGCGAAGACGTGATCGGCGACTTCCGTAAGGGTGACATGGTTCAGGCCAAAGTTGCTGAAATCGACGTTGAAAAAGAGCGTATCTCGCTCTCCATCAAAGCACTTGGCGACGATCCGTTCCAAGGCGCTGTTGGTGGCGTTAAGCGCGGTTCAATCATCACAGTCGAAGTTACTAAGATCGAAGATGGCGGCGTAGAAGTGTCATACGAAGGTATGACAAGCTTTATCCGTCGTTCTGACCTATCCCGTGACCGTGCCGAGCAGCGCCCAGAGCGTTTCGGTGTTGGTGACAAGGTCGACGTTCGCGTTACAAACATCGACAGCAAAACACGTAAGCTGGGTCTTTCGATCAAGGCACGTGAAATCGCAGAAGAAAAAGAAGCTGTGGAACAGTACGGTTCCTCTGACTCAGGTGCGTCTTTGGGCGATATCTTGGGTGCAGCGCTTAAGGGCGACGAGTAATCTAACCCCGAAAAGTTTCGAAAGGGCCCTGCCATTTGGCGGGGCCCTTTTTCGTTTGGGCGCTGCGAATCGGTTCGTGACAGTGGCGCAAAATTCACCGCGAATCCCCGCCTGAAATAAAATCAATCGTATTCAAGTATTTGACACAGATTGTTTCTCCCCCAAAAATAGGCTGAATCAGGCAATTGAGCCGTTTCTAACTCTTGGGTGATTTAAGTTTTGTGCCTATAGTGACTGAGTGGCCGCGAAACATTTGGCCATAGAAGACAATGCCATAGGGGGGCTACGCATGATCCGTTCTGAGTTGATTCAGAAACTTGCAGATGACAATCCACATTTGTTTCATCGCGATGTCGAACGGATCGTGAATACTGTCTTTGATGAAATCACTGGGGCGATGGCACAGGGCAATCGGGTTGAGCTGCGCGGTTTTGGTGCATTCTCGGTTAAAAAACGTGATCCACGTATGGGACGCAATCCCCGTACGGGCGAAGCGGTTAAAGTCGAAGAAAAGCACGTGCCATTTTTTAAAACTGGAAAGCTACTCCGTGATCGCCTGAACGGCGGGTAAAGGTTCAAACTATGAAAACTGTACGCTACGGCTTTTGGGCCATCGTTGGCCTGTGCTTGATCCTCGTTGGGATCGCAAACCGCGAATTTGTGGCGCTCAAGGCCATGCCATCGCCACTGGCTGATCTCTTGGGCATCTCGCCCTCTGTTCAATTACCATTGTTTGTCATCATCCTTGGCAGCGTCGGTGTTGGTTTGGCGATTGGTTTCCTGTGGGAATGGGTCCGTGAACATCGTTTGCGCGTCGATGGCCGCAGTAAAGCGCGCGAAGTCGAACAATTGCGCCGTGAACTTTCAACGCTCAAGCAATCGCAAGCCAAGACAGAGGGCGATGAGATTTTGGCGCTGATCGACGCCCCTGCGCGCTAGGTCATGTCCCCCAAAATAGCTGTCAAAATTTGCGGTCTAAAATCGACGCTGGATGTCGTTGCAGCTGCTGATGCTGACGCCACTTACATTGGCCTCAATTTTTTTGCCAAATCCCCACGCTCTGTTGATTTTGCACAGGCGGCAACGCTCGCGCATCATACCCCTGTCGGTATCTGCAAGGTCGCGCTCGTGGTGAATGAAACAGATGCGTTCTTGGACGATCTCGTGGCGCAGGTGCCACTTGATATGTTGCAACTGCATGGTGGTGAATCCGTTGAACGTGTGCGTGAGATCAAGTCGCGTTACGGTCTTCCCGTGATGAAGGTTTTGGGCGTGTCCGAAGCGTCCGATCTTGATGCAATTGACACATTTTCCACGGTCGCGGACCAGCTTCTGCTGGATGCCAAAGCCCCCAAGGGCGCGGACCTCCCGGGCGGAAATGGCCTAACCTTCGACTGGACCTTGCTCGCCAACCGGAAATTTTGGGCAAAACCTTGGATGCTTGCAGGTGGACTGACGCCTGCGAACGTCGCGTTAGCTGTTATTAAAACTGGCACGCTTCAAGTTGATGTTGCTTCGGGCGTCGAAACGGAACCGGGCGTCAAAGATCGCGATTTGATCAAACAGTTCTGCGACAACGCACGCTCAGCTCGGTCATAGCGCCGCATCCTTGCGGATTCCTACGATTTTCAGGTGGCTAGGTCTTGCACTCGCTGTGTTTTTTATGAACATGACCGTTCAGTTCAAGGAGCACACCATGGCACATGATCTTTTCAATTCTTTCATGACGGGTCCCGACGAAAAGGGCCGGTTTGGTGATTTTGGTGGACGGTTTGTGTCCGAAACCCTGATGCCGTTGATCCTTGAACTTGAAGCGCAGTATGAGAATGCCAAGACAGACGATAGTTTTTGGGCAGAGATGCATGATCTTTGGACCCACTATGTTGGACGACCCAGCCCGCTTTATCACGCCGAGCGCCTGTCCGCGCATCTTGGCGGTGCCAAAGTGTACATGAAGCGCGACGAGCTGAACCACACTGGCGCACATAAGATCAACAACGTACTTGGCCAAATCATTCTGGCCAGACGTATGGGTAAAACGCGGATCATCGCTGAAACCGGGGCAGGGCAGCACGGTGTTGCAACAGCAACCGTCTGTGCCAAGTTCGGTCTGAAATGCATCGTCTACATGGGCGCCCACGACGTTGAACGTCAGGCCCCGAACGTCTTCCGCATGCGCCTGTTGGGTGCTGAAGTGGTCCCGGTAACGTCTGGCCGTGGCACGCTAAAAGACGCGATGAACGACGCGTTGCGCGATTGGGTGACCAACGTACGCGATACGTTTTACTGCATTGGCACAGTTGCAGGTCCACACCCGTATCCAGCGATGGTCCGTGATTTCCAAGCAATCATCGGCAAAGAAGCCAAAGAACAGATGCAAGCTGCCGAAGGCCGTCTGCCTGACACCCTTATCGCGGCAATTGGTGGCGGCTCCAACGCGATGGGCCTATTCTTTCCATTCCTTGACGACAAAGACGTCAACATCATTGGCGTAGAGGCCGGTGGCAAAGGCGTGAATGCCAAGATGGAACACTGTGCCTCGCTGACCGGCGGCCGACCTGGCGTCCTTCACGGGAACCGTACCTACCTTCTGCAGGATGACGACGGACAAATCCTCGAAGGGTTTTCGATCTCTGCTGGCCTCGACTACCCGGGCATCGGACCCGAGCACGCGTGGCTCCATGAAATCGGTCGCGCGCAATATGTCTCGATCACTGACACAGAAGCGCTCGAGGCGTTTCAACTGTGTTGCGAGCAAGAAGGCATCATCCCCGCGCTTGAGCCATCCCACGCCTTAGCTCACGTCATGAAGATTGCGCCAACGCTGCCAAAGGATCACATCATCTGCATGAACATGTGCGGTCGCGGCGACAAAGACATCTTTACCGTTGCTAAAGCATTAAATTTTGAGATGGGCGAGTTCGCCTAAACTCAAGTTTATAAGGACATTCCTTTAGTTTATGGACCCGCGTTTAAACTTCGGGCCAATATCCTTGTGTTGTGAAAATGGCGTCTGCTGGCCTTCTCAAGGGCTGTTAGTTCGTCAGCCAAACCCACACAACATGAGGAAACGATTATGTCTATCAAACGACTTCTTTTGACAACGACGATCGCGGCTGGTCTAGCTGGAGCAGTGCAAGCGCAATCGATCACCGACCAAGTTATATCTGAATTGACAGGACAAGGTTACACGCGCATCGAAGTTAAGCGTGGATTGACACAAATCAAAGTCGAAGCCATTCGCGACGGTCGCCAATTGGAAGTGATTTATGACGCTACGACTGGCGCGATCCTAAAGCAAGAAGTTGAACCAGTTGATGCCGATGATGACACCGCTCCGGGCATTTCCATCAGTGAACGGAATCGTGATTTTCTTGATGACGATGACGATGACGATGACGATGACGATGACGATGACGA
>JBELEI010000020.1:0-22653 GCA_042093895.1 Cognatiyoonia sp. | reverse complement strand
CTTGAGCATTGGAGGCTCTGGCTCGTTTGTGTGATTGATTATGCGGCTTGTTTTTCGTGTTGCAAGCGGCGCTGTCGGATTGTCTGTTTCTTGATCCTCTTTCTTTCTCTCAGAATGGCTTTGTCCCGGCCGAAGTAGACGTCAGCAGGTGTGACGTTGCTCAGGCTCTCGTGGTAGCGTTGGTTGTTGTAGTAATCGACGAAGGCCCCGATCCGACGTTCGAGATCGCCGGGCAGGTAATAGTTTTCCAACAGGACACGGTTCTTCATGGTCTGATGCCAGCGTTCGATTTTGCCTTGAGTCTGCGGGTGGAAGGGTGCGCCACGAACATGTGTCATCTTTTGCCCTTCCAGCCATTCGGCCAGATCGCCAGAGATGTAGCAGGATCCATTGTCACTCAGCAGGCGGGGTTTATGACGCACGACAGCCTGATCACAACCAGAAGCGGTCAGTGCCAACTCAAGGGTTTCGGTCACATCCTCAGCGCGCATGTTTGCGCAGAGCTTCCAGGCAATGATGTAGCGGCTATAGTCGTCCAAGATCGTGGACAGATAATAACAACCCCAGCCGATGATCTTGAAGTAGGTGAAGTCGGTCTGCCACATCTCGTTGATTGCTGTGGTTTTTTCCTTGAACTCGTCGGCGGCTTTGATGACCACATAATCCGGTGCTGTGATCAGGTCAGCGGCCTTGAGAATGCGGTAAGCGGATGATTCAGAGATAAAATACCGCTTCTCATCAGTATATTTGACAGCCAGTTCCCGTGTCGAAAGCGCCTCGTGTTCCAGTGCAAACTCAATCAGATCGTCACGCCTAGCATCCGGAATGCGGTTCCAGATTGATCCTGGGCGCGGCGAATGATCCGCCAACGCGTCCACGCCACCATCGACATAAAGATCGTACCATCGGTAGAATGTACTGCGCGGAATGCACAGCATATCAAGGGTCTGTTTGACGGGGAGATGCGAGCCCTCAACGGTGCGGATGATCTCAAGCTTTTCAGACGCTGGATACCTCATTCCCCGTACTCCCCATTTCCTGTCATGCTTTTTTTGAGCAGGCGGTTTTCGAGGGTCAGATCCGCTACGCATTCCTTCAACGCCAAAGACTCTGAACGCAGCTCCTTCACTTCAGGTGACGTGGCCTGACGCGCGGTGTCGCCGGACAACCGCCGCTTACCTGCTTCAAGGAATTCTTTGGACCAGCTGTAATATAGGCTTTCCGCAATGCACTCACGGCGGCAAAGAACTGCAATGCTCTCTTCGCCACGCAGACCAGCCAAAACGATGCGGATCTTCTCTTCCGATGAATAGGTTTGGCGCGTCTTGCGGCGGATGTTCTTGACCACCTTGTCGGCGGCATCTTTCGATGTAGTCGGCTTCTTCGTCATCTCGATCTCCTAATGGATAAGATGAACCAGAAATCCTCCTTTATTCAAATCCTCAAATCTGTCCAACGGGTGCTGACGACAGACAAACGATGATATCCCAACATTCTTTCGTTCTTCCTCTACCTCTTTGCGCACAGTTCAATTCGGGTTTTTGTTGCAGCGCAGAATTGCTGAAAGGGAAGTGGTGGTGAACGGTCTGTGAAAAAGACATCAATGTCAGCGAGAGAGGAAATCTTAGCCGGGGCTTTGCGTTCGAATTTGGAAGAGTCGGCGACCAGGAATACTTGGTTGCTTTGACGAATGATCCTTTTGCTAATGCCGACTTCTTGGATGTCAAAGTCTAGAATATCGCCGTCCTCGTGCAGAGCCGAACACCCGATCACCGCATAGTCAAACCTGAGCTGTTTGATCGTTTGGGCCGCGAAATCGCCAATAAGTCCACCATCAGCGCGCCGCAAGTTCCCGCCCGTCACCACCACCTCAGCTCCGACATTGCCTGACAAGATGAGGGCAATGTTGATGTTATTCGTTACTACCAAAAGGCCTTCGTGATTTAGCAATTCTGCGGCGACAGCTTCGGTGGTGGTGCCGATATTGAGAAATATCGAACAATCGTTTGGTATTTCGGCGGCACATCTTCTTGCGATATCAACTTTTGCCGATTGCTTAATTTCGCGGCGCTCACTGTAGCCGATATTCATTGTTGTCGACGGTAAGATGGCGCCGCCATGGACGCGTGCGAGTTCACCGGACTCAGCCAGTTCGGTCAAATCCCTTCGGATTGTTTGTGGAGCCACACCAAAATGTTCGACAAGCCCATCAACAGTTACTTTACCTTCGCGGCGAGCGATCGCAATAATCTCTGGTTTTCGTAGTGTTTGAGCCATGCCTCTCCCCGCAGTTCGTCTCTCCTACCTCGGACATAGCGCAATCTCGTTGGGTTTCGCAAACATTCGTGTTCGTTTTGGTTCGATTCTCTTTGGAATTGCGCAACTAAGGAATTTGCGGCCGAGAAGCATAATATTAAATCGTTTATTTACAATGAGTTAATACGCAACGAGCGAAAACGAACATTTTTCCCTTCCCATTGTGCTCGTTTTTGGTCATCTTGAGCACAAGTAGCTGGGAGAGCTGCTCGGGAGGACTACGATGGAACCGGAATTTGACCTGCTGGTTGTTGGCGGGGGTATAAATGGGTGCGGTATAGCACGTGACGCGAGTGGCCGTGGGCTTAAAGTCTGTCTCGCTGAGATGAACGACATTGGTTCTGCGACATCAGCGTCTTCCACAAAGCTATTTCATGGCGGTCTTCGGTACCTAGAATATTTTGAATTTCGCTTGGTGCGCGAGGCCCTAATCGAGCGCGAGACGTTGCTAAAAGCGATGCCGCATATTTCTTGGCCAATGCGTTTTGTACTTCCGTATCATAGCAGCATGCGTTTTGATTTGACGACGCCGACGTCCAAGTTGCTCAACATCGTAATGCCATGGATGAAAGGCCGCCGTCCAGCATGGCTCATTCGGTTTGGTCTATTTCTCTATGATAACCTTGGCGGGCGTAAGATATTGCCAGCAACGCGCAGCATTGATTTGCGCGAGGGGATAGAAGGGGCACCGCTCAACAATAAATTCGAAAAAGCATTCGAATACTCAGATTGCTGGGTCGAAGATTCCCGCCTTGTCGTTTTGAATGCGAGAGATGCGCAGAAGAGGGGTGCAACTATTCGCGTCCGGACCAAGGTGACGAGTGCAGTTGTAAAAGACGGCTTCTGGGACGTGAGTCTTGAAGACACTTTGACAGGAAAAACATCGCAGGTTTCCGCGCGGATGATCGTGAATGCCGCGGGTCCTTGGGTTGGTGACGTTTTGCGCGGCACACTAAAAAGCAATCAACAGGGTGGCGTTCGGCTTGTCCGTGGCAGTCACATCGTGACCAAGCGGCTTTTTGATCATGACAAATGCTACTTTTTCCAAGGCGTAGACGGGCGGATTACTTTCGCAATTCCCTATGAGACGGATTTTACTTTGATAGGGACTACGGATGCTGACCATCCGGACGCGTCAGTGAAGCCCGAATGTACCCCTGAAGAGCAGACGTACTTGCTTAACTTTGTTAACCAATACCTTGCTAAGCCCATCGCTGACGACGATGTTGTCTGGTCCTATTCAGGCGTCCGGCCTTTATACGATGATGGGGCGAGTAGCGCATCCGCCGCGACGCGGGATTATGTCCTGAAGATGGACAAAAGCCGCGGCGCGCCGGCATTGAATATTTTTGGCGGGAAGATCACGACTTATCGCCGACTCGCCGAAAGTGCGATGGATGAAATCAAAACAGCTTTTAGTGATCTACCACCCAAATGGACTGCGGGCGTATCGTTGCCAGGTGGCGATTTTCCTGTCGACGGTGTGCAAGACTTGATAGGCGGATTGCTAGTGGATTTCCCGTTCTTGAGTGAGCGGTGGGCCGCTCGGTTGGTCCGAGCCTACGGGACAGAGGCCGTAGACGTTTTGGGCGATGCGAAAACCAAGGACGAACTTGGGACAGATTTCGGGGCCGACTTGACTGAAAACGAAGTCGAGTGGCTGATGGATAAAGAATATGCGCGGCAGGCAGAAGATGTTGTTTGGCGTCGTTCGAAGATTGGTTTGCGTTTGACAGAAAGTCAGATTGCTACCTTGGATATTTGGATGAAAGACCGCCTGCAAAAGACTTTCTTTGAAGCGGCGGAATAGGGAGGATAAAATGACACTTGAACTAAAAGGTGTTTCAAAAGTCGTAGAGGGAGAGGTGCATATCAGCCCGACCAATCTGCTGCTTGAAAAAGGGACAATGAACGTCCTCCTGGGACCTACCTTGTCGGGGAAAACATCATTGATGCGCCTCATGGCGGGTCTCGATGTCCCGAATGAGGGTCGAGTCTATTGGGAAGGCAAAGACGTGACAGGTATGCGTGTGCAGGATCGCAAGGTCGCGATGGTGTACCAACAGTTCATCAACTACCCGTCCATGACAGTTTATAACAACATCGCCTCACCGTTGCGCTTGATGGGTAAGACATCCGCTGAAATTGATGCTGCGGTCCGTAAATCGGCAGAGCTTATGCAGCTAACGCCGATGTTGGATCGAAAGCCGCTGGAACTGTCTGGTGGTCAACAGCAGCGCTGTGCCCTCGCGCGTGCGCTTGTTAAAGACGCCGGATTGGTTTTGCTGGATGAGCCGCTCGCCAATTTGGACTATAAATTGCGCGAAGAATTGCGGGTCGAGATTCCCAAGATCTTCGAAGAAGCAGGTTCGATTTTTGTTTATGCAACGACTGAGCCAGAAGAAGCGCTTCTGCTTGGAGGAAATACCGCCGCGATGTGGGAAGGTCAGGTGACACAATTTGATCTGACGCCCACTGTTTACCGCCAGCCCGTTGATGCGACGACGGCGCGTGTTTTCAGTGACCCGCCAATGAACTTTCTCAAGGTTAGCAAGACTGGGACGAAGATCATGTTCGGTGATGGGCAGAATACTGAAGCGACAGGTCCACTCGCCAACGTTCCCGACGGCCGCTATCTTGCAGGCTTCCGCCCAAACCATCTTGAAATTCTGTCCCATACGGATACCGCAATGCCGTTTGACACACAGCTGGTCGTTACCGAACTGACGGGATCAGAGACATTTGTTCACCTTGATCACCACGGCGAAAAATGGGTCGGTCTCGTACACGGCGTCCACCAACTAGAGCTCGGTGCGCCGCTTCGTGTCTATCTAGATCCAAGGCACGTCTACATCTTCAGTGAAAACGGCGACCTTGTCGCCCCTGCGTCTTACGCGCTGGCGGCATAAGGAAAAGCATCATGGCAAAAATTACACTCGACAATCTAGCGCATTCCTATCTGCCTAACCCGAAAGGCGAAGACGACTTTGCCCTAAAAGAGCTGAATCATGATTGGGCAGACGGCGAAGCTTATGCCCTCCTGGGCTCTTCTGGCTGCGGTAAATCTACGTTGCTCAACATCATTTCTGGTCTTCTGCATCCGAGCCAAGGCCGAATCTTGTTTGATGGTGTGGATGTGACGCAGGCCAGTACAGCGGACCGTAATATCGCACAGGTTTTTCAGTTTCCGGTCGTTTACGATACGATGACGGTGCGCGATAATCTCGCGTTTCCGTTGAAAAACCGTGGCGCGAGCCCGCATTACATTGCCGACCGTGTCCAGCAGATCGCCAAAATGATTGGAATGGAAGCCGAGTTAGGCAATCGCGCCCGCGGTCTAACAGCGGATGCCAAACAGAAGATTTCGCTCGGACGCGGGATGGTGAGGGAAGACGTCAACGCATTGTTGTTTGATGAGCCTTTGACCGTAATCGACCCTCATATGAAATGGGAATTGCGCACGCAGTTGAAATCTCTGCACCACGAATTTGGTCACACGATGATTTACGTGACCCATGACCAAACTGAAGCTTTAACATTCGCGGACAAAGTGGTCGTTATGTATGATGGCCGTGTCGTTCAAATCGGAACGCCGGAAGAATTGTTCGATAAGCCACAGCACACATTTGTTGGTTACTTCATCGGATCACCGGGGATGAACGTCATTCCCGCGTCGGTGACGGGTTCGGATGCTGTTGTGCATGGCGCTGCTGTGCAGCTGGGCCAGTCATTTGGTCCGTTGGACGGAAAAGTCGAAATCGGCGTGCGCCCCGAGTTTGTGACACTCACAGAAGGTGAGGGGGTTCCCGTCAAGGTCCGCCGCGTCGAAGACGTTGGTCGCCACAAGATCATTCGGGCTGATCTGTTTGGAAATGAAATCAACATCGTTGCGGGTGAGGGGCAATCGATTTCCCCCGATATGAACCGCGTCACCTTTGATCCAAAGCGGGTCAATGTGTACGTCAACGATTGGCTCAAAGAAGGGGAGGCCGCGCAATGAATAAGACAGTCAATCAAAAGGCGTGGTTCCTGATCCTACCGGTTCTCGTACTGGTCGCATTTTCCGCCGTGATCCCAATTATGACGGTTGTGAACTACTCGGTTCAAGACACATTCGGCAACAATCAGTTTTTTTGGGCCGGTCTAGAGTGGTTCGAAACCATGCTGCATTCGGAACGGATGTGGGACGCTTTGGGGCGTCAGCTGATGTTCTCTGCGATCATATTGTTGATCCAAGTGCCGCTTGGCGTTTTCGTAGCTCTTAACATGCCAAAAAGTGGTTTTTGGTCTAGTTTTTGCCTCGTAATGATGTCGCTTCCGCTGTTGATCCCATGGAACGTTGTTGGAACGATCTGGCAGATTTTTGGCCGCGTCGATATTGGCCTGCTTGGCTACACTTTAGATGCGATGGGCATCGAATATAACTATACTCAAAGCCCGCTTGCCGCATGGATCACCATTATTGTGATGGATGTATGGCACTGGACTTCGCTTGTCGCGCTACTGGCCTTCGCTGGGCTTAAGTCGATCCCGGACGCTTACTATCAGGCGGCAAAGATTGATCAGGCTAGCCGTTGGGCAATCTTCCGCTACATCGAGCTGCCAAAGATGATGGGTGTTTTGATGATCGCGATCCTTCTGCGGTTCATGGACAGCTTCATGATCTACACCGAGCCGTTCGTTGTAACAGGCGGTGGCCCCGGTAACTCGACAACTTTGCTGTCGATTGATCTCGTGAAGATGGCGTTAGGACAATTCGATCTCGGTCCAGCGGCGGCATTCTCGCTGATGTACTACCTCGTAATCTTGCTCATCTCGTGGGTGTTCTACACCGTGATGACCAACATGGATAAGAAGGAGGGCAAATGATGAGCGACGCAATCGCATCCGCCCCGACAGCCTCGCTGAGCGTGAGCAAACCAAAACGACGTTTTCCGATCAAAGGGTCCGTCATTGTTATGACGCTCTATTTGGTGTTCCTGTTGTTGCCGATTTATTGGCTGCTCAACATGAGCCTCAAGACGAACACTGAGATTTTGAGCGAATTCACCTTGTTGCCAAACAACTTTACGTTTGCGAACTACACTGCGATTTTGACCGACCCGACTTGGTATACCGGCTACATCAACTCGATGATCTACGTGGTTCTCAATACGGCGATCAGTCTGACGGTTGCGCTGCCCGCGGCGTACGCCTTCAGCCGATACCGGTTCATGGGTGACAATCAACTGTTCTTTTGGCTGCTGACCAACCGCATGGCGCCACCTGCTGTGTTCGCCTTGCCGTTCTTCCAGTTGTATTCGTCGGTTGGCCTGTTTGACACGCACATAGCCGTTGCGTTGGCCCATTGTCTTTTCAACGTGCCACTGGCCGTGTGGATCCTTGAAGGTTTCATGCGGGGCGTTCCCAAAGAAATTGACGAGACTGCTTACATCGATGGGTATTCTTTTGGCAGCTTCTTTGTGAAAATCTTTATGCCACTGATTTCATCCGGCATCGGCGTTGCAGCATTCTTCTGCTTTATGTTTTCATGGGTCGAGTTGCTGTTGAGCCGGACACTTACATCCATAGATGCCAAGCCAATCGCAGCGATCATGACCAGAACACAAGGTGCCGCTGGCGTCGATTGGGGGGTCCTTGCTGCAGCCGGTATTCTGACCGTCCTTCCGGGCGCATTGGTGATCTACTTTGTTCGTAACTACATCGCCAAGGGTTTTGCCCTGGGCCGAGTTTAAAGAAAAAGGAGGACTGACCTATGGAATGGATGGCATGGACTTGGCCGACCGCCGCGTTCTTCATGATTGTCGCAACGACACTGATGGTTTTCACTGTCTTAGCAATCAAATTTCCAGAAACACCCCGCAAGGGCGTTCTGGGGATAGAGACGACGAGAGGAGATCGTCTCTTCATTACACTACTCGGATCTGCGTTCATTAACTTGGCGTGGCTGGGAGTGATTGGTGCGAACCAACCGTTCGCATTGATAGTCTGTCTCGTTTACGCGCTTGCGGTTTTCCGCTGGGTCTAACGAGAGAGGGCGGCAGCCCGTTGGTGTAACAGACCTTCAGGCTGCCTTAACAGAAACTACGAATTTCCAATACGGGAGGAAATGATGACTATTTCTTTGAAATCAAGTACCGCTGTTGCGTTACTTATGACGACGATGGCCTCACCGGTCTTCGCCGACATGGATGCGGCAATCGCATTTCTTGACGAAACGATCGAGCGTTCTGCGCTTTCTCGTGCCGATCAAGAAGCCGAAATGCAGTGGTTTGTTGATGCCGCTGCCCCATACCAAGGTATGGAAATCAAGGTGGTTTCAGAAACCATTGCGACGCATACTTACGAAGCGACTGTTCTTGCACCTGCGTTTGAGGCCATCACTGGCATCAGCGTTACGCACGATCTGATCGGCGAAGGCGACGTTGTTGAAAAGCTGCAAACGCAAATGCAGACCGGCGAAAACATCTATGACGCCTACATCAACGACTCCGACCTGATCGGTACGCATTGGCGGTACCAGCAGGCTCGCAACTTGACCGACTGGATGGCCGGTGAAGGCGCTGCCGTCACAAACCCCGGTTTGAACCTCGAAGACTTTATCGGTCTCGATTTTACAACGGGTCCTGATGGTAAGCTTTACCAGCTTCCAGACCAGCAGTTTGCGAACCTCTATTGGTTCCGCCACGATTGGTTCACAGACGAAAAGAACATGATGGATTTCGCAGCTGAGTATGGCTACGACCTTGGTGTTCCGGTCAACTGGTCTGCGTATGAAGACATTGCTGCGTTCTTCACCAACCGTGATCTGAGCCATATGGGCGTTGACGGCGACGTTTTCGGTCACATGGACTACGGTAAGAAAGACCCGTCCTTGGGCTGGCGCTTTACTGACGCGTGGATGTCCATGGCTGGCATGGGAGACATCGGTGAGCCAAACGGTTTGCCTGTCGACGAATGGGGTATTCGGGTTAACGAAAACTCTCAACCAGTCGGCTCCTGTGTGGCACGCGGCGGAGCGACAAACTCGCCTGCTGCAGTCTATGCCATCGAGTCTTACGTGAACTGGCTGACAAACTACGCGCCACCTGCAGCTGCAGGTATGACGTTTGGTGAGGCTGGTCCGGTTCCCGCACAAGGCAACGTTGCTCAGCAAATGTTCTGGTACACAGCATTCACAGCCAACATGGTTGGAGAAGGTGCCGAAGCGGTTCTGAACGACGATGGTTCCCCGCGCTGGCGCATGGCTCCTAGCCCGCATGGTGCGTACTGGGAAGATGGCATGAAAGTTGGCTATCAGGACGCTGGTTCCTGGACGCTGATGGAATCCACACCTGTGGATCGTGCTCAGGCGGCTTGGCTCTACGCCCAGTTCGTTACATCGATGACTGTCGACGTTGAGAAGGCCCACGCTGGTCTGACCTTCATCCGCGAGTCCACGATCAACCACGACAGCTTCACCGAGCGTGCGCCACAATTGGGCGGCCTCGTTGAATTCTACCGCTCACCGGCCCGCACACAGTGGTCCCCGACCGGTACGAACGTTCCAGACTATCCACGTTTGGCACAGCTGTGGTGGCAGAACATTGGCGACGCGTCTTCCGGTGCAAAGACAGCACAAGAAGCACTCGACAGCCTTTGTGCTGAGCAAGAAGCCGTTCTTGAGCGCCTCGAGCGTGCCGGAGTTCAGGGTGACCTGGGTCCAGTTATGAACGAGCCACAGGAAGCAGACTATTGGTTGAGCCAGCCTGGTTCGCCAAAGGCGCAGTTGGCAACAACGGACGAAGTACCGGAGACGATCGCTTACGAAGATCTGATCCAGTCCTGGCAGCAGTAAGCACTGTTGTCCGCCCAGATGCGGGGCGCTTCTGCGTCCCGCATCGAACTTTCGATCTCTCCCTAAGATACTCTTCCTGAGTGAACTGAGGGGCGGTTTAGCCGCCGCCCTTCTTTTTTGCGGCCAAATTTTCCATGAGATGAAGCAATGAAATATGTACTCGCAATAGACCAAGGCACGACGTCCACACGGGCCATTTTGTTTGATGAAGCCCTCGCACCCGTCGCCTCAGCTCAGGAGGAATTTCCACAGGTTTTTCCTAAGTCGGGTTGGGTTGAACACGATCCAGCGGATCTCTGGGCGACCACTGCTGGCACATGTCGCGAAGTTGTTGAGCGCGCAGGCATTCGTGGTACGGACATTGTCTCGATCGGCATAACCAATCAGCGCGAAACGACCATTGTTTGGCATCGCGGGACGGGGAAGCCGATTTACAATGCGATCGTATGGCAGGACCGCCGGACAGCTGATTACTGTAAATCGTTAAGGGATGATGGTCATGCAGATATGTTCGCTGACCGAACAGGATTGTTGGTTGACCCATACTTTTCATCGACAAAACTGAAATGGATATTGGACAATATAGATGGCGCGCGAGATATGGCGCGCCGCGGGGAACTCTTGTTTGGAACCGTCGATACTTACCTTATTTGGAAGTTAACCGGCGGAAAAGTCCATGCGACGGATGCCACGAACGCTGCCCGTACAATGCTCTATGACATTCGCAAAGGACGTTGGAGCCAGACGATTTGCGATTTGTTTGATATTCCCATGCAAATGCTGCCTGAAGTTAAAGACAGTGCCGACGATTTTGGAATGTGTCGGGAAGATCTGTTTGGTCAATCAATCCCCATTTGTGGGGTTGCCGGCGATCAGCAGGCAGCAACCATCGGGCAGGCCTGTTTTCGTCCGGGCATGATGAAATCAACATACGGAACCGGGTGTTTTGCGTTGCTGAATACGGGCGATACACCCGTTCGATCTAACAATCGGTTGCTGACAACGATTGCCTATCAATTGGATGGCAAGCCGACCTACGCATTGGAAGGCTCAATTTTCATCGCGGGTGCCGTCGTTCAATGGTTGCGCGATGGTCTAAAGATTATTCGCGAAGCGTCCGAAACACAGCCACTTGCAGAGCAGGCCGATGACACACAATCGGTCATTCTTGTGCCTGCTTTCACTGGTTTGGGTGCACCATATTGGAATCCTGAATGTCGCGGGGCTGTGTTCGGTCTTACACGCAATTCTGGGCCAAACGAGCTTGCTAAAGCCGCTCTTGAAAGTGTCGGATATCAAACTCGCGACCTCTTAGATGCTATGCGTGCGGACTGGAGGGGCGATGACAGCTCTGACGTATTACGCGTCGATGGCGGCATGAGCGCGTCCAACTGGGCGATGCAATTTCTTGCCGACATCACGGGTGCACCGGTAGATCGACCAGAAGTTCTCGAGACAACTGCTTTAGGTGTTGCTTGGTTGGCCGGAATGAAGATCGGCGCGATGCCTGCGCAAGATGAGTTTGCAAAGCAATGGGCCTTGCAGCGCCAGTTTAAGCCAACAATGGCAGAAGATGCGCGGTCGCAAAAATATGCGGACTGGCGACGAGCCGTTGATTGCACATTAGGATATTAGTCGCATGCAACGCTCAGGAACATTTACACTGTCATGCCCGACGAGGGTTCTTTTTGGGAATGGTATGGCCAAAGAGCTGATACCGTCGTTGCCTAAGAACTGCAAATCGGTGGTTGTCATAACTGGTGCCAGTGGTGTGGCAGCGGTCCCAGTCCTTCGGGAGCTGCATCAAAGTGGTATGTCCATTACGCAGATAAAATGCGCCACTGAACCATCAATACCGTCGATTTCAGCGGCGCTTCAGAAACTATCGGGTGTTCAACCGAATGCCATTGTCGCGTGTGGCGGCGGATCGGCGATTGATACGGGTAAGCTGCTTACTTTCTTGTTGTCAAATAAGCTTGATATTACTGACGACTTTGAGCGTTACGATCCGGACCTACTCTCAACGGTGTGTACAATTCCATTCCTTGCCATTCCAACGACGGCTGGAACAGGCGCCGAAGTCACAGCGAACGCTGTCGTCTCTGTTCCGGCGAAGGAGGCAAAAGTCAGCCTACGCGGTAGGGCACTAAATCCCTCAATCGCGATCGTAGACCCTGTGTTGATGCGTAGCGGTCCGGCCCAGGTTGTTCTGCGGTCAGGTCTGGACGCTATCACCCAAGTAATTGAAGCGTATACGTCTATTGCAGCGACGCCATTTTCAGATGGGCTCAGCCAACCTTCCATTGAAAAGGGCCTCAACGGTCTTAGAGGCGTTATGGGGGACAATGACAATCAGGCGTGGGTCGATCTTGCTTGGGTTAGTCTGTCGAGTGGGATGGCATTGGCGAATGCCGGACTGGGCGCAGCTCATGGTTTGGCTGCTGTTATAGGTGGGCGTTACGAAGCCCCACATGGTGCGTTGTGCGGTCGGCTTCTGGTGCCTGTGATGCGTCGCAACCTTGCGTGTTCTGAGCCGGGGACCGTTTCCTTCGATCGTCACACTGAATGCATGGCGATCGTCGCGCGCGTTTTTCCACCTCAAGATGGTTTGGACCAACTCTCGGGATTTGAGTCTTGGATGAGGTATAAGAACTTGCCTCGTTTGTCTGATTGGGGCGTGCGCGCCACGAGTTTTGACGAGCTAGCAATCTCCGCCACTCAAGCGTCGTCTAGCAAGAAAAATGCTACGCCTTTAACAGCTGATGAATTCCGCCGCATCCTCGAAGACGCACTTTGACCATTGGAGACTTCATGACCCGCCCGCATCGCTCTATCAAAATAGTTGCAACTCTCGGCCCTGCGTCGTCTACCGCCAATCAGATTCTTGATTTGGCCAGAACGGGCGTCGATGTATTTCGCCTCAACATGAGCCATGGTGATCACGAAGCTGTGGCGCGGATGCACGGCTTTATCCGAAGTGCCGAAGCGACCTTGGCACGCCCCATTGGGATTCTGGCGGACCTGCAAGGACCAAAAATCCGCTGTGGTGTTTTTGCGAACGGATCTGAGACCTTAGTAGTTGGGGATGCATTTCGGTTCGATCTATTGAAGGAGCCGGGCGATAAAACCCGCGTGGGTCTTCCGCACAGCGACGTGCTGTCCGCGCTGGAAAAAGGGTCAAGCGTTCTTGTGAATGACGGTAAAATACGACTTGTCGTGGTTGATGCGTCCGATACACACGTTGATTGTACTGTGGCTGTCGGAGGGGAGATCTCGAACCGTAAGGGCGTAAACCTTCCCGACGTGATTTTACCATTGAGCGCGCTGAGTGACAAAGACCGAGAAGATCTGGAATTTGTTTGTGAGCTTGGTGTGGATTGGTTGGCACTGTCGTTTGTCCAAAGATCAGAAGATGTGACGGAAGCGCGTGCCCTGGTGAAGGACCGTGCAGCATTGCTATCGAAGATTGAAAAGCCTGCTGCGGTTGAGAATTTTGAGAGCATCTTAGCGGTTTCGGATGGGATCATGGTGGCGCGCGGCGATTTGGGTGTTGAGCTTCCGGTGCAAGAAGTACCGCGTGTCCAAAAATCGCTAGTTGCAAAAGCACGCGCTGCTGGGAAACCGGTTATTGTAGCGACCCAGATGTTAGAAAGCATGATCGAAGCGCCTGTGCCAACGCGCGCTGAGGTTTCTGATGTTGCGACCGCAATTTATGATGGTGCAGACGCGGTGATGTTGTCCGCAGAAACGGCTGCCGGTGAATTTCCAATCGAAGCTGTAACGGTTATGACGGCTGTCGCGAAAGAAACGGAAAGTGATCCACGCTATCGCGACTTGATGTCAATTCGCATCGAAGACGTCGCTCACATTGAAACATCACATGCAATTGCGGCGGCAGCGCGAGAAATCGCGGATCGCGCCAATATTGCTGCGATTTGCTGCTTTACCCAATCCGGGGCAACTGCACTTTTGGTGGCCCGTGAAAAACCGCTCACACCTATCATCGCCATGACGCCTCATGCTGAAACGGCGCGCCGGCTTTGTCTGGTGTGGGGGCTACGCAGTGTCGTTGTGGGGCAGGCGGATCGATTCAAGGATGCAACTACTCACGCGTCCGAGCAAAGCTTGGCGCTTGGTTTCGCGCAACCAGATGACGAGGTCGTCGTGACTGCTGGCGTCCCGATCGAGGATGCCGGATCTACCAATATTCTGCGCGTGGCGCGTGTCTGACGCCGCCGCGTAACATAACGTTCTTACAAAACAGGAGAAGACTGTGACCAAAGTTGCCATCAACGGGTTTGGGCGAATTGGCCGTAACATTCTGCGGGCGATCATCGAGTCTGGCCGAACAGATATCGAAGTCGTCGCGATCAACGATCTAGGGCCAGTTGAAACAAACGCTCATTTATTGCGGTTTGACTCGGTGCATGGGCGCTTTCCAGCGCGGGTGACGACCACAGCCACCACGATCGACGTCGGAAGAGGTCCGATCGAGGTAACAGCTATTCGCAATCCTGCTGATTTGCCGTGGTCCGACGTTGATGTTGTGTTGGAATGCACGGGCATTTTCACCTCCAAACAAGCGTGCCAAGCGCACCTTGAGAATGGCTCAAAACGTGTGTTGATTTCTGCACCTGGAAAAGACGCAGACAAAACCATTGTATTTGGTGTGAACGATAAGACGCTGACATCGGATGATATCGTTGTATCAAACGCATCCTGCACGACCAATTGCCTGTCCCCTGTGGCTAAAGTGTTGGATGACACCGTTGGTATTGTGAAAGGTTTCATGACAACCGTGCACAGTTATACGGGCGATCAACCGACGCTTGATACCATGCACTCGGACCTGTACCGCGCCCGCGCCGCCTCATTGTCGATGATCCCAACCTCAACCGGCGCCGCCAAAGCTGTCGGGCTGGTGCTGCCTCAATTGAACGGGAAACTAGACGGGGTAGCAATTCGCGTGCCGACGCCAAATGTGTCTGTTGTTGATCTTACTTTTGAAGCCGCGCGATCGACGACCGTTGAGGACATCAACGCCGCCATCCACAAGGCCGCAGGAAATGGGCCTTTGCAGGGCGTATTAGGGGTGACCGACGCGCCCTTGGTATCTGTTGATTTCAACCATGACCCACACTCGTCAATATTTGCGACCGATCAGACCAAGGTATTGGATGGCACAATGGTGCGTGTCTTGTCTTGGTATGACAACGAATGGGGCTTTTCGAACCGAATGGCAGACACCGCGGTTGCTATCGGCAAATTGATCTGAGGATGAGAAAATGAGCGTTATTACAAGCATTCACGCCCGCGAAATTCTTGACAGCCGTGGCAACCCCACGGTCGAGGTTGACGTCACCTTGGAAGACGGCACAATGGGCCGCGCTGCGGTTCCGTCTGGGGCCTCCACCGGTGTCCACGAGGCTGTGGAAAAACGCGATGGCGACAAAACGCGCTACAATGGCAAGGGCGTTCTGGCCGCGGTTGAGGCTGTGAATGGCGAAATCGCAGACACGATCGTCGGCTTTGACGCCACCGAACAGGTCGCCATCGACATGGCGATGATCGAACTCGATGGCACAGACAACAAAGGCCGACTTGGCGCAAACGCGATCTTGGGTGTGTCCTTGGCCGTGGCGAAGGCTGCGGCTGAATACACCGCGCAGCCTCTGTTCCGCTACATCGGCGGCACCGCAGCGCGCGTGCTGCCCGTGCCTATGATGAATATTATCAATGGCGGCGAGCACGCTGATAACCCGATTGATATCCAAGAATTCATGATCATGCCCGTGTCCGCGACCAACATCCGCGAGGCCGTGCGCATGGGGTCCGAAGTGTTCCACACCCTCAAGGGCGAACTGACGGCCGCGGGTCTGTCCACGGGCATCGGAGATGAAGGCGGCTTTGCGCCCAACATCAACGGCACCCGCGAAGCCCTTGATTTCATTTTGGCTTCTATCAAGAAGGCTGGCTACAAACCGGGCGAAGACATCTACCTTGCGCTCGATTGTGCGGCGACAGAATACTACAAAGACGGCAAGTACGAAATGAAGGGCGAAGGCAAATCCCTCACATCTGAAGAAAACGTCGACTACCTCGCAGCGCTGTGTGATGACTACCCGATCATTTCAATCGAAGACGGCATGTCAGAGGATGACTGGGACGGCTGGAACGCCCTGACCGCGCGCCTTGGCGACAAAATCCAGCTGGTCGGTGACGATTTGTTTGTGACCAACCCAGCCCGCCTTGCCATGGGGATTGAACAGAAATCTGCGAACTCCATGCTGGTGAAGGTCAACCAGATCGGCACGCTGACCGAAACGCTGACGGCCGTTGATATGGCCCACCGCGCGCGGTTCACCAATGTCATGTCGCACCGCTCGGGTGAAACTGAGGACGCGACGATTGCAGACCTTGCTATCGCGACAAACTGCGGTCAGATCAAAACAGGCTCGCTCGCGCGCTCTGACAGACTGGCGAAGTACAACCAGTTGATCCGCATCGAAGAAATGCTGGAAGAAACCGCGATCTACGCGGGCCGGTCGATCTTGCGATGAGAAAGATAGTAGTTGCGAATTGGAAGATGAACGGCTCTCGGTCTCTAATAGAGGCCTACAAGTCGACGTGTGCTACGTTTGAAGCCGCTGCGGTTGAAGTTGTAGTGTGTCCGCCATTTCCATTGCTTGCGGATGCGCGACAAAGTCTTAATCAACAGCTTCGGGTAGGTGCACAAGATTGCTCAGCCCACACGGAAGGTGCGCGAACTGGCGATGTGTCTGCTGCACTTTTGGCCGAAGTTGGCGCGCAATATTGTATCATTGGGCATTCGGAGCGCCGTGCAGGTCACACTGAAACATCTGAACTGATCAGCTTGAAACAGCGCCAGCTTATAGCCAAGGACATACAACCCATTTTGTGCGTTGGTGAGACCGATGTTGAGCGGCGAGAAGATCGCTGGAAAAAGGTTTTGAATGCGCAATTGGAAGCGGCCTTTCAGTCAGGAACTGGACCTTCGTTGGTCGCATACGAACCGGTTTGGGCGATAGGAACAGGGTTAATCCCGACGTCGGAGATTATCGTCGAGACCATCAGCTATATTAGAAAGCAACTGGGCGCAAAAACCGGTGCACAATCTTCATTGCGGGTGCTCTACGGAGGATCGGCTGACGAAACGTCGGCCGCTCGCCTTGTCAGTCTAGATGGTGTCTCAGGGCTCCTTGTTGGAGGGGCCTCACTTGATGCGAGGAGGTTTGGAGCGATGATTTCATCTGTTGCTGAGACGAATTGGGATGTCTTGAGGGACTGAAAGGGGAGGGGTGATGAGAACGCACAATAATGCTGCATGGTGGTTCGCTGTTCCCGCGATCTCTTTGTTGTTGCTGGTTGGGTTGATCCCGATTGTGGCTGTCTTCAACTTCTCACTCTTCGACATCTTCACACTAGAAGATCGATACTGGGTTGGATTAGACTGGTACCGCGAACTCACGGTTTCGGTAGACCTATACAAGGCGCTTGGCCGAAGCGTGCTGTTTTCGACTTTGGTCGTCTTGATTCAATTTCCGTTAGGAATCGGGATTGCATTGATGATGCGAAGAGGCAGCATTCAAACGACTGCTATGCTCATGTTGCTAGCCATCCCGCTCGTGGTGCCATGGAATATGATTCCGATTGTTTGGACGACGTTAGTCAATCCTGATTTCGGTGTCTTAGGTCAGTTCTTCGGCTGGATCGGATGGGACTTCGATTACAAATTCAATGCGCTACATACTTGGATGCTCATTCTGACCGTCGATACGTGGCACTGGGTCGGTTTGGTCGCCATCCTTGCTTATTCTGGCCGCTCTAGCATCCCTAATGCGTATTTTCAGGCGGCAGTCATTGACGGTGCGTCTCGACGGGCCGTGTTCTGGCATATCGAACTGCCAAAGATGCGGGCGGTTTTGTTGATGGCGCTGCTGTTGCGGGTCATGGACAGTTTGATGATTTACACGGAGGCGTTTGCAATCAACGCAGGTGGACCCAATGGAGCAACGACATTCCTCTCGCTCGATCTTGGGGAAGACATCAACGCGTTCAATTATGGCCCCGCTGCTGCGCGCTCAGTCATCTATTTCCTGCTTGTTTTGCTACTGGCTTGGAATTTTCGCCGTTTGATGCAGCGCGCTGAAGCCGCGTAGAATGAGGAAAACGATGTTGCCCACACCATATCGAACAGGCTTTGCGACCTTGGTCAGGTATGCGGCATTTGCTGGGTTGGTTGCATTCATCCTGGTCCCTTTGGGTCAGGCTATTGTCGTGAGCTTCACATCGACCCTGCCGCGGGATGGGATCGAACTTGGCGATCTGTCTTTGGTCAATTACGCTAACATCTTTGCAGATGCTGATCTCGTGGCATCGTTGGGTAACTCGATCTTGTATGTGAGTGTCAACGTCGCGTTGACGCTGGCCGTATCTCTGCCAGCAGCTTATGGTCTGTCGCGGTTTACGTTCGTCGGCGACAAGCATTTGATGCTTCTATTGCTCGCCTTCCGCCTTACGCCACCCGTGGTCTTGTCCCTTCCAGTCTTCCTGCTGTTTGCACAGCTGAACATGCTCAACAATCCAATCGGGATTGCGCTGGTTCATTGCCTCTTCAACATCCCCATCGCAATTTGGATCTTGGAAAGCTTCGTCTCTGCTGTGCCCAAGGAATTTGACGAGACCGCCTTTCTAGACGGTCATTCGCTTCCCGGATTTTTCTTTGGATATCTGATACCAGCGATTGGCCCGGGTATTGGAGTGACTTGCTTCTTTTGCTTTGTATTTTCATGGGTTGAGGTGGTTTTTGCCCGCATTCTGACCTCGACCGGCGGGAAGCCAATCACAATGGCAATCGACAGCTTGTTTGGTTTCAATACCGACATAGGCCTTGTGATGGCCATGACAGTATTCTCACTCTTACCCGGTGTCCTATTGATCTTCTTTGTTCGAAATCACATCGCAAAAGGCTTCCAACTGCGTGCTTAGCAGCACGGCCTATTCCATCATTCCCTGACCGCCTCCCGTAAGGAAAAATAATGCCTGAACACCAAATGACTTTTCGACAATTCTTGTTGAATGACTATCGCCACAAAGGGATAGAAAAGGATCTTGTTTTTCTGCTGGAAGATATTGCCACAGCATGTCGAATTATCTCGAACCATGTGCGTAGCGGTGCATTTTCAAACAACCTTGGCGCGGCTGAAAGTACAAATATCCAAGGAGAAACCCAAAAGCAGCTCGATCTGATCGCCAACGATGAGTTCGTTCGGCATTGTTCCAATTGCAGCAGAGTTGCCGCATTGGTGTCTGAAGAAGTCGACGAAGTCTACTGGCTAAAGGAGGATCCGAAGCCAGGTGACTATTTGGTTTATTTCGATCCGCTCGATGGCTCGTCAAACTTGGATGTGAACCTCTCTGTAGGTTCAATTTTTTCGATCGTTCAGATAAAAACCGAAATTGAGGCTGGCGATGCGGATGCGGTCCTTCGTCGAGGAATGGAGCAAATTTGCGCTGGATACGCAATTTATGGTCCTTCGACCGCTTTGATCATGACCACCGGCAATGGTGTGAATGGCTTTACGCATCAGCAAGGTACGGGTGAGTTTCGTCTGACCTTTCCAGATATGACAATACCTGAAACTACATCTGAGTTTGCGATCAATGCTTCGCGCTACCGACTATGGGACGATTCTATGCGGAAGTATTTCGACGACTGCATTGCCGGTGAGGCAGGGCCTCGAGGGCGCAATTTCAATATGCGTTGGACGGCATCGATGGTTGCAGACGTTCACCGTATCCTCACCAGAGGTGGTCTGTTTCTTTACCCTGCTGACAAAGGCAACCGTTCTGAAGGTGGAAAGCTCCGCCTTATGTATGAAGCGAACCCCATGGCCTTCATCGTGGAGCAAGCGGGGGGCGCCGCAACCGATGGCAGAGATAGAATTGTTGAAGCAACTCCTACTTCACATCACCAAAGGATTTCTGTCGTCCTTGGATCCATAGAAGAAGTCAAACTTCTAGCGGACTACCACGCCAAACACTGAAAACACTTATTTATAGCGGAGTATATCATGCCTCTAATTTCACTTCGACAGTTGCTAGATCATGCAGCTGAACACTCATATGGCCTTCCAGCCTTCAACGTAAACAACATGGAGCAAATGCTGGCAATTATGAAGGCGGCCGACGCCACAGATAGTCCCGTGATTATGCAAGCAAGCCGCGGCGCTCGTCAATTCGCCAACGATATCGTGCTTGGTCACCTCATCAAGGCAGCGATAGAATTGTATCCTCACATACCCGTTTGCATGCACCAGGATCATGGCAATTCCGAGGGCACGTGTATGTCGGCGCTCATGAACGGGTTTTCGTCCGTAATGATGGACGGGTCGCTGTTGGAAGACGGCAAAACACCGGCTGACTTTGAATATAACGTGAATGTCACTCGGAACGTGAGCAAACTCGCTCACCTTGCTGGCGCGTCGATTGAAGGAGAGTTAGGTCATCTTGGATCGTTGGAAACAGGGAAGGGTGAAGTGGAAGACGGTCACGGTTTTGAAGGTGAAATGAGCAAGGACATGCTTGTTACCGATCCTGAAGAAGCAGTCGAATTCGTTGCGAGAACAAATGTCGATGCCTTGGCAATCGCGATCGGCACATCACATGGCGCCTACAAATTTACTCGCAAGCCGGATGGAGAGATCCTCGCAATGGACGCCCTAAAGGCAATACATGCGAAGCTCCCAAACACACACCTCGTTATGCACGGATCGTCTACGGTCCCCCAAGAACTTCAGGACATTGTAAACGCATACGGTGGGGAAATCTCTCCTACTTGGGGAGTTCCGCTGGACGAGATTGAGAATGGGATCAAACATGGCGTTCGAAAGATAAACATCGACACAGACCTCCGACTTGCCTTCACGGGTGCAATCAGGAAGGTCCTTTCCGAACAGCCATCTGAATTTGATCCGCGAAAGTACTTAGCGCCAAGCATCGACGCGATGTCGCATGTATGTCGTGATAGATTTGAACGATTTATGAGCGCGGGTAAGGCTTCCAAGATCAAGGCGATACCCCTAGCCGACATGGCGAAGCGTTACTCGACAGGAGATCTTATTAGTTTGGCTGAGTAGAAACGAACGACTTAGATCAAGAGATGTAGTGGAGACCTTCTAAAAGACATTGGTCTATACCAATTACCGTTTCGGCATCTCACACCTGAGGTGTCGGGACGGCACCTTGGGTTGATGTTATCCAATAATTTAACATAAACTTCATTATGCGAATCTATCATGTACGCGGGCGCGCGCTACCTCCAACTGCGACTCTTGTTAGAAAACAGTAGTTTATCTAGCAGGAGGAATCGGCATGGGAGCCGTCTACACCCAACTAAGTATCACGGAACGACGCAGAATAGAACGCTGGAGACATGCTAAAGTCCCTGTCGATGAGATGGCACGTGTTCTCAAACGCTGCAGGTCGACGATTTTCCGCGAGCTGAAGCGCAATCACTTCAGCGATGAATGTATGCCAAAATGTGATGGCTATTACGGCGCAACCGCCCAACTGATGACGACCGATCGGCGTGCGCGGGATCGTAAACTGATCAAATACCCAGACCTTTGCAAACGTGTGATTGAGCGGATCAAAGACGGTTGGACACCGGAGCAAATTGGCAACCGGATGATCCAAGAACGCGCAAAACCGCGTGTCTGCCAAGAAACGATTTATCGCTACATCTATTCCAAAGACGGCATGCGTGATGACCTGTGGTGGTACCTGCCGACGCACCGCGTCGCACGTAGGCCCCGCCGTATGCGCAAACGCCGTGAACCCAAATTCCATCGCGATGTCAGTATCCTGTTCCGCCCGGATGATGTGGCGCACCGCCGTCAGTTTGGCCACTGGGAAGGCGATTTGATGTTGTTTAAACAGAAGCTTGGCCAAACCAACGTCACTTCGCTTGTTGAACGCGTTAGCCGGTTCACAGTAATCCTAAAAAATCCAAGCAGACGCACCAAACCGGTGATGGGTAAGATCATCAAAGCGATCAGAGATCTGCCCCACCAAGCCCGTCGTTCGATCACCTTTGACCGTGGTTCAGAGTTCATGAACTGGCCGCACCTTCAGGCCGAGATTGGTACACAGACTTGGTTTTGTGACCCATCCTCGCCGTGGCAAAAAGGAACGGTCGAGAACACTAATCGACGCGCTCGGCGCTGGTTGCCCCGCAAACGCGACATCCGCTCAATGTCCGATCACGACATCAAAGAGATTAGTGACCGCCTCAACAACACACCGCGAAAATGCCTGGGATGGAAGACGCCTGCCGAGGTGTTCCGTGAAAAGATGTTGGAGGAAATGCCATGAGACCCCTACCCTGACCCCAACAAGAGTCGCGGTTCACGTATCGCGCACAGGTCATGCCAATCATTTCCAAGTTTTGCTTGGCACGCATATACCTATCAAAACAT
>JBELEI010000019.1:0-24514 GCA_042093895.1 Cognatiyoonia sp. | reverse complement strand
TGGGGGGCGGTTGCTTAGTGTTCAGCTCACGGTGAGGGTAAGAGGACCCGTGTTCATTCTTTGTTCTTTTTCGCATAATGAAGTTTATGTTAATTATCTCTTGGTAGATCAAATTTATGTGCAACTAGGGTTCGAGGCATTCCGCATGGACTGTGTTCAATAGTTTGGCCGCTTTCATCAGAGAAGCGGAGTCCACTTGCCGTGCCGGACAAGGATTGTACAGCATCTACGTTCGAATAGCTTCCTCAAGCTCGTTTAGAAACTGTTCTCCGTCAGAATGACGACTATTACGGTTATGCAACAGTGCCTTCATGATGACCTCTTTGAGGTTCTCTGGTCCCGTCCAGTCGTCTGAAGTAAGAATACCTGTTGGGTGGGTTCCGTTTAGAACATACCAAAAAATTGCGGCCAACTGGAAAACATCTGAATGCTTCCCAATCTCGTTTTCTACACCTAACCGCTTATTTTGAGCTTCTGGCGATAGCCAAAACTTGGGGCCCACGCTCCCCTTCTCCGGTGTGAAATCTCCAGCATTCTCTTCTACGACAAGACTACAAAGGCCGTAGTCGCTAAGGAGCCATCTATCACCAAGAACAAGGATATTTTCAGGCTTTATGTCGCGATGGATTGCCTTCTTATGCAGCGTCATAAGCGCTTTCGCTAGCCCCCTGAATTGCCCGATATAGGTCTCATAGTCTATCTTCTTATCGATATCCTTCCAAATAAGCTCCTGCAAATTACAATCTGCTTTCTCCATAACAAGCAAGGGTAACACTCTGTCCCTACCTTTAGGGACAGAGGCTGATATCCGTCCTTGGCCCTTATATGTGGAAATGTGTGGGTCATCCAATTCACGCAATAATTTGGCTTCTAGCAGGAAGCGTTTCTTATTCTTAAATCCATCATTCAGCAAAAACTTAACGGCTAATTCATCACCATTACGCTCATCAATGCACTGGTAAACGACCGCATTCCCTCCCCTAGCTAGCCAGCTATCAATCTCGTAACTTCTACCCTCTTGTGTTACAAATGCCTTGGGCACATTGAAAACCCTGCCATTCTTTAAGGCATATTCATCAAAATAAATTGGCGTCATTTGAGAAATCCTAAACCTTGTAGCATCAACCAAATAAATCGGGTGCTTCCGCCGCAGGTCGCGCCACAACAATATAGTTGCTACGATTGCTACATTCGGGATTTAGCCAAACTGAGTTCGAAATCTGACGATTTGTGTCGGTTTCAATCCAACCGAGCAAAGCACTTTCCAAGGAAATCTCTTCTCTGCAACAGGCACAGATCGTTGGATTTTTCGCTATCATGTCAAGATCTGATTTTATCCGGTAATATACTTCAATCTGCATGTCTGATATTGATCCAGGATCAAAAGTTCCCGATAGAATTGTATGCAAAAATTGCTTTCGCCACCTTCGGCTAGAAGACGAGTTTGCTTGAGACACACATTTTATTGCATATTCTTGGAGTAGATGTACCTCTGACTCTGGTCGAATGTGTTGATTGAGTATCCCAATATCGGATTGAAGATCGGTTACATCCTTACCTGCAAGAGTTAGGCCCCCTCGCAGAAAGTCCAATACGGCCAAAAATAGAGAGTAAAAATCAGCTTTCTGCCTAAATCGAGTCTTCGACATGTCAGCACCACAGCCGAAAATTTGCTCAAGTATAGAAAACGCCGCTGTAAATTCTGCTTCAGCCTTGCGCACCTCGGCCTTGTCCCAAGCAGCATAGTGTTTATAGAATTCTTCCAGATACCCTTTCTTATCTTGAATGCGACCTATTACAGCTACCAATAGCTCAGAAACAAATTCAACGTCCCCGTATCGGCGTCTATTCGTTGGCGTGAAAATTTTGATTTCTTCAAGAAAATCATGCAGGGCGATCTTTTCTGAAAGGTCTAAAAAATCTCCCGGAAAATCAGCTTTTCGTAGTTCTTGCTTGTTCAATGCGACAGTATACTTATTGACCCTTGAGTAAACATTTCGAACCTCTTCCTCCGTCGCATTCTGTGCTTCATTAAAGTCTATAGCATACATCAGAAAGTTTTCTTGAACATCGTCTGGTAGTTCGGAAAAAATTTTTCCATTTAGATCAGCACTGAATGAATCATCCAATCGAAACTCGCCTCTCAAGAAACTAAGTATCGCCTTGATTCTCTGCTGACCATCAATGACACTCCGTATTGTTTTTCCGTTCTTCAACTCGGTTGATAGAAAAATCTTTGGCATTGGAATTTGCTTTAGGATAGTGTCCATCAGCATTACTTGTGCCGACAAACCCCAAACTTCTCTGCGCTGAAAATCCGGCTGGATTATTAGCTTTCCATCTGATGCCCAGTCACGAATGTCTGAAATTGGATGAGGGCTCGAATTCCAATTTACCATATCTAAACTCCTTGCCTCAAAAACAGCCTTATAGGGGCCTATTGCCAATGAATGCAGAACGTGAAGGCTGCTATATTATCTCTTTGACGTTAACACATGGCTGTTCTAATCTTTTGCGTAACCATCGTCGGCAAACGGTTACCAAAGTAACGGAACCCTATCTGAGAACTGGTCAGACAGCACGCACAATTTGACTATGTCTTGGTCGGCGAACTTCGAACCTCGTTTGGTCTATGGACAGCCACTCAAAAAGGTTTGCAATACCTAATTTTATAGCCTTTCTGTAAGGCATCGGGTCATCAAGAATTTGGCTGTGAAACAGCGCTGTGACTTTACCAAATGACAGTTCTCCAAAATCTTGAAGTTGAGAATCCACCCAATGGCAAACTGGAGAAGACAAGAATCCCTGCAACAACTCATCCAAAGATGCATCTGCCTCCCTGTCGAAGTATAATAGATCATGCTTCATTGCGATCTCTGATGCTGTCCGAGCGGTCAATTGACCAGGATCGCACATAGGCAGATCATGGAGCCATACTCCAAAGTGCTGAGGGCTAAACCGGTCCGAAATGTCCTGTGGCCATTGAAACGAATTGGAACTAGCTTGTTTGTCAACACCAGCTAAAAATCGAGACATCAGTTCAACCGTCTCAATATCAAGCCAATTGACGGATGAGAGGTAATTTTCAACCTTGGTTCTCTCGGCCTTGCCATACTCAAAACCAGTTCCAAATTCATCGTTCTGTGTCTTCGATAAGGACATTCCTTTCGAAGTAAGGTTCGCGCTTCCAATGAAAATTTGATCATCAACAACGTAGACTTTCCCATGAAGTTGGTTGGAAATTCCAAATGGAATCCCAGCCTCTTTGCATAGGTGAAAACAGTTAAGATCAGACACTCCACTTGCTAGATCTGCCGGTTGCCAACGAGCAACTATCTTGAGTTTGTCGGTGCTGCTTGTCTCCATCAACCATTTGAGAGCTTCGACCTTAATAAAGGCACTGAGTACCACAACTTCCTGCTCTGCAGTCAATAGCGCAGCCGCAAGCTCTTCGCGAAATGTGCCGGACTCCAGGAGAAGCATTTTACTCGTCGACGCTCTCTAACAGTTTCGAAACCCAGTAACCCCACCTATCACGAAATTTTTCAAACGTGTCGCCATCGACTGTCTTCCTGAATTCATCTTCGGTTCGCACGTATGCCATCGTGTAAACTTCAAGAGCATTGAGGGCTCGGACATCGCCGGAGTCCTCCACGTGTTGCCAAAGTTTTTCGTAGTATGGAGAACGAGTGTTTATCACCCCAACTGCAGCGTTCGCGACAAACTGAAGATCTAGGAACATCGTTCCGGGCCAACTCCCTTTGTTTAAATCGACTTTGTAGTCTACAGTGGCCTTAGCGAATGCTTCAGCGTCTTCTGTTGATAATTCCGGCCTAGTATCCAATACATATTTTGTGCGCTCAGCCAGCTTTTCTTGCTCTGACTTTGCTGCCGCTTCATTATCTGAAGATGTTTCGGTTTTGTCCTCGACCACATCTTTGTTTACTTTATCTGAAACTGGATCAGGCGCTCCCTTGGATTTGTCCGAAGCACTGCCCTCCCGACGGGTCCTGATTACGTCACGCATGGCGCTTATTTTAACGTTCAAATTATGATTGAGTTCCAAGTGTAACTTTGACTTGAAATAACCTGAACTGTCCGGATCTTCCGCGGCCTCTTTTAGCGCTTCGATTTGTTCAGCATCGTGCTTTGGATCGAGCTTCTTAAAGCCTCGAATATGCTGCTTGTTGTTTGTAACACCGAACAACTCATCTAAAACTGGCTTGAAGCGAACTTCGACGCCCCACCATCTTTCGCGTGTATCGCTATCCAGAAAGCCAAACGAACCGAAATCGATCTCTCTGCCGCCGCGTACAAATGAGATCCCTGTGTTGCGAGCATAATGCTTACCAAGGCTTGAAGCACCGCCTCTGTTCTGCGTCTCGGGTTTCGCAATGCTTAGTCTGACGTCAACATCTGAGAACTTCCCGGGTTGGTACTCAATACTAATCGCATACGGTTTTTCAAAGGCTACGTTAGTCGCTTCGCCATCGCTCTCGGGACAACTAGATGGTTCCAAAATATATAGAGGATCATTTGGCATCAACTCATGCGAAGCCTCAATCTTCTTATTGTCCAGATCATAATCTAGAAGTCTTATGTCGCGCCTTTTGCCATAATCGTCATTGTCATCAAGAAAGTGGCGATAAATACGGCACAGTTCATCCTGCATACGAGAGAACAGGGTAATTGGTCGTTTAAAGTCGACGCCGTCCAGCTTCGACCACAGAACCAGTGTACCACTGCTTCCTATTTCATCCCCAATCACTGCGAGAATTTCTTTGGGTAAGTCCGATTTTTCAACCTTTTTGAGATACTGTTGACTATCGTTTTTGATCTCCTGAAGATCCAGATAAGCTCGGTAGACTTCTCCTTTTCGCCACGAAAACACTTCAACAAGCTGGGCTTGAGACAACGAAGAGCCCTTTAGACCAAAACCGAACCGGCCAAGACCTTCCCTCGTATCCAATCGCGTCCCCCAGCCAAGCGACAGGCAACTCCCCAGTTCTTCAGGAGTCATTCCTTTGCCGTTGTCCAGAACTCCTATTTTTTGAACGCGGTAGACCGTTCGCTGCGTGAGTGTTTCCCGGCCAGACAGTGTTACAATTGTGATCTTTTTTGCCTTGGCCTCGATGGAATTATCTACCAACTCAGCTACTGCAGTCGCAGTGTTTCGATAACCAACTTGCCGCAGTGCTGTTAAAGCGAGATAAGCATCTACGATTTGTACAGGGGTTTCTTGATTACTCATCGCTGCTCTCCAAAATGTTCATCGAAAAATGTAAAGGCCTGCGGTACGTCAGGTAAGTTTATGATGTTATCGACCACATCAACGATCGTGCAACTCGCGGTGCCCCCTACTTGTGCTCCTCGAAGGCCGCGACCTACCATCTGGGAATAGAGCACTACTGATGTTGTCGGTCGTGCTATCACAACAGCTTCAGTTCGGGGTGCATCAAAGCCAGTTGTCAAAACCCCAAAATTTGTGAGTACTCTAATTTCGCCATTTTTGAAGTCGTCGATCGCTTGACGGCGGTCGCTTGGAGGCGTTTCGCCGGTAACCGCTCTCGCCGCACATCCGCGCTCTCTCAATACTAAAGCCATATCCGAAGCATTTTGCTTAGACGGGCAGAATACAATTGTTTGCTTTTGTTCTTTAAGCGCAAGTCGTTCGACTGCAGCAACGATTTCCAATGTTCGTTGCACGTTACTGCCCAGTTCGGCCAGAACTTTTGGTGAAATATCCAACAAGTCGGACACTAGCTTAACTGCCTCTGTACTAAGTTCTACGTTTGCACTGGTATCCAACCGCAATCGATCAATGGATGATAGGATTCCGCGTCCTTGCAAGTACTCTATAGGATTTTTTTCACCTGTGAGTTCTTGGTCAATTGTTAGTTTATTGTTGGAATAGAAGCCGGACAATGCTGCGGTTTGTACTGTATCACCTCCAACATGATGTCGGCCAGGAGTTGCGGTTAAGCCTACTAAGTATGTTTCCGAATTGCAAAGAAACTCAATTGCTTTTTTATAAGTTGGTGCCATCGACATGTGAGCTTCATCAACTATCAGCAGGCTGCATTCACGTTTTATCTGTGTAAATCTATCAAAATCAGTGTTCCTACTTGAATGAATGCTTGAGTAACAGCTTTGAAAGCTTGTCACGATAAAGCACGGCTTGCTGAAGTCTAAACCGTCATGTTTCCGGCCTCCCCACATGGAGTAGATATTCGCATCCTCACTCCCGAGTTTACTCCAGATATCTTGAAATGTCTGAACGGCTTGGTCGCAAAGCTCCTCGCTGTGAGCAAGCCAAACAACGACGGGCGGTTGCTTTGACGCGCTGAAGCGAAGGAAGTCTGCTATAAACTCCATGGCCGTTCGGGTTTTACCAGAGCCAGTTGGCATATGAGCGACAATTCTATGGCTTCTTGCCGCGTCGACATGATCCCTTTTCAAGAAACAAAAACTGACGAGTTGTTTGCGTATGCTATTTTGATAGTCGAATAGCGGTCTACTGATAGCGGTTTTTTGAAACGGTTCAGGGCCAGACAAAAGGTCGTCAGGAAATGCTTCTTCGAGTTCCAAATCTAGCAGCTTGAGGAATTGCGTCGTTAGTGGATTTCGGCCCCACGTAAACGAACCGGAGTCAATTAACTGAGCACCATCAGCGCTTTGGCCCAGCTTATCACGGATATCTTGCGGTGAAAACGCTTCCAAAATTGCGTTTCTGAGGTCTTTATTTTTGAAAATGGCAAGCCCGCTTTCGGAGAGCATGGCTTCAGCTATGGATCGAGGCCGAGTGCTGACACCAAGCTCCAAAAGACCTTCTATTCGGCTGTCGCCCCAAAAGTTTGTTAGTCTAGAAATCCCTAAGCTTGCAAGGGCGTCAACGGCTGCTTTTGTACTCATTATGCCTTCTATTCTCTCAACGCCCTTCGGAAATTCACCCGAAGATGATTTGCTAAGTTTGGCGACAACATGCCCTGGAAGTAGTTTGCCGTCCAAGCAAACTGCCTACTTTCAGTACCCTATTGCCAGACCAAGGGAGGTCAATGACTTATTCACAGCGGCCAGTACTAACAGGGCTACTAGGGCGCGGTTTGGAGGTTCAATTGGAATATGCGATCAACAAGACCTTCTATCCATTGGACGCCGCAGAGCGTCATTTGTGACAAGCCAAGCACACTTTTTGCTGGCCATAGATATCGTCCAAATCGACAGCACCCTGCTCAGGCCGTAGAGGGTCAACCTTTCTCTTGGCCATAGCGCGGTCTATGCGTTTTTTGTGGTCAGCCCGGATTTTGGCAACACGCTCAGGCTGTTCTAGCTCAAGCAGGGTTTCACCTTCGCTCCAGGAAAATGGCGACCCATTCTCTAGGGAGGTTTTCTCCATCGCTTTCGCCCTTTCAAAAGCTTCTGGATGGCGCTCCATCAGTCCGACCCACTCGATTTTTTGTTGGAAAAAGCAAAAGGTGCAACCGCTCCTTGACCGCCAATCATAGTAGGCTGGTAGGCCTAAGCCGGAATTTTCAAGAATTTCCAGAACGCCAGCTTTGTCGATCCCGCCGTCTTTAAAGGGCAGCTTTGTAATGAGATTGCTATTTTTCGAGTTCAGGCCTTGGCGAAAATCTTCATCGGCCCGGATCGCGACATAACTGTAAACTGTGTACCCCTGCTCGGTAAACTCGGACTTGACCCACTTTTCAAATGGCTTGATCTTCAGGTCCTTCGTACACCAACGCGTCTGCGCAGATGGCAGAAACTGGTTATACTGAGCAAGATAGAACTTAAAATCTCGCCCAGGGTCCAAGTACCGGATCTTCTTGCCGAGAAAGCCCTCAAGCATCGCTAGGTACTCATAAACCTCATCTAGTTCTTCCCCAGTATCAGTGAAGAAGTACTCAATATCAAGTTCGGGGTGGGCCTGGCTCATGTAGATCGCGAGGGCTGAACTATCTTTGCCCCCAGACAAGCCTAGAACATGTTTAACTTTATCAGCCATCTATTTCCTCACTTGCGTCTGATTGTTTGATCCTCGCAGCACCGACCTTTGCCAAAGCAGCCAGGATCACGTTTCTACCGGTGCTCTCCGCAGCCTGCTGCAATACCTCTTCAATTTTTGCACTAAGGTTGTTCACTTCCTCATCGTCGGAGTCCAAGACATCAAACTCCTCCATCACAGGCGTGGGCCGATCATCAACGCTGACAATCAATGCCATTGCAGAGCGCTTGTCCTTACGCCCAGCCACGCGCGCGACAGACTCATGCTGGTTGAACTGTTGCGCAAGCAAGGTGAGTTGAACAACTGCCCGGTCTATGTCGCTATCGATCCAAGCTTTAGCAGGCTTGTTGATGCCCAACCCCGCGAGTGCCTCCATCGACTGTAAGTCATCTCCGAAGCTTGTGAGCTGGGTGATGAAAGATCGAAGCCGCAAGTCACCTGCAACATCTCGGATATTGTTCGCACGCTCATTCAGTTCTCGGTACGCTTTCGCAGTGCGCCCGTGAACTTGCAACTCATTCAGAATGTGTTCGCGCATTCTTGTGAGCATTGCAGGGTAAGCCGCACGTATTTCGATGAGCCCTTCTTTGATGTTCTGAGCTATCTCAGAGATCCCTTGATCTGTGAGAATGTCGATGTCCTCTCCGTAAAGGCCAGGAATGTCATCAAATGCGAATTTCTGTGGGTCATTAGAACGCTTGAAGAGCGCTCTGACTTTTTTTGCATGCTCAGGAAGTCGTGCGGTTCGTTGAACCCAGGGTGCTGAGGTTTCGTAAGCTGCGATGAGCGCGCGTCCAACTTCCAGCGGGCTCAAAGTCGAGATCGGTTTGTCCACAACCTCGCTGACCGCGTTTGCCAGCTCAGTAAGGAGCTTCTTGGTCGTTCGGTTCATTTCGATCCAGCGCAGCTGAACCATTTGGGGAGCTCTCAGAACATAGTCCACGTCGACATCCGAAATAGTCGATAGAAAAATACCCTCCCGATAGTGTGACAGGTTCCGGCGTTCGGCTAGCATGAACAGCACAGCAAGTAGTGGCATCAAACCGTCCTTCAACCCAAAGGGAGGTGCCCGCCATAGGTCATAAACATCGGTCAGTTGTACGTTGCGGTTACCCCGTTTCTTCAAGAAGTCTTTCGTTGCTTTCCAAATGGGAAGCAGATTTGCGACGTCTTCTCCGGATGGTGGCACAACCTTCCATTCGTTGCCCTCTTCTCGGTACAATCCATTGGCCTCAACGAGCGATACGAACAGAGCTTTTTCTGCTGGGAACTTCTTAAACCCAAGCCCTGGAATACCTTCCTTGAGGACGGCAGCATGCAGTAACTGCTTGAGCGCTGAATTGGCCGACGCCGACGGCTTGGTGCGGTTCAGCAGTTCGTTGTTTAGTTTGGGCGACTGCGAAAACCGACGGTCTGCCATTTCTGACGCCAAAACTGTGAGGTTCCGGCGCGCCGGAATCGGGAGATCATCAATTCCTGTTTCCCATTCTGCGCTTGCGATCAATTGCCAGACCTCATGCTCAATCCGGCCTCCAATCGCCTCGATACGATCGGTTAGCTCTCTGCGCGCAATTTTGTCTCGGTGAATCTCAGGGTTCGATGCCAAGATATCCTTTAAAGCGGAGTGCTCTCGTGCGAGTGCCACAAGGTTCTTCGACTTTTCAGACCTCACAACCGCAAAATCGGCCCCCCACCCATACTCACCAAAATCCTCAACAATGCTTGGCGTCGAATCGTCCAGTGAAATGATGAATGCGCCAAAGCATCCATTTGTAGGCGCAAAGTTAGTAACAAATTTCTCGACTTGGCTTTCGAGCATTACCTTGAGTTCGCACCAGCGCAGCGCACCAGTTTCACGGTAGTGCCGTTTCGCCACGATGTTGGGTGAAGATAAAACGTTTGAGATTGAGCTGAGATCGAACTCTGATCTTTCTCTCAATGCCTCATCCAGTGCCACTTCAATGTCGAAGTCGCTTCCGTCAAAGAGAGAGTAAGTGCCCCTGAACTTTCGAAAAACAACAATCGACGCCGCCTCAAGTTCTGACAAGAGCCCTTCTACCGCAGCACTTGTTTGATTTATTGCCAGGCAAAGTGCGCCCAGCGTCGCCCCTACTCCGGTCTGCTTTTGCGTCAATTCCAAAATGGCTAGCGACTTTAGCAGCTGCACACTAATCTCACCGCCATCTTTCGCCTCCCACCGCGCAATTGCATCCCTCGCATTGGCAAAGTGATGGCTATCCAAAGATACGGCGATTGCGGCTTGCAGATTGAAATCAAGATAATCCCAAAAATCAGCCAATCCGTAGTCTTTGGGATCTTCTATGTTCGTCGTCTCTAGATAGTTCTGAAAGCCAAACAGCTCGGATGACCCCAAGAAACTGAAGATGCTACGCTGGTTCTGCCCATAACTCCGTCGCGATGCAGGCCCTAGCACCAATGTAACGAGTGGATTGAGTGGCCAAGCGCTCGTAAGCAACTCTTTCGAAATGGCGGAGGCACCGCGTCGAGCGTCGGCAAGCAGCCCTACAGCAGCTTCTGCGTTCTGGTTGGCGCTATCTGGTTGATCTGTAGTAACAATCGCCTTGCTCACCAGTTCAATCTGCTCATCGCCAGATACATTGACGGGAATGTCGATAAAGCGACCCTGGATCTTTCCCCACTCATCTTTGATATCGCGAGCCAAGCGGCTCGCATATTCCTGGAATGACTGATGAAGGATACCGACAACGATAAGGCGGCCGCCGCTTCTCGACGCCGCTTCACCAAGCAGTTGGAAGAAATATGCATCCCCTGATGAGGATGCGGCGTGCTCAAGCAGCTTCCCCATTTCATCCAAAAAGAGGACCAATCCCCCGGAGTGCTCACTGTCCTCGGAGGCTAAAAACTGCAAGTACTCAATGACTTTTTCAGGCGTATCAAACTTCCTTTGGCGTGCCGCAAGTCCAGCATCCTTGATACCATCACCGATCAGCTGGAAGGGTTCCGTGCTGCGACCTACGATCGACACACATTTCCAGCCATCTCGCTTCGGAGGAAGTAACTTCCATAGTTCCTTTGCAAACTTTGGATCAGTCTTGCTCGCGGCCGTCGCGCGCTCTTGCTTACTACCACTCAACAACGCGGAGAGAGCGAGTGCGAGGCTCGACTTCCCGCTTCCATACGGACCAGTCCAAGTGAAGGCACCTTGCCCGCTCTCAAATTGTTGGTGTGAGAAATTTCTAAGGATCTCCCTTACTGATGATGAAAAGACAAACCCCTCTAGGGCTTCGTTGCGGTCATCTTGATCAATTCGAACAGATCGCAGAAAGCGTCCATTCACCGAGACAATTTCGTTAAGCGGCATATGAACCTCTCAACGTAGAAATGTCGGAAGACCACAGGTTCTCTACAAAATCCTGGGGAAACTTCCCTTGTCTAAGAAGCTGTTTCAATCCAGCTGTTTCAGACCAAGAAACCAAACCGTCGGTCATTTCAGCGACATCGGCCAACCGATCGATCAACTCACCCTCCTCAAGAACGAAAACCCTTCCGGGAGATCCGGGCTCTAACAACATTGACTGAACGCTAAGCGTGTTTGTGGAAGAAGTTCGTTCCCAAAAGTCGCATACTGCATAGAGGAAAACGCCGTTAGATAGGCTAGGCTTGCGCCCCAAGTTCATGCTGAACTTTCCACTTGAGCGGCGCCGTATCAAGCCGAGCTCTGTCAACGGAGAATTGAATGCCTCTTCGCTTGGGCCACGTTTGGGAACGCTAGGAACGTAGTTAGCCAACAAAACGCTTATATCGTTTGTTAGCGTCTTTTCGGTTGGCACTTTCCAACCACGCTGACCAATAAATTCTAGCAATCTTCGCAGGACGGTATCGCGGTCAAAATTGGGCTCATTGAAAACATTGAACAACCAATAAGTAGCTGTGTGTTTGGGGTCAGAGGCAATGTCCCAATGTATTTTCCAAAGGGATGATGCGTTTTCCAAGTATGGATCAAAGCCATCCGATCGAAGTAGTTTTTGACCAAACTCGGTTGTCCTCAAATCTTTCCCATCAGTTGCGAGGATACCCGCGACCTGCGCCCAAAATCGAATGGCGGCCACCATGTTCTTGCCGACGCCAAAATGTGCAATCGCCGCGCTCTCTGAAAAAATCTTGTTGTTATTCAAACCACTAGCATCAACAGCTTCAAAGGCCTTTTCCAACCACCCGTAGCGCAACGGAAATGTCTCGTGGCCGGAGAACTGCGGCTTATATTCTTGTGTAAATGTTGTTTGCTTTTTCATAGTGCTGCTATCCCGATTTGACGCCTTTATAGCGATCTTCGAGAGGAATGGTCAACGTCGTCCTGGTGCTTGACCCCAGGATCAAGCTTGAGCTACAGGTAATCTTCCATTTGGTAGGAAAAGCCCTTTGACCATATATCTTGATCATCAAGCAAGCACGCCAATCCTACCGACAGTTCGGACTGCAATGCAGCCATTTTGGACGGAGTTCCATGGCAACCCGCACTCTTCGGAACATTCCACAGGGTGGTCTGCCAACAAGGCGACTGAAGCGTCGAGAACAAAAGTAGCCAACCTGATCGGGGTAGACGCAGATGAAATCCTTTTCACCTCCGGTGCTACTGAGGCCAACAACATTGCCATCAAAGGTCTATGCCTTCCTGAGCGGCTGAAAGATAGACGCCCGACCATTATTGTTTCCGCTACCGAACATAAGTGTGTTTTGGAAAGCGCCGCCTATATCGCGCGAGTGAAAGGATGCACACTATGTGAAGTCCCGGTTGATCAAAAAGGTCACGTTGACCTCGACATACTTCAAACGATGCTCATGGAAGATGTCGTGTTGGTCAGTGTGGCCTTGGTGAACAACGAAATCGGGACTATCCAAAATCTTGCAGAGATATCAAATCTTTGCAGAGAAGTTGGAGCCGCCTTCCATTCGGACTTCGCGCAAGCACCAAGCGCAGTTGATCTTCTCGAATATACAGATTTGGCTGACATGGTCAGCCTGTCCGGACATAAATTCGGCGGACCGATGGGTATCGGTGCGCTCTATGTAAGCCGAGAACTTAGAGGTCGTATTGAACCTCTCTTTCACGGAGGAGGACAAGAGGGAGGGATGCGCTCGGGCACATTGCCGCTTCCCTTGTGCGTCGGCATTGGCGCCGCAGCAGAGTTTCAAGCCTCTGAAACGGGAGCTGCCGCAAGAGCGCAGGTCGCAGACCTACGCGATCTGTTTGTAAACAAGCTACTGTCAAGCCATGACCAAATTCATTTGAACGGAGATACGCTAGCGGCTCGCCACCCGGGCAGCGCTAATCTTAGGTTCGATGGAACCGACGCCTCAGAATTACTCCAGAGGTTGCAGCCCATTGTGTCTGCCTCCACCGGCTCGGCCTGCTCTTCCGGAATAACAGAACCGAGCTATGTACTTGGAGCAATCGGCCTTACGTCAGAAGAGGCGCAGGCCTCCATCCGATTCAGCTTTGGCCATACAAACACAAGCGATGACGTTTTTGAGGCCGCTGAGGCTATCACCGCTATTCTGTGATGATCCCTCGCATTCTGAGGGGGTATGATAGAAGGTCCCTTAGAGACACGAAAAAGTACGGGACGGAAATTGCAAAATAAGCGACCTATCAAACACACGGTTGGCAAGAAAGTGGGCCAAGCCCTCTATGTTCATCGTAGCGCAGTTGATCATCTTCAGGCGACAATACAAGGCAAGTTAGCCCGTGCGCTGCAGAATGTTCCAGACGACTTCCAATGGTCTGTTTTGAAGGTTTCCGGCAAGGACGAGCAGTCGTTCTCATTCTTGGACTACCAGGAGTTCAGCTCCGCCGCTTTTCCTGAACTACGCGCAAGCCTGCTCGTACATCTCGAAGAAGACGAGGCAAAACTCAGAAAATACTCAGCAATCAATCCTCCTATCCTTCACCGAAAGGAGCTGCTTCTCGCCGCTGACCATCCAATGCGAGATACGTTTGCCCAGCTGACGCAGACCTTGGAAGACAAAGGGCTGTTCAAGAACATGGCAAACAAGGGAACCCGGCGGATTTGGATGGAGACACTAGCTGAAGCCGGTTTGGCAGTCGACGGGCCAAATGTCGTGAAGAGCGACTCAAGTCCTAACAAACCTTTTGAGGTCAAAACCGATGGCATAGGTGTTTCACAGCATAGAAAGGTCGAGCGGCACAAGACAGCGATCACGCGCGCGGCACTCTCTGCTCCAATGTACTTGCTTTTCACTAGCGGTCTGATCCGGAAGGACAGCACCATATTAGACTACGGCTGCGGTCAAGGTGACGACATCCGAGCCTTGCAAGCTGATGGGTATGCTGCCCTAGGATGGGACCCGCATTATCGACCAGACCCCAGTTCGCTAAGAACGAGCCGAATCACCAACCTCGGATTTGTGCTGAACGTGATCGAAGATCGCGAAGAGCGGGCGGAAGCACTCAAACGTGCCTTTGAGCTCACAGAGCTTTGCCTAGCTGTTTCCGTCATGCTGTACGGTAAAGCCGATTTAAGTGGCGTGCGACCCTACCGCGACGGATATTTGACGTCCCGAAAGACTTTCCAAAAATACTATACGCAAACCGAACTTAGAGAGTTCATAAGCAGCGTTTTGGATGTCGAGCCTTTGGCCGTTGGGCAAGGTATCTTCCTGGTTTTTAAGGATGAGCTCGAAGAACAAAGATATCTGCTAAGGCGTCAAATCGGTTTTAAAGGGCGCGAGCATCGTATCGTCCCAAACCCGAGCACACCACAAAAAAATCCCTCAAAAAAACCCACAACAAAACTCAATGAAAAAACCATCCGCGACCTTGCAAATGAGATAAAGGCACTTGGCCGTCAGCCCGACCTTTCTGAACTTCCCCAAAACTTATTGGACAAGCTCTCCCAGTCAAAACAAGGCCTTCAGCACGCTGCAAGCCAAGCAATTGCAAGCATTGGTCATGAAGAACTCGAGCAACGCGTCGCAGAACGGACCGAAGACTTGAGCCTTCACTTTGCCATGCACGCATTCTCGGGCCGAAAATCATATAGCTCTCTTCCTCCTGAGCTCCGGCGAGACGTTCGAGCATTTTTGGGTAGTCACAAGCGCGCACAAGAAGCGGGGCAAGCCCTTCTGTATTCAATAGGTAAGCAAGACCTCCTCTTAGAAGATGCCGCGGTGGCTGCGGCCGCTGGAGTCGGACACCTAGAACAGGGCAAATTTCAATTCCCCGCCAAAATGCTCCATAAACTGCCAGTTAGACTTCGTGGGTACGTCGCGCTCGCTGAGCGATTGGCAGGTGATCTGTCCGAATCTACTCTGCTTAGAATACACATCGACAGTCGCAAGCTGACTGCCCTGACCTATGCCAATTTTGAGACATCATTTCTCCCACGTCTCATGACTCGAGTGAAAGTTGAGTTCGACACTTTTGATGTTTCAATCGTCGACCACTCTGCAGAAAATGATGTTCGTCTTCTATATCTAAAATCGCGCTACATGGCCGAAACTGATCCTCAGCGAGCGGCCCAGACTGCATTCGACCAAGAAGTCATGGAGCTGAATGCTCTCGATTTCAGTAATGAAGGACCAAGTTTCCGGGAATTCGCTCAAACCCTGCTGAAGGCTGGGATAGTGATCCCGAGCGATTTGAAACCTTCTTGAGCAGATCACCGACGAATGGAACATGCTTTGACCGCGCCGTCATGCATTCCTGGACCACAAGAGCCAGAGAAAGGGAAGCCCGATTGCCGGGCTTGAAAGGATAGAGAGAGTCTCATCCGGGCCCGTCCAAAAGGACGAAACCCATGGCAAAATCCCAAACCAAAGCGAAGACCAAGAAGCCGTCGGCGGCCGCAAAAGCTGTTGGCTCCGCCACGACCGCGAAGGCAATGACACAGGACCTCCGCATGATCCCGCTGGATCAGTTGGAGCTCAGTCCGCTCAACGTACGTAAGGTTGCCGCAAGTGCAGCCGATGACGCGGAACTTCTTACCAGTATTCGCGAAAACGGCATCAAACAAAACCTGGTGGTTCATGCGATCTCTGGTGAAAAATTCGCAGTAGATGCTGGTGGTCGTCGCCTCAATGCGCTCAAGCAGTTGGCGAGTGATGGTATCATCCCGAACGATCACCCTGTCTCGTGTTTGGTCGAGGATGAACAAAACGCGACTGTCACCTCGGCGACTGAAAACCTCCAACGCGCCGCGATGCACCCTGCTGATCAATTCGAAGCATTTGCACAGATGATTGCTGAGGGCCGCAAAGAAAACGACATTGCACTCAAGTTTGGGGTAAGTGTTGATCTCGTGCGCCGTCGTCTCAAACTGGCCCGCATCGCACCTGAGCTCATTGAGCAGTTTCGCGCTGGTGAGCTGACACTGGAATGCGTTATGGCGTTCACTTTGACCGATGATCATGATCGTCAGATGACTGTCTGGAACGCAGTGAGGGACGGCTATCACATTCATCCGCAGTCCATCAAACGTCAGCTGACCGAGACGGCACATTCTGCCAATTCAAGCATTGGGCGCTTTGTCGGCATTGAGGCCTATGAAGCAGCAGGCGGCATTCTGTTGCGTGATCTCTTCGACGATAATGCTGCTGCACATATGGAAAATCCTGAGCTTTTGGAACGTCTTGCGGTTGAGAAGCTTCAAGACGCGGCAAAGGTTTTTGAGGCTGATTGGAAGTGGGTCGAAGTGCACCTTTCCGTCGATTACGGTGCCTTCCGCAGTTTTGGGCGCGTCTATCCGCAAGACATCGAACCTGATGCTGACCTATTGGCTGAAGAGAATGCGCTGATTGCACGCGAAGAAGAACTGGCAGCCGCCAATGACGGTGCAGATTGGTCAGATGCCGAAGCGGACGAATATTACGCGATTGAGCCGCGGCTTCGCGAAATCGAAGCGCTACAGAAGGCACGACAGCCTTATGCTCCAGCTGATCAAGCGATCGCGGGGTGCGTCGTCACGATTGGTCACGACGGCGCATTGCGTGTCGAGAAGGGTCTGGTGCGCCCCGAGGACATTCCCGTCGCTGCGGAACAAACAGAAGATGCTGCAGATGGTGATGCAGGGATTGAAGTTAGCGGACCGAACGTCACCCCTCCGACGTCTTCGGCACCCGTTCCAGTCTCTGATCCGGCGACAACACTGCGCAAAGCGGATGGTATCTCTGCAAGCCTTGCCGATGATTTGCGCGCCTCGCGCCAGCATATTCTGCGCGCACATTTGGCCGCAGATTATGACGTGGCGTTTGACGCGATGCTCTATGCCCTGTGCGAACAAGCGCTGTCTCGGTCCTACGGCACAGAGGCGCTCAATATCTCAATCAGCCCGTTCCTGGTCCAAAACCGTGAGAGCTTACACGCAGACACAGTCGCGCAAAAGATGCTGGATGCGCTGGAACAGGATCTTGCGGTAGAGTGGATGGCGCTGGAAAAGCCACACGACTTTCGAGCGATGTCAGCACTCCCCCTGCCCCAGAAGCAATCCCTGTTCGCTTGGGCAGTGGGTCTTGCGATCAAGCCGCAGCTACTGTCAGATAATCACCCTACCCCGATCATTGAGGAAATCGGTGCGCGTTTGGACGTTTATGTCGCGGCCTGTTGGCGCCCGACGGCATCAACATATTGGGGTCGCGTTAACAAAGGTCATGCAGTTTCAATGGCGCGCAAGCTTGTCGGCGATGATTATGCAGAAGAGCGCAGTAGAGAACGCAAAGGCGATATTGCGGCCGCGATGGAACGTGCATTCGCTGAGCGTGCCGCCGAAACGGAAGGGTTTGACGCGGTGGTTGCCTCCAAAACGGCCCGTTGGCTTCCAGACGGTATGGCATTCAAGGGGGCCGATGATCTGGTGGAGACGTCCAGTTCATCAAGTCCGTCAGACGTTGATGAAGCGGAAGATGACGGTGAAGTAGCTCCAGATGCTGACGATACCGCGCCTGATGCATTACCAGCGTTCTTGAGCGAAACAGCAGCTTAGTCCCGCACTTTCAGACAGCAGTTTCCATCTGGGTCGTCCTTGCAAAAAGGGCGGCCCTTTCCCTCTTGCAGGTGCCGTAAGTTGGAATTGGTTCAGCTCGCCTGCACGGAGACGACCCATGACCACAGTACTGCAAAACAATCCCTCGACAGAAGCCGCAACGATCGCAACCCAAAATGATGCATTCCGCAAATCGATCATGTTCTTCAACGATGCCGAAGACACGCCCAAAGGTCAGTTTGTGATGACTTCTGGTGTTTCCGCCATGGGCCCAGACGCACGTCTGGCCGCCACGCGTCAAGTGGCAGCATTTGAGGCCTTCACACCCGACAACGACCCCCACGGTTGGCATGAATTTGGCGCAGTTGAGGTCTTTGGCACAACGATCTGGTTCAAGCTGGACCTGTACGACGTCAATTATGAAATGGGCTCAGATGTGCCGACCGATCCGGAACAGACGCGCCGCGTTCTGACGTTGCTTTTGCCATCAGAATACTGACCCCTTTCCTGCTTTTTGATCGATTTTTTGGCCGCCCTCTGATTGAGGGCGACCTTTTCCGACTGGCGGATTTCAAGGCTCGAGATTGTCTCAGCAGCCGTCATAGGAGGCCACAAAATGGCACAAACACGCGATTACAAGATCACCCTATACCCGGCGCATCGTGAAGGCGCATTTGTCGTGACCAAGTTCACGATGATGGACAGCTACCCCGAAAAGCAGCTGCAAGCCGCGGGAATGGACGACCTCATTGCGAAGGTCACCCATTTTGCGATGGAGCATGGCGAAGGCTGCCGTGCATCCGTGCGGTGTCTCGCAGCCCGAAAGCCGCCGGGCTTCAAGAAGGCGACCGAGGACCTCTATTTCAACCTCGAGGATCGCACCGCTGAAAAGTTCAGTCGTCCAGCCGCCTGACACCCCCAAACCCACAAGTATCAGGCGATCCGGATAAGCTGGATCGCCTCCTTTTCCTGCTTTCAGACATTGGAGAGACGACATGAATGCACATCCCAAAACGGCTGCGCTTATCGAGACCTTCCCCACAGACTTGCCTTCCTCTGAGACGGCGCAACGCCTAGTTGCGGCGACAAAAAGCCTTCTGCCGCATTTTGAAGCTGGCAAACCCATCGACGCCAAAACGCTCCGCGCAGCGATGGAGGACGCCTTCGATGCCAGCGATACGAGCGGCGCTTGGGTCTGGAAGGACGCCTATGACGCCGCGGAGATCGCCCAGATCATGATGATCTCGCGCTACGGCGCTCTAATGCAGAAACAAGCATCCTCCCCTGCCCAGTTTCTCAGCATGATTGAGCGGCTCTCCGCACTGGCGCCCTCACACACGCGGCGCACGGAAGACAGCGTTCGTTTGCAACAGTTCTCGACCCCCCTGCCCCTCGCAGCGATTGTTGCTGAGGCCGCAGGGTTTCACCCATCTGACCTCGTTCTAGAGCCGTCTGCAGGCACGGGTATGCTTGCCGTATTCGGGCAGATTGCTGGCGCGGACATCGCCCTCAACGAACTCGCTGAGACCCGTCGCGATATCTTGCGCGCTATGTTTGTAAATGTACCGGTATCCGGACACGATGCCGCGTCCATCGACGACAGGCTTGATCGCGCGATTACGTCCTCGGTGATCGTCATGAATCCGCCCTTCTCCGCGGCCCAACATGTGGACGGGAAGTTCCGCAAAGCAACGAGTCAGCATGTCCTGTCGGCCTTGGCACGTCTTGCCCCCGCTGGACGCCTCGTTGTGATCACGGGCGAAAGCTTCGCGCCAACAACCAAAAGCCATCAGTCGACCTTCAGACGCATTAGCGAGGTCGCAGATGTCGTCTTTTCTGCAGCCATTGCTGGCAAGGTTTTTGCGCGGCATGGCACGAGCATCGATACGCGCTTGACGGTCATCGACAAACGAAGCGCTGATGACGATGTCGCAAAGATTGACGCTGAGGACGTTTATCATCCGCTCTGCGAAACCACCGATGATCTGCTGGCGGCTGTGATGGCCCATTGCCCGGGCCGGCCCGGTGTACTGCCCCCCTGCCCGACCGGCACGCATCAGACCGCCCCAAACCCGGCGACGCGGCTCAATCTGCATGCGCTGCGTGATGCTGCTCGCCAAGAAACCCGAGACCTCGCTGCGGAGCGCGCCAAGCATCCGTTCGACAGCGTTGATGCGTGTCCGCTTGTGTATGAACCAAAGGACTGGACCGATCCCCAAGGCTCGTTGCAGGACACGGTGTACGAGGATTATATACTACAAGCCTTCGAGATTGAGGGTGCTGCCACACATCCAACGTCACTGGTGCAGTCCGCCGCCATGGCGTCTGTGCCGCCGCCGCTGCCCACCTATCAGCCCCTCCTCCCGACTGTGTTGAAGCGTGATGGTGTTTTGTCAGCGCCTCAGCTTGAAAGCGTCATTTATGCGGGCCACGCCCATGCCTGTCATTTGAAGGGCTGGTTCAAGCCAAGTGAGATTGCGGGACAGCTTGTCGCAGCGGCTGAGACCGATGACGGAGCCTTTCGTTTGCGCAAGGGTTGGTTCCTCGGGGATGGCACCGGGTGCGGTAAAGGACGGCAAGTTGCAGGTGTCATCGTCGACAACTGGTTGAATGGCCGTAAGCGCGCGGTCTGGGTATCTAAGAGTGATAAGCTCATTGAAGACGCCAAACGCGACTGGATGGCGTTGGGCGGGCGGGAGAGCGATATCGTCCCTCTGTCGAAGTTTCGCCAGGGCAGCGATATTCGGCTGGCTGAGGGTATCTTGTTTGTTACCTATGCCACGCTGCGTTCCGCCGAGCGTGAAGGCAAAGCCTCTCGTCTTGATCAGGTTGTTGCATGGCTTGGTGATGGATTTGACGGCGTCATCGCCTTCGATGAAAGCCACGCCATGGCTAATGCCGCTGGTGAGAAATCATCCAGAGGCGATAAGAAAGCGTCTCAGCAAGGTCTTGCAGGGCTGGCATTGCAGAATGCCGTACCCGATGCACGTATCCTCTACGTCTCAGCCACTGGCGCAACCGTTGTCGGCAACCTCGCCTACGCGTCCCGTCTGGGCCTCTGGGGCACAGGCGACTTTCCCTTCGTGACCCAAGCCGAATTCGTGTCCTCGATGGAAGCTGGTGGCATCGCGGCGATGGAGATGATTTCGCGCGACCTGAAAGCCCTCGGGCTCTATCTCGCGCGGTCGCTGTCCTATGCCGGTGTGGAATACGATATGCTGGTTCATGACCTGACACCCGCTCAGGTTGCAATCTATGATAGCTATGCCGACGCGTTTCAGATCATTCACAACAATCTTGAAGCAGCACTGGAAGCCTCAGGTATTTCGTCTGAGGGCGGGACATTAAACGCGCAAGCGAAATCCGCAGCGCGATCAGCGTTTGAAAGCAATAAGCAGCGCTTTTTCAATCACTTAATCACGGCCATGAAGTGCCCGTCTCTGATCAAAGCCATTGAGGTGGATCTCGCAGCAGGTCATGCCGCTGTCGTGCAAGTCGTCTCAACCAGCGAAGCGCTGATGGAACGTCGTCTTGACGGGATCCCACCATCTGAGTGGCACGATTTGCAAGTCGACATCACGCCGAGGGAATATGTGATGGATTATCTGGCGCATTCTTTCCCGACGCAGCTGTTTGAGCCTTACACTGATGAAAACGGGGATCTACGATCCCGTCCCGCAGTTGATGCGAGTGGCACGCCGATCATATGCCGTGAGGCCGAGCGGCGCCGCGATGATCTAATCGAGCATCTTGGCGCCTTGGCACCCGTGCAAGGAGCGCTGGATCAGCTGCTCTGGCATTTCAGCGGAGATGTGGTGGCAGAAGTCACAGGGCGCAAGCGCCGGATTGTACGGACGTCTGAGGGGCGCCTGAAGGTGGAGAACCGGCCCGCCTCCTCCAACCTAGGCGAAACCCAAGCTTTCATGGATGATACCAAGCGCATTTTGGTCTTCTCAGACGCTGGTGGCACGGGGCGTTCCTACCACGCGGATCTTGGCGCGAAGAACCAGCGCCTGCGGGTGCACTATCTGCTGGAGCCGGGCTGGAAGGCGGATAACGCCATTCAAGGCCTTGGGCGTACCAATAGGACCAATCAAGCGCAGCCGCCTTTGTTTCGTCCCGTTGCCACCAACGTTAAAGGCGAGAAGCGGTTTCTCTCCACGATCGCGCGTCGTCTGGATACGCTCGGTGCGATCACCAAGGGCCAACGAGAGACCGGCGGACAGAACATGTTCCGTGCCGAGGACAATCTTGAAAGCCCCTATGCCCGCGCGGCACTGCGTCAGTTCTTTTACAAGCTGCGAGCAGGTAAGATCGATGCCTGCTCTTACGCGCAGTTTCAAGAGATGACGGGTTTGACCCTTGATGATGCAGATGGTTGCATGAAGGAGGTCCTTCCGCCCATCCAGCAGTTCCTCAATCGGTGTCTGGCGCTGAAGATTGGCATGCAGGACGCAATCTTTGATGCTTTTGGCGAACTGCTCTCCGCGATCATCGAAGATGCGCGACAGGCAGGCACGCTTGATGTTGGTCTTGAAACCCTGCGCGCTGAGAGCTTTGTGATCACCGATCGCAAAGTAATTTTTGAGCATGAAGCGACGGGCGCGACGGCAACAGCGCTTACGATTGAACGAACGGACCGCAACGAGCCGCTGACGCTCACCAAGGCGAAGTCCATTTGCGCCAGAACGCCAGATGCAAAGCTCTGTTGGAACGCCAATTCAAAGCGTGCGGGCCTGATGACGCAGGCGCCAGCATACATGGATGAGGATGGTGTTCCGATCCGTCGGATCAAACTGCTACGTCCAATGACGTATGACTTGTTCGAATTGGGTGAGTTCAACACGTCAAACTGGCAAGAAATCGATGATGCGACGTTTGAACAGTTCTGGCAGGCCGAGGTTGACGCCGTGCCGGAGTTCACGACCTCCAAAATCACGCTGATCTGCGGCCTTCTCCTGCCGATCTGGGATCGTCTGCCTGCCGACAATATGCGGATTTACCGTCTGCAGGTCGAGGACGGTGAACGCGCAATTGGACGTTTGGTCTCCCAAGAACAGCTGATCAACGTCTATGCGCGGCTTGGGCTCGACGATGACATCCAAATGGAGCCCGACGACGTTCTGCGTGCCGTGATGGAGACCCGCGCCACGCTGAGCCTCGTGAACGGGTTTCAACTGCGTCGCTCGCTTGTCATGGGCCAACCCAGATTGGAAGTAATCGGTGCCACGGGCGCGATCCTGTCCGAGTTGAAAACCATGGGCTGCTTTACCGAAGTGATCCAATGGAAGACTCGCGTATTTCTGCCGTTAGAACATACTGATGCATTGACTGCCCTCTTGGCGCGCTTTCCCGTTGGCTCCGCTATCGGTGACACGGCGCAATGACGGGGCGCGTTTCGGTTGCTGAGATTGCAGCAGACCTTGGGGCGCGCGCAGAGAGTTTCTGCCGCGCCTATTTCGCGGAGGGACAGCGTCAGGGCAATTATTGGCAAGTTGGCGATACGTCAGGTGCCGCGGGCCGCAGCCTTGTTATCCGCTTGAACGCGGGAGATGGGCGCAAGCCGGGTGGCTGGACGGACTACGCCACAGGTGAATTTGGTGACCTCATTGATCTGCTGCACGCCAAGCTTGGATCACGATCCCTGCATGAAACCCTTCTTGAGGCTCAGCACTTCCTCGGAAACGCGCCGCTTCCCGAAAAACGGACGTCCAAGAGGAAGTTGAAAGATGATGGTGCGGCCGAAACCAAACGCATTGCATCAGCACGCAAGCTCTTTGCTACTGGCAGGCCTGTCTTTGGAACTGCGGCAGCGGCCTATCTGCACCGACGCGCTCTCATGCGCTTCGGGCCTGCCTTGCTCTTTCACCCACGGGTCTACCTGCGAGGTGATGACTTAGACTCAAATCATCCGTGGCACTCCCCTGCCCTTCTGGCGAAGATCACGGACAATCAAGGCAACATTACGGGATGTGCTCGGACATATCTCGATCCGACGATTGGCGGGATTGCAGATCTGCGCAATCCCAAACGGATACTGGGACAGCTTCATGGCAACGCAATTCGGTTTTGGGCAGGGTCTAATCTTGGCGATTTGATCGTCGGCGAAGGTCTTGAGAACACGCTGTCAGTTGGCACAGCCCTTCCTGAGTTCAACCTCGCCTCCTGTCTGACCGCAACGCATCTTGGCCTCTTCATTCCACCGTCAGGCATCAAGCGCATCTGGATCGCACGAGATAACGACGTGGCGGGAGAACGCGCTGCGCAAACTCTTGCATCCAATCTGGGATTATCGGGCATTGAGTGTAGGCACTTGGTCCCAGAGCTTGGTGATTTCAACGAAGATCTGTTGGCATTTGGCAGAGTCGGGCTTCGCAACACGCTTCTTGCAGCCATGAAGGGATAAGTATCTGAGAATATGAGGTAAAGCGTAGCCTTTGGGGTGTGTATTGCCAGTGGCAGGCGTTCCAAGACGTTCAATCTGATCCCGTTTGGATAAGGGGAGCGATGGGCCAACGGGTCGGAGCTG
>JBELEI010000018.1:0-26305 GCA_042093895.1 Cognatiyoonia sp. | reverse complement strand
TGCGTCGTATTGGTGGGGGCGCAAAGCGTCTTTACCGCATCGTCGATTTCAAGCGTAACAAGCAGGACATGTCCGCAGTTGTTGCACGGATCGAATATGACCCGAACAGAACCGCATTTATCGCGCTGATCCAGTACGAAGACGGTACTCAGAATTACATCCTTGCCCCTCAGCGTTTGGCTGTTGGTGACAAGGTGATTTCAGCTGCAAAGGCTGACATCAAGCCGGGCAACACAATGCCATTCTCCGGCATGCCAATCGGTACAATCATCCACAACATCGAACTGAAGCCTGGTAAAGGTGGTCAGATCGCACGTGCAGCCGGCACATACGCCCAATTCGTTGGTCGTGACGGTGGCTACGCGCAGATCCGTCTGTCTTCCGGTGAACTTCGCCTTGTCCGTCAGGAATGCATGGCGACAGTCGGTGCCGTGTCTAACCCAGACAATTCAAACCAGAACTACGGTAAAGCTGGTCGTATGCGCCACAAGGGCATCCGTCCAAGCGTCCGTGGTGTTGCGATGAACCCGATCGACCACCCGCACGGTGGTGGTGAAGGCCGCACGTCTGGTGGTCGTACGCCTGTTACCCCATGGGGTAAGGATACCAAGGGTAAGCGGACACGTAACAAGAACAAAGCGTCTCAGAAGCTGATCATTCGCAGCAGACACGCCAAGAAGAAGGGTCGTTAATTATGGCTCGTTCCGTATGGAAAGGTCCTTTCGTCGACGCCTATGTGTTGAAGAAAGCCGAAGCAGCCCGCGAAAGCGGCCGCAACGAAGTGATCAAGATCTGGTCACGCCGTTCGACAATCCTGCCTCAGTTCGTTGGTCTCACCTTTGGTGTGTACAACGGCAAGAAGCACATTCCTGTCAACGTATCCGAAGAAATGATCGGCCAGAAGTTTGGTGAATACTCACCAACGCGTACCTACTACGGTCACGCGGCTGACAAAAAAGCGAAGCGGAAATAGTCATGAGCAAGGATAAGAATCCACGCCGCGTGGCAGACAACGAAGCACGTGCAAAACTGCGCATGCTGAAGACGTCGCCGCAGAAACTGAACCTCGTTGCTGGCCTGATCCGCGGCAAGAAAGTTGAGCAGGCTCTGACTGACCTGACTTTCTCGAAAAAGCGTATCGCAGTAGACGTGAAGAAATGTCTTCAGTCTGCGATTGCCAACGCCGAAAACAACCACAACCTGGATGTTGATGAGTTGATTGTTGCCGAAGCATATGTCGGCAAGAACCTCACCATGAAGCGCGGTCGCCCTCGGGCACGCGGTCGTTTTGGTAAAATCATCAAGCCGTTCTCGGAAATCACCATTCTGGTGCGCCAGGTAGAGGAGCAAGCGTAATGGGTAATAAAGTAAACCCCGTCGGCATGCGTCTTCAGGTCAACCGCACCTGGGACAGCCGCTGGTACGCAGATACCAAAGACTACGGCGATCTTTTGTTGGAAGACCTTAAGATCAAGGCGTTCATCAAAAAAGAATGCGCACAGTCTGGTATCAGCCGTGTCATCATCGAACGCCCACACAAGAAATGCCGCGTGACAATCCACGCTGCACGTCCGGGTGTTATCATCGGCAAGAAAGGCGCTGACATTGAAGGTCTGCGTCAGAAGCTGGCTCAACTGACAGACTCTGAATTGCACCTCAACATCGTTGAAGTTCGCAAGCCAGAGCTTGATGCAGCACTTGTTGCTGAGAACATTGGTCAGCAGCTAGAGCGCCGTGTATCCTTCCGTCGCGCAATGAAGCGTTCGGTTCAGAACTCTATGCGTATGGGTGCCCTTGGTATCCGTGTAAACGTAGCGGGTCGTCTGGGCGGTGCTGAAATCGCGCGTACAGAGTGGTACCGTGAAGGCCGCGTGCCTTTGCACACACTGCGTGCCGACATCGACTATGCGCACTACGAAGCGATGACACCCTACGGGATCATCGGGATCAAAGTCTGGATCTTCAAAGGCGAGATCATGGAACACGATCCACAAGCGCGTGACCGCAAAAACGCTGAGCTGCAAGAGGGCGCTGTCCCTCGCGGCGGCCGACGTTAAGGAGGGCTGATTAAATGCTACAGCCAAAGCGTACCAAATTCCGCAAGATGCACAAAGGCCGGATCAAAGGTCTTGCCAAAGGTGGATCTGATCTGAACTTCGGCACATACGGTCTTAAGGCTCTTGAGCCTGAGCGTATCTCTGCCCGTCAGATCGAAGCGGCACGTCGTGCCATGACGCGTCAGATGAAGCGTCAAGGCCGTGTATGGATCCGCATCTTTCCAGACGTACCGGTATCGGCCAAGCCGATCGAAGTTCGTATGGGTAAAGGTAAAGGTTCCGTGGATCGGTGGACAGCCAAGGTCAAACCTGGCCGCATCATGTTCGAGATCGACGGTGTTCCAGAACCAATCGCCCGCGAGGCCCTGCGCCTTGCAGCGATGAAGTTGCCGATCAAAACACGCACGATCGTTCGTGAAGACTGGTAAACCGTCAAACATAGTTTGACGGCGTGCGGTGTCGCGGATTTACAAAGTAAATCAGCGGGCCGTCACCCGGTAGAAATAGAAAAGCCCCCGTCGAGAAATCGGCGGGGGCTTTTGTTTGATCTCAATTGGAGCATTAGTCATTTGTAAGCGTTGCATCTGACCCCCTGTTTAGCAGCTGACATGAATTTGATGTCCATGAGATAAAGCTCCAAATCTACCAAGAGGCGGGTCAATGATCAAAGAGACACGAGCATTTGAAGTCTACGGTTTCCGTATAGAGGTCCATGTGGGTGGCCGACGTGTTTGGCCGCCGAGTTTCAAACGCTTCATCAAAATGAAAACAGATAGCGGCGATTTGACCATCGGCGAGGTTATGAAAACCTGCAATGTTTCGCAATCGCTCGTCTACAAATGGAGGTCAGAGGTGAACCGTGCCGACGACCAGGATCATGATCAAGAAAATGTAGCGGAACGCTTCTTTTCCGAAATTGTAGTGAACGAAGAACCGTCACCTGCTGCTGTCCCGCAGGCATCGGACACGATCCGAATACTCCTTGATGCTGTCGAAGTTGAATTGCCTGCCTCATATCCCGTTGAGAGCCTAGCCAGGCTCATAAGTTCTATGGGAGGACCTCGATGATCTTTTCTTCTGGAAATGTGAAATTGTATGTGGCGTCGAAGCCGGTCGACTTTCGCAAGGGCATGGATGGCTTGGCAGCGATTGTCATGAATGAGTTCGAACTCGACCCATTCTCTGGTGCGGTATTTGTCTTCCGGTCCAAACGAGCAGACCGAATGAAGGTCATTGTTTGGGATGGAACTGGCTTGGTGATGACCTACAAGAGGATTGAGGGCTCTGGTTTCATATGGCCCCGCATGATTGACGGGTTGATCACGCTAAGCCGGTCGCAATTCGAAGCTCTCTTTGAAGGGTTGGATTGGCAACGCGTTGTTCCACGGCATGTTCGGAAGCCGGTAGCTACCTAGTTCGGAAAGCGGGCGTCTGCGCACTCGGCGGCGAATGGCTGGAACGAGCCCAAACTTACTGCGATGCTGCAGCGTAGCCAATGGCCGCTCAAGCCGGATTTGCATATCGTGCTGCAACTTTGCGTAAGCGGCCAAGGCAATCCCTAAGGTCCCGACATTCTGTTTTTCATTCCAGTGATGAATGTTTCATCATCTTGCAGCTTGCGTGCGTCAAGCAAAGCGATGGCGGCGTCGTCGCCCGCGCGATAACGAAGCGTGTCAGTGTCGTCAATTGCTGCGTCCCAGATAACTTTGGCGATGACCTCAGGTTCGGCAGGATTGTCCACCAGTGTGCCAAACATGCGCCCGGTTCCGGCAATTGTTTCGTCATAATCGGGTAGGTTTTCATCTACCGCGCGATCAAAGCTCGACCCGCCAAAATTTGTCTTAACCATGCCGGGTTGAACAATGCGCAGACGTATGCCGAGCGGCGCAAGTTCGTAGTGAAGCGACTCCGACAGCCCTTCAACTGCAAATTTGGTGCCATGATAAAGGGTGCCTGTTGGAAAAGCGATTTGCCCACCAACGGATGAGACATTGATGATGGTTCCTGATCCCCGTTGGCGCATGTGTGGGATCACCGCCTTTGTGACAGCAAGTAGGCCGATCACATTGGTGTCAAAAACACGTTCAATCCGCTCCATAGAAAAGGCTTCCAATGGACCATAGGCACCATACCCTGCGTTATTGAGAAGAACATCTATTTGGCCAAACCGCGTGACCCCAGCAGAGACAGCATCCGAGATAGAGGCACTATTCGTTACATCAAGGGCGACCACAAAAGCGTTCTCATGATCGCTGAGTTCACCTGCGTCTTCTGGTCGGCGCATGGTCGCTATGACATTCCAGCCTTGATCCAGAAAATGCGTGGCGGTGGCTTTTCCGATGCCAGAGGAGGCACCCGTTATCAGAATTGTTTTCATCGTAGCGTCCTTGCAATTATGGTGATAGCAATCAGTTAATCCGATCCGTCACGATTTTCCTGCCTTTTCGTCCTCTTTTCCTGCCTAAAAATCCGAAATTTGGAACGTGGATGTATCCACGACGACCTCGATGCGTTACGGTTATCAAAGGTCATAGATGGACAGATGCATGTCGTTGGAAGTGCTTAAACGCCTCACCACAGAAAAGCTGAACGCCGCGCCCAAACAGGATGGCGCAGCCGCATTTGGCGTCTCGGGGGTAATACCCTTTTGGTATCATCAAACATCGAAGTTAGAGGTCACCGTCTATCGGCCGCTCATGTGTATTGTCTTGCAAGGTGAAAAAGAAATGCTGTTCCACGACAGCACAATTACACTTGGCCCGGGCAAGGGTATCATTGTCAGTCAGCACCTGCCTGTTGCCGCAAGAATTTCTCATGCGTCACGTGATACGCCCTATCTGGCCGTCGTTGTTCCGCTTGAAATTGAGAGGCTGCGCAAACTGAATGACACAGTCCTGCATATGCCGCAGAAACGACAATACGCAAGGACGCTGAAGACTTTTGATCTTGATGTGTCAGTGGCAAACACGCTTCAGCGCATTCTTGAGCTGAGTGTTGGAAGCCCCAAGGCGTCTTTGCTGGGCGATATCTACAGTGATGAGCTGCACGCTCAGCTCTTACTTGGTGCCGCCGGCGATGATTTGCGGATGCTTCTGGCGGAGAATAGCCAGCCAAATCGAATTGCTTTGACCATTGCCCATATCCGTGACGATCTATCGCGACAGATTAGCATTGCAGAGCTCGTAGATATTAGTGGGATGAGCAATTCCACATTGCATGAGCAGTTTAAATTCACGACCGGAACAACGCCGTTGCAGTTTCAAAAGGATCTCCGCTTATTGGAGGCACGAAACAGCCTTGCCAGCAGCACTCAGCCAGTATCCCAAGTTGCGTTTGACGTGGGTTATGCGAGCCCAACCCAATTTGCGCGTGAATATAAACGAAAGTTTGGAACCTCACCGCGTCAAGATAGAATGGCCGCGACCGCTGCGTTGGTTTGAATTTTCCGTTAGCGGCCATTGACTAGACTGGCTCGAACGGCTGCAAAGTCCGCTATGCGGACTTTGCCGCTTATTGCACTCAATGTCCGCATTGGGTCGGATAAGATGCCCCGAAACGCATAAGCGTCGATATGTAAAAGCCAATGATCCTTGGTCGAGGCCGATCGAAAAAGGGCCAGGTTAACCGCCGGTACCTTCACCACTTACCTCCAGACTACCTTTTCTTAATTATCCAATCTGGGTGTCGCCGAAGGACACTCGTTACTGTTGTTCGATGCATGTTTAGGTCTCGCGCCGTCTTTGACGCATTCCATTCGTTTGCCTCTAGCGTTTCGAATATCTTTTGGTCCCTTGCCAACAAAGGTCTTCGCCCCGGGGACTTCGCTTCACCTTGCCTTCGCAAAATCGAAGAAATTGTGTCGTTTCCGATGGCGTGTATCCGTTTGAGCTCCTCATACCTCTTACCCACCCTAAATTGTTCAGCGATCATGCGTTCAAGATCGAACTTTGATCTCACGCATGAAGCAGATATTTGCTTGAAGCTCCGCCCAAATCGGAAGGCCGTCGTTGATGTGACCTCGCGATATAGCTCCAAATCGACAGCAATGAACAAGTCGTAGAAATCAAAATCCTGCCAATCAAATTCATCAACCTGCCAATAGCGGGAAGTATCGCGTTCGCAGTTGATCTTCAAAAAGGATCTGAAGCTCTCGAGATCAAACTTTGGGATGCCTGTCATGGAATTTCTTTATAACTTTTCAGGAGCGAAAACCGACAATTTCGCTTTTTAATTGACGCGATTCCGCTTCGAATCCTAGTAACGAATTTGAGACTAACCAATTCGATGTCAAAACGAGTCCTAGTTTAGCGATGTACAAGATCGAAGACTTCTCTGAACATACAAACGCAGTTGAGCGGCTGAACCAACTGCGACTGGAACGTCATGAATTCATAAAAATGCAGCTACGACTAAGGCGCACCACACTATCGCAAATTGGACGTGATCTAGGATTGGCTAGCGGGACGATATCGACCGTTTCGAAAGGCTTGGGTCAAAGCCGCAGGGTTCAATTGGCGTTGGCTGAAGCGATAGATTTGCCCTCTTGGAAGTTATGGCCAGAGCAATTTTCCAATTCCCAAAAGGAGCAATAGAAGTGAACTAACAGACAGCTAACATGGAGCTGAAAAAGAAGAACCCCGTTGGATTGTACTCCGCGGGGGTCCCATAAAATCGATGTAGAAGCCGATTTCTTCTCGTCCATCCCACTCTCCTCGCCAGAAATCAAGGGAAAACGCGCCCACTACGTTGGACGTGACCAAACAAGCTGCGTCCGCAGCAACTTAGGATGAAACAAACCAATGCAAGATATTCAAACTGTGTGCGCCGAATTGGCGGCGCATCTGGATCCAATGGTCTCAGAGAGAGCCGTCATGATCGCAAAGGCGGATTTCGATCGCGATCTGGATTACGATAATCGGATTGTCGAACTCAGCGCCGAAAATTCGACGCTAACTGCCAAACTAAAGGTAACGACGGCCAATAACCGAATGCTGCGCGCCCAGAACAACAAATTCAACGACATGTTGTTTGGGCGATCTAGTGAACAAGGTCATCCGAACAAACCCGAAGAACCAGAAAGCGACCCACAGCCTGAACCCAACCAGCCTAAAGATGATCGGCCGGATACTGGCGGGGCTGAAGCAAAGCCTGAAAAAGGAAAGAAACCACGCGGAATGCGCGGAAAGCAGGCTGTTAGATTCCACAAGGATATTCCCCGCGATGAAATTGCATATGATCTTGCCGATGAAGACGTCTGCGAATGTGGCTGCAAGTTTCGCATTTTTGGGGAACAAGTCGTCGAGCGTCTTTCCTTCGTCCCCGCCCAAGTCCGGGTAACAAGGGAAATACACAAAAAGTATTCGTGCCGCGACTGCTACAAAGCTATTCAAGTTCCCTTTCCAAAACGTGCATTTGACTATCGGCGCTACGATGACAAACTTATTGCTGGCCTACTGGTCGGCAAGTTTGCAGACTACTTGCCCTTCTATAGGCTGGAACAAATTTTTGAACGCTCCGGGGTGAAACTCCATCGCTCGACAATGACCCGCCTCATGGACGCTGCATGCGATGCACTCGTTCATGTCCACGCTGCTTTAGAAACCGACCTTAAATCGAGCACAAAACTTTTCATGGATGAGACTGTACTTGCACAATTGGAGCCAGGGTCAGGAAAAACGAAGACATGTTATGTTTGGGCGCTTTGTCGAGATGATCGCCGTTGGAAGGGCAATGCGCCCCCAGGCGTGGCATTTCACTTTAAGCAGTCGAGAAAAGGTGCGCATGCAGAAGAGATATTAGCTGGATTTGAAGGCATACTTCAGATTGACGGCTATGCTGGTTACAATCGGCTCAGAGATCCGAACCGAGTTGGTGGGCCTGTGGAATTGGCCTATTGTTGGGCACATGTTCGTCGCAAATTCCTTGATGTTCATAAGGCGACGAGATCCCCGTTGGCGCTCGAGATTTTTGAGTTGATCAACAAACTTTACTCCATTGAGAAAGACCTCAAGCACCAGACAGCGCCAGTGCGATTGCAAGTTCGCCAAGCCGAAGCATTGCCACTATTTGATCAACTGGTTCAGCGTCTTCGTGAGATTTTTGCGCAGATCGCTAAGAAATCACCATTAGGTGCCGCGATCAACTACACGCAAAAACTGTTGCACGGATTGGATGTCTTTCTAAAAGACGGACGTGTTGAAATCGACAGCAACTCGGTCGAGAACACAATTCGACCAATTGCGATGCTACGCAAAAACGCGCTGTTCGCGGGTTCCGAAATTGGCGGCAAGAATTGGGCCATCATGGCCAGTCTCATTGGCACCTGCAAATTGAATGGTGTGGAACCCTATGCCTATATAACATGGGTGTTCAAGAAAATGGCGGAGTGTCATCCTATTTCCCGATATGATGAACTCCTGCCATGGCATTGTCCGAAGGGTCGTTTCAACAAGAAATAGTTTCGCAAACCTTTAAGGCAGATCATTGAAAACCGCCCGGCGGATGTCGGGCGGTCTTAAGGCGTGCCCAAAGGGAGGGCGGAAAGCAGAAGTTCGCTGCAGTTGCCAGACCGCAAAAGCGAATTTGCGAAAGCAGACATTCGTTCAGAGATCAAACCCAAGAGCGCTGCGATCGATGTAAAGTCGGCGTCGAGACCTCGTAGCAAATATCCTTTCATGCAGAAAAGTGTCATGATCGGCTATTCAAGCGCTAATCGGACATTCTGTTCTCCACGAATTACTCTAACCGCTTTCTTACCTTTGCAACAGCGTCAGCCAGCAGAACCAGATCTACGGCAACGGCGACAAATGTCGCGCCGCACCTAAGATAACTATCGGCATCGTCAGCTTCCAAGGCCATCACCCCGGCAGGAACTCCTATCCGGACAAGCTTTCTGATCGCGTCAGAAACAGCGGCTTTGACATCGGGGTGGTTCATCTGACCTGCCAATCCCATGCTCGCGCTAAGATCTGCAGGTCCAATAAAGACTGCGTCGACGCCTTCAGTTTTTGCAATGTCTTCAAGGTGATTTAGACCCGTAAGTGTCTCGACCTGTACAACCAAACACAGTTCATCCCAGGCTTCAACAAAGTAGTTATCGACCTGCCCGTAGCGTGTCGCGCGCGTCATCCCAGCCATTCCGCGCATTCCGTGAGGTCCATAGCGCATGGCATGAACCGCAGCCTCGGCTTCTTGTGCCGACTGTACATAAGGCACCAGTAATGTTTGCGCGCCCATGTCGAGGATGCGTTTGAATAGGGTCGGGTCATTTACCGCGGGCCGCACAATGGCCGAGGTGTCTGGATGCTGGCCGATAGCTTGCAAAGCCGGTAGAACCTCTATCGTTTCAATCGCGGCATGTTCGCAGTCTACGAGGACCCATTCGAAACCGGCGCCGGCCAACAGCTCTGGTACGGTATTTCCGCCAATGGTATTCCAAATGCCCAGTTGGCGCTGCCCAGCACGCAGCGCGGCCTTAAACTGGTTCTTTGGATTTTTCATAACGTTGTCCTTTTGATCAGGTGGAAACGTGGCTTACGTCCCTGTCCGGAGAATAGATGTCGAGGATGTTCCAATGCCCTGTCGTCGGCGTGGGGTTGTTGATCATGGGCACGTCTAAAACTGTAGGCTTCCCACTGGCTATCGCGGTCTGCAGCGCGGGTAGCAACTCATCAGCCGATGAAATGCGGATGCCTTCGGCACCATAGGCCTGCGCGATTTCTGCGTACCCAGGACCGTTGGTTGGAGCGGCGGCACTGCCTGGGAATGTTGTGCCATAGGTCAATCCGTAGTGTGCTTTTTGCAGGCCCGCAATCGTGCCGAATGCATTATTGTTCATGACCAACCAAACGATACCGAGGTTCAACTCGACGGCCGTTGCTAGCATCGAGGGGTTCTGTCCAAACCCACCATCACCTACCAAGCTAAGCACGACGCGTTCGGGCGCCGCTAGTTTAGCACCGATCGCAGCCGGAGGTCCAAAACCCATGGTTGCAAAGCCGCCCGGTGTCAGGATGGACCCCGGTTTCAGAATATCAAACTGCTGACCAACGCCGTTCTTGTTCCAACCAACATCCGTTGTGATGATCGCGTCATCTGGTAGTGCAAGGCGCGTGTCAGCCAATATGCGCTCTGGCATCATTGGGAAGGCAACTGAGGTTTGCATTTCTGCGTTCGACGCTTTGAATGCCTCGCGAAACTCTGCGATTTCGACCTTTTTCTCTTTGCGCTCAATACCGTTTGGATACATTTCTTTTGCGACACGGGTCAAAACACGCAAAGCAGCCTTTGCATCTGCGACAACACCGATCTCTGTTGGGTAATTCCGCCCAATTTCCTGAGTTTCGATATCGATGTGGATGACTTTTGTCTTATTCCCTTCGGCCCCGATGTTGAAAGTGTAGCCTGGGTACCAACTAGAACAGTCTGCTTCTTTGAAGCGCGTTCCGACGGCAAAGACCATATCTGCGTTCAGGCAAGTTTGGTTCACCAGATCAGTGCCCCAGAAACCCGTCATTCCCATCACCAGCGGATGATCGTCGCGCAGTGCGCCTTTGCCCATAAGCGAATGTGCAACTGGTAAACCCATATGCGTGGCAAAAGCGTCCAATTCTTCAGATGCTTGTGCGAGGAGAATTCCGCCGCCGACATAAGCGACGGGAGTCTTTGCCTGGGCCAGACCCCTCACAATCTGTCGGGCGGTCTCGTCATCCATTGAAGGCTTAACGAGACGTTTTGTATTTTTAGCAATTCGCTCAAAAGTCTCGGCAGAGATGACTTCGCTAAAGATATCCATAGGGACATTGACCAGCACCGGTCCCGGCTGGCCGCTTTCGGCCAAATGAAAAGCTTTTTCGAGAATTTCTGCCATAAGATCTGCTCGATCAACGCGCCATGCACGCTTTACGAAGGGACGGTAAATCTCCCACTGAGCAGCATCTGCGTGTAAGTTCACTTCTTGGTGCGGGTGTTTGCCGTAGTAGTGGGTCGGGATGTCCCCGGCGATGACGACCATTGGAATACAATCCAATGCGGCATTCGCCACGCCAGTCGCGCAGTTCGTCAACCCAGGAGAAAGATGAGACAACACGACCGACGCGCGCCCCGTCACCCGTGCATAGGCATCGGCGGCATGGCTTGCGATTTGTTCGTGGCGCACTGTGATGAAGTCGATTGGACTTTCTGCCAGAGCCGCCAACACGGCGATATTCGTATGACCACATAGGCCAAACACATGCTCGACCTCGCGACGTTCTAGGAAATCGACAATGTGTTCCGCGACGGTTTTCCCGTCTACTTTTGTGCCGTCCATTACGCGATCTCCTGTCCATAGAATTCACCGAATAGTTCTTGCTCAGAAGGGCGATCTTCGGCAATGGGCCGTGCGACCCATGTGTAGTTCATCATGTGTTTCATTGTGACGTTTTCATTGGTGATGTTGCCGCCCCAAATCCCGCAACCAAGGCTGGACGTCATCGGCATACCGTTTGTCCAAGAACCAGCGTTTGCTTTCGATTGCGGTTGACGGACCATCATCCGACTGACCGGCGCAACGCGTGCCAAGGCATCGATATTGTCATCGTTGTGACTGTAGATGCCACAGGAGTGGCCTTTGCCCCCGGTGTTGTAGATCGCACGAACGGTGTCGAGTGCATCATCGAACGTATCGAACCGATAAAGCGCCATTACCGTGGTCAATTTCTCTTTGCTGAACTTGTGCTCAGGACCGATCGCACCATCATTGTTAACCATCAAGAATTTGCGATCATCTGGGATGTTGAACCCGGCGACGTCTGCAGTTTGCTGCGGTTTACATGCGATCGTTGGAAATGTTCGATTGCCTTTTTCGTCCCACATTGCGGCTTCGAGCTGTGCCTTTTCGTCAGCTGTACACAGGTACCCACCTTCAGCAATCAAAGCTTTGACCATGTCGGGATAGACCGAGTTTTGAATGATGATGTTCCCGTCTGCCGAGCACCCAGATCCGAAGTCATTTGTTTTTGAGATCCGTGTGTTTTGGGCTGCAATGTCTATGTCGGCCGTTTCATCGATCACGATTGACGAGTTTCCCGCGCCAACGCCATAAGCGGGACGACCAGATGAATAGGCTGCCTTTACCATCGGTTTGCCGCCGGTCGCTAAGGTTAAGTCGCATTCTTCCATGAGATGCTGTGTCATCGGGATCGACGGGTAGCGGACGCATTGGAACAGATCTTCGGGTGCGCCAACGGCTTTACACGCTGCGCGCATCACCTTTGTCATTTCCCATGTTGTCTGTGCAGTTCGCGGGTGCGGGGAAAAGATAACAGCGTTGCGGGCATTGGCTGCGGAAACGCCGGTCACTGGCGGCGTCATTGCGGGGTTCGTCATCGGAATCAATGAAGCGATTACGCCGGCAGGCTTTGCATATTTGACCAGCCCCTTTGCGTCATCAACTTCGACAATACCGGTCGACGGCGTGCGTAAAACGTCCCGCAGCACCATCTGAATCTTGAAGCGCTTCGCAGGGCGACCTTCGCGATCACCTATACCGCTTTCGTCGACGCCTTGGTGCGCAAGTCGGGTGAATGTTTTTTCGTTGCCCGCGTACCATGCTATAGCTTGGGCAAGCCGGTCCAGATCGGCTTGTGACCATTCTTCAATTTCTGCCATCGCGGCATGTGCACGCGCAATCATATCAGCTGTCAGTTGACGGTCTTCTTCAGTAAGCTCTTTGGCCATCTGTCATAATACTTTCTTGTAAAGGAATGGGTTGGTTGCGGCGTTGAGATCGCACGTCGCCAAAAGTCCGTTTGGCGTGGATCAGGCAACGGCGCGCGTGTTCTTCATATCCGAGTTCAGCCACTCGCGACTGATTGGGTAGTTCGATGGAGTAGTCGAGCGGTGGCATGCGATCGATGATGCCGGCAAAGTCAATGCATCCTTCACCCGGATAAAGCCGAGCGTCACGCGCTAGCTGGATCATCCCTTCGCGAGTGTCTGCAATACCAGGGAGAGCATCTGAAATGTGCAGGAAATTCAAAAGATCGCCCGGAATGTGCAGTAATTCCGCGAGATCCACGCGGGATAGATGGAGATAAAGAGTATCGACCAGTATGCCGCCATTCGGTTGATCAGCGGCGCGCACAATGTCCAGCGTTTCGTCCAATGTGCGCAATCGACTAAAGCTCGGAAATTCAAGATCCACCGACAAACCGAAAGGCGCGGCGATCTCGCATGTTTCGGCATAGCAATCCACGATGAAATCTCGATCATCGCGCGTTGGCGTCCACGCAGACATGATCATACGTGACGCCCCGAGTTCGCCGCCCAACTCGCACGCTGCTTCAAAACTGCGCGGGTCGCAGTCTTCGGTAATGCGCGCCAGCTCTACGTCCAAGACCTTTAGCCCAGTCGTTTTCAAAGCGGTTTTGGTTGCAGACACCATCGCTTTGTCGATTGGGCTTTCCCTGAATTCTCCAGGAACGTTCATCTTTATGAACCGTGGAGAGACTGCATCATATCCTGCGCGTGCCGCTATATAGATCAACTCAGGAGCGGTCGCGTTGATCAACGTCAGGTGCGCAAGTGAGTATAGCGGGTTCCCGTTCTGATCTGGCATTTTGAATCACCTCGCAATAGCTGCGATAGCAATATCATAATATAGATTCAAAAATCTATGAGATTTTATCTATTATCGTATTTTGTGATCTAACCAAGGTCAGGTATGTATGTTGGAAGGTAGTTTGGTGGTATGGGCCCTTTGTTGCGACCACCTTGTTGCATCTGTTCCCAAGCATGAGACAAAATTCCGACTGAGCGCGATAAACAGAAAAGACCGCGTGAGAGCGGAGCGGGAAACCCAAGCTCACAAAAGATAACCGCGGTTGCACCGTCAATGTTCATCGCCAGAGGGCGCTTTTGACTTAGGTTGGCTTGGACAGATTCTCCTATATCGGCGTAGCGACCGGAAACTGTTCCCGCTTGCGCTGCATCTCGAACCAACGCCATTAAGCGTGGTGCGCGCGGATCAACTGGTTTGTGGAAACGGTGGCCAAAACCACTGACAATCTTTCCATTAAGTGAACGCCAGTGGTCTAAGCCGTTTTGAACGGCCAGTTCCAATGCGTCGCCCTCATCCATGCGTCCAGCGATGTCGAAGTATAGCTCTGCACATTGTTCCCCAGCGCCTCCATGCACATCGCCAAGCATGTTTACCCCGTTCGCCATTGCATTGTTTAGCCCAACGCCGCATGTCGCTGTCATTCTGGCGGCTGCAATTGAGGGTGCTTGAGGGCCATGGTCTACGCCTGCAACCAGCGCCATTTCCAGCAATTCTGCCTGCTCCGTTGAGGGTAGGGTACCAACAGTCATGAGCCAGATCATTTGCGGGAACGAGACGTTGCCAATCAACTCTTCTATTGGATGCCCGCGGAACGCGATCTTGCCGGGCTCCATATCAATTATGGATGTTCGCCACCAATCGCGAACTGCTGTTGCGTCATCTGTCATGCAGCACCTTTTTGATCTCTGGTTTGTGACTGCGCCGACAATCTGATGGGCGCATTGCGTGCGCCGTATCCGGCATATCTGCCTTTGCGCTGGACTATTTCAAAGAAAAATCCGTCGAATATCGATTGGCCGTAGAGCTGATAGTAGCTTCCATATTCGTCTCGATCATAAAGGATGTTGTGATTTCTGAGTTCTGATGTGAATTCTTCGTTCAAACCAAACGCTGCCTGTGTATCCGCATAGTAATTTCGCGGAATAACCAACCGATTAAACCCTGCATTCGCAAGATGTGACGAGGTTTCAAAGATATCATCAGTTTGCAGAGCAATATGCTGAACCCCAGCGCCGGGGCCGCCAGATACAAACGAGCCAGCCAGTGTTCGGCTATCAGTTGCGCCGTTAAGATTTAGCCGTACTTCACCTTCAGGGCTTTCGATTGCTTGGCTGCGAACGACACCGGACGGGTCTGCGACGTTTACAATCGGTGATTTTTCCATCTCAAAAGTGGTCAGATAATATAGTAGCCAGCTTTGCATTTCATCATAGGGCATCGTTTGGGCTACGTGATCAATTCGACGTAAACCTGCCGGTGGAATTGCTTTGGTCCGGGCAACAGGTTCAAATTCAATGTCCCAAACCCGATGCAGGTCGGATTGTTCATCAACAAAGTGAATGACACTGCTGCCGACTCCGCGAATGGCCGGGATTGTGAGTTCACCAAGCCCAACTGTTTGACTGAAATCTTGAGTGCCAAGAGCTTTGGCACGGGCAACGGTTTCGGCAGCATTCTCAACGCGAAGTCCCATATCACACACGCAAGGGCCGTGATCACGGACTGCGGTACCAGCATGACCTGATCCTTCAAGATTGATAACAATATTCACAGCACCTTGGCGCCATAAGGTGACTTGCTTCGTGAGATGTCGGCGTTCGCGCCTAAATGCCATTGAGGTCAACGCTGTTTCTAATTCTTCCGCACCGGCATCGTCGACCGCAAATTCAATGAACTCGAAACCCTTGGCCGGTACTTTCTGGGGTATTTCCGGTGTGGCATTGCGCAACGCGGGCTCAGTCATTGCAGCGTCTGACAAGACGGTGACCAGCGATCGATATGCATTCAAAACGGTATTGGGGCCATCGGGTATATCTCCGACCGACCATGCCCCTTTGAATCCACCTCGTACAAGGACTCGCACCAGACCCTTTAGGTTCAAATTGCCTTGACCTGGGAACATTGCTCGAAATGGTCCATCCCAAAGTGCTACGTGAAACACCATCCGACCATCTATTTCCCGCAGTCTGGCGGGGCGAGAACCGTCGCCTAGTAACTCAATTGCATTGAGGGCCAATCCAACGGACGGATTGTGCACTCCAGCGACCTGCCGCACGATATTCTCTTCGTTATTACGCGTTGGTCGAACGGCAATGCGGACATCTTTATAGACACCCAAGTCCGGCAATTTGTCTTTCTCATGTTCCAGTATCAGTAGATCGGCACCGAGACGTTTAACAACATCGATTTTCGCGGTGACGAGATCGTGTGTTGCGCCGGACTCCAAGGGTCCAACCGAGGCAATTTGCAATCCGTGATCCTTGATCAGCTTAGCGAGCTCATTCAAAGAACCGTCAAACTGAGCCACATCTGTAAAGCTCAGATCAATGGCCTCGAATCCGATATCTGCGATTGCACGCAGTTTTTCCGCCAAACGCCCCGGAACGACATGCGTTGGTATTGTTAGCATTAGCCTTGATAGCCCAGCAAGCGTGGGAGCCAAAGAACCAATCCAGGCGAAAGCATCATCAAAACAAGGGCGGCTATAAGCACCACCAAAAAGGCCCAAATCTCTGAAATGATTTCACGAAGCGGGATGTCAGTTACAGCGTTAATCACAAAAAGGAGAATGCCATAGGGCGGCGTAATCAATCCGATCATTGAGTTGACCACGACCAGCACTCCAAAGTGGACCAAATCAATCCCGAGAGCTTCGCACGTTGGGATAAACAGCGGTACGATGACGAGGATAATTGTTGTCGCATCCAGCACACATCCCAGAAGCAAAATAAGGACGTTCACCATGATGAGGAACATCAATGGGCTAATATCTGCATCGCCCAGCAGTGATGAGATCGCTTGCGGGATTTGTTCGGTGATGACGATGTAATTCAGAATGAATGCGCCACCGATCACAATACCAACGGCTGCAGACGACCGCGCACTGTCGACGAAGACTTGATAGAGCGCCTTTAGGGAAATCGCGCGATAAAACATCGCAGCGAGCAACAGCGCATAGAACGCAGCTACGGCGGCTGCTTCGGTTGGTGTCGTAACACCGCCGTAAATTCCGTAGAGCAAGATCACGGGCATCAAGAGCGCTGGGAATGCGTTTGCCGTTGTTCGCGGGAGTTCGCGTAGAGGTGTCGGTTCTTCGACTGCAAATCCGCGCTTGTGTGCAAGGTACCCGTTCATTGCCATGAGAACGACACCCATAATCAGACCGGGCAAAATACCCGCTAGGAACAGGGCACCAATCGAAGCGTTGGAAACCAAGGCATAGAGCACCATGGGAATGGATGGCGGAATGATTGGGCCAATCGTGGCCGACGCAGCAGTGATCGCGGCAGCATATCCGCGCGAATAACGACCTTCTCGCGTCATCATCGAGATTATGATTTTGCCAATCCCTGCTGCATCGGCGACAGCGGAACCCGACATCCCAGAGAATATCAAAGATGCGACAACGTTGACGTGACCGAGACCACCTTTGAAACGGCCAACAACTGCGACACAGAAATTCAAAAGCCGATCAGTGATAGACCCTGCATTCATGATGTTTGCAGCGACGATAAAGAGTGGAACAGCCAACAAGATTGCGCTCTTATAAAAACCTTGCAGGATCTTTTCGCCTGCAAGAGCCACATCCAATCCAGCGAAGCCCAAGTACACGACGGAAGCAAGCAAGATTGAATAGCCGATGGGCGTGCCGATGCCGGCCAATGTGAAAAGCGTGACGAGAAGGGCGACGAGTTCAAAGCTCATGAATGCGCCTCCTTTTCGGCCGCGGCTTCTTGTTCGAGCACGACTTCCAGCTCTGTTTTAGGAGGGCCAAACCGATAGGTGTCGATTGCCAACCAAGCGTAGCGACCGGCAACCACTAGCATGAAGGCTCCATAAACCGAGAACACGGTCCTCAATGGTATTTTGTCGCCAGTGAGAGGGTTTCTAACCGTCGAAGTCTTGCGGATTTTCATCCAGTCGATGTAGTCCCAAGTCGGCAGAAATGCGTAAAGCATGCCTGCGACGATTGCGATCGCAGAAATAATTGCGAAAATCGTGCGTGTACGGCGCGAAACTGACAAATAGATGATGTCGAACTTTACGTGATCATGTTCGCGGACCACAAAAGCGCAGCTAAAAAAGATCACCCAAACCCAAAGAACCGCGATCAACTCGAGCGTCCAGCCCAATGGCCTAATGGATGCGAGGAACGGGATCGTTTCTCCCAGATCAAAGTAGGACACGATTTGTGGTGTGTACCTAGACCCAATCTGGAGAAGAAAAATAAAGAAAATCGCAGCCAGCATTGTGGCTGCGATCGCGTCAGAAATTCGAGAGACCCACTGAAAGAAGGTTTTCATTGTGCGTCTCCCGAAATTATTTACGACTTAGTTACCAAGTGCGTTGATTTGATCCAACACACCGTCTGGCCAGCTAGCTGCAGCTTCGCTGCCAACATATTGCGCCTGCACATGTGTGCGGAACGCGGCTGTGTCTGGCTCGTACACTTCTACGCCGTTTTCTTCGATGAATGCAGTTAAGCTTGCTTCAAGGTCAAGCTGACGCAAGCGGCCAACGGATGCTGCGGCATCTGCTGCTGTCTGAACTTTCAACTGCTGTTCTGGCGACATTGCGTTAAACGCAGCCGCGGAAATCGCAATGTAGTTCAGGTCGACAAGGTGAGATGTCAAAGCAATCTGCTTTGTCACTTCGTAGAACTTCTTGTCTACCACTGTTGGAAGCGGGTTGTCTTGACCATCAACAGCACCTGTTGCCAGACCAGTGTACACTTCTGAGAACGCCATTGGTGTTGGTGATGCACCCAGCGCAGCACCTAGGAACTGCCATGCGTCTGTGCCTGGCATGCGCAGATTCACGCCTGCTAGGTCAGCTGGTGTCTGCACGTCGAGTTCTTCGCGCGACTGGCGCAAGTTCACGTGACGGCGGCCAAGATACATAACAGACAAAAGCTTTACGCCCAGCTCGTCTTCGACCTTTGCTTTAAACGGGTCCATCAGTGGGTCGTTAAATACGCGAACTTGGTGCGCGGCGTCCTGATGAACATAGCCAGTTGCAAATATTGAAAACTCTGGGAAGAACTGAGCAAGTTCCTGCGCAGAAGTAATCGACATTTCCAGGTTACCACGGCTGATCGCGTCGAGCTCTGTGCCTTGGTCAAAAAGTGTTGCGTTATAGCTTGGCTCATAAGATGCAAAACCAGAAACCGCTGGGCCGAAGACTTCAGCCATCGCGACGGAACGTGCATCTGTTTCAGAACCTGATGTGGACATGCGGAGTTGGATCGCATGGCCGTCTGCGAATGATGCCGTACTCGCAAAAGAGCCAGCAGCGACCATGGCGGCCATCGCAAGGCGACGTGTCATAGTTAGTTTCATAGTGTCCTCCCAGACATTGAGTTTGCCCTTCTGGGCTGGTTGTGCGGCAGATTAATGCCTCATTTTCCGCATTTCGCAATACATTTTACAAAATATCGGATATTTTATTCAGCGGCGGTAATCGCCTCCTCTGACTGATCACCCAAGTGAATCAACTTTTGTGATTGTGCCGCGCGCTGGATTGCTTCGACGACGCGGAGCGTTTTCAATCCTTCTTCGCCATTGACCAACGGGTCCGCTGTTCCACGAATAACGTCTTCGAAATGCACAATCTGATTGATGAGTGGGTCCGATGAGCTAACGGGCATTGCTGTCGCCTTGATAGGATTCCACCAGCTGGTTTCGCCGTCGTGCTGCCAAAGCCGCATATCAGGAATCGATAACGCGCCCTCAGATCCGCCGATCAGATAGCATGACTCATTTGTTGCTGGATAAATTGGATATTCGCGTGACGTGAGTTCCCAACTCCAAGGCGAGACAACGCTGTCCGAAACCGTGATTGTACAAACGGCCCCACTTTCAAATCTAAGAACTGCTGCCGCGAGATCTTCGTTCTCAAACCCACGCAATGACGGAGCCATTTGCGCTTGAACTGTGACAACTTCACCAAGGAAATGCCGCATCAAATCAACATCATGTACCAGATTTACTGAGATAGGGCCGGCACCCGCTTTCTTGCGCCAAGGCGCAACATCGAAATAGTCGTCAGGTTTATAGAACCAACACGTGACCTGGGCAGCTCTCACCTGACCGATCGCGCCCTCCTTGATCAGTTGGGCAGTCTTTTGAATGATTGGATTGTGCCGCCTGTGATGCCCCACCAAAATTGGCACGTCTGCAACCTGCGCTGCGCGAATTAGCCCCTCGGCATCATCTGCAGATGTGGCGAGCGGCTTCTCAATCAAGACAGGTACGCCACGCGCGATGCAGTCCATACCGCCTTGAACATGGAGCAATGTCGGCGTGGATAGGATTACGCCATCAACAGTCTCGGCGGCAAACATGTCGGATATTGATGCATAGATCGGAACGCTTTGATGGGTCGGACCGGGCTCGACCACGGCAGTTAACGACACACCCTCGACGCGTTCAATTGCATCGATATGTCTCTGTCCGACCAGGCCAGCACCGACCACTGCTAGTTTTATTGGCTGACCCATTCGTGTCTTTCCCTGCATTTCATGCGTAAGTTAGCAGAGTTGAATAGATTCGCAATAATGTATGATATTTTATCAAGTAACCTATTTTATCCTGTATTGAGGAATATCGGATAATCATGTTACCACTTTCCAAACAAACCATCCTAAGAGGCTTGGCATGTCACAAACTGCGCCCACGGTCGGGTCCAGCACATATGAACGCATCAAGCACGACATAATCTTTGGCGTGCTCGAACCTGGAAAAAAGCTAAAGTTAGATGGTCTTCGTGACCGCTACGAAGCCAGTGTCTCAACGCTACGGGAAACACTGAATCGCCTTTCAAGCGAAGGCTTCGTTCAAGCCGCAGAACAGCGGGGTTTTTTCGTTCGCCCTGTCTCAGCAGAAGATCTGACTGAGATAGCTGAACTGCGCATCTTGTTAGAGTGTTCCGCACTTGAAACGTCGATCGCATGCGGTGATGCAGATTGGGAGGGTAATCTCGTGGCTGCGCACCACAAACTTCACTTGATCGAGCAAAAGATGCTTGAAGGAGATTTTTCGCAGAAAGAAGTTTGGAAACGCTACGATTGGGAATTTCATCAGGCCATGATCCAAGCCTGCAACTCACAGAACCTTTTGTCGCTTCATGGAACAATCTTTGACAAATATTTGCGCTATCAAATGCTTGTTCTAACAAACCGCGGTAGGGATGCCGTATTGGAACATAAGACGATGTTTGACGCGGCCCTTGCACGAGATACCGCAATGGCGAAATCAGCACTTGAAGCACATATCCGTTTCGGGTTGGAACATACGCTAGCAGCAATGGCCGAGATGTAACCGACGCGCGCATCAGTAGCCGGCCCCCGCAAAATTAGCGCTAGATTGCCAATGCCCGCTTTCGGTAAGCTGCACCGCAGCGCAGCGATTGGCTGCGAATGTCCGGTAAGGGCCGAAAACAGTTAAATTTTGTTCTTTATATTGGCCGCAAGGCCAATATAGCGCGCTTAGTTGCCAGCGGAAGACCTTTTCCGAGGGGTCAGATGCAACGCTTACAGTCATTTTGCTTGATGTAGCAATTTATTGCACCAGCAGCGAATGTCTGGATTGAGCCCAAATTGCTCAATGCTGCGAGTTGCGCGAATGTCGGTTGGTTAAGCATTTGTAGATAATGTGCTCCGCCCAACAGAGTTTCTGCAGTTTGTTCCCTCGCTAGAAATTGGGATACTAGCTCGTGATCTCATACGCAAAGAGCCGTGCGACCACGTGGCGCTCGCTGACGGTAAAGGGCCGGAAGGGATCACTCTTCTCAGCAAGTTTCCAAAGACCATCAGCCTCGAGCCTATCCATTTTTTCGCGAAAGCCATGATGCTCGTAAATGTCGTCTCGCACGTTGAATACGATATGGCCTCCTTGCTTCACGACACGGATCAATTCATAAAGGCTTGAATGCGGCGCATGCCCTTCTGTGAATACGCCAGTCACGATGGCTCCTGCGAAAATGTTTGGTGAGAAATCCAAATGTTCGCCCATCACCATCCTTCGCACTTCAGAAAAGACACCTGTTTCACGCGCCTTATCAAGCATATTTTTGGATAAATCGACCCCCACCAAATCTCTATATCCCAATATGTGTAGGTTCTCCGCCGCCAAGCCTGTGCCGCAACCAGCGTCAAGGATCTTCCCGCCGGTTGGGACCCACCTAGCAAAAACCGCAGCTGCCAAAACAGGGAGCCTGAAACCCATCGCTGCATTATCTTCATCGTATGTCTCTGCCCATTCATCATATTGCGCTTCGAGCGCCTCATTTCCGCGAACGGAAAATGCGGACGATAGGTTCAGACTGGCTGCTCGGTCGCGCATATTTCTAACCTTATCTAAAAAGTTGCATGTTGATCGGTCGCTCAATGACGAACAAAAAACAGCCACATAATCCAGTTGACCGATGGTGCAGTAGACGAAGTTGGGCGCGCGAGGCATTATCGCATGACACCAGTGCGAAGCTTTGGAGCCGCCGTTGATAAAGTACCAGACCACGTCCGCGACCTCTTCCAAGCGCGACCAAATCCTAATCGCGGCAGAACGTGCAATTCTTGAAAAAGGCGTTTCGGCAACGACAATTGAGGAATTGATCGCCGAAGTGGGAATGTCGAAAAACGGATTCTTCTATCATTTTCAAGATAAGTCCCAAATGATCGAAGCCATTCTAAACCGCCACCTGGAAATTGACGAAACATGGTTTGCAGATCTTCTGCGAAACGCAGAGGAAACCGAGGAAAACCCTCTTGCGAGGTTTCTTGCCTTCTTGGAACTGCTTGCAAAAGAGATGAGCAGCATGCCGAATGGGCATCCTGGTTGTTTGACCACTGCATGTTGTTATCAAGACCGTTTATTGAGCGATAAAGTTAGGCAAGTGGCAACAGCGATATTGGCTCAGTGGCGCGAAGTTTCATTAGTGCAATTACGTGAGGTTGCCGCGCATCACCCGTCGAGTGTTAACGTAGACTTAGAAGGACTAGCGGACATGTTGCCGGCACTAATCGACGGTTCAATCATCTTCTCACGAGTGGTTGGGGAAAAATCAGTATTGCCTCGACAAATAAGGCTGTACCGCTTTCTCATAGAAAGCACCTTCAAGTCAGACGAGAACTAAACGCGGCTGGACTGATATTGCGGACATTGCAGCGCTTCAATAAAAAGAACGCTTCGTCCGCAACGCCGCCCTCCACCGTCCGCACCCACAACCATCCATTAACCAACACCCCTTACAACCCCACCTCGGAAATCCCGTGAAGTTGGCCCAACCAGCCCGCTTTACAAAGATCAGGTTTCTTACAGGGCCACATCGACCCCTTGCACGCAGCCGGATGTTCCATGCATCCGTTGAAGAGACCGTTTGCGGGGCGGCCGTCGCGCTTTCTGATCGTTCATTGCATCAGCATATGTAACGCACCAGCGGAAAGGCATTGTTCGGGTCATTCGTGATAGGCGCTGGCTTTTGTTTTAGCAGTGGTTGTCCCATACTGCCTACACGCGAAAAAGGATTCTGCGATGAAACAAGTTCCAAAGCCGACCACCGACGACGACCTGATCAAGCAATTCCTTGAAAACGGTGGGAAAGTGACAAAAGGCAAGACAAAACCTGCCAATCCAGAGCTGGGTCTTAGTAACAACGCTTGGGGCAACAAGCTGACGCGCGAAGAGAAAGCCGCACGTGACGGCAAAGAGGTCAAGAAGGGCTAAACGATCTGCGCATGGGGAAAACGAGACAGAAAAACCCTTAATCTGAGGGTCACTGAACACTAGCGTTTGTGACATCTTAAAAATTGGGGGATATACCATGTCTATTCTTAAACGCGGCCTCAAAGGCGCACCTGTCAAACGTTTGCAGGAAAAGCTCGGCATCTCTGCTGATGGTGACTTTGGTCCCGGTACAGAAAAAGCCGTCAAAGCGTATCAGCAATCGAATGGCCTTTCAGTTGATGGCATAGCGGGACCTGACACATTCGCGGCAATGGGCTTGCACGAACTGGTTTTGTTGCGCGTTGGTTCACGCGGCGATCAGGTGAAAAAGCTTCAGGAAGGTCTCGGCATTGGTGCCGATGGCATTTTTGGCAAAGGCACAAAGAAAGCTGTCGAAGAGTTTCAGGCTGCCAATGGTTTGGCTGCGGACGGCATGGCTGGCCCTGCAACGCTTGCGAAAATGTCGACTTTCGAAGAGGTCACAGCGGAAGTGGTCGAAAAGGCCGCGGTCCAGCCCGAAGAAGAGCATTTCGAAGCAGAACCAATGCCTGAATCTGCGGCTTTTGACGTCGCGCCAAGCACTGCATCGGTGATCGAGCCGCCAAAGTCTGTTTGGGGCAAAGTTAAGGGCTGGTTCGGCTAGTCGAATTTAGAATGACGATGTAAGGCCCCCGCCAATAGTGGGGGTCTTTTTTGTTCGGGACGTTGCTATTTCCAGCTGTAGTTAAAGCTGACTGAAATGCGGTCGTCTTCTTCGGCTTCGTTCATCGGGACTTCGTGGCGCAGCCAGCTTTCCCATAGCAAAACATCACCGACTTGCGGCTTAACATAGATGAACTGTTTCAGCTCTTCGCGCGCGTCCTTTTGACGGGCAGGGGCGGCCATCATCATTTGCAGGCGTGGGTCTTCTAGCTTGAGCGCGCTCGCGCCCTCGGGCATCGCCACATAGGTCGTGCCGCTGATGACGGAATGCGGGTGGATGTGGCCGGTGTGAATGCCGCCGGGGGGCAGGATGTTAATCCAGATGTCCTCTAGCTTTAACTCTTGCTCGCCCAGATCGAATTCAAGGTCTTTGGCGAACGCGGCGACATGTTTGTCGAGGCTCGCTACCACATCCGCAAAAATTGGGAACCGCCATGGCAAATCGGTGAGAGAGGCATAAGAGGTGTAGCCCGGAAATCCGTTTTCCTCACACCAGTCCTGACCCGCTTCATCGTCTTGCGCGATGCCATAGCAATTGTTTTCCAACTCATCCGGATCAATCGATCCGTGGTCGTTGAGAGCAGCGTGGTACAGGCGGGTCGCGAAGAGGGATTTTATGGACATGCAGCGTCATACCGCGTTTTTCGGAATGACGACAGTGCGGTGTTGCGGATTTGTAAAGCAAATCAGGGGGCCGTCACGCGGAGGCAATTTTGAAGGCTGAATGGCGGTCGGAAGCCAGACCTTCCCCGCGGGGAATACGCGCGGTTGGTTAAAGGTATCGTCGTGTTTGTGTGGGCTGGATGTCTGCAACTGGTTGGTCGGGCTGGTGCGCATAAAAATTAGGGCCGCCCTAACTTGCGTTCGGGCATTCCGGAATCTGCAAATTCCGAAGGAAAAATTTTTCCAAACCTATCAATTTCGACGACTCTTAGAAAATTAGCAGCTGTGTTGGTAGCCGTAATTGTAATTGGTACCCCAGCGGGCGCTCAGAACGTCAACTTTGAACTAACCGATACTGGTGTTCTTAACGACAGTTCACGCGGGCGTGGGATCGAAATGCGTATTCAGCCGAATGAAATACCAGAAGGTGGTTAAGTTGCGAATTAATGGATGAAATGCTATTGCCAATTTGCAATCATTACGCTCCGCACGTCGTTCCTTTCATTTTGCAGCAGACAGATCTGACCGATCCGCAATTTATAGCAGTGCGAATTGTGACCGGTGGTTCGTTCGGAAGATATGTACTACAGCTGTATGAATTAGACGGCGGCAAATGCGGTGAAAAACTGAACTGAATGCAGCGGTTTTTTCTATAGTAGCAAGGATTCAAACAACCCCCTTGCCACACTGCCAAAACCCTCCTATACGGCGCACTTCGGTACCACTCCACTGGGAATCGGGTCACTCGTTATGAGGCTCGCCAGTGATGTTGAAAAGGAAATGTCCAATGGACGCCAAAGAACTGCGGGAGAAAACTCCCGATCAGCTCCGTGAAGAGCTGGCTAATCTAAAAAAAGAATCCTTCAACCTGCGCTTTCAGCAAGCAACAGGTCAGATGGAAAACACATCTGGTATGCGTACGGCCCGCCGTAATGCAGCCCGTGTAAAGACTATTCTTAACGAAAAGGCCGCAGCGGCCGCCAAGGAGGCTTAATCTATGCCTAAGCGTATCCTAGCTGGGGTTGTCACAAGCAACCAGAACGCACAGACAGTCACAGTTTCTGTCGAGCGCCGTTACAAGCACCCGCTGCTTCAGAAAACCATCCGTAAGTCGAAGAAATATCGCGCTCACGATGAAAACAACGCATTCAACGTAGGTGACAAAGTCCGCATTCAGGAATGTGCACCTAAGTCGAAAACGAAACGCTGGGAGGTTGTTGCCTCCTAAGGCAGCAATACCCGGTTTAACGAAACCCTGGGGGCCCGGACAGAAATCGGGATGAACCTCATAGGTCGGAAGGAAACCAAATGATCCAGATGCAGACCAATCTGGATGTTGC
>JBELEI010000017.1:22512-31262 GCA_042093895.1 Cognatiyoonia sp. | reverse complement strand
AGCATCATGAGAATGTCCTTGTTCGCATTTTGCGAGGAAATCACGACGAAAACGCGTATATTGCTGTGTCAGCAGCCTTATCGGAACGCTATCGAAATAACCCGCGCATTGTGGTGGAGCGCACAGATTATGATTTTTTTGTTTTTGAGTGGGGGCGATGTTTTTTCATGGCTCATCATGGAGACAAAGCCAAAGCGGAAAGGCTGGTAATGCACATGGCGGCTGCACATTCGGAAGAATGGGGCAGATCTAAGCACCGTTATTACTTTACAGGTCACTTACACCACGCAAAAGCCCAGGATATAGGCGGCGTTTATGTAGAGCAGCTACGCGCAGCTACGTCAGGCGACGCATATTCTGCTTCTGGAGCATATACATCGATGCCGCAGCTACAAGCGATTACGTTTCACGAAGACGATGGTGAGGTTTTCCGAGTGCGGAGAAACTTTTAATGTGGCGTATATCTTATTACACAATGTATGTTTTGACTGGCAGACAAGAGAGCATTTGCGCTTATGCGTGGACGCAGAGAAAGCGCTTTCCGTGGAGCATTTACATACGCGTTTTTGGGGTCAAACACTGCATCCGTAGTTATTTTTATTATTACGGAAAATATCCAACAAAAAACACATTTTGGGGGTTTCCCTTAGTGTAAAAAAACTACAAATTCGTTTGGTGCGGGGCACCTCAAATAAGTCGTCCACTACCACGGGGCGTATTTGTTGGTTCTACCAGTTTTCTCTATAGCCCGACACTTTAGTTTTCACTGGCCCCGCACACGACTTTCAATGCAAATAGACTGGATTTACTGAGTGTGTAACAGGACTGTCTGTTTCCCACCGTTCTTCTGACGCCATAAGTATTTTAGACACAGCGCCGCAGACAAAATCTTCGTCGTTTTTAAGTTCCTCATAAGCAGAGTAAGCTGAATATTTACAGTCAAAGAGAACGTATTGATCGATGTGCGTATCTTCATCAATGGAAAGAGAGAAAGTTAGTAGGTACATGTTCCGCTTCCTAAAAAAAAGCCAGCAAAGCCTGGGAGGGAGGCAATGCTGGCAGTTATGAGGCACCCTTGAGGGTACAGGAGGAGAGGAGTTGGTACAGGGAGGTAAACCAACTACATGTAGTGTCCGCTTTCTATTATTCTTAGTCTAGCCACTAAATGTAGTATAACCAAGAATATCGTCTGTTACAGATTTCTTTGGGGCCTCGAACCTTAAACAGTACGCGATCATTTGCCATTAATCCGCACCAGTTAGACACTTCAGGCACACTTTCTTTGATATTTGACGCAATCTCGGTTGCTTTCATTTTCTGTGTGGTTGAGAGCATAAGTGTAATTATTTTGCGGCAAACGTTGCTATGGTTTGCATAGTAACGCAGATCTCGTTTTACAGATTTTGAGCGTAAAGGAAGTGATGGGCGCAGCTTTAACTCCGCGCTTTCTTTTTCGTAAGACAACATAAGATGCCCAATGGCAGCTTCGGCGTTCATTTTGCCGCATTTAATGCGTTCTGTAACAACACTCATTTGACTAACTGTTTTGGGGTGCTTTTTTAGACGGTGCATATCAACTTCCATCGCGAATAACCTCGTAATCTTTCATAAGGTCGTTGTAAAAAGTTTGCGCATCTTCTTCGACGTAGCCATGCGCTACACAGTAAGCGGCAGACATTTCGTAAAGCATAAACTCAAAGCGTTTTTTGACTTCTTGATACGTCGATATTGTTTTGATTGTCATTTGATCCTCCAGAGGTAGATAGCAAAAGCGATAGCTATAACAACGGCAATGGCAGGTGATGCCATAGTAGCCGCGCCAAGAACGAAGCCATAGGCGAAACTACGAAGTGGTAGACTTTTTAGGTATGACACAGCGTTTACTCCCGACTTTTAACACAGTGACGTTTTCAGGCTTTTCGAGTGCTAATTGTAAAAGCAATCGAGTACAGCGGCGTTGAGCGACACACCGATTGGGTGTGCCGCAGCCTTTACAGGTGGGATTAGAATGGGATGTCATCAGCTAACTGTTGCACAGGTGCGGCAGCAGCCGTTGCAGGTGCAGACGCACCATCCTGATTTTTGTAATCCACTTTGATCTGCAAATTTTTGCGACCGTCTTTTTCGCCAACCCAGACAGCGCAACGCATGTCAGGGTGATTGTCTAACGGGCCAGAGAAGTCTGGGCGCTTCTCGTTGTCGCCTTTGTCGTTAGGAAAGAAAACAGCGGCTCGTTGATACATAACGAGGACTGGATCGCCATCGCGCGATAGTTTTTCGCGGATAAGGACGCAACGACTGTCGCGCCCCTCGATGTTGATACGGCCTTGTCCACGAAACTCTTGATCGTCGTGGGGCTGAAAGATGATGCCAGAATTGGTGTTATCGTAGTCAGACATGGGAACCTCCTAAAAGTCTGCGCCAGCGCTCATGCGCTTGGGTGGTTGTGTAGAAATGTTGGACGCGGCTGCGCCTTTAGGCTGTGATGCAGCTTGTCCGTCGTCGTCCTCGGCAGCTAAGCCAAGCATAGATTGGATTGAATAACGACGTGCATAGGTAATGGCAGAGCCAAGATCCTGCATGTCGCCACGTTTAAGCACTAGCGGAATGTCACTGTCGAATGTAACGCCAGAAACATGTGCAAATGTCGTGCGAAGTAATGAACCACGCTCGCTCTCAACGACGTGTTGAATAAGAGCGAAGTTGTTTTTGTGCAGAGCATCGAGTGCAACGTCGAGCGTCGCACCAATGTCTGCATAGTTATTCTTGAAATGCGGATTGCGCGCATTTTTGACAAGTTTGTCGCAAGACTGCTGTGCAGCAATAAGATCTTTGATTGCGTCAGACATGTTAAGCCTCCTGATTTACGCGGATGATGATTGAACCAGCTTTGTTGCGCTTGAGCACAAGCTGATCGGAATAGAGTTCGTTTTCGTCGTCAGCCATAAGACCCTTGAGATCGCTTTTGATCTCGTCGTGTCGCTTGGCTTGCTTTTTTGTTTCTATGAACTCTGGGACGAGGGACATTGCGTAGTTGTTGGACGCAATAGACCGACGTTTGAAACCGTTAATTTTAACTTTGTCGGTGAGGGTTTGAGCCACATCGGCAGTTAAATTAATGGCATTGTGATCAAACACAGGCGGTGGGCCAATGTCGTCACGCACATACGCCCAAAAGCGAATGGCATTTTGCTTGTAATGCTCAATAAATTCGTCGTCACGAGAAACCCAAACACGTTCTGGTTCCTCTGTGCCGCAAATAGCTGAGAACAACAAATTCTCGGAATGGTTACACATCATAAGATGCTGCAACTGGGGCATATAAAACGACGCAGCTTGCACGGCGTTTTTATAACGGCCTGTATGCTTAACCTCTACAGGGATAGGGATAAGATCGTCAGCCGCAGCTTCGGTGATAAGCGCGTCGTAGTGACAACCAAACGGCGTATCGTCAATAGTAAGCGTTGTTGTGTGCTGTTGGTCTACAGCCTGTGGAATGCGGCAGTAGTAAGGGTGTTCAGCAAATAAACGCTTGAGGGTCCAGTCAATGTGGAACTCCTCGGTGTGAACGCCAAGTTGAACTTTGAAATTGTCAGACAAATCAACACGCTCGACGCGATTGGTTTTGATAGACCAGAGGTCAAACCAGTTGCCGTACATGATGTCACGCGCGTCTGATGATCCGATATATTTAGAGCGATCCATTTAGTTTCTCCCGTTGCTTGATGAGGTTGCGAGTGAGAGTGTGCAGCGCCGCGATTGGCCCCGCATAGTCTCGAAGTGCTTTGCTGAAGTCAGCCATTGAAGGCCAAAACTCGGCAGTGTGTAGGAAGTTGTCGATCACGGCTAGGCACACATCAGTTGGATATGAGCGCATGGTGTCGATGTAGGTAGCGACAGCTAAATCACGGTCACTGTCAGCCATTTTTGCGTGTTTGGTGCAGACCCAAAGCTGAAACAAAGATCTGCGAACTGTTGCTTCATCGAAGTCAACCAACTCTACATTACGAAGAACAGAACAAAGCAGGTCAGAACCAGTGCTGTTAGGGACGTAATAGATAACATCGTCGATTGCTCCGAAATACATACAGTCTTTTTTGACGCAAAATTCTTTCATACCCACCCAGTCAAATCGCGGAGCGGGAAACGCTTTGAGGGAAGAAAGAGCTTGCTGCACTTGCTTCTTCATGCGATTTCTTGCCAGAGATTTTAACGTTGCCTTCTGGTCGCTGAGAAAGGATGGCGCTGATGTTTCTGATGAACGCGAAATCAAATCGCTCGGGCTGGACCCGAATGTCATTGCTTTGGACGAAGTTGATGAAGTCATTGACTGCCTCCTGAGTGTCAAAGTGGTGTCGGGGGAAACTCTCTTGAATGGCCTCAATCGCAAAAGGTGAGGGCCAGTAATCAGAGGGTATGAGATCGTACTGATGTGCGGCTTGGAAATTGAAGACATAACCAAGATCGCCGTTGCTGATATATCCCTTATTAATAAGAGACTTAATCAGGCGACGGGTCTGGTCCGCAGCCAAACCTGTGTAGTAAGCAATGCGCTCGATGCTTGGATTGCATTGGCCTGTGACTGAGTTTTCGAAACTTGCAAGCTGAAACAAGACAAGTTTTTCGTTGGGCAAAAGCCCATGTGTCTCGGCAATAAGCCGAAAACTGTTAAACGCCATTGAACATCCCCAGTTCTATTTCCGTCACTTTGATTGTTTGACGGTTTTTATTTGTTTTGAGTTTGCGCCAACCGTGGACCTCGATGCGAAAGCCTGACTTGAGGGCCAGTTCTGCAAGTGGTTCGTTTAGGATCTTCTTGATGCGCGCAGACCAACCAGTAGAGGTTACTTGCACAAGAAGGGGTGAGTGGCCCTCCTGGATGCAAAGCAAGTCAGCAAATCCAAAGAGATCTTGTCGTACCTTTGTGTGTGGGTTCCATCGCTCAACAATGGCGCAGTGATAGCCTTGCTCTCGCAAGACTTTGAGTGATCGCTGTGTTGGGGTCATTTTCCAATCTTGGCAATCTTTATGCGCAAGGATGTGTTTTGTTCCGTGAGTGTGGATACACGCTCCTGCATTTCAAAAAGCTGTGCTTTTAGATCGATCATCTGATTTTTAAGTTCAGCAACTTTTTCATACGTCGGACGTTCAATAACGTCGTCGGTATCAGGTAGCGTTATTGGACCTTTAGACGGTTTCAAAGCATTGGCGATTGAAAACGGTTTTTTGGTGTTTATACGCATGGTATTTTGGTCCTCCCAGTTTACAGCCCGAAACTATCGCTTTGATCTAAAACGATATAATTTCAGCTTAGTTTACAGAAAAACCCTTTGTAAACAATAAACTGGAACGGTCTCCAAAACCGTAGGTCCCGGGTTCGAGCCCTGGTGCCCCTGCCAAATCCAAGTCATTGATTACATTGGGTTTTATAAACATAAGCGAGTGTACGCTTATGAGCAAAAAAAATCCAGTTTACAGTAAGTTTACAGTCGGGGCTTAGGGAAAGAGGAAAACCTAACCCCGACTGCGCCCTATGAGATTCGAAATAAAGGAACAAATATCAAATCTCATATTATTTTTTTAAGTTACGCTATACGCAAACGTGAGCAAACCCCCTAGTCAACTAGACTAGCGAAGCGGCTAGTTTACTTGGGGGGATGCTTTAGTTAGCGGATTTTAGTTTTACTAATACATCGCTGTTTGTATCAGGATGCATAGATGCATAGGTTTCGATCATATTTGCAGCGTTTTGCACTGACCAACCCATGAACGTCGCAACTTCTCTTAACGAAAGATTAGCTTTAAAGAGTTTAGTAGCTGCCGTGCCTCTGGCATCGTATAGTCTTAGCTCTTTTCTTATACCTGCTATGTCTCTGTATTTAGAAACAACAGATCCAAGTGAGTTTTCTGATTTAAATGGCACGCCATTTGCACCTACAAGGATTTGGAATTGATCTTTAGGAAGTGATTTAAGGATCAGATGGAGCGCTTCTGTTACAGGAATGCTTACAACTCTGCCTCTTTTTGCCGTTCTCATTACAATTCTGTACCCAAAATCGGTTTTTTGCAGATGACTTCTGTTTAAATTGCGTAAATCACCAGGTCTAAGGCCCGTTTCGACAGCAACTTTTAGAATATTTTGAACATACGGGGGTGCAACTGCGCAAAGTTGATCAACTTCTGCTTCAGTCCAGTATATTTCGGCACGTTTTGACTTATAGAGCTTTTTAATTTGCATCAAATTGTGCTTTGTCAGCAGCCCTCGATCCACAGCCCAGCTGACTATTGTTGTTAGGTGTGTTAATCGCATATCAGCTACGCGCGCCGAGTTTTGTGCCAACTCATCACGCCATTTATAAGCAAGTTGTCGTATTCGCGGATCGTCAAACGCTCTTATTGGGGCAGTTCCAAAACGTGCATCAATCCCGTTAGGGTGTGCCACGCTGACATTCATGTCTTTTTGTGTTCGTATTGCTAAGTTAGTAAATTCTGGTGATTTTAGATAAGCTAATATTATTTGGCGAAAGTATCCTTGGGCTGGCGTAAGATCAGATATGATCTTGTTATATGCAGCCCAGTATTCGGGTCCGTTTGCTGTAAATCCGTCAGAAGTGGAATAAAATCGCGGGCCTCCTCGCCACGCATAATGATATTCCGCTGTTTTGCCCGACTTCAGCTTTTTTTTGACCCGATGGATGTGCTTGACATCAATCTGTGTCATTTTCGGTAAACCAATCCTCTACTTCGTCCTCTGTAACCTCTGGAATAATTGCATCTTCTAAAGGTCTCAAGGTGATGCTTTCCTTACCTGTCTTTATTGTTATTTCGTATTGTCTTATCGAGTCAAGCTTCTGCAACAACTCGATGACGCTGGCTAAACGTCTGCTCAATGTACACCTACCTGTGTATTTTTATTTATTCTCGTGATTAGTTGTTGAAGCTGTGTAAACTTTTGAGTTCAGCATTTCAACTGCACATTCGTTTTTATGAAAGTGTTTTCCGTTTATAATGACCCACTTATCATCATCGTCGAAGATCCAATCACAGTATTCACAGCGCAAGTAAAGGTATGTTTGACCCATACAAGTATGGCAAATTCCTTTATAGGTGTGGGGGTAAGCATCGGGGCCGCAGCCCCGAATTAACCTCACGTCACATTCGCCAGATCCATAACAATCAGGACAAATTATCGTTTGCATTTGGAAGCCTCCAAACAATTATCGGGCGTTTAAACAGACCGTCGGTTCGAACTCCCGAATCAATAATCTTGCCGTCACGCGCAAGCTCAGACACGCGCGGCTGCACACTGCGATAGTCACGCCCGAGTATTTCGCAAATGTCCTCAGTGGACAGATGATCGAACGTCTTAAAGCATTCGAGGACTTGGCCACGAAGGGACCAAGGGCGCACTTTTACTGCGGCATCGAGTGATGTGTCACGGCGTTGATAGCCGACGGTGTTATCAGCGTAGGGCATGTCATTTCTCCTTGAAGATCATCGAGATAAGTAACGGCGGCTTTGGACGCAGCCGATGCGCGGAACAGTTCGTAAGGACTGTCGTTAAGAAGCGAGATCCAACCTTTGATGTATGAGGCGTGATCAGGGCGTACTTTGGTTGTTAAGGCAAAACGCTTGCACAGCATGGCTGCACCAATCTCTGCGATTAGTTCCTCCTTGGCGCGTACTTCACGTTTTTTGTTATATTCTTTGATACTGTCGCGGTTCAGGCGACTTACCGAACCTGTCCAATGGACAAGTTCATGTAATAATGTGCTGTAATAGCTGACAGTGGCGTAATCTCCGTCGCCGATGAAGCGCTTTTTGCTTGGCATAAAGATCGCATCGTCTAGCGGCGAGTAGAACGCTCCCGTTTCCGAATTTCTGATTTTAGCAGATGTGTTGCGTACATAAGCGTCAACTTTATCCTCAGATCCAGCACCATCATTCGGATTTTGATTATCAAGAATTGCAGTCGATTTGAGATCGCGAAGGTCAATGCCTTCCACAAGTTCGACATTAAATGCGTTATAGACGCGAAGAATTGTATTTCTTTCATCGGTGTCCTCATTTTTGGTTTGTTTGTAGAAAAAGATTGGCGTGGAAGTGCCTTTTTTAACCGTGCCGCCCAGGGCTTTGACTTGGTTGAAGGTAAGGAAACGGGGATCTGTAAGTCCGTGTTTCCACATGGTGATGGCGGTGGCCCAAATGTTTGAGCCTGTGTACTCGTGACCACTGATGCCATTTTGACACGGTGGGGTTTCAACCCATCTTTGCATCCACTCATCTTGGTTATTGTTGATGAGATCAATAATTTCACGGCAGACTTCAGATTGAATTTTGCGAACATATGACGTAGCCATGCGGCTCTCCCTTATTAGTTGTTAAGATCGTCAGAAACGTTGGAAACAATTTTGCGGATTGAACTCCAAACAAGAGCATCAAAGCGGGTAAAAAGTGTTTCGTTGATGATCTTGTCAATTCGATCATCAAAAACACCGTCGTTGGCGTGAAATTGTAGTTGTGACGTTAGTGTTTCGTCTAATACGTTAGAAACTTCTGCTTCGACGCGATCATTGAGGTCCTCGTCGAACTTACGATCAACGTGGTCTGAAACAATTTCCTCAATGCGTTCTTCAAGACGATCTTCAATAGATGCCCATACAAGGTCACGGATTGCGGTGATTATAGTTTGATCAGTCATAATTATCTCCCAGATGGAGCGCTGTTCCCCCGCACCGCCGAAGCCCTGG
>JBELEI010000017.1:21191-22412 GCA_042093895.1 Cognatiyoonia sp. | reverse complement strand
AGTCATAATTATCTCCCAGATGGAGCGCTGTTCCCCCGCACCGCCGAAGCCCTGGAGGGGCTGAGAAGGTGCGAAACAACGCTTCTAAGTTTGAATGGTTCGCTTTTTGCGAAAGGTTGGAAAGGGGTGCTAACTATCGATTTCCCCGTCCTCGATGGGCGGGGGGATCGACATGTGCAGCGTTTGGAGTTAAAAAAACCCCCGCAGCCATGTGAGAGTGGGCTGCGGGGGGACCATAGGGTGCTTACTCGTAACTAAACGTCGGCCCTATTTTGGAATGTCGAAATCATTGGGGTTTGCGTCTTGAATGCGAACCTCGTCCCTCTCAGTGGTGTTGACACCATCTGTATTGAGTTGAACGTCCTTATCGACATAATTGATGCCGTAAGCTGCTGCTTCACGGTCTAAATCGTTGAGCGCAATCTCGTCGCGATTGGGCTGTTGCTGACGCGGAATTGGATCGAACCGCTTGTAATAGCGACCTGTTGTGTCTTGGTACTGCTTTTCGAATACCTCCATCAATTCCTGAGCGTGGATAAAAGCCTCCTGTGTGTTTTTGACATGCTCTAGCTTGCGACGTGCATCGTCTTGACCGTGTGCCGATGTGGCTGCGCGACGTGCGGCAAGGTATTTGTTACGTTTGTCCTCGAGCTGTAACTGGACATTGTTGAGGTGTTTGTTGAGTGCAGCCGTTAGCTGGTACATCAAATCATTGCGTTGCCATGAAATGACGTTGCCAGGGACCATCTCGCGTATGTCGCCGTCCCAGACAAGACCGTCAACGTGATAGTAATGATGAATGTCTGAGGCCATGAGTTTAAGATCGATATAACGTTCTTCAACCGACTGATACGATAGATCGTCCTGTTTGACTGTATCGTCGAGATCGTTGTTCTCATTAACATCTACATATTGTGTTGCTGTTTTACCCATTTTTATCTCCATTTTCGTATGAGTATTTTTATTTATTAAGGGCGACTTGACGCTGTAAGCGTTGAGCAAGTCATACCCCCGAAGCGGGGTTGACTTGGGCAACGTGTCAGCGTAGCCCAAATCTTTTTTTTTATTTTTTTATTTTTATTGTTTTCCAATTCATCTTTTCTCTTTGTTCGATAAACATGATGATTTGGTGCAACTTACTCTGTTCTCTTGCTATTCTTGGAATTGCGTCTGCATAGACATCAACCAGATTATAATCAGGGTTGTTTTTCTGGTACTCTT
>JBELEI010000017.1:0-21091 GCA_042093895.1 Cognatiyoonia sp. | reverse complement strand
CAGTGCGACTGGGATCTCGATCTCGTCGTAATCGAAAGTGTCAAGATGATCGATGAACTGGCAAAGCTGTTCGTCTGTCTCAATCTCGTGCGAATACATCTTAGAGTGTGTCATGTTATATTCCTCTTTTTACATGAAAGTGATCGACGACTGCGGTATAGCTTGTCGCCTGAAAGTACCCGCAACGCCCCGCATGGTTCTAAGGTCAAGAGTTCCCGCAACAATGCTGCGTCAACTAGCTTGATGCTGCGTTGTGAGGACAACTCTTTACCTTAGGTTCTGAGGGCCGCGTCCGATACGGAAAGCGGCAGGCTCATGCCGTAGTAGAGAAGTTCGAGAGTCCCGCGGACTCGAGTCATTTTAAGGTTTTCTCATGGAACGACGCGCGACGGTGTTTCAGCTAGAAAGAAAACCGTCCGAACCCGCAGCCGACGCCCGCAGGCCCACAAGGCCGAGGACGTTAGCCAGGCTGCTAATGGGTTCGTCGTGTCTACGAAAGAGGGATTACCCCCCACAGGGCGCATCCGAGATCAACATGACGTTGAAACTAGCGGTGGCTAGATCGAGGATAGCCCGTCCTCCAAGCCAAGCCGAACAGGGGTTCGAACTACGGCTCGAATGCCTGTCGCCTTGGCTGATTCCCGACTGAACTCGAATCTTGTCTACGGGAGTCGCGATAGCCGAGGAACGAGGGAACGATGGAAGCCCGAAGGGTCAAGACCCTGAAAGGGGCTTGATTTACGACAGCGCGTAATCGCCCACAATATATAGGTAAACCTGTGACATATTCGTCGATATTCCTACATGTGGTATAATTGCCATATTGACAGGCAATGCACAGAAGCAAATTCTACTCATTATATGGGGGATTTAGGGGGAACGACAGTTCCACATTGAGGACAAGAATAAGCAATTATCGAATTGTGCAGACGTTTGGACGAGCACCGACGCGGCAACCAGTAAACCTACATGAAATGGGCATAAACTCGACGTAATGGACCTAGTTACTTTAGACGAAATCGAACTGATCACACTGCCAGATGGAAGTGAATTGGACGCAAGACAGTCCCTCGCCGTGTTTCTGCGCGCAACAACAGATCTCGAAATCACTGAGATAGCAGAACATGCAAATTATTCATCTAGATCAGCATGTTCGCACTTTCTGAGATCAGGGAGAGGCAAAGCAGGGATACAACACGCCATTACGCAGCACCTCATCGACGGAGCCAGAGTAGGCATCCAGACGATGGTTAAGCTGGCAAGAAGCGCGAAGTCAGAGAACGTTAGGCAGATGGCTGCGGCTGACCTGCTAGATCGAGCGGGTTACAAGGCGCAAGAGACACAGGCGCAAGAGAGCGTTGGCGGTGGCAGAGAGTTAAACATCAACATCAACCTGGGCGATGCTGGCATCACCATTGACCATGAGAGTTTGGACGACGCGGAGCCTAGCCAGTCTCCAGTCCAAGAAGCGAAGGCAATAGTTCCAGCGAAATCCGCTGGCAAAGGAGATACGGACGGGGGGTAGGGGGGAAAAACTCGAAGCTATACCCTAGCGACCCGTCCATCACAGACAAAATGCAAGCCAAAAAAGTCGGGGTTGCTCCCAAACAAAAGCCGAAAGCGTATCTATGTTTTTTTTGCAAGAAACCCGCCCCATACGGGATGGGATATGGCGGCTTGGACATACCGCAGCATCGTCATGGTTATATGTGGGTGTGCAAGGAGCACATCGAAGATGCACAGGCGCGTATTGATAAAGCGCGTCGTGAGGACAATCCATTATATAGGAGTAGTAAAGTTGGATAGAAAAGAGATTTTGGAACAGGCCCAGGGTTTGATTTGCGGGGATCGTCAGCAAACGTATGGCGATGCTTCTAAGTCATTCGAGACAATAGGCGCTTTGTGGACATTATTTTTGGAACGGAAAGAAGACCCGACAAAGCTATCGGGTTACGACGTAGCCTATATGATGTCTTTGATGAAGGTGAGCCGCCTGATGAATGGATACCACGAAGATAGCAACCGAGACCTTATTGGTTACAGCGCACTTGCGTGTGAACTGGCGAATAAATGACCTGGTTCAAGGCGACACCTTCTAAGCAACCACAGCCTTATAAGGCAGAGCCAGTACGCTCTTACTCGACACGCGGGGACAGATCCCTTGCATTGCGCGTCGAAGAAGCGGAACCTGAAAGTAAGAAGCAAAAGAACATTGAACGAGGGCCACGCGGCTGCTTGTTTAAGGTAGGCACAGGATTTTTCGACTTAGATGGGTTCTGGTGTCTGAAAAAGCGGGACCGCCAAGTCGAGATTAGTCGTACAGCGCCCCGCAAAGTAATGGCGCAACTTACGAATGCGCAGAAACGCGAACTGTCCAATGTGCGGCAAAACGCAAAGAGAAACGGAATTAGATAACAAGGAGGACACTGCCATGTCCGACAATTTAACACTATCGCAGCGGATCAAGGTTGCCAGCGCTATACATGCTGGAATGGAGCTGGAACCTGCTGAAATCAAGTATCTGCATGAGGCGTTACGAGAACTACGGCGACGTACGATCGAGGATGGTGATGATGCTGTCTTTCTATACCAACAGAAAGTGTTGAAAGCCGAGCGTTCTAAATACATGCAGACGGTTGCCGTAATCGGAACCATCTTCTTAGTAATAAATGGAGCATTGCTTTGGTTGACGTAAATTACACGCCTGACGGAGAAGTCATTAAGCGATTTATGGGAGATCCGAGCTTTGTGCGCGGTATCCAAGGTCCAATCGGTTCTGGCAAGTCTGTCTGTTGTGTAATTGAGTGCCTACGCCTCATGCTATCCCAAGAACGATCCATCGACCTAAAAACAGGTGAGCGCACAGGGCCGCGCAAGTTTCGACTGGGCGTTATCCGTAACACCACACCACAGCTAGAAACCACGACGATGAAAACGTGGTTAGACTGGTTGCCAGAAAGTGACTTTGGGCGCGTGCGGTGGCGTGCGCCGTTTCGCCAAGACATTAAGATACCAGAGATCGATTTAGAGGCAGAAGTTTGGTTTTTGGCGTTGGATCGGGATGAAGATGTTAGAAAACTTCTATCGTTCGAATTTACAGCCATCTGGCTAAACGAGGCACGAGAATTAAGCCGTGAAATCGTCACAGCCGCAATTTCTCGTGTAAAACGCTATCCACGCATGATCGAAGGGGGTCCAACCCGTTCTTGCGTGATTATGGACACAAACGCGCCGCACGAAGAACACTGGTGGGCTATTATGTCAGGTCAGGCCGAGCCGCCAGACTGGATGACAGAAGATGACCGTCTGACGCTTCTAAAGCCTGACAACTGGACGTTTTTTACGCAGCCTCCTGCGCTAACCGATAAATTTGGCCCAGATGGAGCCTTAGTCGGATATGATCTAAATCCTCACCGTGAAAACGCTAAATTTACAGATGAAACGTACTATACTGATCTAATCCACGGTCAAACGCGCGATTGGATCAGAAATATGCTGCAAAACCAGATTGGGCGTATTTTTGCGGGTAGACCTGTATATCGCGGATTTTCTGAGAAACTACATGTAGCGGCAGAGCCATTTGGTCCAGTCGAGGGGGAGGCGATCCACATTGGAGTGGACTTTGGACTTACCCCCGCCGCGAGTTTTGGTCAGGATGTGCATGGACAGGTGAGGGTCTTTGATGAGCTTGTTACGCGCGACACGAATGCCAAGCAATTCGCCGATCTGCTTGGCACTCATATTAAAGAGCATTATTCAGAGTATCCTATCGTAATTACTGGAGATCCGCGCGGTGAGGACCGTGCTACGACAGATAGTACGACACCATACCAGATTTTCAAAGCGGCGGGACTAGATGTGCAGCCAGCCTGGTCAAACGATCCGATTATTCGCGTAGGAGCTGTGGAAACACAGATCAATACCCTCATTGAGGGAAAACCTGCGTATTTTATTTCGCCAAACTGCACATATTTGCTAAACGCCAAGAAAGGCGGCTACTGCTATCTGAAAGATCGAGAAGAAATCGACAAGAAGTCAATTTACTCACACGTTTCAGACGCGGAGCAGTACATGATGCTGCGTATGGGCTACGGCAAGAAGCTGATCGGGCGCGGAAATGGTCACAAAACGCACACACAGGCAAATTATAAGCACAACGTCTTTGATCGAGGCGGCGGCATGACTGCACGACAGCGAAACCGCCAAAGCATACTCTCTCGGGGCCGCTAGTTGACTTAAAACTAGATAAAGCGGATTTTTAATCTCAATACACAACATATTGGGGTTAAACATGTGTGATCCAGTTATTACTGCTATCGTAACCGCCGTATCAGGCGTATCAAGCGCAAACGCAGCGCAAAAGTCAGCGCGTAACCAAAAACGTGCAATGAATGAAGCTGCGCAAGTCCGTAAAAAAGAAGAACAGACATTGAAGAAAGAAGCCGATGCTTCTCGCCGTAAGTCTGACTTGGACACGCTTAAAGCGCGTAAAGAAGAATACGCAGATCGCCGTGTTGGCACATCAAACGGAACTGGAACACGCACACGCGGCATTTTTGGCGCACGTTCTTTCTTTGGGTAATTAAATGGACGCGAAAGCAATCGTTGAACGCCGTAATTCGGCTAAATCAGAGCGAGGACGGCTAGAAGGCTTGTTTGACGATTGTTTGCGTCTAACAATGCCAGCCCGTAAGCGCTTTCACCTAACTTCTGTGGATAAAGCAGAGGATATTTTTGATGAAACAGGCGCAAACGCCGTAGCGGAGTTTGTGTCTCGTATGCAAGCGGGGCTTATGCCGCCGTTCACAGAATTTGTGAAACTTGACGCATCTTCAATGGTTGAGGACCGTGACAAGAAAGCAGTGAACCGCGACTTGGATGAGATCAACAAATTCTTGTTCGAGGAGATCTGGAACTCAAATTTCGCCCAAGAAAGTGCTGAAAGTCTCTACGACATGGCAATTTCGACAGGCGTTTTGCTATTTGAGGAAGGATCGGGCAGCAAAGCGTTCCATCACCGTGCAATTCCGATCACTGACGTTTACATCGAGCGCGGTGCAGACGACATGATCGGCGGTGTGTATCGTTGTGCAAAGGTAAAAGCTGGTCATATTCAGTATCGTTACCCACGCGCAAACATGGACGGTACAAAAACTGCATGGGACGCGATGGAAGAAGCGGATAAAGAACTTGATGTAATCGAGTACACATACCGCGACTACAGCGCCAAAGAAGAAACGTATCACCACTGCGTTGTCGTTGAGAACCACCAAGAGGTTATTCATCAGCAGAAACTGGTTGGCGAAGGTTCTAACCCCTTTATTGCTTATCGCTGGTCAACATCTGCGGGTGAAACTTGGGGCCGTGGTCCGCTGCTAAACGCAATGGGCGCGATCCGCACAACAAACCTAATGGTAGAGATGGTGCTGGAAAACGCAGCGATGTCTATTGTTGGTGTTTATCAGACTGACAACGAAGCAACGATTGCATCAGACAATATTCAGCTATTGCCTGGGACAATCGTTACCAAGGAAATCGGTACACGCGGTTTGGAGCCTGTTATCGGCAATACTGGCAACTTTAACATGCAAGACGTTGTGTTGGGCGATCAGCGTTTGAACATTAAGCGCGCGCTTTACAACGACATGCTGTCAGATCCGAACAAAACCCCTGCGACAGCAACAGAAGTGGCAGAACGTATGGCAGATTTGTCACACCGTACTGCATCAGGATTTGCGCGCGTATTCTACGAGTTTATACAGCCGTATATACGTCGTGCGCTTTATATCCTTGAAAAACGTGGTGACATTCAGTTGCCCACAAAAGATGGACGCGCGATCCAAGTGCGCGCCATTTCACCGCTTGCTCAAGCCCAGAACGGACGCGACGTACAGAAGTTAATGCAAGACTTCCAAATACGCGCCCAAATGTACGGTCCAATGGCAGCCACATCGATGTACAATCTCGACGAGTTACATCCGTGGCTACAAGACCGCATGGGCCTAGAAACCAAGCTATTTAAGTCGTCAAAAGAAGTCGCTGACCTAATGGAACAGGCGCAGCAACAAATGGCGGCAGTTCAACAAATGCAACAAGGAGAGCAATGATGAAAACCTGCTCAAGCTGTAAATCACCACAGAAATGCCAAGATGTCGGCAAATGCAAAAAAAGCGGCGGCGGTAAAGGATACTGATGAACGATCACGCCGTTAAGCGCAAGATAGAAGTAATCCGTGACTTATCTGCCAAGTCTATCGACGGATTTGTGCGCGATGAACAGGCAGAAGAAATTGTTAATCAGACCGTAAGATCTGCATTAAACGGAGCGAACGGGGATGCTTTTATGGAGTATTTGCGTTCGATTACAACAAATGTCGTGTGCCACCCAACAGCAAGCAACGAAGAATTGCGAACTGTTGAGGGTATGCGTCGATTAGTCGGCATCATCGATGCCCGTCGTAAATCTACCCCACGAGGTTAAAATGAGTGAAGAAGCTGTCAATTCTGAAGCCACAGATCCGATTGTTGCGGAAACCGCAGAAGCTACAAGCGAAAGTCGCCCTGACTGGTTGCTAGAAAAATTTTCTAGTGCGGAAGATCAAGCAAAAGCGTACTCTGATTTATATGGAGCCTACTCGCGTAAAACAGACAAGTTGCGTTCGGAGATCGAAGCGGAAATTCAAGGCAACATGTCGCAAGCTATTGGCGTACCAGAAACGATTGACGGGTACATGTACCCAGATGGGTTTGACGCGCCAACGGAGGGGATCGACACAGCGCTGAAGTCCTGGGCAAAAGAAAACAACGTATCATCTGATGCGTTTGAAAGCCTAATTGGCGAAGTTTACGCGCAAACACAGCCAAATCTCGAAGCAGAAGCCCAAAAACTAGGTGAGAACTTTGAGAACCGCATTAACAGCGTAAACAACTGGATTACCAAAAACATCAACGAGCAACACTTTGACCAAGTGCATCGTCTAATGACGACAGCAGAAGGTGTAGAGTTTTTCGAAAGCGTGATGGAAATGACTGGATCGCGCGGGTTTGCGCCAGAAGGCGGCGAAACGCGTATGCCTGGCGGCGCTATGACACGCGAGGAGATCCGCGAGATGCAAGCTGATCCACGTTTTGGTGAAAATCCAGCTTATACTGAACAAGTACGGGATATGTGGCGTCGTTTTGCAAACCAAGGCTAAGTACGTTTTATTACCTTCTACTCGGTGGGACATTGGGCGTTTGTGGTTGCAAATGCGTCCCTCCGACATCGAGGAGATCCGCATATCAGAGGCCGCTTCGGGTAAAAACATTTACGACAACCTTTGTGAGCGTGTTCACTTAGATTATTACTTCACACTATGGCGGGATGATGAGATTGTCGCCATAGGTGGCATAACCCCCTCAGCATGGACAAACAAAGTTGGGATTATCTGGTTATTAGGTACACACCTAGCAGATACTCACTGGCGATCTATGACACGCTTTTGCAGGTCATTTATTGACGCATCGAGGAGCCAATATGAAGGCATAGGCAACTATGTCCCAGCAGACGCGACAAAGCGCATACAATGGCTGCAATATCTGGGGTTTGACATAAACGAACAAGAAGCGCACATTTCAGATTATAGGTTCCGAGGTTTCTACCTAGACCTATGCGGCCCCGACGTTCCGAATGCGGCTCCGTAAGGAATACCCGCAGTTTTGAGTTCTGAGGAATACCCGATGATCCAGTAACTTAAATCACGAGGGCTAAACAATGGCTTCTACTATCGATCAAGCGTTTATCGAAGAATATAACGCAGACGTTCACCTACAATACCGTCAAATGGGCTCACGCCTACAGAACACAACTCGTAAGGGTACAGTTCAGGCGAAATCTGTGATCTTCCAAGTATTCGGAATGTTGACAGCGCAAGGTAAAGCGCGCAACGCCGAGCATACTTTCCAAGATCCAGAGCACACAAAAGTATCAGCGCAAATGGCTGACTACTACGTTCCAACTCTGATCGACGATCTAGACTTGTTGAAACTAAACATCGACGAGAAACGCGCACATGCAGCAGCACACGTTGCAGCATTGGGCAAGAAAACAGACGAAGTTCTGATCAACGCAATGGAAACTGGCGCAAACGCAGCAGACCTTGGCAATACAGGAGGCGCGTTTGATTTCGACACAGCGATGAACATTGTCACAACATTCAACGTGAACGAAGTTCCAGACGACGGAAACCGCTTTTGTGCATTGCACCCATACGCATGGGCGCAGTTCTTGAAAGTCCCTGAGTTTGCAAACGCAGACTACGTTGGTGCTGAAAACCTACCATTCAAAGGCTCTATGACAGCTAAATTCTGGATGGGTACATTGTGGATGCCAATGGCAAACGTAACTCGCGATGCGAATACAGGCGTTTCTACAAACTTGGCATGGCACCGTTCTGCGGTTGGTCACGGCGTAAACGCCGACATCAACACAATCTGGGATTATGAGAACACACGCTCTGCATGGTCATGCGTTAGTTCAATGGCACTAGGTGCAACTGTTATCGAAGATAGCGGCATCTACAAAGTGTCATCACTATCGTAAGGATCTTTTTGCCCAGTGGCAGATGGGCAATAAGATAATGGGGAGGGGGCTGCGCAAGTGGTCCCCTTCTTTTCAAAAGGGAAACATGAATGTCAGTAACACCACTTAGTTCTTCGAACTCTACACTGAAAGTTATGAACGCAGCTTTAGCGCAAATTGGTGTGCCTGAGATTGCATCTTTCAACGATGATGGATTAGCCGCGCGTAGCGGCAATTTGATTTTTAGCGACGTACTTGAAAACTCGCTTGCGGCCTATCCTTGGCGGTTTGCACGAGATCGTATTCGCTTAAACGCTTCTACAAAACCAGCACCCGCACCTTGGGAATACGTCTATGATATTCCGACATCCGCAATCGCGGTTTTGTCTGTTTGGGTAGATGGTCAATCACAGCCGTTTGACCGCTTTGGGTCAGTCATTGCAACGAACAGCAACACCGACGTAGAGGTTTATGCAGACGTTACCAAAATGACGACACCCGACAAATGGCCTGGGTATTTTCGTCGTGCGTTCACAATGGAGCTTGCAGCCGCACTTGCGATCCCGATTACGCAAGACGCAGCAACAGCAGGTGCATTCAAGCAAATGGCAGAAGAAATGATGCTAAAAGCGCGCTCACGCGATGCGCAAGGGCGTACATCTTCACGCTTAGACACCAAATTGTTTATTCGCGCACGTCGCACTAACCGAGGCTTGTAATGGGTAAAATCCAAGACTTCCGTTCCGATTTCCGCAAAGGGCGCACTGGTAGCTCACTGCGTATTCGCCAAGATGCAAACGCATATTTTTCGTCTGTGCGCGATGCCAACAATATGATGGTGCTATCGGATGGGCGCATACAGCGTCGTTGGGGTTCGTTTGTAAAACAGCCGCTAACCGCAGATGCGCGATTAGAAGTCTGGGACTTTGCCGAAGATGACAATTTGCAATTCTTGCTGATCTTTGAGGCGGGGATTTTGCGCATTATGGACATGACAGGCGCAGTCGTAAAAGTGTTTTCATACATGCCTTGGACAGAGACTACGAAAAAGTATGTCTCAATTACATATGATCGCGATAAGATCATCATTACGGACGAGAGTTTTCAGCCGATCTTTATTTCAATCGTAACTCAGCCTTCTATTGATTTTGTGCAATCTAGCTTTGAGTTTGATGTAACTGACGACAAAACACGCGTAAAAGCGCCGTTTTTTCAGTTTGCAGATCCTCAAATGACAGCGGATTTAACAATCTTTACATCTGCGGGCTTATCTACAGGATACGGCTCGTACTTGCAGACCGTGTTGGGCGGCAGCGGGTTTAACCTCAATGCGGGTACTGGTTCTGTGACTATGGATCAGGACTTCTTTACAGCAGAGCATGTCGGATCCCGCTTGCGTATTCTTGATGGTGAAGTCGAGATTACAGCGGTAACAAACGCACGAACAGCAGACGTAACTGTGCGCCAAGACGTTGCAAAACGCCTTGAGCCGAATCCGTTCTATTTGCGTAAAGGTTCACAACTCGTCGAAGTAACAATGTTTGAACATGGCTTTGCTGTCGGTGATCGGGTGTTTTTTGCAGGTATTGCAGAAGCCGACGCACTTCCAGCACTTATGAACAACGCCGTAGTACATGCGACAAGCGGAACAGCAGCCGCAGCCCCCGCAGGTGGTGCAGCCGCATACACAATTAAGCGTATTATTTCTAAAGATGCGTTTGAGATAGAGTGTGCAGGTACAGCAGTGGATAACGACATCCTTACTGGTGGCCCTGACGTACTTATTATTCCGTTAGATGGTGTTAAAAACATCAAAGAACCTGCGTTCTCAAATGCGCGTGGGTGGCCCACAGCTTGTACGGTACATGAACGTCGTTTGTGGTTGGGTGGCACAAAGTCGCTGCCTGACGCTGCATGGGCATCACAGTTTTCGGAGTTTGAAAACTTTGACACTGGTGATGGGGACACGACTGACGCGATTGCGCTATACGGCATCGGTAAGCAAGCGCGTATTCGTCATCTGGTGTCATCGTTTGACATGTTGATCTTTACAGACAACCAAGAGCTATACATCCCAGGGTCTACTGTTCAAGTCATGGAGCAAAGCACAATTCGTGTGGTTTCATCGACAGAAATTGGATGCTCATACACACGCCCCTACAAGTTTGACGGTGGTGTGTTTTATGTGGACAAGATCGGCACAACGATCCGTGAATTTAGTTCTGCAAACCGCGACAGTGAATACACCTCACTACCTGCGTCTATCGTCGCGAGTGACTGGGTAAAATACCCCAAGGATGCTTGTACGTTTGTGGGGTCTGACACATTTGGCTCAACCTCGTACCTTATTTATTCAGATCAAAATGATGGTTCAGCGATTGTGCTACACGCCTCGCGCAACGACGATAGTTTTGGCTGGATGCGTTGGACGCTAGGCGCTGGCAGGTTCGAAAGCTTTGCTGCTATTGGGTCACGCTTGTTTGCATCAGCAGAGCGCGATGGACAGCACTACTTGTTGGAGTTTGACACGGAAAACTACGAATACATCACAACCGATTATTCAGAAGCAAGCACTGCAACAGGATCCACAGCGGTAGAAGCGACACACATTGCGTCGCTTGTTCCTAACCGTATTGTGCAGGTGACAGCGACAGTAGACGGCGAGTTCTTTTATATCCAAAACTCACAGATTGATGCAGGTGGCGTATTTAAAACGCAGCCAAACGCATTACAGGTTACAGTGGGTGATGCAATGCCATTTAGCTTTGAGTTACATGCGCCTGTAATCCAAAGCCCAACTGGCCCAATGGCAGGTAAGTTCCAACGCATCGTGTCTGCGGAAGTAAACTGGGATAACGCAATGGCTGGCAAGATTGCAGGTCAGAGCGTGATTACACCACAGGATTTGCGCAGCAATCTATCAATCACAGCCGTAGACGAGTGGCGCGAGTATTACATCGGGGATTGGGGGCGTGAGCCTACGCTCAAGATCGAAGGTGACACTGCGGGGCGCATGGGTGTGCGCGGCTTAATTATGAATATGTACTTCTAGGGGCAGTTTATGTGTGATCCGTTTACAGCAGCATCGAGCGTTATGACGAACATGGGGGCGCGCGCACAAGCCTCACAAAGTAACGACATAATTGATCGAGCAGACTTTGAGGCCGCGCAGATAGACGCGATGGTTGTTATGGCGGGCGTTAAGGCCCAAGGCCAAGAGGCAGAAATCCGAGAGCAGCTTGGCAACATGTACAAGACAAACCAAGCAGCAGCCGTACTAAGCGGCGTGGATGCGGCAAGTTTTGACCACATAAACGCAGCCCAAGCGGCAGAGGGATCTAAAGCGATCGGCAAGGTCTACGCAAATGCAGATGCAGAAAAAGCAAACCTACGTCGCACAAAGAACATCAGCCTAGCAAACGCTAAGGTGGATGCAGCCACAAACGCAGCCAACGCCTACTTGGGCGCACTTCAGACAAACATCCAAACAGGCATGACTGCGCTTAACACATATCGTGACTACAAGATCACCAAAACAGGTCAAGATCCAATGGATCGAATAAGCGCCAACATGAAGTCAGCACCTAAAAAGGTGAAGTCATTTTTTAAGCTATTCTGGGAGTAACAGATGCCCGTCACTAAGCAAAAAATCCAAATCCAAGATACACGCTCTGTGGCAATGGTGGACGCAGGGCAAACACCTAATTCAGCTTTTGGCGGCTTGTTTAAAGTAGCAGCGGGTGCCGCAGCCGCGCAAGCTGAAGCATACGGACGCGCTTTCGCAGCCGAAAACACAAAAAAGGCAGAGCAACTTGCAAAAATGCAGGTGTTCCGCACAAGCGTAAACGGCGCACCAGAAATGCCAGAGCAGCTAGACTACATGATGGGTCGAGCTGCACAGGCAACGTATGATGCAACAATGGAAGATCGTTTTGTGCATCAGATGGGCATGGCGATTGATAACCAAATTAACGAAAGCGCAAATGCCAACATGTATGACATGTCGATGTTTGGCATGGATGTCGAGGATCGTTTGGCGCTAATGGTGCAAGATGTACCAGAAGAATATCGCGGAGCGTTCCAAAGCATTGCCGCAGATAAGTTTGTGAGCAAGTCAGCGTCTATTGGTCACGCGCAAGCAAAGCTCCAGCAAGAAAATGATAGGGCAACTTTCCCAAGCATGGTTTCTAACTGGGGTTCACAGTTAGATCGCAAGATTGCGCTTGGTCAGGCAGATGATGCCCAATCACTCATGAACGTCTATATAGATCGCATTAACGCACAGCCAAGTCACATCCTAAACGACGGTGAAAAAGCAAAGTTTATTGCCAACATGCGCGGACGTGTTGGCGTTAGCCGTGTAAGCAACGACATGAACCTCGATGCAATGAGTTCTCGTGATTTGTTGCGGTTGTACACATCTATCAAAGACCCAAGCGATCAACAGACGTTTGATTTCTTGCAAGAGTATTTTCCGTCAAACAACGAAGATGGGTCAATAGACCAGTTGTCTTACGATGAAGCAGGGCGTGATAAACTGGGAAGCCATGTTCAAGTGTTGTTGCAACAGGCGTACCAACGTGAAAACGCAGACCGTGAGCGCACTGAAAGCGCAGTTTACGGGAAAGAAGTTGAACAAGGTTTTGTAAGCTCAAGCCCTAAAGCTCAAAAGATGCTTACAGGCATTCTTGGCGATCAGTTGAGCGAATATTTAATTGACGCAAATGGTAAGGCTATGCAGCTAACACCTGAGTTGTGGATCAACGGATGGTTTAAGGAAAACGAAGATGCGCGTGTCCGTGCAATCTCGCAGATGAAAACATCTGGTTTTATCGACGAAAGCCTAAAGAAAGCATTTACCCGCGTAGCCAACAGCAATGACACAGAGGAAATGGCAAACATGTTGCTTACTTTCCGTGATTTGCAAGAAGCGCCAAACCGCAATCAGAAAGTTCTCGACTTGTCAGATCAGGGTTTTGATCGTGTAGGAACAATCAACGAGATTGCGCTGTCGTTACACGGCGATGGTGGTTCATGGCAAGAAAGCGTTGGAGAAGCGATGACGCTTGTAAACGAAGCGTTTGATCGGGATTGGAATGAGCAAGCATACTATAATTTGCTTGTGACTGACGTAGATCTTGAGGGCAACTTTTTTGGTTCCAACAAAAACGTAACCCCTGAGACTTTTCGCCCTTACTTGCGTGAATGGATGGAAAAGCAGCTAGGCAACGAGTATGGCAGTGTTGGGGCGCAAGAGCTAGAAGATTCATTGCGTGTATTTGAAACCTACATGCGCGCGAATAGTGCTAACAAGGGTACGCGCAATGACACAAATGTTGCGCTAGAATTTACAATGCAGTCGATGAACGGGCGGTTTGTCGAAAGCAAGTACATGAAGCCTGATGGTGACAAGAAACACGCATACGCACCTGAGAAGTTCTACGCAGAGCCAATGGCAAAAAGTGTAGGTGAGCAGATAAAGCGTTGGGCGGCTGATGGTTATTCCGCGACACGCGCAGGTCTAAAGTGGTTTAACCCACTAAAGCTATACCCAGGGAATTTGCCAGAAGAATATTATTTTAACAACGCAACAGATCGCGTCGGTGCTAATCCGTTTGAGCTTTTGGCAGACAAAAAGATCCGTGAGCACCTTGGGGACGATCTTGAAGCCTACACACTAGATTGGAACTTGTTGCGCCCAGGGCAAGATTACCAACTTGTTTACAACAAGGCATCTGGTGTGCCGCCAACATACTTTGTCGAAATGATTGAGCAGGGTTCTCAAGCAGTTGTTCGTGTGCCTGATTTTGTACTCGATGTGCGATCAGATTGGGAAGAACTGACTGGCTACAACATTACCCATATCGCAGTGGAGGCACTAGCAGATCAAGCGTTCAAAGAAGAAAGCAACTACGAATATATCGGGATGAATGCTCATCCGATTAAAACTCGTCAAGAACTCTACAACGAAATTATGGAAGAACGTAATGCCCGATAAACAGTCGATACTAGATTACATTTACTCTTTCGAAAGCGGTGGTGATTACGACAAGTGGGTGCTGTCTTACAAAGGGGATGAAACACGCCCCTTAACAAGCCTATCTGTGCTTGAGGTGCTAGAGGCGCAAAAGCGGTCTATCAACATGGGTGGGGATAGTGCAGCGGGTGCAGGTCAGATTGTGCATGACACACTGGCTGAACTTGTACGCAAAGGCGTTGTAAACAGCGACGAGACTTTTGACAAAGCACTACAGGATCGCTTGCATGGGCATTTGTTGGATCGCCGTGGTTTTGAGGCGTGGTCTAGCGGCAACTTAACAACACAAGAGTTTGGCAATCGTATTGCAAAAGAGTGGGCAGCAATGCCTGTGCTGTCTGATACCTATCGTGGCAACAAGCCTGTGCCTCGCGGCAGCAGTTACTACAAAGGCGTTGCGACAAACGACAGCCTAACATCTGCGGATGCGTTTGAGAATTTTCTGACAGAGGGATCTCTGGAGGGTCTGCTTACAAACATCCAGGACGTAAGCTACAGACGCTCAAGTTATGACTTTGGCGGCGTAAAGCAAAAGCCAAACGAAGGATTTTGGCTAGATGATCAAAACGGTCCAATTCGTCAGCCTGACATTGTGCCTGACGGACCTTGGCGCTCTAAGAACCCTACTTTAGATCCAGCGCGCAGTGGTGGTGTTGATGGCAGTGGCGACAGTGGTTACACTGCGCAGCCGTTTGATGTGGACTACAACACACGCACAGGCGAGGGCGGTGGCCCGATGATCCACCCTGACGATGCGCGCCCGCACTGGACAGGTTGGGGCCGCACAGCGTTTAAGGACGAATGGACTGACAGCCTGATTGTGCGTGGCGTAAAAGACATGATGGCACCACGGTTTGAGACAGACCCTAACTTTGACGTGGTTGATGCTATCGAAAACGACGGACTTGGGCAGTTTGGTAAGTATCTGGCGTTATCAACAAACCAAGCCATGTATGACTACCGCAAAGAGCAAGTCATGCAAGAGATCGAGCGTGATCGTCGTCGCCAAGTAAGTAATAGCGGCTTCTCTGAGTTTATGGGCGCTTTGACAAACCCTGACAGCTTGGCGCTGATGACAGTGCCGTTAGGTGTTGTTGTGTCGGCAGGGCGCGTAGGTGCAAGTGCTGTGCGTAGTTCTGTTCGCGGTGCGCTTTACACTGGTGGAGCAGAGGCAGCCATCGAAGCGGGGCGTTCATCTTACGATCTAACGCCCAACCCTGCGGAAAGCATTTTCCGTGTTGCAGGGGCATCTGTGGGCGGTGCGGTCTTTGGCGGTGCGTTTGGCGCTATGGCGGGACGCAAGGTGCGCAAGGGGCTGATGGATGATATTGCGGAAGAAGTGCAAGCTGCCCAGGGCCGCAGCGTTGTCCGTGACATTGACGGACACAAAGTAACCACAGAAATGCTCCCAGAAGGGCTGGGACGTAGCCTACAGCGCGTAAACGGTGTTATCGTGCTCAATGGGAAGGTTTACGTTAATGAGGCCGCTGTGGCGGCTCGTATGGAGCGTGGAGATATTCCCGAAGGTGTGGAGACAGCCGCAGATCTTGTGAACTACGAGTCTGTGCGTCAGCTTGCAATGGCTCAAAGTGGCGTGAAAACAGTTCCGATGTCGGGCGAGGTGCAAGCGGGGTGGAAGGAAGCAGCGACCCCGCTGGCGTCTTTGGGTAAAGACGGAAAAATTCGTATTAACAAAAAAGAGATCGAGCGTCGCATAGAAGCAGGTGAGCCACTAGATCTCGGAAAGATCAAGAATGGTAAGCTGGATCTGGGCGAAGTACTTGTTGATCCAAAGTCCTTTAAAAACGCCGACGACGCGAAAGCGTTTGTGCGCGCAGTTATCGACGATATGCCAAAAGCACGTTCCAAAGACGAGTTTAAGTCGATGGTGCAGGGCCGTGTATCGCAGTACGGTGCTAAATTTGACGAAGGCTATACGGCAAAAGAGCAAAAAGCGATCCGTGACGCGGAAGAAAAGGCCGTAAAACACGTCGAAAAGCAGCGCCAAGAGCGCAATAAGATCCTTGAGGACAAGAAACTTGAAGCGTTTGGGCGTATTATTGACAGCCCATTTAAGTACATTCACCGAAATGCCCTCTCATCAGAGGCGCGTGACCTTGTAAATGACCTTGTTTACGACGGTGGATTTGCATTGGGGTCAAATTCCCTGGGCGCAACACGCGGTCCGTCAGTCTATAGCCGTGCAAAAACATGGGACGGTGTGGTTGATCGCATTATTCGCAAAGAAGATGAGGTTTTTGAGCGTTATCTTGGCTACGACAGCAACCCAAGTGTTGCGGGTGTCTCAATTAATAAGTCATTTGCGCGCAAACGTGCAGATCGAACTCGTGCTTTGACCATCGAGGAGTTTCGTGCAGCCGTATCGAAGTCAATTATGACTGGTGTTGCGCACTCTACGCCAGAAGTGAACGAAATGGCGGCGCAAATTCGTGCAGCTTTTGACGAATTTAAGATCCCTGCGGAAACATACGGCGTACTTGCAAGCCGCAAAAACATGGAAACCATGGAAAAGCAGCTACGCTATGAGGCTAAAACAGCAAAAGGTGAGCGTTTAGAAGTGCTAAACAAGCAGCTAGACGAGATCCAAGAGCAAAAACAAATGGCTGATCCAGAGCCAAGTGAAGATTATTTCACACGGGTCTACTCTCGCGCAACAATCCAAAACAATCGTGACGTATTTAAAGAGCGCATTGTAAAGCCTTGGATGGTGCAGCAGCCCTACATCGATGTTTGGGAACTTGGCGTAAGCGACATTCGCAAAGTTCTAAAGGATTTGGACCGTCAATTTAAGCGCGCAAAAACCGACGAACAGGCGGCTAAGATTGGCGCGCGAATGGACGAGCTAGAAAAGCGCATCCAAAAAGCACCAAAAGAAAGCAAGTGGGTTCGCAAAAAGGCAGACATGAGACCTGCGGCAATCGAGAAACGTGCAGACGATATGCTTGCGACAATCTTGGAAGAAGCAGACGCAAGCGATCTAAGCATGTTGCGTCAGGCGCACCGCCCTGCATTTGGGCGCTCTCGTCAGTTTAACATTCCAAACAGCTTTTTGATTAAAGACGGCCCTAACGGAAACGGTGTCGCGGACTTTATCGAAACTGATTACGTTATGACGATGAAGCTCTACGCCGATCGCATGGGACCCGCGATTGAAATGTCTCGAACATTTGCGCGCCCTGCGGATGGTATCAACTGGGAAAAAGGTTACTACCAACGCCTAGAAGAAGTAAAAGACGCAGAGCGCCAGAAGTTTAAAGGTTCTGAGGAAAAGTTTGAAGAATACTGGCAACCGTTCCACGAAAAGTTTGAACACCTAAAAGATCGCGTGACAAATCGCGTAATTAAAGACCCAACTCGCATGGATAACCGTATGGCATCCGTACTGCGAGATTGGGCAAACGTCACATTCATGGGTATGTCTGCACTACCCGCATCTATCGAGGTGGGTAAACTGGTGATGGAACACGGTATGACAAAAGTGTTTGGTCATGCGTTCCGTCAGACAGACAGCATTATGGACGAAGCCGCCAAAGCAGGTGTTCTTGAAGGACAAAAAGCTGGTGCAATCATGGATATTCACATGGGGACAGCACTTGCGGGTTTTGCGGAAACTGGCTTTGACGCATCACAAACGTCTGGCTTTGAGAAAGGGTTGCGTACATTTGCTAACCGCTTCTTTATGTACAACGGCTTATCGCCAATGGTCAAAATGCTAAAAGAAGTAGACTTAGCACTGCGCGTTCCAGACATGGTGCAGAAGATTGTGCGTGTTGGCGACGGTGTTGCGTCCGATGCAGATATTGCAGAATTGGATCGTTTAGGCATTTCTATAGCAGCCGCAAAACGCATGTACAAAGAGCCAATCTATGACGAAGATGATGTTTGGTTTGCAAACACTGATGCTTGGGGTGACGAAGAACTTGTGCGCACTTTCCGCTCAGCCGTGCGTCAAGGCAACGAGAACACAATCCTCGTCGCAACAGCAGCCGACAAACCTGTTATTATGGATGGAACTGTTTACCTACGCCTTGGGCCACGCGGCGCTAAGAAAGCAGAGGAAATGGGTCTAGAAAAAGTTGGTGGTGCATACAAAATCCAATCTGGTCTAGCCACATTGCCATTTGCGTTCTGGAATTATGCAGTTGCAGCAACAAACAAGATTATGCTTGCGGGACTGGACGAGCCAACATCACGCAAAATGTCTGGCATTGCGGCGATGATGGGCATGGCATATTTGGTGTCGGGTGTAAAAACGGATCGAGAAGCATGGAGCAACATGTCATTCTCAGATCGCCTAACAAAGACAATCGATCAATCTGGCATCATGGGTGTGCTGCCAAACTATATTAATTATATGCAAGGCACAGCTATTGGGCTGACAGGAACCAACCCGTTCCCGTTTGACCCACGCAACGGCTACATGCCAAGCGCTACAGATGCGATGTTGAATTTGGCAGGTGCAGGTCCAAGCGTTGCAGCTAATTTAGTCGAAGGTGTGGCAACAGGTGATGCTAATTCATTATCCTGGGCAATGCCTTTCCGTAATCATATCCTACTGAAAAGTGGGTTTGACGCTTTGGTTGACGGGATTGAGCGCCGTTATGCAGGGGGCTAGAAACTAAAAAACCAAAAGCGTATTGTTTTTTTAACTTGCGGGGCTGCCACCCTGCCCAAAACGGAACCTGTTAGGGCAGATGGCTACTTATACCCAGAATTATACACCTAGATTGGCTAATTATCAGGTCGGCAATGCGGAAACTGTCGGCCCTTTTGATATTCCGTTCACGTTTCAAGACGAGGACCAAGTTTCTGTATTCATAGATGGTGTGGAAACAACGCTATTTGGGATTACAAAGGCAAGCGAGTTTAGCATCGAGGGCAACACTGTTACGCTCGAAGAAGCTGTAAGCAACGCGGTTGTGTCAGTTGTGTCTCAGTCTGGTCAAACGCGTCAGCTTGGCGGTCAGTTTAGCCAAGAAAGCCTATCGACAGAGATCGACAATATTTATCAGATCATTCAAGAGATCCGTCAGTTTGGTGCATTTGTAACAGCAGACGGAACCACGTTCGATCTAACAGCCAAGAAGGTTAAGATTGCAGATCCAACAGAAGCGGGTGATGCGCTTAACTATTCTTCTATCGACACAATCAAACAGCAACAAAACATCGCAAGCCAAGCGCGCGCAGATGCACAGGCTGAACGTGAAGGTGCGGAAGCAGCTAAGTTAATTGCGATTGCAGAGAGCGCAGCAGCCGAAGCCGCTAAAGTCGTGGCTCAAAGTCGTGCCGACGAACTTTATAACTTAACTGTAAACATGGTGCGTTTGCCGTTTGAGGATAATGGATATGCGCAATATGATCCCGCAAACGGTCAGCTCACACTTTACCTAGCGGAAGGCCCACAAGGCCCAGATGGTCCACAAGGTCCAGTTGGAGACCAAGGCCCAATCGGTTTACAGGGTCCGCAGGGTGAGACAGGTATCCAAGGTCCAGTAGGCCCACGCGGTCCAGTCGGATTTCAAGGATCCACGGGTCCGCAGGGTCCAGCGGGTGCTGTTGGCCCAGACGGGCCTACAGGCTCAAAAGGCATAATTGGCGATCAAGGCCCACAAGGTGAGCAAGGCTTGCAAGGTCCGCAAGGGATTAAAGGCCCACAAGGAGACGTTGGCGAGCAGGGTCCGCAAGGTGAGCAAGGTCAGCAAGGTGTGCAGGGCTTGCAGGGCGAAAAAGGCTTAACTGGCGATAAAGGCCCAGTCGGTGACAAAGGATTACTTGGGGATCAGGGTCCAGTTGGGGATCAAGGTCCAGTTGGCGGCACTGGCCCTACGGGACCAATCGGTCCGCAAGGCATTCAAGGCATTCAAGGTGACAAGGGTTTGACTGGCGATAAAGGGCCAGTTGGAGATCAGGGTCCACTCGGGCCTATCGGCCCCGAGGGGGTTCAGGGCATTCAGGGCGATGTTGGACCAACAGGCCCAGACGGTTTGCAAGGCCCAATGGGAGCAACACCGCTAGGATTGGCATTCGGTCAATTTAGCATCGATGCAAACGGAGAATTGCAAATTGAATATTACGGCAGCGCTGATGATAACGACTTTACCATTGACGCTGACGGAAACCTTCTCGTCGTAACAGTAACTACAGGACCATAACATGGCAGTTTTAAACATTGGTCGCGTGCGTATGGGCCTAAAAGGCAACTACTCAGCGGCAACGGACTACAAAGCACTAGACACAGTCTCTTACCAAGGTGAGAGTTTCGTTGCGATCATTGATCCCCCCGTGGGAACTGCGCCGACAAACACGACTTACTGGCAAAAGATTGCTGAACGTGGGTCTAACGGCAACAACGGAAGTAACGGAAACAAAGGCGACAAAGGCGACAAAGGCGACACAGGCAATACTGGTCCACAGGGTCTGCAAGGGATACAAGGTTTAACTGGCGAAACAGGCGCACAGGGTCCACAAGGTATT
>JBELEI010000016.1:0-40605 GCA_042093895.1 Cognatiyoonia sp. | reverse complement strand
AGGACGCCAGGTTTTCAACCTGGAAAGAGGGGTTCGATTCCCCTAGGGACTGCCACGGTATCTCCAGAAAAAACTAACGTTTTATGGTTATTTCGACCGGCTCAAGGCCCGTCACCACCCCAATCGCATGATCACCTCGCTCCAGCGGTCCAACCCCTGCAGGCGTCCCTGTAAGAATCACGTCGCCAGCCCGAAGATCATAGAACGTCGACAGATCCGCAATGATCGCCGGAACACCATGAATCAAATCGTCCAGGGTTGAGGATTGCCGTGTCTCGTCGTTGACGGTCAATCCGATGGATTGCCCATCAATCGCACCAAAATCGTCGCGCGGTGTGATCGGTCCCAAAACGGCCGAGTTTTCGAAATCTTTTGCCACACTCCAGGGGCGCTTTTTATCTTTGGCAGAAAGCTGTAGATCCCGCCGTGTCAAATCCAAAGAGCTGCCGTACCCATACACAATTTTCAACGCATCAGCTTCCGACACTTCTATGGCATCGTCCGCTAGATAAACCGCGAACTCCATTTCGTGGTGAAGATTATTTGTCCGCTGCGGATAGGGTATTTCAGCACCACTTAGGACGACTGCCGCTGGCGATTTGGTAAAATAGAACGGCGCTTCATAATCAGCAGTACTGCCCATCTCGGTTGCATGCGCGGCATAATTCTGACCAACGCAAAAAATGCGCCCAACCGGAAAGGTCGCATTCTGGCCGATAATCGGTACCAAAGGGGCAATCGGTGCGGGAAAGAGCGTCGTAGTCATCAAGCTATGCTTCCAAAGTTGCCAATGTGCTGATTTTCAAGATCTGCAACCGTTTTACAAGCTGATCTCGTGAGCTGGCATTATATTTCGCTGAAGAACTGGCGGTATAAACGAAATCGGTAAAATCCGCGACGTTTGTGCCCTTACGCACCAGAAGATCGGAAAACGGCTCGAAAATACTCGACATAGCGGCCAACCACGCTTCGGTCGCTTCGGCCATTTCTTGTGCTGCGTTGGCATTCACGCCCTCAATCAAATCAGCGGAGTCGGGTGAAGCGACGATTGCATCATACCAGCTAAGCGGGCCGACTTCGAAAAAGACATCAAGTTTGGCACTAATGCCCTCTGTTGCCGCCCAACCTATCCGTGCTTGCTCGAGTGAAGCCGCCGCGCCAAAACGAATGGCGGCCCGCAGCACCTCTTCCTTATTGGGATATTTATTATAGAGCGTTTGACGCGACACACCCGCAGCATCCGCTAAATCGGCCATGGTCGTCTTTTTGAAACCATAACGCGATATAACGGCGATTGCGCACTTGATAATGTGGTTGTCCGACTTTGCCATGACACCTTTTTTTACAACTTGCCATCGATTGTCAAATTTGACATTGTGACATTAAATGTAAACTTGTCTAGCCACGCGAGGATCCCCTTATGAAGCTAACAGTGAACGGCACAGAACACGAGGTCGACGTTGACCCGAATATGCCCCTGCTTTGGGTATTAAGAGATGAATTGGGCCTGACAGGCACCAAATACGGTTGCGGTATTGCACAATGCGGCGCATGCACCGTCCACATCGACGGGGTCGCAGCGCGATCATGTCAGGTTGCCGTTGGCGATTTGTTCGGGGATGTTGAAACGATAGAAGGTCTCGGCACCCCTGATATTCTCCACGCAGTACAAGAAGCATGGGTCGAACATCAGGTTGCTCAATGTGGTTACTGTCAATCTGGGCAAATTATGCAGGCCGCTTCGATGTTGTCCCAAAACCCTGAACCTTCAAACGATGTGATCGATGCTGTCATGTCAGGCAACCTTTGCCGCTGTGGCACCTATCCACGCATCCGCGCCGCTGTGAAAACAGCCGCCGCAAAAATACAGGAGGCATGAGCATGGGCCGCGTCGCAAGCATTACCCGCCGTTCTTTCCTAATTGGCTCTAGCGCAATCGCTGGCGGCGTTGCATTTGGCATCTTTGCCGCCCGCCAAGATCCGACGAACCCGCTGGTCGCAAACCTGACCGAGGGCGAAGCAACCTTTAACCCGTGGGTGCTCATCGACAGTGAAAAAGTCACACTGATCACACCTCACGGCGACAAAGGCCAAGGGGTCCTTTCGACCCAAGCCGCCTTGATTGCTGAAGAAATGGACCTCGACTGGGGTGACTTTGAAGTCAGCTTCGGAACACCCTCTGGTGCCTACTGGAACCGGGCGTTTTCCGAAGAAGGCGTCCCCTTCATGTCCACAGATGAAAGCCGGATGGCTGAAACCATGCGTGGCATCGTCGGTGGTGTAACAAAACTGATGCAGATCCAAGGCACTGGCGGTTCCACGTCTATGCCAGATAGCTACGTTAAACTGCGTGAAGCCGGGGCAATGGCGCGCGAAACGCTCAAGGCTGCCGCAAGCGCGAAAACTGGCGTGCCGATCGCCAATCTAAAGACCGGAATGGGCAAGGTCATCCTCCCCAATGGAACTGAACTCAAATACACGGAATTGGCGGCCGATGCGGCCTTGCTAACACCCATCAAAGATACACCACTGCGCGATCCAAGCGATTGGAAATTCCTAGGCAAGCCGATGGAACGGCTCGACATAGTCGCCAAATCCACAGGCACAATGCCCTATGGCGTCGATCTTCAAGTTGATGGCATGAAATTCGCCAGCGTTTGCGTGAACCCACGCCAAGGCGGCGAAATGCTCGGATTTGATGCCTCCGCCGCTGAAACCCTACCCGGTGTCGAGAAGATATTCCCAATCACAAACGGGGTCGCAGCCGTTGCCTCGAATACATGGTATGCAATCCAAGCGGTCCGCGCCGTCAATTTCGATTGGGGGCCAGCGCCTTATCCTGCGGAACAGGACGCACATTGGACTGCACTTGAAAAATCTTTTGGCGACGAAAACCTCGACAGCGAATGGCGCAACGATGGCGATATCACAGCAGTTGAAGGTGACCGGATTGAGGGCGAGTACCGCTCGCCGTATGTCGCGCACGCGCCAATGGAACCGCTTAATGCCGTCGTCAAAGTCACCGAGAATGGCGTCGAAATTTGGACCGGTCACCAGATGCCGATCTTCCTTACTCAACAGGTTGCAGCCGTCGCTGGTGTCGAACCAGACCAAGTCACCTTCCACAACCAGTTTATGGGCGGCAGTTTCGGCCACCGCCTTGAATTTGAGCACATTAAACAGGCTGTCGAAGTTGCCATGGAAATGAAGGGCACGCCGGTCAAAATGACCTATTCGCGCGAAGAAGATTTCGCCCATGACTTCCCGCGTCATATTAGCATGGGTCGATGTTCGGGCGTTCATGCAGACGGCAAAGTCGTTGGCCTTGATGTCTCCGTTGCTTCACCATCGGTTCTGGGTTCACAAGGGGGCCGCATCGGTCAGTCCCTACCTGGCCCGGATTCCCAAATTGCCGCGGGTGCCTGGAACAATCCCTATAAATTAGAAAACTATCGGATGAGGGCCTACCGCGCGCCGGAACTTGCGCCTGTCTCGTCTTGGCGGGCCGTCGGCGCGAATGGTGCTGGCTTTATCTTTGATACGATTTTGGATGAGACAATCCACGCCGCCGGAGCCGATCCGCTAGAAGAGCGCATTCGACTGATTGATCACGAGCCCTCGCGCATTGCACTGGAAACGGTCGGCGAAATGTCGTCTTGGGGTGGCGACCTGGCGCCGAACCAAGCGCGCGGCGTCGCCTATGTCGAAAGCTTTGGGGTCCCAACGGCGCAGGTCGTGCAAGTCGCAAACGACAACGGCGTAATCAAAATCGAAAAGGTCTGGATTGCGCTGGACGTCGGTCGCGTTTTGGACCCCGTGAATTTTGAGAACCTTGTTCAAGGTGGCGTCGTCTTTGGGCTAGGTCATGCAATGAATTCTGAAATTACCTATTCCGACGGTATGGCGCTTCAAACCAACTATCACGCACATGAAGCAATGCGGTTCTATCAAACACCCGAAATTGTCGTTCGCGGGCTCGAGAATCAGGAAAAGATCCGAGGTGTCGGCGAACCACCCGTCCCTGTCGCGGCGCCATCGCTCGGCAACGCAATTTTTGCGGCGACCGGTCAACGCATCCGCGAAATGCCATTCAACAAACACATCGATTTCGTGTGAGGATGAACATGAAGTATCTCAGTATCATCGCTGCTCTCCTTTTTGGCACTCAGTCCTTTGCAGCAGGCGAAACCATCGACATCGTTGTCCCTAACGAAGGCAGTGTCTCTATCGAAGAAGCGCTAGCTGCATGGGACCGCGTTTACGAGGTAACGTCGCATCCGCGCTGCTCCAATTGCCACGTAGGCCCCTCTAATGTGCCAATGTGGTCTGGACCGAGCTATGGCAAAGCGCGACCACACGGAATGAACATCAACGCTGGCGAGGATCGCATGGGCGCTGAAACCGTTGTTTGCAGTACGTGCCACGCCCACCGTGAGATTGCGACAGCCGATCGATTGCCACATACCGCTCCACAGGTTGCGATGGCATGGCAATTGGCACCAGTCGAGGCCGAATGGTTCGGCAAATCCTCGGTTGAAGTTTGCAACCAACTTCGTGACCCAGAGCGCAATGGCGGACGCGATTTCATGGATATCGCGTCGCACCTTGATCACGATCTAATTTTGCATTGGGCTTGGGATCCAGGCGCTGGCCGCGAACCGGCACCTTATAGCCTCCAGGAACATGTCAATGATGTACTCGCATGGGGCGTGGGCGGCATGCCTTGCGCGAACGACTAAGGGAGAACGAATATGGGCAGTTTTGGAACACTTAAACTTGGCGGCCAATTTGTCATGCTCTCTGGTGTGATGCACTTTGTGGCAGCAGCCTTCGGCGACACAATGATCATGGCCTCGATTGGGCTGTTTTATCTGGCAATGGGTATCGGCTTAACGCGCGGACACAGATGGCTTGGCTATTTTGCGTTTCTCTTCATGATCTTTGGCAGCATGCTAGCCTACGGTTTCTTGACCACGACGCCTGCACCGCAATGGGTCACGCTTAGTATTATCGCTCTCAACCTACTGGCGGCAGTGAATTTGTTCGTCGCGATTTGGAAAGCGCCAACACCTAAGGTTCCAACCGCCTGATACACAACCAGCTCGCGGCGATCATCGCCGCGGCGGTGCCAAGGCACAGCGGCAGCCCCCCGATCTGATAGCTCGCCCCCGACGCAACCGTCCCGACGAGGCGGCCAGCAGCATTGGCCATATAGTAAAACCCAACATCCATGGTGACCCGGTCCTTGTCGGTAAAGGCAAGGATCAGGTAAGAATGCAGCGCTGAATTCACCGCAAAAATCGCACCAAATACCAACAGCCCAACCACGATGAGCGTTGTAAGGCCAGCAGACGGTCCATTTGTAAGTAAGGTCGCGAGGGTCAGCGTAGCAGGCACAACAGCCAAGATCGCGACCCAAGTGCCAGCCGCCATTACTAACGCGCCGCTCGTTTTATCGGAGGCCCGCAGGATCTTGGGCGCGCTGGCTTGAACAACGCCGTACAAGATCACCCAAACCGCCATAAACACACCGATCAAAAAGAACGCCGCACGTTGTCCCTCGGGCGAGCCATCCGACAGAACCGAATAGAAATAGATCGGGATGCCGACGACAAACCAAACATCTCGCGCACCGAAAAGAAACAACCGCCCAGCGCTCAGCCAGTTGATGTTGCGGTTCTTGGAAAACACCTCTTTGAATTTGGCATCTTTGCGGCCAGTTGGCAGACCCGCAGGCATCCGCACCAAAATGATCAAGAGGACCAAAAACAGCATCAACGCCATTGCCAAAATGGAAGGGACAAAGCCAAACAGCGCCAAGGCCCCCGCGCCAAGCAAAAAGCCAAAACCTTTCACAGCATTCTTGGATCCTGTCAGGATCGCCACCCAACGAAAAAGGCTGCCGCCCTCTTCGGGCGCCAACACTTTGACCGCGCTTTTTGAACTCATCTTGGCAAGATCCTTAGCCACACCCGATGCGCCCTGCACGGCCATAACAAATACGACGGAAGTGGCGATCGACCACGACGGATCGAGCTGCGCCAAAGCCACCAAAGCCGCGATCTGGATGGCAAGCCCCGCATAAAGGGTCGAGGTCAATCCAAACCGCGCGGCTATCCACCCAGCAGACAAATTGGTCACGACGCCCGCGATTTCATAAAGGACAAACAGATAAGCCAGCTGTACAGGCGAAAACCCCAGCGTATTGAAATGCAGCAGCACCAACATACGCAACGCGCCATCGGTCAGCATAAACGCCCAATATGCCGCCGTCACAGCAACATAGGCCGCCATGCCAGCAGGTCGTGTCACAGGCTGTTGCCCACCATCTGCGCAACGTCAACGAGCCTATTCGCATAGCCCCATTCATTGTCGTACCACGCATAGATTTTTACCTGCGTGCCATTCACCACCATGGTCGAGGGCGCATCCACAATAGAAGAGCGCGGATCGTTGGTATAGTCGGTACTGACAAGTGGGCGCGTTTCGTACCCCAAAATACCGGCCAAAGGCCCCTCGGACGCGGCCTTAAACAGCGCGTTCACCTCTTCTACCGTTGTCTCGCGTTCGACCTCAAACACACAGTCAGTCAACGACGCGTTCAGCAACGGCACCCGTACCGCATGCCCGTTCAATTTTCCGGTGAGCTCGGGGTAAATCAACGTAATGGCCGTGGCCGAACCAGTTGTCGTCGGGATCAATGAATTCAACGCCGAGCGTGCGCGACGCAGGTCCTTTGCTGGCCGGTCGACAATCGTCTGCGTGTTGGTCACGTCATGGATCGTTGTGATTGACCCGTGCTTGATCCCCAACCCTTCGTGAATCACCTTCACCACGGGGGCGAGGCAATTGGTTGTACAGCTGGCAGCGGTGACAATCTGATGTAGCGCAGGATCATACACATCATCATTCACGCCATAAACGATGTTTGCAGTCGGCCCATCTTTGACCGGCGCGGAGACAACAACTTTTTTCACGCCCGCCGCAAAATACGGGGCCAAAGCCGCCTCGCTTTTAAACGCGCCAGTGCAGTCAATCACGACGTCCACGCCCTCCAATGGCAGATTGCCCAAATCGCGAGTGCTCAACGCTGGGATCGTCGTGCCGTCAATCGTGATGCTCGCGTCCGTAGCTGCAAACTCCGCATCCCAGCGCCCGTGAACCGTGTCAAATTCCAACAAATGCGCATGCATATGCGGATCACCCACCGCATCATTAACGAACGCAATTTCAGCGCCGCGCTCCAACAATGGCTTTAGGGCGAGCTTTCCGATACGGCCCAATCCATTGAGTGCATAAACTGTCATATCGATTCCCTTGTCGTCATAGCTGGCAACGCTTTCCCGTACTATGCGATTGTAACGCTTTCACGACACTGCGCGCCAGACTAACTGATCCGCACGCTCTTTGACCAAAACCGCCACATCAGCAAAATTGCCGCAAAGCTAAGACCACACACGAGCCCAAGCCAAAGCCCCACTTCGTTAAGTCCAAGGTTGAACGCCAAAACATAGCTAATGGGGATCGCAAGAACCCAGTAGCTCAGCGTCGCCATGACCATTGGGATAGCTGTGTCTTGAACCCCGCGCAGCAGCCCCAGTGCAATCACCTGAGCCCCGTCCACAAGTTGAAACAACGCCGCCAGAGCCAAGAGAACGACACCGATTTCAATCAGCTCGTCTTTAAGCACCTCGTCTGGGCTAACGAAGAAACTAATCAAAATCTCTGGGAACAACAAAAATGCCGCCATCGTGCACATCGAATAACAGACAGAGATCAGTGTAACCGTCGTTGCGCCACGTCTTAGATGGGCTTCGTCTTTGCGGCCAAGCGCGCGACCAGCGCGCACCGTCGCCGCCTGTGACAACCCGATATGAACCATAAAGGTCAGCCCAGCCAATTGAATGGCAATCCCATGGGCGGCAAGTTCAAGCGCTCCAATAAGCCCCATCAGAAACGCACTCGCCGCGAACAACCCGCTCTCAGCAAGTGACGTCAATCCTATGGGCCACCCAAGCCTAACAACTTGACCAAACACCGGCCAATCGGATTTCCAAATGTTCTTTAGCAATTGATATTGTGGAAGCACGCGCAACGCATAAACCAACAAGATTGCGACGCTCAAACACTGAGTAACAACTGAGGCGATTGCAGCCCCTTGAATGCCTAACTCCGGTGCGCCCCAATTCCCAAAAATCAACGCATAGTTCACGAATACATTTATGATCGCCGCCCCGACCGTCCCCCACAGGATGATGGCAGTGTGTTCGAGCGCAGCGAGGTAAGATTTGAACGTCATCACCAGCAAAGCTGGAATCAAGCCAAAGCAAGCAATAATCAGATAGTCATGCGCCATCGCAGCAACCACTGCGTCTTGCCCAATCGCAATTAAGATCTTCTCTGCCCAAAAGAACGGTACAATGAACACCGCGCCATAAATGACAGACAACCACAAACCCATGCGCGTCACGCGGCGTGCTTGCGTTGTATCATCATTCTCAGCAGCCTCTGCTACCAATGGCGTCACCGCCATCGCAAAGCCGGCACCGACAATAAAGGTCACAAAAAACGCAGTCGACGCCAAAGTGACGGGCGCTAGTGTCGTGACATCATAGCGGCCCAGCATCACCGTATCCGTGATATGGATCGCGAATTGTGCAAGATTGCTCGCAACCAATGGAAATCCCAGCTTTAGGATTGCCTTTGTATGAGCGCTATATGTCTGTGCGTCTGAAGTCATACCGCATCGCTACGCCTGAAATTTGCTAGCGTAAAGAAAGTAGAGTCCTCAAACAGGATTTTCCGTTCACACCATAAACTGAAAACGCCGCCCAAAAGGGCGGCGCATGATACGACCTAGTCTTGCGGATCTATGAGTTTTTACGCCGACGCGCGAATCCAAGTCCACCTAGAGCTGTGCCCAATAGCAACAAACCAGCGGGTAGTGGAACCGACGCAACTTCCAGTTTTCCGACATAAAATTCGCTACCAACGTTTGCAAAACCAAGCGAGCTGCCAGAGGCAATGGACTGCAGAACCTGAGCATCAAGAGCACCATTCACGACCGCTAGTGTTTCGCCATTGATCTCAACATTACCGTTCAAAAGCTTGTGCGTCCCATTGTAGAACAACAAGTCCGTAACTTTGACCGCCATGTCGAAGAAGATATCGAAAAATTCATCAGTCGTAACGTTATCGTCACCAGGTGCGGTTCCAACTACGGATGAACATCCACTCGCACCGCTTGATACTGCTGCAGTGTGACAAACGCCCAATCCCGCTGGACCAGAGCCGTCAGTACCGTCGAAAAAAGCCCACGCATCCGCATCGCCATAGCCTGCGGTCATATCGGTTATCGTGATGCCATTCTCTGTGAAAAGATCAGAATTGAACGCAGCTAGCGTATCAAACTCGGCCTCGACGCCGTAGTTAGCGGTCTTGTATGCATCAGCTATCGCTACGAAATCGAACGTAGCGGTTGATGCTGCTGCTGATGTACTTAAAATTGCGGCTGCGACACCGGCGCTAAAAATAGCCTTGAGACTCATAACTGTCTCTCCCTTTTGTAACTCGCAAAACGACCGAATCGTTTGGCAACTTGTAATGTCCCGTTTGCTAACATGTTGAGATTTGCCCAAATTTCAACATGTTTCGGCCCCAATTGCCCTTAAGCAGACGAAATTTAGACAAATTTGGCAAAAGTATCACCGATCTAAACACCGCTGACCTAGTCTTCAACGACATCATTAAGTGCTTCAGAACCTTAGAAACCACCTTTTTCGTCCGGAATTAACAATTTCTTTTGGTGACACATTGCTTTCCTGTTTTTAGCCCATTTCCGCCACATTGTTTTGGCCTTCTTGGATCAACTTGTTACCTGGGAGAATGAAATGCCTTTTGCACGTACAAAGTTTGAAGAACGCCGTTGGTTCTTTGGAATGCTGCGCGCGCCGCGCCGCGACCTTACAGACAAACAATTCACGCGTTTTCCTGCTCAGCAACACACTGCTGGCTAAACGAATACGCTTCCCCCTGCTCAACCCAGCTGCCATAATGCAGCAAACAACAAATGAGCAGCGGTATGGCAGACGATCTGTTTCAGGGCAAAAGCTCTGATGACTACAACGCCGACAGTATTGAAGTCCTTGAAGGACTAGAACCGGTTCGCAAGCGTCCGGGTATGTACATCGGTGGCACCGATGAACGTGCGTTGCACCACTTGGTTGCAGAAGTTCTCGACAACTCCATGGACGAAGCTGTCGCAGGCTACGCCAACCGGATCGAGGTTGAGCTTCACGCCGATTACGCCGTTACCATTCGCGACAACGGCCGCGGCATCCCAACCGATCCACACCCGAAATTTCCAAACAAATCCGCGCTCGAGGTGATCCTCTGCACGCTCCACGCAGGCGGTAAATTCTCTGGCAAAGCCTATCAAACATCTGGCGGTCTACACGGTGTTGGCGCATCCGTTGTCAACGCGCTCTCAGACTCGATGGTCGTGCAGGTCGCCCGCAACAAAGAAGTGGTCGAGCAACGTTTTTCGCGCGGCATCCCGCTTGGCCCTGTTGAAAAAGTCGGCGCCGCCCCAAATCGACGCGGTACAACCGTCACCTTCCACGCCGACGAACAAATCTTTGGCAGTCACCGGTTCAAGCCCGCACGCCTGTTCAAATCAATCCGATCAAAGGCCTACCTATTTTCGGGCGTCGAAATCCGTTGGAAAACCGAAATCGACGACGGCGAAACCCCAACCGAAGCGACTTTCCACTTTCCAGGTGGCCTCTCAGACTACTTGACGGAAACACTCGGCTCCGCGACCACTTATTCAGAAAAAGCCTTTGCAGGCACTGTCGAGTTTCAAGAAAAATTCGGCGCACCAGGCAAGGTCGAATGGGCAATCAATTGGACGCCGTCGCGCGATGGCTTTATCCAATCCTACTGTAACACCGTCCCCACGCCCGAGGGCGGCACCCACGTCGCGGGCTTTTGGGCCGCGATCCTGAAAGGCATCAAAGCCTACGGCGAACTGACCAACAACAAAAAAGCCGCCTCCATCACACGCGAAGATCTGACATCCGGCGGCTGTGCTTTGGTCAGCTGTTTCATCAGCGAACCGGCGTTTGTGGGTCAAACCAAAGACCGCCTCTCCACCGAAGCCGCGCAAAAAATGACAGAAGGCGCGGTGCGCGACCACTTTGACAACTGGCTCGCCGCTGACACGAAATCCGCCGGTGCGATCCTTGATTTCCTTGTGCTGCGAGCCGAAGAACGTATGCGCCGCAAGCAAGAAAAAGAGACAGCGCGCAAAACCGCGACCAAGAAACTGCGCCTTCCCGGCAAACTGGTCGATTGTTCGGCCACCAACCGTGAGGGAACCGAGCTGTTCATCGTCGAGGGGGACTCCGCCGGTGGCTCTGCCAAAATGGCGCGCGACCGAAAAACCCAAGCGCTGTTGCCACTGCGCGGAAAGATCCTAAACGTACTTGGGGCCGCATCGTCCAAACTTGGATCAAACGCCGAAATAAACGACCTGACCCAAGCGTTGGGTGTCGGTCTTGGCACCCGCTTTAACGTCGATGATCTGCGTTATGACAAGATCATCATCATGACCGATGCGGACGTCGACGGCGCCCACATCGCGGCCCTTTTGATGACGTTCTTTTTTACCCAAATGCGCCCGATGATCGACACCGGTCACCTCTACCTCGCCTGCCCGCCGCTCTATCGCCTGACCCAAGGCGCGAACCGTCTGTACGTCACGGACGACGCCGAAAAGGACGTGATGATGGAACGGGGCTTGGGCGGCAAAGGCAAAATCGACGTTCAGCGCTTTAAGGGTCTGGGCGAGATGGACGCAAAAGATTTGAAAGACACCACAATGAACCCCGCAACGCGAAAGTTGATTAGGGTCTCGATCGACGACGACACCCCCGGCGAAACCGGAGATTTGGTCGAAAGACTGATGGGTAAGAAGCCAGAGTTGCGCTTCCAGTACATTCAAGAGAACGCGCGGTTTGTTGAGGAGTTGGATGTTTAGATTCGTTAAGTGAATGTCACCTCTGCGGGACATAACCGCCGTTCGACCCTTCAATCCAAAGGTCTGCTTCCAGTTATTCGGGCAGTGCCCTGATGAAATACGACCGGCACGATTAAGGCTGTAAGCTGTTCAGAAACAACTGAACTTCACGCATCATCGTGGTCCATGTTTCCTCCTGTGGGAGTGGGACATGGTTCCTGCTTTCAAGAGAAACGTATCTTGCGCCCTCGATTTCGCTTGCGAGTATTCGTCCCTGTTCGACAGGCTGCACCGCGTCTGAAATCGCATGAATGACCAACGTCGGCGTCCGAATGGACGCCAATACACCTGAGACATCAAACCGGTCAATTATTTGTCTCAAACGAGCTGCATCCTCCGGCGATATCGTTTCGGTTTGCATCTTCACAAAGTCGGTCAATTGCGCTGGCGTGGCATCCGGCATGAACAAGCTTGAGAACGCGTTTACAAATGGGCTGCTCGCCTTTCCCCAACCAGCTCTGATAAGGCTCAGAACAGTTTCTTCATCAATGTCGCCCGGTGCCGCTTCGCGCAAAGCGCGGCCTTTCACATACCCGCCATATAAAACCAATCCGCTCACCCGTTCGGGATATTTTTGGGTAAAGCGGAGAGCGACCGGGACGGCTTGCGACGCTGCAAAGATCGGGAAACGATCCAGATTGTTGGCGTCAGCAACGGCTTTTAGGTCATCGGTAAACGCATCAATATCTGCGTCTTCTAGGTCGCATGAGGACAGCCCAGTGCCTCTTTGGTCGTAACGGTAAAGCGTGTTTTTGCTATCGAGTGCATCAATCAATGGCCTCCAGACTGGGCTTTGCCAATCGAGTTCCAGGTGTGAAAGCCAGTGGGCGACCCGAACCACTGGCGGGCCATCCCCGCTTTTAGAGAACGCAATTCTTGCACCATGGGCGGATCGGGTGAACTTGATGTTCTGCGTCTCAGAGCGTGGAAATTCGGGCGTTGGCGAAGGAGCTTTGGCAGCCTTCACTTCCACATTCAGTTGAAATCCTCTGCCATGGACCGTTTTGATAATGGCCTGTGCCCGGCCCGTGTCACCTACCGCTTTTCGGGCGGCGTTGATCCGTGCACTGATCGTGGCGTCAGATACGCTCAGACCGTGCCAAACCGTTTCAACAAGGTCCTCCTTGCTCACCAACCGACCTTTCCGATCAACAATGATCAATATGAGATCAAATACTTGCGGTTCGAGGTGAACGGGCAGCCCATCGCACAAAAACAGGTGCCTATCCGGGTCGATCAAGCAATTGGCAAATTCATAAGTCATGGTGCATTGAACGGCCATAAAGCGGCGACACTCAAGGACTTTGGGATCAGACAGGGCAAAAATATTCAAATGACAAGGAAATCTAAAGAACGTCTTCAAGCTTTGGCGGCGGTAGTAAAGTCCATTGGTGTCAGAACAAATGAGGAGTTCGCGACATGCAACGATATGAAACGCCAGCGATCAAACGCCGACCGGATGGGTCAATTGATACAGCCCATTACATCAGAATCGGTCGTCAGGAACGTGCAGATCAGGCGCGTGCATTGGCCAAGTCTGCAATGCCAAAGCGGCGCAGCTTCTCATTGCCACTTTGGTTTCTCAGGACTTCAGGCCCCTGAAGAAATCTTCCCTACAGTGTGCCGATTTAAGGATCTGGCCAGTCCTCGAACTTGGAATCGGCCCTGACCCCGGAAACCGAAAAGCGTCTTCACAGACAATTCTCCGGTTTCCGGGGAACTGATTGTTTTGCAGCTCGAACCTCGCGGCGTTTTTCATTTCTGCATCAAGAAACGACTGAATAACGTCGCTGGGAGATCGCAAGCGGTCCTTCACCCCCTCTGCAGCATTGGTTAGTTTGGGCTCGAAGCAGACATTTGCGTCATTCGAAACTTATGCAATTGTTCAGACCAGGGAAGTGAGTGCAATAGCAAGCGCTCCTGGCGGCGTACCGGTAAAAACTTAGGGTTGGGGCGACAACTCGGTGTCGCCCGCATTTGACCGCGCCCAGCACGTGCGCGCACGCGTCGAAACCACGTCTCGCCGTCATTCACTCAATCGAAACTCGACAAACTGGGTCACCTCAGCCCGGTCCCGATTGTTATCCGACACCAATGTAAGCCGCAGGCCAATTTCATCGCGCCAAACAGCTATGCCTTCCAGATTACGGAAAGCCCCGCGCGCACTCGTCCACAGAATCTCGATGCCGCCGGGCGCATTCACATCCAAACGCCGTATCCTGCTCTGCCACCACAGTCCCAAGACCAGTTTGCGCTCTAACAGGTACAACTGACCATCGGTGTCAAAATCCGCGCCTACGATTGCAAAACCATCCAGCTTGGCGATCTCGCCGCTGATCTCCCAGTCGTTATCGTTCAGTCGAAATATTGGGAATCCGCTCCCCAACGTCTGCTCTGGGAAAACATAAACGGTCCCATCAGGGTGAACAGCCAAAGCCTCAAGCTGACGATTATCGTCAAAGTCATTAAAGCTGGGGTGATCCTTGATCCATTGCCCTGTGCTTTCTGGTCCATCAAAGCGTGAAACATGTGCCCAGCGTTCAAACGAAATCCAATGGGTACCATTAGCGGCGATTGCCAAACCTTCCGCGTCAGACCAATCGCCGACACGTCGTGCCGCGACAGGCAGCCCATCATTGCCCAAAATCGGAAGGAACTCCGTAACATTGATCCCAACGATTTGGTCATCTTGACGCTGAAAAGTACCCGCGACGTACCAACCTTGGTCTGACACCGTTGCAAAGGTGGTCCCGTCTTCAAAGACCTCCAAACCTGACAGACCATTGATCGTCTCGCTCGACCATTCATATGTACCAAGTTCTGTCATCGTTTGTGCATGCACCCCGCCATTCCATGGCAGGGTCATTGCAAGCATGAAAATGACACCAAAGATTTGGATCGAAAGACAGGTTTTTATCATCAATTTTAAAAACCATCTTTTGCCATTCGGGTCACGTCGAAACGTGCCAAAATCGAGTTTTGCAACGTAATCAGAGCACGTTCATGAGCATTTGAATGGAAAGCGCTATTGGATGCGCGCTCCGTATCCGGCCTGTGCCCCTGATTGGGGTACGTAAGATCTATGCGCTCCGTAGCGATTTTTTCATTTCTAGCTCATGGCACCAAAACGCAAATAACCCCGCAGCAAACGTTGCGTGGTTTCAAACTGACCGGTGAAAGATATTAATTTTAGGCGGCGGCCTGGGTTTTGGTTGGCGCAATATGACACCAAGCACCGTCGATATTCACAAAGCAGGGCTCGCTGCAGTGGAATGTATAATACGTGAAATAACCGTGTGATTTCCGCATAATGCCTGAGCGACCGATCATCTCACCAGCAGGTATCCCTGTACCAGCGGTCATACGATCCATCACTCGCAATTTCTGCGCTTCTGAAACAAACAGATCAGTTTCGGGCATGCCACCACCCAATGCGCCGCGGGGCACCAAAATTGGTTGTGCTTCTGGGTGATTGATCAGAAAACGGCGGTCAAAGCGAATTTCGTCAACGTAATCAACTTCCAAGAACCGACCATCAAATGTCCGAACCGGATCCCGACGACGAAGAGCTTCAAGCGGTACGGATCCGAAAGCTGTCAAAACACGGGATTTTGCGCCAAAACCGGGCAAAGACCATGATTTTTCAGGTTCAGCAGGAACAGCTTCTGGGATCTCGTCCAAGACGGGTTTCGCAGTGGGTTCTACTTTGGGGCTTGGGGCTGCGACTTGCGAGGCAATGCGCATTAAAAGAGCGCTATCTGAATCAGTGATGGACACGAGGAACACCTATAAACAATAAACTATACACCACCACGAGTTGTTTTTTGGCAGATTTCCGCTCAAAATACAATAACTGGAATGGAAACCCTACGTTTCCAAAACGCGTGTAATCGACGTTTGGACAGCGCAAAGCTAGGGAGTTGGTGGTGCCTCCGGCCGGACTCGAACCGGCACGGGCATACGCCCAAGAGATTTTAAGTCTCCAGTGTCTACCATTCCACCACGGAGGCACAGCACCGTCTTAGGACGTTCCGCGCAGGGCGGCAAGCCTCAGATATCGGTTCCTTCATCGGGGGGTAAGAACCTGCGTTCTGAGAGCCATGGGTTCAGATCCAGCGCGTCCCGAATGGCCTGATATGCGTCTTCTTTTCGCCCAAGGCCCAGCAGCGTGAGGCCACGGCCAGAAATTGCAGCGATATGTACAGGGTTCAGAGCGATTGCGGCATCAAGATCGATCAGCGCACCGGCGTAGTCTTGTGAGAGAAACGCAGCAAACGCGCGCTGGTTATAGCCTTCTGCAAATTCAGGGCAGTAGCTAACCAATTCATCCAAAACGATTTTAGCTTTGTCGAACTGTTGCTCCCCGATATGTCCAATCCCTTGATCCAAGAGGTCCTGTGCCTTCTGATCCGGCGCATCGCGCCAAAGCACCCAAAGCGCGGACGAGAACACTGGCGCTTCACGGGCCGATCCTGACCGCAAGGCTTCGATCAATTCGGCAGTGCGGACCGCATGATCAGGGGCCGGCGGACATGACTGTGACAGCGCCGGCTGCGCACATAACGACAGAACAAGAACGAGCTTTTTCATTCGAGAAATACTGGAGCCAAGACGGGACTTGTCAAGGGCACGCCAAGCAATAACCTGTGCTTGACGATCCCAGCCGCAGGATTAATGGTGGCCAACATGTTTCCAATTCGCGATCACAACCCCGCCGAACGCACGCCAGTCGTCACCTATGTCCTGATTGCCATAAACGTCGCCGTCTACCTCATTGGCCTCGCTGCCTTTCAAGACGAGCAGGCGCTCGGTCGGCTCTACTATGATTACGCGCTAATCCCAGCCAGACTGGACGCCGGCGAAGCGTATTCGGGTCTTGTGACCTCAATGTTCCTACATGCAGGCTTTATGCACCTTGCGGGGAACATGCTCTTCCTTTGGATTTTTGGTGATAACTTAGAAGACCAAATGGGGCGATTTGGGTTTCTCGCCTTTTACCTAATTTCCGGGATCGGTGCGAGCTACGCTCACTATCTGATATCCCCAATGTCACAAGTTCCACTCGTTGGAGCATCGGGCGCAATCGCCGGTGTCATGGGCGGCTATTTACTCCTATTCCCCAAAGCTCGCGTTGATATCTTCCTGTTCTTTATCATATATTTTCGCGTCTTTCCGATACCATCTTGGATCATGCTCGCTCTTTGGTTCGCACTCCAAATTTTCAGTGGGGTCAGCAGTTCAGCAGAAGCTGGCGGTGTCGCTTATTGGGCGCACGCGGGTGGCTTTGTCATTGGCTTTATTCTGACAATCCCGATTTGGCTGCGTCTGGGCCAATTCGGATTTTGGGAACGCACGGATGGTCATCCCGATCACCCAGAGGCAACCTACAAATTCGCAGAGTCGCGTATTCCCAAGGTCCCGCGCAAACCCAGGTGACTGGTACGGATTTAAGCGTTGCGAATGACTTTTGCAAAAGTGTCAAAGATCGGCTCGTTTGCACAGATTAGTGCGCCATCTTCCAATATATCGCCTACAGGGTCTAGCGGTTCAATCAAACCACCTGCCTCACGGACGAGGATAATTCCAGCCGCAACATCCCAAGCGTTTAGGCGTCGTTCCCAAAAGCCGTCGTAGCGCCCAGCAGCCACATAAGCCAAATCAAGCGCGGCAGCTCCGAACCGGCGAACGCCAGCACATGCCGGAAGCACACGTGCCAAATCCTGCAGGGTATCTGGCAGATCGGGGCGTCCAGAAAACGGCAAACCAGTTGCAAACAGCGCATCCGACATCCGGCTGCGTGCCGATACGCGCAAACGGGCCTCGTTTACAAAGGATCCAAAGCCTTTTTCTGCGTAAAACATTTCGTCTTTGACGGGATCATAAATGACACCAGCGACGATCTGACCTTTGTGCTCCAATGCGATGGACACGGCCCAATGTGGCAGTCCGTGCAGGAAATTTGTCGTGCCATCAAGCGGATCAACAATCCAACGGCGTGTTGGGTCTTGGCCTTCGACCTCACTGCCTTCTTCGCCCAAGAACCCATAGGTCGGGCGCGCCAGCATCAGCTCTTCTTTGATGATTTCTTCGGCCTGTTTGTCCGCACGCGTTACAAAATCGCCGGGGCCCTTTTTGCTAACCTGAAGGTTCTCAACTTCGCCGAAGTCTTTCAACAACGCCCGCCCAGCTTTACGAGCGGTTTTCATCATCACGTTCAGATTTGCAGAGCCTGCCATGGGTTTGGTCTTTCGATGTTCGGGTCAGAACGGCGCTATAGGCGGTATAGCACCTTTGGGCAAGCGATGTTCTCAGTGTCGCTTAGCCTTGCTGCTATTTCATAGGTCGTTGCAGTTTTACTGCTTCTTGCCGGGCCAAACGCAGAAGATGGGCCATAAACGGCAGTGCTGTATCCTCGCTACGTGTCGCCGCATAGAGACGGCGCGTCACGCCATCTTTGGTTAGCGGGCGCGTTACGTAATCTGAATTATAACGCACCTCGCGCACGACCCAATCCGGCAGAACAGAAACCCCTCGATTTGATGCGACCAACAACAAGATTACAGCCGTTAACTCGACCTGTCGAATGTCAGCAGGCACAACACCAGCAGGTATCAATAGCTGGGAAAAGACATCCAATCGTGACGGTTCAACTGGATAAGTAATAAGCGTCTCATCCGCGAAATCAGCCGCCTCAACGAATTTCTTATCAGCCAACTTGTGCTGCGCCGAGGCGACAAAGACAGGGTTATAGTCAAAGATCGGCGTGAAATCGACCTGTTTAAGGTCTTCTGGATCTGAGGACACGACCAAATCCACCTCTTCACGCATAAGCGCGGGCATGGCATCGAACGCAAGGCCCGGGCGAATATCAACGTCGACATCAGGCCACGCCTTGCGAAATTCCTCTAAGACCGGGAACAACCATTCGAAACAGGCATGACACTCGATCGCGATATGCAGTCGCCCTGCACTCCCCGCGACGAGGTTATCAAATTCAGCTTCCAGAGCAGCAACTTGCGGCAAAATGTTCTCTGCTGCGGCCAAAAGTTTCATGCCTGCCGAGGACAGCCGCAACGGTTTCGTACGACGGACAAACAGTTCGACGCCCGCTTGATCCTCGATCCCTTTGATTTGATGACTAAGCGCAGATTGCGTGATGTTAAGCATGTCAGCTGCCCGCGCGAGGCCGCCAGTATCATGGATGGCTTTGATGGTGCGTAAATGACGAAACTCAATGTGCATCTGAATAGACCTAATAAACTTCGTGAATGTTATGAATTTGCCTCATATCGCGCCGACTGCGAAACAGCAAGCAACACCAAAGAGGTATTCAAATGTCATCGCCATCCGTCAGTTTCGAGTTCTTTCCACCCAAATCTCTAAAAGCTTCGTTTCGCCTATGGGACTGTGTCTCGACCCTGGCCCCGCTGGATCCGAGCTTTGTTTCAGTAACATATGGTGCGGGCGGAACGACGCGGAAACTAACGCACGAAGCCGTCACGACTTTGCAAGATACAACAAACCTGAATGTGGCCGCGCACCTGACCTGTGTCGATGCAACGCGTGCTGAAACGATGGCAATCTGTGACGACTATGCGGCCGCTGGGATCAATCGTATTGTCGCATTGCGCGGTGATGCGCCAAAAGGCCAAAGGAGTTTCACCGCGAATGCGGACGGCTTTGCAAGTTCGGTGGAGCTGATTGAAGCGATTGCGAAACGCGGAACATTCGATATCGCGGTCGGGGCCTACCCCGAAGCGCACCCAGAAGCGACAAGTGCGCAGGCCGACGTCGAATACCTAAAGAGGAAAATCGACGCAGGCGCAACTTCGGCGATTACCCAGTTTTTCTTCGAAGCTGAGACGTTCTTTCGGTTCCGAGACGCTTGTGAAAAAGCAGGCATCAACGTGCCAATTTTACCCGGGATCCTACCCATCGAAAACTGGGCTGGCACTAAGCGATTTGCGCAAAACTGCGGTGCGTCCATCCCCCAAATCGTACAGGACGGATTTGAACGCGCCGAAAAAGATGGGCAATCAGATTTACTGGCAACCGCATTGGCGACAGAACTTTGCGATGACTTGTCGATCGGCGGCGTTGATCATCTTCATTTCTACACGTTGAACAAACCTGAGTTGACCCGCGATGTCTGCCACGCGCTTGGAATTACGCCAAAGACACAGTTGCAAAACGTGGCCTAAAACTGCAGCCTCTTCCCACGAATACCGGAGGCCGCACCTTGATCGCTAAATCTTTCGCAGACTTGCCGACATTGCAGGAAACCGTCGCGATGTCCGGCAAAGAGTTTATGGAAAAAATGCTGTCAGGTGAAATTACGCGCCCGCCAATTTCGGGCCTCTTAAACTATCGATTAGACGCGGTTGCAGATGGCATTGTCGCCTTTCGCGGCACGCCAGAGTTTGCGCATAGCAACCCAATGGGCGGCGTACATGGTGGGTGGTATGGCACATTGTTGGACAGCTGCATGGCTTGTTCTGTGATGACTAAGGTGCCCAAGGGGTCAATCTACACAACGCTAGAATATAAAGTTAACATTATGCGTGCGTTGCCCCATGGCACCGAAATCATAGCAACAGGGACCGTCGATCACGCAGGTCGGACGACCGCGGTTGCAAAAGGTGAAATTCGTGGCGCCGAGGACGGTAAGTTATATGCGGTTGGGTCAACGACCTGCATATTTATGAAATACGAAACGGCCTGATCTGGCTAACGTCAGGTTTTGGCGGCACCTACCACGTTAAAATTTTCAGGTTCGTGCGACTCAAGCAAACTCTCGTGCAGTCGTTCGGACCGGCACGCCCCGACTATACGCCGCCGGCGATGCCAAAAAAGTTTAGCCCAACCAGACCAAGCGCCTTTTGAAGGCGCGTTGATATCTTGGGGAAAATTATCCTGCCATTCGAGCGGGAGCGGGACGCCGCAAGATTCCAGCCGATCCAGCATCCAGACAAGCGGAATGTTTGCAAGCGGACGACGATCAGCATGTCCTTCGATCTGACCTCCGATATCGCTATGTGTTCCCTTGAACCACACTTGTTCCATTTTGCCCGGCCAATCAGCTGCGCAAAGCCACATGACTGGCGCGTATGCGACTCGGGTTTCGTCGTGTGCCAAGGCATGAAATCCGTTTTCAACCGATGGCCCAAGCGCGTGATTGTGAAATGCGTGATTACGCATTGAATACCGCCAAATCCCTGGCAATCGCACGCCCAGCGCTTTGACAGTATCCCAGACCGCAACCGCCTTTATCGGAACCGTTTCGTGGCAATAGGACTGTCGAAATTGACGCGCGGCATCCGCCTTAGGATCAACTCGATAATGACGATAGGCCGTCGCAACAGCCCTTTCTGTCGCGTGCTCGGATTTGATCAGCCCCATCATGTCGATGACACCGGCAAGTGAACGCACGGCATATGCACCACGTGAATATCCAACAAAAACGATTTCATCCCCAACATGATACCGACTGGCCAGTGCCCCATAGGCGCGCTGAATTTGACGATTAATACCGCGCCCTGTCAGGACATCCCAAGTGTTGCGCCAACCATACCATTGAATACCTTGTTCATAATAAACAGTCAGATCAGAACGCGGGCCTTGGCGTTTAAGTAGTTGATACGTCAGCCCAGCGTTTGTCTCATAGCCCGGCTCTAAGCTGGACGCAGTTCCATCCAATATTACGACATGGGTCGTCACGCCGCGACCCGACCCACGCTCAGAATCTTTTGTCGTACTTGGCTTACGCCAAAGACTAGAAATCCAATCAAACAGCCTCATGAAATCTCCGCATAGAATGGCCTGCCTGCCAGCCTTTCATTGAAGCTATATTAAACTGATCGGGCCGAAGAACACTCATGACCCACCATCCTCTGACACCATGACGCAGTCGATGGGGTGACAGAAAATTACACTCAGATGTGATGGCGTGTTTATCATTGCTAGACGTTTGGCCCTAAGCGCGTTGCGACAAATATCTTCAGTAAAGCTTAGTGGTCCCAAATTTCGTGCGCCGCAACCCTATCACTCGCCGCACTACCACCGAGCACTCTCCTCGGGTGGTGTCGTTTCTTGGCGAGACATGTCGTGGATTTGCCTGCTCCATTGGTGTGGCAAACGCGAGGATAAAGTATGAGCTCTCTGGGATATCTAACAACTAAACAATCGCAAAGCTATCAAGACAATGGGTACCTTTACCCTGTGCGGGTAATGCCTGAGCAAGACGCACTTGATCTGCGCGCGCGCCTTGAAGCGGTTGAGGCCCAGTGGCTCGACAACGGATTACCCCTGCCCTTAAACACCTACAAACGCATCAACGCTCAGATTGTGATGCCCATCGCCCATGAGATGGGATGTCATTCAGGGATACTAAACGCAGTCGAAGGCGTGCTTGGTCCCGATATCATGCTGTATTCTGTTGAGTTCCTTATCAAAGAACCGCGCACCAAAGCCCTCGTTACCATGCACCAAGATCTGACTTATTGGGGTATGGGTGAGATTGATGGGCTGACGACCGCATGGTTAGCATTATCGCCCGCGACGAAACAAAGCGGGTGCATGGACGTTGTTAAGGGCAGTCACAAGAACCCAATTTTGCCACACGAAGACACATTTGACGGCAACAACCTATTGTCACGCGGACAAGAAATTCGTGTCGACGTCCCCGAAAGCGACAAAGTCTCGATGGAGCTTCAGCCCGGGGAGATCAGTCTTCACCATGGTTTGACGATCCATGGATCTGGTCCAAACGTTTCGGATGATCGACGCGTTGGTGTCGTGATCCGCTATTTGCGCCCGGACATTGGCAAGACCGGCGGCGAACGTGACTATGCACATTTGGCACGCGGCGAAGATCACCATGGATTGTGGGAACCATATTTGGTTCCAGAAGCACCCTTCACAGAAAAATCGCAAGAGGTTTACAACGAAGTTCGCAAGCTCCAAACCGCTGTGATGATGAAGGGCGCGAAACAAGCCGGCGATTTCTACGAGAAAGCATGAACATGGATCAGGTCAAATTCACTCAGATGAAAGACGGCGACAAAGAGGACTACGACTTCCTCACCGCACATGAGATTGAACATACCAAAGGCACGGCTGACCGGTTGCTCAAGGCGCTGGTCGAACTCGACGAAGGTCTGTCGGGCTATCAAATCACGCGTCTTGGTCACTCATTACAATCGGCGACACGTGCCGAACGTGACGGAGCGGATACAGATTGGATCGTTGCCGCTCTTTTGCATGACATTGGCGACATTTTTGCACCCTACAATCACGACGAATATGCAGCTACGATCCTAAAGCCATTCGTGCGTGAACAGGTCACATGGGTCGTCGAAAAGCATGGCGATTTTCAATTGGTCTATTACGGTGAACATGTCGGCGCGAACCCCGAAAAACGCCAAGCCTATGCGGATCATCCTTATTTCGATGATTGCGCAACGTTCTGTGCGCGTTGGGATCAGAATTCCTTTGACCCTGAGTATGACACGCTGCCGATTGAGCATTTCGCCGATCGCGTACGCGAAGTCTTTGCGCGCGAACCCTATAATCCCACGGTTATTCGTGTTGGCGAGCGGGAACCGCTCAGCGCTTAGGTCACTTTTGGGAAATCGCGCGGGACGCTATCGCGCGGTCCGACATCGCCTTCCCACCACACATCGTCTTTACGCACATAGACGACAATTTCCGTTCCCGTCCCCAAGGCGCGGAGCTTGCGAATATTGTGATCCAAACTCTCGCCGCGCTTATTTTCAGGAGTTTGAAAGATCATATACCCCCTGCCCGTCGGCTTACCTGAGTTCTTGCGCTCAACGATATTCGTGATCTTAGCGATTGTTCGATAACCTTTGCGGCGCGCCAAAACTGCGCTGTTCGCCCGACCTCCTGAATACCAAAGCGCACCCAAAGCCACGATACCACTGCCCAAAGCAACAAATTGCATGACCCTTGCTGACTTCTGGTAGTTACCAGCGGTGACTTCAAATAGCTGGGGGCCACTTATCCAATACTTGATCTTGACGCTGTCGCCGACACCATGCCGTCTGTAGTAACGCGAACCGACATTTTTTTCTTTGCGATAGTCACGGTCTTCGACTTGATAGGTAAAGGTCGCAAAATAGCTATCGGAGTCATCCCCGCGACTGATCCGCATTGCTACGATTTCAGCAGAAACCCATGCTCCGTTCGTTTCCAGACGTTGCGCTTTGAGATAGTAATTCGCGCTAAAGACGGTGATCCCGATCAGAACCAATCCAGCCAAAAGTGAAACCCATCCGCGGGCCGCAAAAAACAGACCGGCCCAGGGCCTTGGCCATTTCAGGTCATGACGCGGTTCGATCACTGTGTTTCACCCCTTTTCGCGGCTCTCTGCTTTGTTTAAACGCAACCTAACCACACAAGGACGGCGATAAAATGGCGATGGAAAAGACATTTGATGCAGGTAAGGCCGAAGCACGGCTTTATGATGCTTGGGAAAAGGCCGGATGCTTCCGTGCCGGGGCGAACGCAAAGCCGGAGGCGTCGACCTTTTGCATCATGATCCCGCCACCAAATGTCACGGGCGTCCTGCACGTCGGGCACGCCTTTAACAACACACTGCAGGACTTGTTGATTCGTTGGCACCGCATGCGCGGGTTCGACACGCTTTGGCAACCGGGCCAAGACCACGCGGGCATCGCCACCCAGCTGGTCGTGGAACGCAAGCTGAAAGAAGACAGCAACATCCGTCGCACCGATATGTCGCGCGAGGACTTCCTAGCCAAAGTTTGGGAGTGGAAGGCCGAAAGCGGTGGCACGATCATTAATCAGCTGAAACGCCTTGGCGCGTCGTGTGATTGGGAGCGTAACGCCTTTACCATGTCCGGCGCACCAAACGCGCCCGAGGGTGAAGACGGCAACTTCCATGACGCAGTGCTTAAGGTGTTCGTGGATATGTACAACAAAGGCCTGATCTATCGCGGCAAACGTCTCGTCAATTGGGACCCACATTTTGAAACAGCGATTTCTGACCTAGAGGTCGAGAACATCGAAGTTGATGGCCACATGTGGCACTTCAAATACCCGCTCGCGGGTGGCGCGACCTATATCTACATCGAAAAAGATGAGGACGGGAACGTCGTGCTTGAGGAAGAGCGCGATTATATCTCGATCGCGACGACGCGGCCTGAGACAATGTTGGGCGATGGCGCGGTTGCAGTCCACAAAGATGACGAACGCTATGCACCGATCGTCGGTAAACTGTGCGAGATCCCGGTTGGCTCAAAAGAGCAACGCCGCCTAATCCCGATCATCACTGACCCCTACCCAGATATGAACTTCGGGTCCGGCGCGGTGAAGATCACCGGTGCGCATGACTTCAACGACTACGAAGTTGCCAAGCGCGGCAACATTCCGATGTATTCCCTGATGGATACCAAAGGCGCGATGCGGGCTGATGGTCGCCCTTATCCGGAAGAAGCCGCGACTGCACAGGCGATTGCCAATGGCGAAGAGGATTTCGACGAGGCCAAGATCGCCGCGATGAACCTTGTGCCCGAGGAATATCGCGGGTTGGATCGGTTTGAGGCGCGGACCCGCGTTGTGGCCGACATTACGAACGAAGGGTTGGCTGTGATGGTGCCTAACCCAGAGTTCGAAGCGCTCGATGAGTTCTCTCGCGTCGGGATCGAAAGTGAGATCCCCTATGTTGAGAACAAGAAAATCATGCAGCCGTTTGGGGATCGTTCCAAAGTTGTGATCGAACCTGCGTTGACAGACCAGTGGTTTGTCGATGCCGAGAAGGTAGTGCAACCAGCATTGGATGCGGTGCGCGAAGGCCGCACCAAGATCATGCCAGAGAGTGGGGAGAAGGTCTATTTCCACTGGCTGGATAACATCGAGCCATGGTGCATTTCTCGCCAGCTGTGGTGGGGGCATCAGATACCAGTTTGGTATGGAATCGACCTAGGGGTTGAGGATGAATCCAACCCTTCCGGCGACCTCGATGAAGTTGAAATCCTCGGTCTCTTGCTAAAAGACGGAATGATCCATCGTGGTCAAGTCATGCACTGTGGCCCGAATTTGGAAAGCATCGAGGCTGCGTTTACCTTTGATAACGCAGATCTTCCCAGTCCACTTAGCCATGCGCGCATCATCGAAGTCACGGATCGCAATGAAGCCAATGAGCAGTTCGCTGCTGGTCTGGCGGCCTACAACGTAAGCCAAGACCCGACGACGCTCGTCTATCCTGTTTGGCGCGACCCCGACGTCCTCGACACATGGTTCTCCTCCGGTCTTTGGCCCTTCGGTACGCTCGGCTGGCCTGATGAGTCCGAAGAGCTAAAGAAATACTTCCCAACGGACGTACTGATCACGGGTCAAGACATCCTCTTCTTCTGGGTCGCGCGGATGATGATGATGTCTAACGCGGTGATGGATGAGGACCCATTCCATACCGTCTACCTTCACCAGCTCGTCCGTGACGAGAAGGGTGAAAAGATGTCAAAGACGCGCGGCAACGTCATTGATCCACTTGATATCGTGGATGAATACGGCGCTGACGCCCTGCGCTTTACCATGACGCAGATGGCGGCGATGGGCGGTGTCTTGAAGCTGTCCGAGGACCGGATCAAAGGCTATCGCAACTTTGGCACCAAGCTTTGGAATGCGTTCAGCTTTGCCGAACATTACGAAATCGCCTATCCCGGTGATGCGCCGCGCCCAGAGGTCACACAGACGCTCAACAAATGGATCATCGGTGAAACCGGTAAGGTGCGTGAGGCGGTTGATACGGCCTTTACCAACTATCATTTCAACGAGGCCGCGAACGCGCTTTATTCCTTTGTTTGGGGCAAGGTTTGCGACTGGTATTTGGAATTCTCCAAACCGATCCTGCAGGGCGAGGATGCGGCAGCCAATGCCGAAACGCAAGAAACGCTACGCTGGGTTTTGGACCAGTGCTTGGTGCTCTTGCACCCGATCATGCCATTCATCACGGAAGAGCTTTGGGGCTTTGCCGACAATCGCGCCAAGATGCTGGTCCATGCCGATTGGCCCGAATACGGGACCGAATTGGTGGATGCCAACGCAGATCGCGAAATGAATTGGGTGATTTCACTGATCGAAGGTATTCGCTCCGCGCGTGCACAGATGAATGTTCCTGCAGGTTTGAAAATTCCTGTCCTACAGACGGCTGCAGACGATCATGCGGTTCAGGCCTTGGCCAACAACGAGGCGTTGATCAAACGTTTGGCGCGTGTGGATAGTATCGAAGTTGCCGCGGAAGCACCTAAAGGGTCATTGACCGTTCCAGCAGCGGGGGCATCGTTTGCACTTCCACTAGCGGATATCATCGACGTGGACGCCGAAAAGGCGCGTCTGGGCAAGCAGTTGGAAAAGCTGAACAAGGAATTGGGTGGTCTACGCGGCCGTCTGAACAATCCAAAGTTCGCAGCATCTGCACCCGAGGCGGTTGTGGCCGAGGCACAGGCGAACTTGGCACTTCGCGAAGAGGAAGAGGCCAAACTGAAAGCGGCTATCGGACGTCTCGAAGAAATCGGGTAAATTAAAGGGCGCGCCCGGCAGTGCCGGGCGGGTCACCCTTTAGAACGGCACAAACTTGTCAATTGCCCGCATGGATCCCAAAGCCTTGTCATAGACAAGCGTCAAAATCCGGCGTCCACCTGTTTTCGTGGCCACTGTAGGGACAGCCCTGACTGTCGCCGCTGCGGCGGCACTGGTCAAAAATCCACGTCTGCTGAGTTTCATAGCCGAAACTCCCATTTAGTTGCGAATGATTCTCATATGGGTATTCACCTGCCCCATTGCAAGTTTGCGCCCAGATTGCCAATCTTTGCGCATGACTAATGACCCTCGCCTTACCGCCCTCGCCGCCTCGCTCCCCGCTACTGTCCCATTTGTCGGACCAGAGGCCCAAGAACGCAGCCGTGGCACCGCCTTCAAAGCTCGTCTCGGCGCAAATGAAAGCGTCTTTGGCCCCTCGCCCCGCGCAATCGCAGCGATGCAACAAGCGGCCTTGGACGTTTGGATGTATGCAGACCCAGAGAGCCACGATCTGCGCCACGCCATAGCGGAACACCACGGTATCGACGCCGCGCATGTGATGATTGATGCCGGTATCGATACTTTGCTTGGCCTGCTGGTCCGCCTTTTGATCAGTGATGGCGACGCCGTTGTGACGTCTTCTGGTGCTTATCCCACCTTTAATTATCACGTCGCAGGTTTTGGCGGCGAATTGCATCAAGTTGCCTACGCAGGCGATTTTGAAGACCCGGTTCGATTGATCGCAAAAGCCAAAGAAGTGAATGCCAAGCTGGTCTACTTCGCGAATCCTGACAACCCGATGGGCAGCATGCACAGTGCCGAAACCGTCGAGCGGATGATATCTGAGGTGCCAGAAGGCTGTTTGTTGATCTTGGACGAAGCCTACATTGAATTGGCACCAGAAGACTCCGCCCCAAATGTCAGGGCAGATGATCCACGCGTCATCCGGATGCGCACGTTCTCCAAAGCTTACGGGATGGCAGGTGCGCGTGTCGGCTATGCCCTTGGTGCGTCAGACCTGATCATGGCATTTAACAAGGTGCGCAATCATTTCGGAATGAACCGCGCAAGCCAAGCCGGCGCCTTAGCCGCGCTTCGAGATCAAGAATGGCTGGATCAAGTGCGGGCTTCTGTCGAAACTTCTCGCGATGAAATCAAACGTATCGCCGCAGATAATGGTCTTTCGACGCTACCCTCAGCGACAAACTTTGTCGCCATCGATTGCGGCCGCGATGGTGCCTATGCGCAGGCCATCTTGGGGCATTTGATCGAGCTAGGCATCTTTGTGCGCATGCCTTTTGTCGCGCCACAAAACCGTTGTATCCGAGTAAGCTGCGGTTCTAAGCTCGATATGGAGAAATTTGCAGCCGCGCTGCCTACGGCCATTGAACGCGCTAATCGCTGACCATAGGAGAGAGATGAGGAAGCAGCATCCCAAACGTGTGGAAAATTACACCGACGCGTTTTTGGCGGTGGCTGGCCTCATTTTGTTCATGTCTTTTTGGGTCTTAGCAACTTGGGCTGGCACTTTTTGGGTCGCAGCAGCTGCCTTGGGGCTGAACCAGTCGATCAATTGGCTCGGACAAGGGCGTATGCTGCGCTAACACGCGCGCCGCCGCATCAAGCGCGCCAGCGCCGTGTCGGATACCCAAGGTCAATAGACCAGCTTGGATCGTCCCCAGTGCACCCATGATCATATGCGCATTGACGTGTCCCATGTGGCCTAGTCGGAAATAAGCATCCGCTGGTTCGCGCCCCAGTCCCAATCCCAATGTTAATCCAGCCTGCTCGCGGCTCCACGTTTGCAGCGCCAAGCCGTTCCCAGGACCTGCATAGATTGACGTAACCCCAGAAGATCGATGGGCGCGATCAGTTACATTCAATTGCATCGGCCCCTCTTTCCCCCAAGCCTCAAACGCTGCCCAAATCATCTCGGCCAGCGCATCGTGGCGATCCCATACAGCTTCAATTCCTTCAGCTTTGATCATGTCGAGTGCTGTCCGCAGACCAAATAAGTGGTGCGTCGGTGCAGTGCCGTTGAAGTACATAAAGTACACGTCCGGATCGACCCGCAGCCGCCAGTCCCAATACCGCGTAACATTGTCGCCGCGCTGGGCATCTGCCTTCTTATTGAAGTGAACAAATGCCAGCCCCGCGGGCGTCATCAGTCCTTTTTGGCAGGCGCTAACGGTCACATCAACGCCCCAAGTATCCATTTCGTATCTGTCGCACCCAAGAGACGCGATGCAATCCACCATCAGCAGAGCATTGTGTCCGGCAGCATCAATAGCTTGGCGAACTGCTTGGATGTCTGATTTAGCCCCTGTCGACGTATCGACATGACAGATCAAGACGGCCTTGATTGCTCCACTTGTATCAGCGCGCAGGGCGTCTTCGATGCCTTGCGGATCAACGGGGCCATCATTGGGCGATTCAGCAATTTGCGCATGTAAGCCCATAGCATCGGCCATTTCACCCCAGCCCTGGCCAAAGGTTCCCGCGACGGCCACGAGCACTTTATCGCCACGCGACGTGGTATTGGCCAGCGCGGCTTCCCAAGCTGCGTGGCCATTCCCGATATAAATCGCAACATTCTGGTCGGTTCGCGCAATAGCCTTTAGATCCGGGAAAAGACTGTCAGTTAAATCATGTAGCTCACCTTGGTAAATGTTTGGCGATGCGCGATGCATCGCCTGCAAAACCTCGTCTGGCATGACTGAGGGGCCTGGAATTGCAAGGTATGAACGACCATTTGCGAGTGGCATTTGGGGGGACTTTCAACTTAGATCCGATTGATTTCGAACGTACGTCGGTTTGGCCCAAGGTCAACACCTTGTGTCGTTGGATCTTGCATTGCTTGCCCCAGACCTCATATGGCCCTAGACCAACAGCAAGATGTGCGCGCAGAATAGGCAGTTCATGTTAGACAAACCCGACGAACAAACGGCAGTTCGCCTCAGCCAAGAAGACCGTCGCCGCTCTGAACGCCATATGTATTGGCGCGACCATGGCGTATTACGGACAATTTGGACGAACTTTGATGCTGTCGCCCCAGGGGTTTATCGATCCAACTACCCCTCGCATGCGCGACTAGAACATTATCGCGACCTTGGAATAAAGGCGTTGTTTACGCTTCGTGGCCAATCCAGCAACCATCACTATGTGCTTGAAGCCGATAGTTGCCGTCAACTAGGGCTTTCCTTGCATGCATTGGCGCTAAGCGCGCGCAAAGCACCGCCAAAGGACTTGTTGCGTCAAGTGTTTGAGATTTTCGACGTCATCCCGCGGCCTTTCCTAATTCATTGCAAATCCGGAGCTGATCGTGCTGGCCTTGTATCGGCGCTTTATCTTCTCGACCAAGGTGCGACGATTGAGCAAGCGCGTGCACAACTCTCTCTAAGATACCTACACCTTCGGTTCACCAAGACCGGCATTCAGGACCATCTATTAGACGTGTTTGCGGAGCGCTTGGAGAATGGACCGATTAACATTCGTGATTGGGTCGCAAAAGAATACGACCCAGAAAGCCTTGAGACGAGTTTTGACAAGATACGGATGCTGCCAATATGAAATCGAGCGACGGGCACATGAAGTGGCTTTGGCAAACGTACCTTCGCCATCACAAAGGCAAGATCGCCATCGCGCTGTTCTTTATGGCGATCGAAGGATCAATGCTAGCGCTCTTAAGTCGATTGATTCAACCGATGTTCGACGACGTTTTCGTCGCTGGTGATCAGAATGCACTGATCTGGGTCGGGACTGCGATCATGGCAATTTTCTTTGTTCGCGCGATTAGCTCGGCTGGCCAAAAAATCATGATCACGCAGGTCAATCAAGTCACTGCGCGAGACATGCGAAGCAACTTGTTGCGACACCTCATGCGCCTGGATAGCGGCTATCACCAAGTTAACCCACCGGGACAACTAATCGAGCGCATTCAGGGCGATGTCGGGGTCATTAACACATCCTGGTCTGCGCTTCTTGTCGGTGTCGGGCGTGATTTAATCGCGGTAATAGCCCTCTTTAGCGTCGCGTTATCTGTCGATTGGCGATGGACACTTGTTGCGCTTATCGGGATCCCGTTCATGATCCTACCGTCATTTATGGCGCAACGATACGTCCGCAAACGGGCCGCACGTGCACGCGAATTGGCTGGGCGAATGTCCACGCGTTTGGATGAGGTATTTCATGGCATCAATCCGATAAAGCTAAACGCACTCGAAGCCTATCAAGGTGACCGATATGACGCGTTATCAGACGAACGTGTACAAGCAGAGGTGCGCGCCGTCGTCGGTCAAGCAGCTGTGCCGTCGCTAATCGACATAATGACGGGTATCGGGTTCTTGGGCGTCATGATTTATGGCGGTGGCGAAATTATCAGCGGCGAAAAGACCGTTGGTCAGTTTATGTCTTTTTTCACTGCGATGAGCCTGACATTCGAACCACTTCGCCGTTTGGGGTTAATGAGTGGCACATGGCAAATGGCATCAGCCAGTATCGACCGTGTGCGCGATATTTTGGACCTTGCGCCTACTTTGTTTTCTCCTGCGGCACCAAATGAACTTCCGTCAGGTTCGCCAGAGCTTCAATTTCAAAGTGTTTCGCTTGCGTATGATGACTTGCCCGTACTCAACGAAGTGACATTCACAGCTGAGGCCGGCAAAACAACTGCACTCGTCGGTGCTTCGGGCGCGGGTAAAAGCACTTTGTTCAACCTTTTAACGCGTTTAGTCGATCCGCAAGCGGGCAAAGTTAATGTCAGCGGAAGCGATATTCGCTCGCTTGATCTGACTGAGCTTCGCGGGCTTTTCTCCGTCGTTACGCAAGATGCGGCGCTCTTTGATGACAGCCTGAAAGAGAACATTCTCTTGGGTCGCGAAGACGTCCCACAGGAAACATTGGACCGCGTCTTAGCGGCAGCCCACGTCGCAGACTTTGTCGCAAAGACACCGGGTGGATTGGATGCACAAGCAGGGCCGCGCGGTTCCAGCTTGTCAGGCGGGCAACGTCAGCGGGTCGCGATCGCACGCGCTTTGCTAAGAGACACACCCATCCTGTTGCTAGACGAAGCCACAAGCGCGCTGGACACCAAATCTGAGGCGATCGTGCAAGAAGCACTCGACAAGCTCTCTGATGGACGCACAACACTTGTCATCGCGCATCGCCTGTCAACCATTCGAAACGCTGACAAAATCGTCGTCATGGATCGCGGCAAAGTCGTGGATGAAGGAACGCACGAAGCACTCCTTGAACGCGGCGGGATCTATGCTGATCTATACCGCATGCAATTTTCGGAGAAGACCAATGGGTGAGCGTACCGTTCTGGAGATTAGCGGGAATGACCGCGTTTCCTTCCTGCAGGGTCTGATTACGAATGATGTCCCAACAGATTTAAATTCAATCGCTTACGCGGCACTCCTCACACCACAAGGTAAGTTCGTTTCTGATTTCTTTGTCATCGCGCAATCAGACATACTTTGGATCGACGTAGCCACGAGCCACGCCCCTCAGTTAGCTCAACGGCTAACTATGTATCGGCTGCGCGCAGACGTGCAGATTTCCGAGGCAAGTGTCGTTGTCTCCCGCGGGATCAATACAGCCCCAAAAGGCGCGCTGATGGATCCTCGAAGTGACGCTATGGGATGGCGATCTTACGGTGCGACTGACGTCTCCGAAGATGTTGACTGGACGGCGCAACGGGTTGCTGCGGGTATCCCAAAGACTGGCGTAGAACTGACGCCAGATACCTATATCCTTGAAGCCGGGTTTGAGGCTCTTAACGGGGTAAACTTCAAAAAGGGTTGCTTTGTAGGTCAAGAAATAGTCGCCCGCATGAAGCACAAAACCGAGCTACGCAAAGGCATCGTACAAGTCACGATATCCGGCAATGCCGAACCGGGCGATGAAATCAAAAAGGACGGTAAGGCGGTTGGAACGCTCTACAGCGTTTCAAACAACAAAGGTCTCGCCTATTTGCGTTTCGATCGCGCAGATGGCGAAATGACTGCGGGTGAAGCGACCCTCACCCGCATCCTTGATTAAGCGCGTTCGGAGTATTCGAACGTTTCGGTGCTGACCACGATATCTTCGTCCTGACCAACAAATGGCGGGATCATCACGCGCAGGCCGTTATCCAAGATCGCTGGCTTGAAGCTGTTCGCAGCCGTTTGGCCTTTTACAACAGGTTCGGTCTCGATCACTTTGCACGTGACCTTAGATGGCAAGGTCGCGTGAAGCGCTTCTTCGCCATAATATTCGATCTTAATGACCATCCCATCTTGCAAAAATGGGCGACGATCTCCCAAGATGTCAGCTGGCAAAGCGATTTGTTCGTAAGTTTCGCTGTCCATAAAGTTCAGCATGTCGTCCGCTTCGTACAAGAACTGCTGGTCTTTCTGATCGAGGCGAACGCGCTCTACTTTGTCCGCAGAACGAAAGCGTTCGTTGAGTTTGCGACCGTCACGTAGGTTCTTTAGTTCGACTTGGGCAAAGGCGCCGCCCTTGCCAGGTTTCACGTGGTCGACCTTTACAGCCGCCCAGAGCCCATTTTCGTGCTCCAGGACGTTGCCTGGTCGAATCTCGTTTCCATTTATTTTTGGCATGGCTCTCTTCGTGTCAAAATTATGTCAAAAGGTTGATGTAAGTTTGTTCCGGCCTATATCTCGGTGGTCTGACTGTGTCTAGACGCGCGATTTGGCTATATTTCGCTTGGAGCCATGCACCGGACGCATGGCAGACATTCCAAATGAGGGTCCCCGAATCGCTTAAAGATAGGGCATGTTAGCGCTTACTCGGAAAGTACAAGAACAAAAACAAAGGAAACCACATGAGAGATTTTGTCGACGGTTCTGCATTCAACAACGAACAAGGGAATCGTTCCCGCAAATTGTTTGCTGCTGTCGTACTTGCCGCTCTCGATGACGCGATCGCTGATGACAAGAAATATGGCAATGGTCCTGAACAGATCGCCCGTTGGGCACGTTCACGCGACGGCCGTGAGGTTCTGTCATGCGCTGGGATTGATCCAAATGAACGCGTTGTATCTGGCCTGATGGATTTCGTTGGTAAAGGCGTGCGGACGTCTGTTGCCCTGTCACGCGAAGAGAGCGAACGCCGCAACGCAGCTGAGCAAGAAGCACAAGCGGCGTAGTAGCGAATAATCAATAGAGAGGTCCTGCCAGACCTCATTAAAACGCGGCCTCTGCTCGGGCCGCGTTTTTTTCGTTTCAGGTGATCATCATGAAGATCGATCCGAACAATGCGAGACACTGAAGAGCCGCTAATAGGCCAATAAAGACCCGCATCTCGATCCCCACCCATTTGCGAAACGCATAGACACAAGCGACAAGAGATACCAAAATTTCAATCGGACTCACAACGTGACCAAAGTGATTGCGATCCCAATAGCTCACTGGGCTTTCGAAAATCCACGAGGTGATGGGCCAGAAATGCGCACGTCCATCATCATGGTGCAGTGGGAAATCCAATGCCAAGTGCAACATAGCAGCGCCGCAAAGTGCGATTGCTATCTTTGACTTCGCCATGATCGCAAGGCCAAGCGCAATTCCCCAAAGGATAATTGAATTATCGATGCGGAAAATGCTGTGCCAAGCCTCAGAGAAGTAGAGTTCATTGAATACAACGTTCGGCGACGTACCCAGTACACGCAGATGCCAGCCTGCCATCGCATATAGCGACAAATCGGGGATGAAAGATCCGATCAGCGCGGCAGTCGTCACCTTGGCATTTTGAGGCCGCCCAAAGGCCGCCAATCCAAAAATTAGGTGGGTTTGTGTCATCATCGGCTTTTCTCACCCTTGCGCTGTCATTAAGAGGGTACCGTAGGGAGACGACATGGCCAAGGCGATCATGATCCAAGGCGCAGGGTCCAACGTGGGTAAGTCCATGTTGGTCGCTGGAATTGCACGTGCTTGTGTCAAACGCGGACTGCGTGTTGCGCCCTTCAAGCCTCAGAATATGTCAAACAACGCAGCCGTCACCAGCGATGGTGGAGAGATTGGTCGCGCACAGGCGTTACAAGCGCTCGCAGCGGGGCTAGAGCCCATCGTGGACATGAACCCTGTCTTGCTAAAGCCCGAGACGGACGTTGGCGCGCAGATCATCGTGCAGGGCAAACGGTTCGGCACCATGAAGGCCCGCGAATACGGTAAGAACAAAGGTCAGCTGTTGCCAAAAGTGCTTGAGAGCTTTCACCGATTGGCTGCTGACTTTGACCTTATCCTGATTGAGGGGGCGGGCAGCCCGGCTGAAGTCAACCTAAGATCAGGCGATATTGCCAATATGGGATTCGCAGAAGCCGCAAATATCCCGGTCGCATTGATCGGTGACATCGACCGCGGTGGGGTCATCGCGCAACTGGTTGGAACGCATGCCGTTTTGCCGCCACAGGATCGCGACCGGATAAGCGCATTTGCCGTGAACAAATTTCGCGGTGATACAACGCTGTTTCGTGACGGCATGACGATTATCGAACAGCAGACAGGTTGGACTTCGCTCGGGATCATCCCGTGGTTTGCGGATGCGTGGAAGCTCCCGGCTGAAGATATTATGGACATCAAAGGGCGCAAAGGCGGCGCGATCAAAGTGGCGGTTCCGCGTCTTAACCGAATTGCCAATTTTGATGATCTTGATCCGCTCAGTGCCTCACCTGATATCACGGTCGATCTGATCGAAGCAGGTCGCCCCTTGCCCGGAGATGCAGATCTCGTCCTGATCCCCGGATCCAAATCCACGATAGCCGATCTTGCACATTTTAGATCGCAGGGTTGGGACATCGATCTAGAGGCTCACGTTCGCCGCGGGGGCCATGTACTTGGCATTTGTGGCGGCTATCAGATGCTTGGTACCGAAATCCGAGATGATGATGGGATCGAAGGCGCCCCCACCCGTGTGGCTGGCCTTGGATATTTAGATGTTATCACTGCGATGAAACCAGAAAAGCGGCTCGCGCTGACACATGCACGTTTTTTGCCCACGGGCGACGCGGTCCAAGGTTATGAAATCCACATTGGAACCACGTCCGGAAAAGATTGCGAAAATGCATGGTTGGGCGTTGAGAGCCGCACGGAAGGCGCTAGTTCAGGCAATGGTCAGATTCGTGGATGCTATCTGCATGGGCTATTTGCTGCAGATAAATTCCGGAAAGCGTTCTTCCAATCGATTGGGCAGCCGATAAGTTCAATGTCATACGAAGACGGCGTTCAAGAAACTCTGGACGCGCTCGCAGATCATTTAGAAGAACATATGGATATTGATGCGCTACTTAATTCAGCGCAAGTAGTTCACTCAAGCTCTTGATGCGCCAGCACTCGATTGATTTCGCGACGAACAAGCCGGCGGACATTACGAGTGATCGTTTCACCCAATTGCCCTTCTAGCTCGCCTTTCAGGACCTCTGAAACGATCTGTCTTAGCGCAGCCTCATCCAACATGTCCGCTGCTGGAAGCATCGCATCTAAATCATCATCAGATGCAACCGGCAAATCTGTGCTGCCGATTAGCTCGTCACCGAAATCTTCTTCCGTTTGCGTCGTCGACGGTTTGCGCATTAGCGCATTATGGGTGCCAGTTTCAGACCTCTCAGTCTGCTGCTTGTGCTCTTCTGGCGGCAGCTCTGGCACCACTCGAAAGACACGTCCCAAGTCGTGTGGCTCTTCCTCGTGAACGTCAGCAACTTCGGAAAAGTAACCATCCGGCGACGAGTCGGTTGCGCTCAGGTCATCAGCTTCAGTAAGAGTTGACGCTTCATTCTCGAACTCATCTTCAGACTCCGCGTCACCATCATCAGAACGGTTACTCTGAGAACGTGTAAACACTGCATAGTCCCCGAGATGCAAAACCGAACTCGATTTCGGCTCAATAGGCTCACCAAGTTCCAAAACAGAATCATATTCGTTTTCAGCTTCCGGAAATTTGAGAGCTTCGTCTTCCAAAGCACTCTCGCCTTCTTCGCCATCAACAGCCGGCGTGTCTTGCCAAGTCGATGTCAGCTTAACCTCTGAACCGTCAGGTTCGAATTCTTCACTGCCGCTCGTGACGGCCGCCTCAAGTGCTGCAATCGTAGCTTCTAGGCTTTCGCGCGTCGATGTCTCGTCATTCGAATTTCGCGGTGACTCCTGCTCAGGTACGAAGGCTGGCTCATCAAATTCTGATGCGGTTTCATCAACGTCTGCATCAGCGTCCAAATCTAGCGAAGACGTCCCGGCGACAATCTCACGAAGGTCAATATTTTCTTCAGTTTCAGCGGGTTGACCACCCAAAAGTGAACTTAAATCGGGTGCCTCTGCTACGGCATGAGGTTCTCCGACAAATACATCCTTAAGCGATGCGGTCTGTTCATCAACGAGGAATTCCTCATTTGAAAGCAAAAGCGCTTCGTCTGATGTTGGTTCTTCTGTGCTTAAAGCTGGGTCAGATGTATCACGTTCGGCCCGTTCGGAGATCCGTAGCGAAGGCGTCAGAACAAATTTTTCGGCAGGTGCCGAAACTGATGCGTCACCGTATTCACGCTGCTTTTCCTGCTTGGCCTTATCGCCCTCGGCAACGAGACGCCTGATTGAAGAAAGCACATCTTCAATCTGCACATTCGTAACTGGATCCGACATTAGTTGTCTTTCTGCTTAGGCCCCGAGCGGAAGTTTAGCGGGAAGTCGTTAATGAAACAACCGATCCTTCAAACTTCCATACCTTTGGTTACTGTCCGCCAATAGAACGCAATACACGATCCAAAGCGCGCCCCTGCTCTGACAACGCTGTCGGAGCATCATCTACAAGATTGTAGTATTCTGTCGGATCATATTGCTGAACCGGCAGTCTAAGATGATCGGCAGTCATAAGACCCATTGCCGACAACAGCGCGTAAGACGCCACTACTTCGTCTGCTTGCGCAGATATCGTATTTGCACGTGCATCCAGAAGTTCCTGCTCAGCGTTTAAGACATCCAATGTCGTCCGGGCTCCAAGGGACGCTTCTTCACGGACGCCTCTAAATGCGACAGTGGCGGCGCGCACTTGTTGATCTGAGGCCTGACGCGATGCTCTTGCGACTTCTAAGAATGAATAGGCGTTTCCAACTTGCTGTTCGATTCCATGGCGCGCAACATGAAGCCCTGCGCGCGCAGCATCCCGACGCGCCATAAACTGGCGTATTTGTGCAGCTATCCGGCCACCCGCATATATCGGGCCGCTCGCTGTGAGGTTAAAATTGCGTGATGCATCAAGGTCCCCATCAATTGAGATCTGACCACCGAGTGTCACGGTTGGCTTTAGCGCGGTTTCCGCCCGCAATATGTTAATCTCAGCAGCAGCTACAGAATGACGCGTTTCAAGCAAAGTTGGGTGATTACGAACAGCAAATGCTTTCGCATCTTGAAGGCTACGAGACACCGGCGCTGAATTCACAGTCGCCAATTGCCCAGGTCGACGCCCGACTGCTGCCTTATACTCTTCAGCTGATCTCGCGAGATTTCCCTGTGCCGCTGCCAAAAGGCTGCGTGCGGCAGCTAGTCGCGCCTCTGCTAGCGCAACATCTGTACGTGTCACTTCGCCGACATCAAAACGATCTTGAGCTGCGCGGAATTCTTGGGTGATCAAACGAACATTGCTTTCGCGTAGTGCCACAAATTCAAAGTCACGGCGCACATTCATATAGGCTTCGACGGCTCTTAGAAGCACTTGTTGCTCGACATTTTTCAATGATTGGCGCGTCGCAAGCACAAGTTCTTTTTGGGCATCAACGGCCAACTGGCCAGCGCCAAAATCATAGAGTGTAAGTTGCCCAGAAATAGAAGCCGTCTCGGTGATCAGATCGGCGCCCGGTGCACGTTGGTTAGAATAAGCCGCACTTGCAGACCAGTTGATAACAGGAAGCGTCGCTGCCACTGCAATTGCAACGTCTTCATCCGCAGCTCTTAGCAAAGCCCGGTTTTGTTCCAACAAGCCAGAATGATTGTAAGCGGAAGTTAGTGCATCCACCAAAGATTCTGCATGCGCGCTACCGCCCAAACAGGTCAGGATTGCTATTGATACAATTTTCACAAACTTCATCGCACATCCCCTAAACGCCTTTTGAAAGAACATAGGGCAGTATTTGCGATTCGTTAGAGGGCAAACGCATTTTGTGCGTCGAATTCTGATAAATTTGGTGCACTCGCGTTAAACGAATAACGCCAATTCAACATTCCGCCCTGTTTGTAGCCAATTCGGACGACGCCGAGCGCTCCTTCGGTAAAGATTGCCGCAATACGTCCGCCTTCTTTTAACTGATCCGTCAAGCTCTCGGGTAGCTCCTCGATAGCCCCTTGAATCATAATGACGTCATAAGGGCCCGATTTTGCTGCCCCCTCGTTCAAAACGCCAGTTACGATTGCTGCGTTGTCAATTCCAAGCCCTGATAAGATTGTCTGCGCCTCATTCGCACGCGCATCATCATTCTCAACCCCAACAGCGAACTCGGCCAATTTTGCACAGATTGCGGTTGAATATCCAAAACCACACGCAATATCTAAAACAATGTCCGTTGGCTCGATCTGCAATCCATCCAACATTTTTGCAAAAGTTCGAGGTTCGAGCAAAGTGCGGCCGCCACCAAGATCAATATTCTCACCGATATACGCTGCTTCTCGCATTGCATCAGGCACAAACCGTTCCCGAGGAATATCTAGTAACGCGTCAATGATGGGAAACTTGGTCACATCAGAAGGGCGCACCTGCGTATCAACCATCATAGTTCTGCGCTTAGTATAATCTGGCACGAGATAACCTCATTGATGAATTTGGCGTATATGATGCGTGATGCCATAGCTTTGCCTTCGCAGCAATATCGGTTCGCCAAACTATGCCATTCCATGTCTTGCGCGACCCTGAACCTTGGTATAATCCCAGCCTACCACAGGCGGCGAGTTGGCGGAGTGGTGACGCAGCGGATTGCAAATCCGTGTACACCG
>JBELEI010000015.1:8767-44083 GCA_042093895.1 Cognatiyoonia sp. | reverse complement strand
CCAACCCAAGTACATCGGTGTAGAATTCATGCATCCCATCGACGTCATGGGAGACGAAATTGATGTGATGGAATTCGAGCTTCATACTTGAATAAACTCGACATTGCCTGGTGTGACTTTTGCCGCAGTGAGTCTGCCAGTTGCGTAAGCGCCAGTATCAATCGCAATCCGGCCAGATGTCATATAGGGTTGATCGACAATCGTATGCCCGTGCAGAACCCAGATATCGTCAGCCCGCGTCGTCGTTTCAAAGTCAGGATGCCCCCAGCGCAGTGTTTTTGCGGTTTGTTGGGAGATCGGCATATTCGGGTCAGCAGCGGCGTGGACAACGGTGATGTTGCCAGAGATCCAATGTGTTGGAAGGTTGCTCAGCCATGCGATCATGTTGCCACCCATGGCTTGACGCAAGTCGCCGGCGGCCTTTGTTAACTCCGACCCACTGCTGCGTTCGTTGACACCACGGACGCCAAAACTTGCGAGAGTTTGCAGCCCGCCATATCGCAGCCAACGGCTGCCTTTAATTTCGGGCTGATCAAGGAAATTTAACAGCATTTCTTCGTGATTACCGATGAGGCACGTGACATTTGGATCATCATCCTTGGCCATGACAGTTTTAAGCACTTCCGCGCTTTCTTCTCCGCGATCGACATAATCGCCGACGAAAACAATTGAGGAATCAGAGTGTTCGGTTTCCAGCTTTTCAAGAAGCATTTGCAGTTTCGTTGCGCAGCCATGAATGTCGGCGACCGCACAGAAGGATTGATCTGGCGCAATTGGCGCTTTGAAGTCAGATTTCTTTGCGCCAAATAGTCGAGACAATAGTGCCATTAGGAGGCCCTCAATTACTAACGAAGTTCGTTGATCGCCGTCAGGATGAGCGTGGTCGTAAGTTGCTGAACAACACGATTAAACGAAGTCACCGGACGCTGTGTGACAAAGATGATGTCATTTGGACGCAATTCCATCTTGGTCGCTAGCACGATATTTGCTGCATTCGACAGATCGAAATTGTAAGCCGTTACGGCACCTTGGTCATTTCCTCGCAAGAGGTAAACAGCGCTGGGGTTGCCTGTGACTGGATTGATACCGCCCGCGTTATCAAACAGCGCATCAGCGACGTTAGACTGCGTTTCGAATGGAAGCGTATATCGCCCTTGGCGGACAACTTCGCCGACAACATATGTATGGTCGCGTTCCACTGCATCTAGGGCAACTTGCGCTTGGAACCGTGATCGGTCGTCTGCTAGTGCTGCGCGCTTGATAGCTATTTCACGTTGAAGGTTTGTCAGAGCGGTCGATCGTTCGGTACGAGTCAGATTTTTGAGCTGGATTTGCTCAGCGAAATAAGCCTGAGCTTGCTGTAAGCTGTATTCTCTATCCACAAAAATGTTATCGCCCGGTTGTAAAACAACATCCGTTTCAGCCAACCTATTTGCAGGGATCTCGAAAAGTTCACCTTCTCGAAAAAGGCGGATCGTCAAAAAATCGATATCTGCGTTTGACTGTTGAACCGCAGCAAGGCCGCCAGCCGCTGCGATTGCTTCATGCAATTTGAGTGGCGTGAGTGTTATGGGCACGACTGTTGATTGGAGGACAGCACCACCAACCGTAACGCGTTTCGAGTTAAACTCCGCGACCTCTAAACTAAAGGTTGGGTCGAGGTTGTTCTCAACTAAAGCTTGGAAGACGGCAGCTTCTGCCTCTTCTAGGTCCAAACCAAGAAGCTGAACTCGCCCAACATCTGGGATTGCAATCGCGCCATCGTCTTGAACGGTGTAACCTTGACGTCGATTCTGTGCTGCCAAAAGGCCAGACAATTCCTCGATTGAGGTGGCAGCTTGGACAGTCGCCAAGACAAGCACGTCGCCAATCCCGATCTCGTATGCATTTTGAGAGAATGGGTCTGGCAATGTCATTCTCATTTGACCGGGTCTTTGCTGCGGTTCAATAACCCCTTCCGGCAAGGGACCAGCTCCGCGAAGTCCGCTTCCAGTCTCTGCTCTTTGAGTAAATGCTGCAGGCAATCCTCGCGCGCGATAAGGTAGACGGTTTGCTTGAGATACAACATCAAAGTTCACTGGAACGATCACGACGGCGTCTACGCCAGCTTGCTCTGCAAGTTCAGATTTTACAGAGATACCCCCGCAACTCGTCAATAGGAGTAAACACGCAGCAGCGAGTAATCTGAACATTCGAATCTATCCCCTAGCGCAGTTCGGACATTATGCATTTAGTGGGACAAAGCTGCAATTGGCTATCGGTCAGGTGATCACGCGGTTGGCTGAAATACTCCAAATTGCTAGATGAACTGACCCGCCGCCGTTGTCGATCACCTCTGAAATTTATGAATTTCGATTGGCTCAGGCTTTTGTTGTCTATTTGAGGTTCGTTGCTCTACGCTGGTGCGAATATAGACGATTAGAATTTTACAATCAGAATTTAGCTTTCGATCAAAGGCTTCTCCATCTATGAATTTTCTCAAAGTCACAGAACATTGGTGAGGTCCCATGGTTTCTTATTTTCTTAATTCGTCTCGTTTGACGAAACGGATTGCGTTTTTCTGTGCAGACATTCTTACCGTTATGATCGCGCTCTACGCAGCTTTTGCACTGCGGTACGGCGAAATTGACGCGCGCTCGGAGATTGGGGACTCTTGGATTTTGTTTCCCTTAATGTTGGTTTTTGGCGCAGCCACAATTTCGTTTTTCCGACTTCCAAGAATTAAGCTAAATGCATTCGAAAATAGGGCGCTTTTGCAAGTTGGGTTTACGGCACTATCCCTCATCGCGATTGCAATCGTTACCAGCTATACTTTGAGTTTATCGGCCCCACGTTCTGTTCCGGCAGTTTTTGGAACGCTTTTCTTTTTGTTTACAGCACTTGGAAGAATCGGCTTGCTTTACTTGATCCGTTATTTAGAGGGGTCATCGCAAGAAATATCCAACGTAATCATCTATGGTGCTGGTGCGGCAGGAATACAAATCGCGTCGGCGCTGCGACAAGCGCGTGAAGCACGTCCAGTTGCGTTCATCGACGACAATTCGACTTTGCACGGGCTTATGATTGCGGGTCTGCAGGTTTTTCCAGCGGCACAGTTGGAAAGACTCGCTTCTCGGTTTGAAGTAGACAAAATTTTGGTGGCGATCCCTTCGCTAAGTTCGGAACGTCGAAAAGCAATTTTAGCCAATCTAGAGTCTCTGGAAACGCAGGTATTGGTTCTGCCTTCGTACGTTGATCTCATGGAAGGCAACTACTCCATCGACAAATTTGAACCGCTTAGCCCTGATCAGTTACTGGGCCGAGACAAAATTGAACTTGATGCACCTGAGATTGAAAACGCTTATGCAGGCCGTGTGGTGATGGTGACAGGCGCAGGGGGGTCGATTGGGTCAGAAATTTGTACGCAACTGGTCAATTGCAGCCCATCGAGCATCGTTCTTTTCGAGCAGAGCGAATTCCAACTCTACGCTATTGAAAGAGAAATTCGACGGCTAACCGAGACCACCGAAATTAAAGTAAAGTCTCGATTGGGTTCTGTAACTGACAAATCACGCATCACGACTGTCATCGAAGAAATGGGAGTTGAAATTATTCTTCACGCAGCTGCCTATAAACATGTTCCGATCGTCGAAGAGAACGAACTTGAAGGTGTGAGGAATAATGTCATCGGGACCAAAATTGTTGCGGAAGCCGCGAACGCTGCTGGTCTTGAACGAATGATCTTGGTTTCGACAGACAAGGCGGTACGCCCAACGAATATTATGGGCGCCACTAAACGGATGGCTGAGCTGGTTGTCCAAGATATGCAAACTCGATCCACGGGAACAAAGTTTGCGATGGTGCGGTTTGGGAATGTTCTTGGGTCCTCGGGGTCAGTCCTGCCGCTTTTCCAAAGCCAAATTGCAATGGGTGGACCTGTCACCGTGACTCACCCAGAGGTTACTAGGTTCTTTATGACAATTCCGGAGGCCGCGCGATTGGTATTGCTTGCTGGGGCTTATGCGTCCGGTGGGGATGTATTTGTATTGGACATGGGCAAGCCACAAAAAATTATGGACATCGCAAAACGCATGATCGAATTGGCAGGCAAGTCAGTACAGGATCCCAACACCGGCGAAGGCGATATCAAAATTGAAATTACTGGTCTAAGGCCCGGTGAGAAACTCTATGAAGAGCTTTTGATCGATGATGACAGTCTGATCGGGACACCGCATCCTAAAATCTTGCGGGCTGAGGAAACAATTCTTTCTGAGCAGGAAGTTAGTGAGATGCTCGAAGAGGCTGTGGGCTTTATCAGTGCGAACGATGTCCCTGGTATCAGAAACACGATATCCACTAGGATTGCTGGGTACCACAAGCAGCCAAAGGAAAGCTTTTAGGGAATTTTAATTGTCGTGGTAACTGCTGTAGCTACCTGACATATCACCATAGCCGTACTTGCGCTGACCTTTCAGGTTTATCTGGCTTAGGACAAGTCCAGATACCTTCACACCGACGGATCGAAGCGATTTTAGACCCTCGGTGACTTGGCGGCGCGTCGTGCTATCCCATTTCACGGTGTAGATTACGGCATCTACTCTGCGCCCAATGACCCGTGCGTCAGGGACAGCAAGAACGGGTGGTGTGTCAATAATAACATAGTCGTACCTGGTCCGCATTTCGTTCAGGAACTCTACAAATTCATGGCCGCTAAACAAGTCCGCCGCATTGGTCTTGGACTTTTCACCGATCAAGACGTCTGCGTTTAAGTTTGGTTCAAAAACGGCCGCGTCCTCGATGTCGGCGCGACCCTCTAAAACTGATATCAATCCCGTTTTGTCAGCAATATTGAAATACTGAGCGAAAACCAATTTGCGAATATCGCCTTCGACCAACAACACTTTTTTACCAAGACCGGCCAGGTTCTGAGCAAGGGCGAGAGACTGTGTCGTTTTGCCTTCGCCTGGAATCGATGATGTGGACATAATCACTTGAGGAGGTTCTTCCGCATCCGTAAGCAATACCGACGTCCGCAAATTGCGAACGGCTTCGGCAGCTGATGATGTTGGCTTGTCATGCAGGTATTTAAGAACCTTGGCACGACGTCCTGCGGGAATCCGCGGGATCTGTCCGAGGACGGTTAGGCCGGTTTCATTTTCTAGCTCGTCTGCAACCCGGAAGGTAGACGTACGTAATTCGCGCAGAAGTACAAGTACGGTACCCACGAAGAGGCCCGACAAAAGTGAAACGGCAACGATGAGGGCTTTTCTGGGTTCTGATGGCTGCAAGGGTACAACAGCTCGCGACAGGATCCTGCTATCTGCTTCTTGAATTCCTGATTGAACAGAAGTTTCCTTTAAACGACTAAGAAAGAACTCATAGAGCAATCCCGAGGCTGACGCTTCTCGTTCGAGCTGTTGAAGAGTTAGAAGATCGTCTGATTGCTGATCAATTGCGTTTTCTTGATCTTTGATTGAAGCTTGTAGCGCGACGATTTGGTTTTGGAGCCGGACCTCCTCCAAACCAGTTTGAGCTAGAATTCGCTCAAAACGTTTGTTGAATGCGGTAGGATCAGAGTTTGGGTCATCTAAAAGTCCAGTTAGCAGGCGGTCCAGTAAGCGATCTTGTGCGAAAAGCGCCATTTTTTGGATGTCGTCGCCTGCGGATTGAAGAAGCAGTATGCGAGCTTGCAAGTCAGCCGCGGTCGCTTCTTCTTCTTCGAGCCTTTCGCGCAGTTCTTTAACTTGACGGTTTAGGGCTGCAAGAGACTCTTCATTGATTAAATCAGTCTCGGCATTAAAGTCTTTGACGGTTGTTTCGTCTTTTTCGAGCTCTAAGCGTAGATCGCTGACACGGTCTGTTAACCAAGTCATTGCGCGGGCATTCGCCTCTGATTTTACGTCCAATTGATTATCGATATAGAGCTCGGAAAGTGTATTCGCTATGAGCGCAGATTTCCCGGCATTTTCTGTTTGTACCGTAACCGAAAACACGTAGGTCTGTCTTAGATTGGCGATCGAAATGACTTCGCGGATTTCATCCACTACAGAGTCTAGCACTTGCTGGGGCGATAGCACGACTTCTTCCGTTGGCGCAAACCCGACAGTGTTCTTTGCAAATTCGATAACTTTTCCTACGGAAAAAGTTGGTTCTGGTCTTAGATCTCCATTGAATTCAGGATCGTCAATTAGGTCTAGTTCCAAGACCAATTTTTCAAGCAACCCACGCGAGCGTAATACTTCTACTTCAGTGTTGATTGCGCTTTGGTCGCCACCTCCGCCAATGCCGCTTCCATCCAGTGCTGCTGAAAAGTCCACAACCGGCTCTTTGTCGGTTTCTTGAACAATTTCAGCGGTCGTTTCATAGTAGGGAATTGCAACCAAATAGGCATAGTATCCACCAATCGTAGCCGCGCAGAATGCCAGCAAGAAAATAAGCCATTTTCCACGCCAAACTGTTCCGATTAGTTTGCGAAGGTCGATTTCATCTTCAACCGCGTTCATGACCGATTGTTGATTTGGAGGAACATTCATAAATCTGCGCGTATCCATGGCGTTACATATAGCTGCTTTCGTCACATATCCACTTTGCAAAAGCAATGGCTGGTCACAGATGTTGTTGTGACTTGGCGATAACTGATCTGACCATTAAATTTGAGGTCGTCTGTTGTTTGGCGGGAACCTGAACTACACAGCAAAAGCACCACCCAGATCGCCCTGTCGAAAGGTGCCAAGCCATAGAATTGTTATGTATTGGCTATATTTCCGGACAATGTTGTATCCGTGATCCTAACATGGCAAAGCGTGCGTCACGGTGTTAATGCTGTTTCTATTATATGCACAAATTGTCTGTTCAAACAGGAGAGTGATTTAGAATGATCAAGCGCAGTTTCGATTTGATCTTGGCACTTCTCACTGTCGTGCTCTTTTTCCCAGTGTTTCTGTTGGTTGCTATCCTGATACGCTGGAAGCTAGGTGGCCCAGTCTTTTTCAGGCAAAAGCGCAGTGGGAAAAACGGTGAGCCGTTTTTGATGATAAAATTTCGTACAATGACCAATGAAACGGATGACAACGGTGTGCTGTTGCCAAATGCGCAGCGTATGACACAGTTCGGAAATTTGTTGAGAAGCACCAGTCTCGATGAATTGCCAGAGGTCATTAACGTGTTTCGTGGTGACATGAGCTTTGTCGGCCCACGACCGCTTTTACCTGAATATGATGCGCTATATTCTGAGAGCCATGCGCGACGTTTAAGCGTAAGACCTGGCGTTACCGGTTGGGCGCAAGTCAACGGTCGTAGCGCATCAGATTGGCAAGCACGATTTGATCAAGATGTATGGTACGTGGAAAATCAGAGCATAGCCCTTGATCTCAAGGTTCTCGCTTTGACAGTGCAGCGTGTGTTGGTGCGGGATGGGGTGACAACGCCAGATCAAAACAAGCGCTTCGAAGGGTATGACGAATGAAGAGCAAGATGCGAGTACTTGTAACCTGTGCCGGGAGCGGGGTCGCGCAATCTGTTGTCGATTCTTTGAAGCATCTGAAAGATGAATATTTTCTCGTTACGTCCGATCAAGGGCGATACCGCTATGCAGTACCTGATTGCGATGCTTTCGTTGAATTGCCTTCGATCTCTGATGAAGATTATGTGCGAAGCGTACAAGACGTATGTAAGCGGATGCAGATCGATGTTTTGATACCCGGGCACGATCAAGAACTTGAGTTGTTTTCGCATTATCGAGCGGCTTTCATTGCAAATGATACACAAGTTCCGCTCAGTGGCTATGATTTGATAAAACTCCTACGCAACAAGTTGGAATGGGCTAAAGCGTTTAGAGAAAAAACCGATGTCGTGGTTCAGTCACTTTCCGTAAGTGACGTAAAGTCGGGTCAATATGACATGACGTTTCCAATGATTGCCAAACCATCTGGTGGTTCGGCATCTTCTGGGTTGCATATTCTTCATTCTGCTGAAGATGCGAATGGCTTGCCGGACGACGTTGTCGTACAAACATTTCTTTTCCCACCTTCAACTGACCCTGATTTCCACGCTGTTAGCGAAGCCGTCAAAAATGGCAGAATACTACAGGTGTCTGAAATCTCGGTGCAATTGGTTTACTCTGAAACGGGTACATTGATGGGTCGATTTGCCTCGGTAAATCGTCTGAAGGGTGGGGTTCCAGTCGAGGTCATTCCGCTTGATGATCCGGATATATGGTCAGCTGTTAAAGAAATTGAAGGCATCCTAGTGGACATGGAACCACGCGGGCCAATCAATATCCAAGGCCGTATGACGGATGCTGGGCTCGTCTTTTTTGAAATGAACCCACGCTTTACAGGGATAACAGGCAATCGAGCGCAGTTTGGCTTCAATGAAGTTGATGCCGTGTGTCGAAATTTTGCGCGCGAGGCAATGCCCAAGCTACTTATCAATTATGATAAAGTAGGGGTGCGGCAAGTTGCGTGTCGAACGTGGCCATCAAATAATTTTGCGTTTCCAAGCACGTTGAATTCTTCGCAAAATATCGTGATCTTGGGAGGAACCAGTTGGCTTGGGCGAACATTTATTGAGTTATGTGCCCCTTTGGGCAAAAAGGTCATCGTTATTTCAAGACTAGAGTCCCTGAAGGCGGCGCAAGAGCAATTTTCTGAGATCGCGCATGTTGATGTTTTGTGCAGCGCAGATAGCAGCGCAATAAATGCATTGGGATGGGCAGATGCGCTGATTAACCTTGCGTCCGCACGCCCGCCTTCGGGGTCGGATGGCATCCGGGAGTCACACGATTTTCAAATCAACTGGCTTACGCGTGCTGCGATCGCCCAAGTTCCACTAATTTTGAATGTGTCATCGCAGTCGGTTTACAAGAATGTCCAAGACGACAACGGTTGGTCGGAAGGATCTGACATCGATACATCCAGCCCTTATTCTTTTTCAAAGTATGCGATCGAGGGGCATCTCGCGAGCTTGCAAAGAATATGTCCTGAGATGGCAGTGGTTTCTTTGCGAATTGGACGGTTGTTTGGTCCAGCAGAGGGACTACGTCAGAACGAATTCCCGCACCGCTGCGTCAGCAATGCGATCTCGAACGACGAAATTGTCGTTAGCGCCCCTCAGACAGTTTTGGATTTGTTGGACATACGGGACGCGGCAAACGCTTTGCTTCATTTCATGTCAAATGCCCCAATAGCCGAAAGTTCGATCTATAATATTGGGTCTACGCAACGCATTACGATTTCGGACTTTGTAAATTTCGTTCAGACAGCTGGTGTTCGTCTCAACTTTCCTGGGATGAAAATTTCCGAAGCGAAGTCCACTGAGAACAATTTGGAAATCGGTGGTTACATGGATTGCGCCAAAGCTTTGGAAGCGGGCTGGAGACCTCAATTTACTTTGGGTCAAACAATTGATGCGCTTTTTGAACGTTTGAGCGAAAGTTAAATGGCTTTTCGGAAATTGATTTTAGGTCTCAGTTAGGATGATAGTATCTCGCCGAAGGCTAATTTCCGTGTTTGCAGTGGCCGCCGTATGGTCAATTACATTGACGTTCTTCCAACCAGTCTTCTGGGCGACGACTGTATTTTCTATCGTTCTTGCCTACCTGCTTATACTGCGTGCAGACGAAGGGCCTTTTAGATTTAACTCGGCAATTCTTGCTAAGCTCTCAATCATCTTGTTCATCTGCATTGTTCAGATCATCTGGGGTTCAATGAACAACTTTTACAATATTGAAGAAGTTGCATTTCTTTTGATAGGGGCGTTGCTTGCGATTATCCTGAGCTTTGTAAAAGTTTCGGCCACTTTGAGTTGGCTTCCATTCTATACGATGGCGATTATTTTCGTAGTGGCGATAGCCCTTGGTGTGGATCCAGAAGATCTTCTTGCGCGGAATTCACGTAATTTCCTTTCAGTAATATTGCTGGCTCTTTTTGCGTCCGCGATCCTGATGTCGAAACCGCGATACGTCACAAAAGCGCATTTTGTGGCCGCCTTTGTATTGATATTCATTTCTGTGATCAGCGTCGGGCGATCAGGGATTTTGTTTTCGTGCCTGTTATTTTTGTTGCTATTGGCCAAGTCGATGATGGAAGGGCGTCGAACAATTTCGAAAACGCTTCGCAATGCCGTTTTCATTGCTGTCTTGGGTCTCGTTGGACTTGTAGCTGCCGATGTATTGTTGGGTTTTGCGCCCCGCTTAGTGGCCCGCGGTTTTTCCGATTATTCGCGTCTGACCATTACATTGGTCTATTTTTCTGACATTTCAGTCGCTGAATTTCTTTTTGGCCGAAACTACTTTGAATTGGCGTTCCTAGATAAGTTCAGCTTCAATCTTCACAACTCATACCTAGCGGCTTGGGCCAACCTTGGTTTGGGCTACCTAATTCTAGTTATTTTCTGTATCGGGAAAGCGTTATTCACTATCCGCCTTTTCCCTTTCCTGTGGATTCCGGTTCTTGCTTTGGGCGGTCGAGCGGCGACAGATGTACAAATGATTGGTGCAAAATATGACTATGTGTTTTTGACAATATTGTTCCTACAGCAAAGGTCTAAATATTTTTTCGAGGAAAAACGGCATTCTTAAAATGGCAGAGAAGGAAGTAGATTTTTTTGTATTGGGCGCTCCCAAATCGGGGACGACTGCAGTTGCTGAATTGCTAGGTTCGCATCCAAGCATTGAGATGTCTCGCCCAAAGGAACCGCATTTTTTTGATGCCCATTATGAGAACGATCTTGGTCCATACTTAGATCGTTGTTTTCCTGACAATGCGTTTAATGTTCTGCGCGGAGAGGCAACACCGAGTTATCTCATGGTACCTTGGGCCGTTGAACGAATTGCGTACCATTATCCAAATGCAAAACTGATTGTGTGTTTAAGAAACCCGGTTGATCGCGCATTTTCATCTTGGTGGATGCTCTATTCCAGAGGTCTTGAAACTCTGGAATTCAAACAGGCGATCGAACAGAACAAACTGCAAGGTGATATATTTGATGATGCCGACGCTGAGGCAACATGGTCGTCTCAGGTGAATGCAATAGCGAGCGGGGATACACTCCCGTTGCGTACATATATAGAAACAGGTGACTACTATAAACATTTGTCTCGGCTGCTAAAGGTTTTCCCTCGCGAAAATCTGCATGTAATATTTAGCGAAGATCTAAGAGGATCGCGAGAAGAAGTCTTATCGGGGCTTTGGTCCTTTTTGTCGGTCTCATCGGATATTACCGAGCTTAAGGTGAAAGAGACTATGAATGCGGCATATGGAAAAAATGCCGGGAAAGTGCTTCGGTTGGCCAAACATCTAAGGCTGATGCGATTGCGAAGGTTTGTGCCTGAGGCGCTGCGTGAACCGATAAAAGCGCGACTTTCCAAGCTTGGGGAAGCACCAAAAATCGAACATGAGATGCGATTGCAACTTATCGAGCATTTCAGAGACAGCAATTTGGCGCTAGAAGAGCTTTTGGGCGTGGATCTAAATAAGTGGAGATGAAATTTGTTGCGGTCAACGTCCCTCGCTCATGAATATAAAAACCTAAGGTTCAATCATGCAATCAAGTGACTTTGGGCCATGGCCCTCGTTTACAGACGAAGAGATTGATGCTGTTTCGGCGGTGTTGAAATCTAATCGTGTGAATTATTGGACTGGCGATGTCGTTAAAACGTTTGAAAAAGAGTTCGCAAGTTTCGCTGGGACACAGCATGCAATCGCTTTGGCGAATGGTACCTTAGCTCTTGATTTGATTTTGCATGGATTGCGGATTGGGGCACACAACGGTGGTTCAGCCCAAGATCAGGTCATTGTTACGTCTCGGAGCTTTATTGCGTCTGTGTCGACTGTGGTAAACGCAGGAGCGATCCCGATTTTTGCCGATCTTGACCGTGAAACGCAAAACATAGCACCTGACAAAATTTCTGAACTCATTACACCGCAAACAAAAGCTGTTATCGCTGTGCACCTCGCGGGGTGGCCGTGCGATATCGACGCAATATGCGACGTGATTGCTGATCGCGATGTTCATGTCATTGAGGACTGCGCACAAGCACATGGTGCGTTCTACAAGGGCAGGCCGGTTGGGTCTCTTGGAACCGCAGCTGCCTGGTCATTTTGCCAAGACAAGATCATGACCACTGGCGGTGAAGGCGGCATGGTCACTTGTGATGATGCAGACCTTTGGGATCGTATGTGGTCGTTCAAGGATCACGGTAAATCATATGCGGCCGTTCATCGAACGGATCACGCGCCTGGGTTTAGATGGTTACACGAGAGCTTTGGCACCAATTTCCGAATGACTGAGATGCAAGGCGCAATCGGTCTTATACAGTTGAAACGTATGCCGAACTGGCGCGCAAAACGTGCCGAACATGCAGCGCAGCTGATTGACGCGTTAATACCTTTTACGGGTGAGGCGGGCGCAGTTCGACTGCCCAAGTACACCTGTGAGCATGACCAAGATGTATGCTGTCGGCACGCCAATTATAAGTTCTATGCTTTTGTCCAATCTCAAAACCTTAAACCGGGCTGGTCACGCGACCGCATTGTTGAAGAAGTCGCTGCAAAGGGCGTTCCATGCTTTCAAGGGAGCTGCTCTGAGATTTACATGGAAGCGGCATTCGATGACACAGATTTCCGACCTGAGCACGACCTGAGCATAGCAAAAGAGCTGGGTGAAACTTCGATTATGCTATTGGTGCATCCAACGTTAAGCCAAGCTAATATTGATGCTTCTGTCGATGCGCTTCGGTCCGTGTTTAGTCAAGCAATGGCGGGCTAGAAAGAAGCTGCCTCAGCTTATCTCGTTGGTACGTGTCAAAATACCCATTTCCGGCGTCGGCTTCGTTTGTCCGTGGTGATTCGAGCATTGATTGGATCTGCTCAAGTGAGTGAGCATCAAAGAAATTGTAAGTTCCGATCTTGGCCTGCGCACTGTTTTCTAGCGTGTCTGGAAGCTGAAGTAGACCAACTTTGAGATTGAAGAATGAGGCCTCCAATAACACAGTTGAGTCTTGTCCTATGACGGCTTGGCAGTCGCCAAATAGTTGATACAGAGGTTTTTGGGTAGGCGCAGTTTGGACATTGGGTAGTTGTGAGCATGGATACTTTGCCTGCCAATTTTCGCGATCCTGAGGATGCAACTGCAACAGGAATTCCTGATCTGGAAATGCAGAACATATCTGTCCAAATTTTCTGTTCAGTGTCTCTGAGAAATTTGGCTGTGAAACCAACATAATTTTGTTGCCTGAGAATTTGGTCACTTTGTTCTCGCGCTGTGCCCAAATGAATGGCGATCCTATGTTGTGAATGCGGTCTTTTGGCAGACCCCATTCTGATGCTTTCCAATCCTCTCCGAATGTCAGAAAACCGCTTGGATCAATCGTTGGATTATAGGGTGTCACGTATTTTAGACCTTCCTTACCAACCGCGCCGTGTTGAAGTTCATACGAAGGTATTCTCCGCTCATGGCACGCTGCGATAACCCCGCTATTTATCCAGCGGTTTACGACAACGACGGATTTTGGTTTGGTGCGTGACAAGACAAACCCTGACATCCACATTTCTGCGCGAAAGGCACGAAACTCTCTTGTCAGGCGCTGTTCAAAATTTGCCTGAGGAATTTCAAATCTCTGGGCCAGTACTGCCGCCAAGGATTTGATGACAACGCGATTTGGGTCGTTCAACTTTAGTCCAAATCGTGCCCATATACGCGCGGCTACTTTAGGCGCATCGTACCATGCAATGCGCTGTGTCTTGGCCGGTTGAGCATGGGTTCCTTGTAGGGGGCGTTCTAAGGTCAATGTGCTTGCTGCGGGCATGGAGTCAACAATTGGATCCGTCAGTGGATCAACCCAATTATCCCCAGAAATTTGGCGGCGAGATGACCCCCAAAACAGAGTTTCAGCCTGTTGAAGCCTTATCAATTGCCAAGCAGATCGTAGTGTCCCAGTGGCTATTGATATTAGACTCTTGGGGTTGGGCCGCTCCGATCTATGGGCTTGTTCGTAGCCGTTTTTGACGCTGTCTTGAATCAACACACTATTGCGGATCAACCGCCATAGCGGAACGCCGTCAATTTGAAATTCAAATATTTTGTCTTCTTTTTCCCAAGTTCTGAGGCTTGCATAATATGCTGAGAGAGCGCTTTGTTCTTTGGTTTTCACGTATCACCTCTAGCGAAACTGGAAGGTGGGTTTTTTTTGAACGCTGAGTACTTCATCAAGAGAACTGCGCCATTCCCGACAACGAGCCCGATTGGAACAGCGTAGTAGGGCGAGATTGCCACGAAAAGACCAACGCAGATCAAAAAAGCCACCAATCCGACAACATGGCTTTTGGCCAAAATCCAGTCTTGTCTCATCGCATGTAGAGCAAGATGAAAATACATGGATATTGCGAAGAGAACATTGGCCAGTATGAGAAAGAAAAGAAGGTTATAGTGTTCAAGGTAAATGGGCCGTTCAATGAAAATGAGCACTAAGCGCGCACCTATGAGTGTTCCAGCCGAGAGTGTTACAACACCTATCAATATTCCATTCCGCAGTTCTTTCATGCGTTTGGCGTAAGCCTTCCATGTCTGATCATGCACAGAAGACAAAAGCACTGGCAAAGAAAAGGAGTATACACCAGCTTGCAGCATTGCAGGCAAGACGCTGGCCAAACCTGCAAAGAATACAAATGCTCCGAGTATTTCGGGTCCGACAAGGCCGTTGATCAGATACCTGTCAAGAGTTTGCATTCCTCTTAGGCAAAGCGTTCCTGCAAGAAAGGGTAGTGCTATGCGTAACCCGTCAATTATCCAAGAGCGATCAAAGCGCGGTCTCACAAAAGTTTTGGGTATTTTGACAACAATGATTGCTGGAACCAAAATTGATAGAATTGCGCCAAATACCCAAAAGGCCATGATAGCTTCAATTGTTTGCGTTTGTGGATACATCCACATTGAGAAGCTAGCGAGCAGCGGCCAAAGACCAAGTCTTAGGAAAAAACAAAAACTCGCCAAAGCTGGCTTCCCGTAGACAATGAGAAGACGGTAAAATTCAGTGGATAGGTGTTCAAGAATTGATAACCCGACGATGAAGAAAAAGAGTGACCAAGGCAGGACACCCATCTGAAATAAGACCAAATAGAGCGGCAAAAGCGTCAAATGGGTTATCGCGAATAGGTAGGCGCTTTGCGACAATATATATCGACGGCGATCTGGCGGGCTTACCCGAAATTCACGGTTTGCGTAGATGTAAAAGTCTAAACCCAAAAAATACAAGCTTAGGTTAACCGTTACGGCGATTAGCCCGAATTGACCAACCTGCTCTGGTTCTAAGAATATTGCTACTACAACAAAGAAACCAAACTTTGATGCAAGCGCTACAAGCCTAAAACCAAGGGAAATAAGACGCAGTCGGCTATTCACTCAGACGCCACCAAGTTATGCGATACACAAAGTTGCCTCTACGCGCGGTTGGAATTGCGTGCACCCAGTGCATATTAGACCAAGTCTTCCCAGGTCAGCGGTTCCCCAAACTTCAGATCTCGCGCGGCGGTTCGCCCAATGACCGCGTCATAATGTTTTGGGGCCAGCCCATAGCCCGGCCGAACCGAACGAATATTCTCTGGAGAGATTTTCTCACCTGAGGCAATCGACGCTGTTACAAAAAGCGACCTTCGGAAAATGGTGTTACCTTGCTCGCTGGATTTACGGCCATAATCTATGTTGCCAAGTGCGGCCCAAGCTGTCCTTGCGCCTTCGCACAATTGCTTGAGCTCTGTTGGCTCAAGAGAAAAACTGTCGTCAGGGCCGCCACCACTGCGATCAAGTGTAAAATGCTTTTCGATAATTGAAGCACCTAATACCACACTTGCGATTGCCGTTGTATTGTCCAACGTGTGATCCGATAGCCCAGTTGGCAAACCAAATCGGGAAATCATATCTGGGATCGTAGCTAGGTTATAATCCTCAGCAGGGGCCGGATATCCACTCACGCAATGCAAAATAGCTAGTTCTTTACAGCCACTGCTATGTGCTGCATTGATCGCTTCTTCGATCTCTTCGGCATCCGCGAGGCCGGTCGAAATGATCATTGGTTTACCCGTGCTGGCGACATAGCGGATCAGCGGTAAATCAACGGCCTCGAATGACGCAATCTTGTATGCAGGTGCGCCAAGGTCCTCGAGCAAGTCCACAGCCGTTGGATCAAACGGCGACGAAAAAATTGTTATGCCAAGTTCGCGGGCATAGTCGAACATGGGCTTATGCCATTCCCAAGGTGTATGAGCTTCTTCGTACAGATCATATAGGGTGCGTCCATCCCATAAGCCGCCCGTAATACGAAACGCTTCAGCTTCGCTTTTGAGCGTAATCGTATCAGCTCTGTACGTTTGAATCTTGATTGCGTCGGCGCCAGTCTCACTTGCGGCTTTGATCAACCGCATCGCTTGTTCTTGATCGCCGTTATGATTGGCGGACAGTTCTGCAATGACATAAGGGGGATGATCGAGGCCAATCTGACGACCAGATATACTAATGCTCGGTTTCATTTTCGGCCTTTCGAAGTGTCAAAATATACGTCGTCCCGTGAAGATCAAAATAGGCCGGGTATCGCAGCGGATCTGCTACTCTAATCTTATCAAATTGGGATTCAATTGAAAGCGTGGGATCCAATTTGCTGTCTTGGGGTTGTCGTTTTGGATAATAGCTTGGTTCGCCGGCCACTTGCGGATTTGGAGTTTGTCCTGCTTCAACTGCAGCGATGCCTTGACTCATAAGCTCCGTTTCAGCCTCAAAAAGCGCTGCATTGATATCATCAAACAAGGCGTCGCGTGGAACACTAAATGGAGTCTTGGCCCAAATTGCACCGGAATCCACGCCATCCTCCGCGACCAATAGGCTAAGGGTTAATTCGGTTCGCCCGTCCAAAATTGCCCAAACATGTGGGCTCCAACCTCTTCCATTTGGGAGGTCACTGGCATGTAGAACCATGGCATGACCGTATTTATTTCGGACGGAGGAAGGAATGATTTCACTGCAGGAAACAAGAAATAGAATATCGCCGCCCGTCAACTCTGAGCCTTTCCTTTTTAGGGAAATTTTATAGCGTGATGCCTGTGTTGCGATCCACTGAATGAGATACTCATTCACTGGATGGCGTGGATCAGAGCATAGAATGTCGATGTTCATACTTTACCCATCTGCAAGATTTGATTGGCTAACCGTTCTTTGCCGAGACCATCCACCAGCTTAGCAGCCTGTTGACTGATCTCGATTAGTGCATTTCTACGTTGAAGTTCTTTTAGGGATTCTTTCAGCTTGTGTTGCCATCCAGCTGTTTGCAAACGTCCCAACAGGATTGCAGACCCATTTAGTGCGAGTGCTTTTGCGGCAGGCGCTTGGTTATCCGCGAGCACTAGCATGAGTGTAGGCAGGCCCAAACAACACCTTTCCCAAGATGTTCCACCGACGGCCCCAATTGCGAGATCTGCTTTCGACATCAAGCTAGCAATGTCAGACGCGCCGACGAGAACTTCGGTGTACATCGGCAATTGTTTTGCGTAGTGCTGCACTTTGGCAATATGAGGCGCGTTACGTCCCATAACGATACTTATTCGCAGGTCGTTGGGAAGGATATCGAAACACTCGGCAATCACTTCCAAGATTTGGCCGGTGGCGTTGTCTGCATCCATGCCACCCATTGAAATCATAATGTGTTTCAGCTCGTTGTTTTTCCGACGACGAAGGCTATCAGGCCGAGCCTTTGCAAATTCTGGTCGTAACAATGCGAAACGTGGTCCGATCAATCGGGTGCAGCCGTCGGGTATCAAACCGTCATAGTCGGCTGAATGTCGACCAAGATTTTGATCAAGTAAAATGTCGCAAAAATGTGTGCGGTCGGCCAAATCATCAATGACCATGACTGGGCAATCTGACGGTGGGGTATGTGCTTCCCATGTCGCGTCCAATCCATAGTGATCAACAATAACACGAGAAGGTTCTAAGCGCTCGAGAATGGCCCCAGATTGCGCGATTTCTTCGGTGAGCGGCACGCCGAGCCAGTCTGAATCTGATTTGTTGGAGGGCGGGGGCAATGGAATGACTTCGTACCCACGGGATGAAATTTCTTCGATCATATGGCCGTTTCGCTCTCGGCAAACAAAGATACATTGTGCACCCAGTCTTACGAGTTCATCGGCCAAAGTTAGCCCACGCATTACATGCCCACTACCAATTGTCTCTGAAGCATCACATCGAAAGGCTATGGCGCGCGACATATTCACCCCTTTTGAAGTGATGAAAACAGGTATTCAGCAAAGTCCCAGTCTTCAGGGGTGTCGATGTCTTGCGCTCTGTGACGTGGGATTACTAGCGGTGCGGAGTGGGGGCCCATGATTGGCTGACCGACCAACCAAGCTGATTGGCGACCCCAGTAAAATTGGCCGACATCGTGATAGGCTTCTTCTAGATCTTGGCTACGTGTGTTTGCATGTTCGGGCTGGCACATTTCCATCCGACCTTCCGAGCGTAGATAAATCGCTCGCTGTATTGGGAACGGGAATGTGGTCACTGGAAAAGCAAATTGTGCATTTGTTCGTGTGAGTAACTTGTGCGCTTCAATGATGTCAGTAGCGCGCACAAAAGGGGCCGTCGCATAGAGACAGCAAACATCGCCGCTTGCTTGGAGCTCTTGAATGGCATGGGCAACAACAGGCACGGTGGGTGTATGATCGTCTGAGAGTTCTGCGGGGCGCATAAACGGCACTTCTGCACCTTCGGCGCGCGCGATATCTGCGATGTCATCATCATCTGTTGATACGATAATGCGATCAAATAGTCTGCTCTCGATCGCCGCAGCGATAGACCATGCAATCATTGGTTGACCGTGAAACAGCTTCACATTCTTGTTCGGGATCCGTTTCGATCCTCCACGTGCAGGAATAACGCATAGGGTCATCTGGCAAGATGCTTGTGCAGACAGGCTACGACTTCGTCGAACTGCTCATCTGTCAATGTTGCGAACAGTGGAATTGAAATAGCGCGGGAATAGTAGCTTTCTGAGACCGGGAAATCCCCTTTGGAAAACCCTAAGTTACGATAGTAAGGTTGAGTGTGCACTGGAATATAGTGAAGGTTCACACCAAGACAATCAGCGCGCAATGCCTCAAAGAGTGCAGTGTGATCCATAGGGGCGTCATCGCGCACTTGTATCACATACAGATGCCATGAAGACTGAGTGTCAGGGTGTTGGGTTGGCAAATCTAATGGTAGGTCGGCTAGCGCTTTGTCGAACTGTGCAGCACGCTCAGTGCGGGCACTCACATAGCTGTCCAAACGGTCAAGCTGAGTGACACCGAGAGCCGCCTGAAGTTCCGTCATCCGATAATTGTAGCCAAGCTCGACCTGCTGATAAAACCAAGGCCCATCAGATTCATGTGTCATAAGGTTCGGGTCGCGTGTCACACCATGGCTGCGGAAAAGCGCCATTTTTTCAGCAAGGTTCGCATCATTGGTTACGGCCATACCACCTTCGGCTGTGGTGATGATTTTGACGGGGTGAAAGCTGAAAACTGTTATGTCAGAATACTGGCCGTTGCCCATAAACTCGTCTTGATAACGCGCACCAATTGCATGGCTCGCGTCCTCTAAGATCTTGAACCCATATTCTTGGGACAATGCGTGAATGGCCTGCATGTCACAGGATTGTCCGCACAAAGCGACAGGTACGACGACCTTTGGTAGGCAACCAGAGGCTTTTGCAGCGTGTAGTTTTTGTTCTAGCGCGCGTGGACACATATTGAAGGTATCGGGATCGATGTCGACGAAATCGACGCTTGCCCCACAATATAGTCCAACGTTAGCAGAAGCCACAAATGTGATAGGCGATGTCCAAAGACTGTCACCTTTGCCAAGCCCCAAGGCGAGGCAGGCAATGTGTAAAGCCGATGTGGCGGAATTCGCAGCAATAGCGTGTTGTGCCCCAACATGTTGTGCAAGTTTGGCTTCGAAGGTCGGGACTTGTGGACCTTGTGTTAAAAAATCCGATGTTAGGACTGAAACGACGGCATCTATGTCGTCTTGTTGAATATCTTGACGTCCATAGGGGATCATTTTTTAGACAGCCCCAATTTTTGATCTATTGGCTTCGATCCAAGCTTGTAGATCTGCTTCGCTCATCCAATCGGCATTGTTGTCGCTGGCATAGATGAATCCTTCTGGAACAGGTTTGCCGTTTTTGATCCTAGCTTCATCTGCACTCCAATCATTAATGTTGGGGAGAATTTTGAAGTGATCGTCGTATTCGAATGTAAACGGCGCGTCTTCAACGCCGATCATTTGCTCATGAAGTTTCTCTCCGGGGCGAATACCAACAATTCGCTGCTTTGCCTCAGGAGCAATTGCCTTGGCAACTTCCGTAACCATCATCGATGGGATTTTCTTTACGTAGATCTCGCCGCCCTGCATGTCTTCAAATGCATGCCAGACCAATTCAACACCTTGCTGCAACGAAATCATGAAACGGGTCATCCGCGCATCTGTGATTGGGAGTTCGCCTTCATCTTTGATCGACATAAAGAATGGAATGACGGATCCACGTGAGCCCATAACATTGCCGTAACGCACAACAGAAAATGTTGTGCCATGCTCTCCAGCATATGCATTGCCTGCAACAAATAGTTTGTCAGATGCCAGTTTGGTTGCCCCATACAGATTGATCGGTGAGGACGCTTTGTCCGTCGACAAGGCGACAACTTTTTTCACACCCTTGTCGATGCATGCATCGACAAGATTCATCGCACCGTTAATGTTGGTTTTGATACATTCGAATGGGTTGTATTCTGCAGTTGGCACAATCTTGGTCGCTGCGGCATGCACAACATAATCGACGCCGTCTAATGCACGATACAAGCGTTCCCGGTCGCGGACGTCACCAATGAAAAAGCGCACACGAGGATCATCAAGATACCCTTTTGCCATGTCCCATTGTTTCATCTCGTCACGTGAGAATATGATGACTTTCTTTGGATTGTATCGTTCCAAAGTCATTGGCAAAAAAGCGTTTCCAAACGATCCAGTGCCGCCGGTGATCAGTATTGTGCTATTTTTCAACATGTGTGCTTCTTTGACTTCAATATTAACGGATCTTAGTTGCTTACAGTAGAAGAGTGACAATGATTTACTGAACGTAAGCAACTAAGCTCAGATCCACCGTTGACGCGCGTAAATACAACTTTCTATCTGCATTCTTGTCTGCTCAATTACATTTGTGTTGCCCAATGCGCAACACATACTCTTGTAGATGTATTTGGTATATCACTCCATTCAGGTGTTAAGCATGAAAGAGAATGTCATCAATGTGCTTGCCACATGTTGACGAACCGACCTACTTGTTAAATCTTTTTTGCACTGCATCTTCTCGAAAAAGGAGAACTCTTTGCGCGATACTAGACACGTGCGTGTCAGTTTCGACTTTGTGGCGTCGAAATAATAAATCCACTAACATCAAGTCCCAAGTTGAAAAATAATTACATAATCTTCATTATTAGGATAAAGTTTTTTGCGACAGGTTCCGCCATGGAGCCCCTAAACACTTAGAAAATGTGATTGTCGCATTGAAGCGACAGAAGGACGACGCGCAAGCAGCCAAGTCGCTTATTGAAACACAGCTTGAAGGTGCGACCCTAGAACGCGACATCGCCCAACAGGAGGGCGATCGACTACGCAAAATTGTGTCCGCCGGATCACTCCCCCACGAAGGCACTGACATGGTACACATGGAGTCTCTGAAGTGGATCCTGGTCTCCCAGATCGACATTGTCGATATGCTTCATGTCATAGGCACCTACATCAGCGAAGGCGCGGAAGAGCAGCTTCTTGAACTGGCAATGTTGAACAAGGAACGGATCCAACAAGCCGGTGAGCGCAGCGGGATTGATCGGAAAGAAGTGATGCCTGAAGAGCATCTTCATAGCTTTGTTCCGATACGTCCCCAAGAGATGGAGCCTGCAAAGCAGCGCGACACTGAGGAGCGCGAGCGATGAACAACGCCTTCCCAAAAATCAAAGCCAGATGGGGTCAAAAGCGGCCCTAAAAGACCCATGGCAGCGCTGCCAATCCTCTGCCATTTGCTGCCAATTTGCTGGCAGCGCCTGCCATTTGCTGCCATTTTACTGGCAGCGCCTGCCAATCCAGTGGCAGCGCCTGCCAGCGACCACCTCAACCCATTGAAAACAAACGATGTTTTTTACCTTATGACATTTCGGCTCAGTAAAGGCAATATTATGCAATTAAAACAGTCCCTTAGGGCCGTTTGCAGCGAGCTGCGTGACGTGTGTACCAAAATGAGGACCAAAGGGCCGAGTTTCCTAATACCCTTTATAAACGGATCCCAAGCCCAAGCGGGGATTCCGGCTTATGCAATGCGGGCAATACCGCCCTTCAAGGTAGTGCTGACAAGCATGGTCTTGGTCGCTCCCGTAGGTGCGGCCGCATTTGAGATCACACAAGAAGCAATCGTCTACATGTTCGCTCTATTGAACGGTTAGTTGAATCACCGCAAATAATCGCGCAGCGCTGGCGGTGGGTTGTCAAACAGCGCCAGCGTCGGTTTAGGGGCGTACGCCTGCCCGTCCGCAACCAACACCGTCTGCGACGCTACACGACGCGCATCTTCGGGATCATGGCTGACCATCAGGACTGTGGTCCCGGTTTCTGCCACAAGCTCTGCCGCCAAATCCAACATCTCAGCTTTCAACGCAGGCCCTAATGCACTGAACGGCTCATCCAACAACAACAACGCGCGGCTTTGCACCAAGACACGGGCCAAAGCCACACGGCTTTGTTGACCACCTGACAACTCGCTGGGCTTGCGATCCCCAAGGTTCGACAGACCAACACGGTCAAGGGCTACATTCACCCGGTCTTGCTCAACCGCAGTCAAACGTCTGACCGGGCGAATGCCTAACCCAACGTTTTGTATTGCGCTCAGATGTGGGAACAAATTGCTGTCTTGAAACAACATCGCAATCGGCCGATCTCCGGGCGATAGCTGTGTCAGCTCTTGGCCCTCCCAAGTCATCTGACCGCGCGTAACACTGCGAAAACCCGCGATAGCTTCCAGCAATGTTGATTTGCCCGCGCCCGACGGGCCTACAACCGCAGCAATGGTCGCCGCTTCAATCTCAAGTTTGGCCTTTAACGAAAACGCACCGTTCTCGATCAAAATATCATTAAGCTTCAACATGCCGTCGGCCCCCACGGTCCAAAATCCAAAAGAGTCCCATCGACAGTACAACGAGCAGCAAAGCCGCGCTTGCCGCGGCTTCCATGCGGTAGGCCCCCATCAATCGATAGATTTGCAGCGGCAGCGTCGCTTGGTCGGTATTGGCGAACAGCGCGATGACACCCAAGTCCCCCATCGACAAGGCCGCTCCAAGGCCCGCAGCAAACCCAATCTGCGGACGCATGCGCGGCAACAGGACAATCCTGTAAAAATTGAGGTCTTTCATATTCAATGACATCGCTAGTTTGCCATAGCTTTCTACAGCTGCTCGCGCCGATGGGATCAATATCCGCAACGCGAATGGCAGCGCCATAATAGCGTTGATCAATGCCGTGACGGGCAATGCAAGGCTGGTTGGGTCCATCAACGGGCGCACGATAACGAACAGACCCGTGCCCAAAACCAAGGGGGATGCAGCAAGTCCCAAAAATCCGCTGACTTCGACCCACCTTTGATGCTTGGTGGCAATCGCTGCGGCCATCGGGATCGCTAGGAACAATAGAACGACCGTACTGACCAACGCCAAGCTGATTGAAATCGCAGCCGAGCGGAAAATAGGTTGCGTCAATTCCGAGACCCCAGCAAGGCCGGACAACAAAACCGTGCCAAGCGGCAGCATCAGAAATAAGCTGGCCATGCCGATCCAAAACGTATCAAACACAGTCGGCCAGAGCTTTTCCCCGTCCCAACGGCGGATCGCGCGATCCAAGCCGTTGCCAAAGCTCTCGCTCACCGAAAACCGTAGGGCAAGCGCAGCCGCTGTCGCCGTCAGGACCAATTGTCCACCCGAAAGGATGGCCGCGCGTCCAAGGTCAAAATCATAGGTGAATGCCTGATAGATCGCTAGTTCGAGCGTGGTCGCGCGCGGCCCACCCCCAAGCGTCAGCGCGACGGCGAAACTGGTAAGGCAAATTGCGAAAACAACGGCAAGTGCCCCCGGGACAACGCGACATAGCATCGGCCACTCAAGCAGTCGAAACATATTGTTGCCATTGCACTGTAACTGCGCGGCCAAGCGGAACCGCTCTGCTGGGATCTCTTGCCAGCCCTGCAGCAAAAGCCGAGTTGCCAAGGGCAAATTGAAAAAAACGTGGGCGAGCACAACCCCGTGCAGCCCGTAGATTTGCAGCGTCGGTAAGCTTAGGGCCTCGAGCACAGCCGTAACCCACCCAGACCGCCCGAACACCTGCAGCAAACCGATGATTGCGACGATGACAGGCAGAATAAAAGGCGCACCTAAAAGAGTAATCAGGATGCGACGGCCATAGAACCGTCTGCGTGCTAAAGCGCGCGCTACTGGAACCGCAAGCACGACGCTGAACAGCGCCGACAGTGTCGCTTGGATCAGCGTAAAGCGAAGGGCCGCCCAATCAGCGGGCCCGACGCCTTTACTGGCGTCGGCCATCAATGCGACCGCCGCTAAAGTGCCAAAGATCAACGCTGCGACAAGCGCTGCAGCGCTGATCCCGGGCCAAGGTCTTAGCGGCTGAGCGCTGCGAGCCATGCTGCCACCGCTTCATCCCGCACTGCCGCCGCATCTTCTGGGCTCAGTAACAGGGATGTTTCAGGCGTAACCAACGTCTCAAACCCTTCTGGAAGTCCCGCTGCCGGTGTGACGGCTGGATACATCCAGTTTGTGGTTGGAATGATCGATTGGAATGCATCAGACACCATGAATGCAAGGAATTGATCAGCCAATTCGCTTTGATCTGAACCTGCCAGTTTGGCCGCAACTTCGACCTGCATATAGTGACCCTCATCAAAAGAGGCCGCTGCTTTGCTCGCATCTTCTTCCGCGATCAAATGGTAGGCGGGTGACGTTGTATAGCTCAGAACCATGTCCGCTTCACCCTCAAGGAACAAACCGTAGGCCTCAGACCACCCCTTGGTCACAGTGACAATGTTGTCGGATAAATCAGCCCAAATTGCAGGCGCCTCGTCGCCATATGCCGCGTTGATCCACATCAATAGACCAAGACCCGGTGTCGAAGACCGCGGATCCTGGATCAGGATCTTTGTGTCGCTATCCGCAAGCGCGCGGAAGTTGGGAGGCGCCGCCATATCTGCGTTGTGCACAAATGCGAAGTAACCCCAGTCATAGGGTACGAATGTATCGTCAGCCCACTCGACCGGCAGCGTATAGTCAGCCGTGACTGAGTGCGGTGCAAACAAACCAGTTTCTTTCGCAGCGACGACCAAATTGGTGTCGAGGCCCAAAACAATATCAGCCTCTGTGTTTGACCCTTCCAAACGCAGACGCGACAACAAAGCAGCGCCATCTTCGACGCCGACAAGGTTCAGGTCGCAATCACAGACCGCCTCAAATGCCTCTTCGACCAATGGGCCAGGACCCCAATCAGATACAAAGCTATCGTAAGTATAAACTGTAAGTTCCGCAGTTTCGGCCGTTGCAGCCGTTGCGCCAAGAAGTCCTACAGCAAGAAGTAAATGTCTCATTTTCATTCTCCATTGCGGCAAGAGAGCAAGGATGGATGAAAACCCAATGTCCCTTCCCTCCGCCGGTCCTAACCGGTTCAGGTTCTACGGGTTCGCATCATGCATCTCAGCGCAGAAAATCTACGCACCCCGAGGTGAGGAAACGGATAAGCCAATCATCAGAAAGCTTCAACTCGATTCTAGATCAAGGCAATTTCGTCTTTTCAGATCCGATGAAAACAATTTTCCACAAACCCATTGTGCTTAATTCGAATCCGGTGAACAGTGAGGCATACATAAATGCGAGTCACTTTTTGGGGGGTGAAGCGTTCCGTTTTCGGGCGCTCGTTCATTTGGGCTTTTTGTACAAGTTGGCTGCCGATCTTGCCAACTATGGCCCACCCCTCTTTTAACATCGCAAAGTAAAACAGAGAGGATACTATGAAGAAGTTAACCGGTTTTCTCGCGGTTACGGCGCTTATGTCGTCGACCGCAATCGTAAACGCAGAAACGCTCCGCTGGGCGCGTGCTGGCGATGCGCTAACGCTCGATCCACATTCCCAGAACGAAGGCCCATCCCACACGATGCGCCACCAGATGTATGAGCCACTCATCATTCGTGACACAGCAGGTAACTTTGTTCCAACGCTGTCCACCGACTGGGCGCCAAGCGCTGATGATCCAAACGTTTGGGTCTTTAACCTCCGCCAAGGCGTGAAATTCCACGACGGCGCTGACTTCACTTCCGAAGACGTTGTGTTCAGCATTGAGCGTGCAAAACAGCCAAACTCCGACATGAAAGAACTGCTTGGTTCGATCGTCGAAGTGCGCGCCGTTGATGACTACACCGTTGAAATGGTCACCGACGGTCCGAACCCAATCCTGCCATCCAACCTGACAAACTTGTTCATGATGGACAAAGGCTGGACAGAAGCAAACGACACTGTTGCTGTTCAGGACTTTGAAGGCGGCGAAATTACCTATGCTACGACAAACGTGAACGGCACAGGTGCCTATACGCTCGTTAGCCGTGAACCAGACGTGAAAACCGTTATGGCACGCAACGAAAACTACTGGGGCCGCGATGAGTTCCCACTAGAAGTCAGCGAGATCATTTACACTCCGATCCAAAACCCAGCGACCCGCGTTGCTGCGTTGTTGTCAGGTGAAGTGAACTTCCTTCAGGACATGCCAGTACAAGACTTGGCGCGCGTTGACAGTGCCGATGGCCTCATGGTCAAGAAAGCCGCTCAGAACCGCGTTATCTTCTTTGGGATGAACCAAGGTGCTGATGATCTAGAAGCGGACAACGTTGATGGGGCTAACCCATTGGCTGATGTGCGCGTGCGCCAGGCGATGTCTATGGCAATCGACCGTGATGCGATCCAACAGGTCGTTATGCGGGGCCAGTCACAGCCAGCAGGCATGATTGCACCCCCATTCGTGAATGGCTGGACAGCTGACATGGACAGCGAAAGCAGCACAGACGTTGCAGGCGCTCAGGCCCTGATGGCCGAAGCAGGCTACGGAGATGGCTTCTCCATCCGTCTGGATTGCCCAAATGACCGCTACATTAACGATGAGGCGATCTGTCAGGCTGCTGTTGGTATGCTCGCGCGGATCGGGATCACTGTGAACTTGGATGCTATTCCAAAGGCGCAGCACTTCCCGAAAATCACTGAGAGCGCGACGGACTTCTATATGCTCGGTTGGGGTGTTCCAACTTACGACTCTGAGTACATCTTTAACTTCCTTGTACACGGTCGTGAGTCAGACATCGGCACATGGAACGGCACAGGCTACGACAACGATGAAATCGATGCGTTGATCGAAACGCTGGCCTCCAACACAGATCTAGATCAGCGTAACGCTGACATCGCGACGATCTGGCGTGCGGTTCAGGATGATCAGCTTTACATCCCAATTCACCACCAGGTGTTGAACTGGGGCATGGCTGACAACGTTGGCGTTGAAGTCGACGCAGAAGACCAGCCACGCGTGAAGTACTTCACAATGAACTAAACGATTGAGCGGGCCGCAGCCTAGGTGCTGCGGCCCGCTTTTCTATTGGCCCGAAGGATTTTTGTTATGAAGAGATTGACCACCGCCGCGCTCCTGACAGGGCTGGCCACTGTCGCACAGGCAGAAGAATTCAAGTTCGCCTCGACCACTGATCCTCAGACGATGGATCCACATGCGGTCAACTCCGCCCCCGTTCTAGGGTTCCTGAACAATGTCTACGAGGGCCTCGTGCGCCGCGGCAAAGACATGTCAGTTGAACCCTCGCTCGCAACTTCATGGGAACCGATTGGTGACGGCGCTGGATGGCGTTTTAACCTACGCGAAGGCGTGACATTCCAAGACGGCGCGGCGTTCAACGCCGACGACGTTATCTTTTCGTATTTGCGCGCTTCTGATGAGGCGTCCGACACCCGCAGCTGGTTCGCCCCAGTTAGCGAGGTCACCAAGGTCGATGATTTTACCGTCGACTTTATGACATCCGCGCCAAACCCCCTCTTCCCTGACAGTATCGCAAACTGGATGATCATGGACAGCGGTTGGGCTGAGGCGAACAATGCCGCCCTGCCCGACAAAGAGGCTGGCAACTATGCCACGCTCAACGCAAACGGCACTGGTGCATTCGAAATCACAACACGTGAACCAGGCCTGCGCACCGTTCTTGAACCTCATGCGGGTTGGTGGGGCGAGGTTGAGCACAACATCACCCGCGCCGAACTCACACCAATCCAAAACCCTGCAACCGCATTGGCTGCACTGTTGTCGGGCGACGTTGATTTCATCAACCCGGTACCGATCCAAGACGTCGCACGCCTGCAGCAGGATCCAAACGTCAACGTGATCCAAGGCATCGAGGCCCGCGTCATCATGCTAGGTTTTGACCAACAACCCGGCGCCGCCGAAAGCGGACAGGGCAGTTCAGACCTATTCCTTGATCCAAAGGTTCGCGAAGCCGTCGCAAAAGCCGTGAACGTGCCTGCGATCTTGCAGACAATCATGCGCGGCAACGCTGAGGTTGCCAGCCAGTTGGTCAGCCCAGCCATGCGCGGCTATTCACAAGCGGCCGACGCACCCTACGCCTATGACACAGCCGCAGCACGCGCGTTGCTGGAAGAAGCCGGTGCACTTGGTGCCAAGGTTGATTTCAAATGCCCGAATGACCGCTATCTAAACGACGAAGCCGTCTGTCAGGCGATCGTCAGCATGCTGGCACAGGCAGGTCTCGACCCTGTCCTCGACGCAATGCCAGTTCAGAACTATTGGCCGGAACTGCGCGCCGATAATTTTGACATGTATCTCTTGGGCTGGTCGCCTGGCACTTTGGACGCCGAACACCCAATCCGCTTCCTGGGATCTACCCCGAACCCAGACAAAAAGCTCGGATCATGGAACTTTGGCGGCTATTCCAACGCCCGCATCGACGAGCTTCTGCCAATGATCCAATCCGAGATTGACGATACCAAGCGTCAGGCGATGCTCGACGAAGTCGCGCTCACCATGCAGGACGAAGTCGCCTATGTGCCGATGTATGTGCAGCCTCTCGTCTGGGGTGCCGGCAGCAACATCGAACTCACGCAGCGTCCGGATAACTTCTTTATCTTGCGTTGGGTCACCGTTAACTAATCACTTGCGGGGCCGCTTCAGGCCCCGCATACGCACCAAGGGGCGCACGTGCTTTCATTCATTCTAAAACGCATTGGCCAGTCCATACTGGTTCTGTTGGTAACTGGCGCAATCGCGTTTTCAATGTTTCGCTTTGTCGGCGATCCGATTGACAACATGCTGGGCCAAGAACGCACGATGGAGGACATCGAACGCCTCCGCGCACAGCTCGGGCTCGATCAATCGGTATTCGTGCAATACTTCAAATTCATCCAAGGCGCGGCCCAAGGCAATTTCGGTGTCAGCTTCCGGCAGGGACGCGAAGTATCAGAGATCCTCATGGAACGCGCACCAGCGACGCTTGAACTCGCGGCTGTATCCGCCTTGCTCGCCGTTGTCTTTGGTATCGCGCTTGGTGTCTTCACGGCCATCCGCCGCGACGGGTTTACCGCCAACTTCATCATGTCCGCGTCCCTCATTGGCGTGTCGCTCCCGACCTTCCTGATCGGGATCTTGCTGATCTACCTATTCTCGGTTGAACTCGGCTGGCTGCCCAGCTTTGGACGCGGCGAGGTTGTCGACATCGGCAGTTGGAGCACGGGTTTCCTCACCGAAAGTGGTCGCAAAGCCCTTGTCCTACCCGCGATCACGCTCGGCCTTTATCAAATGACCTTGATCATGCGCCTCGTGCGATCCGAAATGCTTGAGGTTCTGCGCCAAGACTACATCCGCTTTGCACGCGCCCGTGGCTTAGGCGAACGCGTGATCAATTTCCGCCATGCGCTGAAAAACACAATGGTTCCCGTGATCACGATCATCGGTCTACAACTGGGCGCGATCATCGCCTTTGCGATCATCACAGAAACCGTCTTCCAATGGCCAGGCCTTGGCCTGTTGTTCATCAACGCGATCCAATTCGTCGATATCCCAATCATGGCCGCCTACCTGATGCTCATCTCCGTGATGTTCGTCATGATCAACCTGCTTGTGGATATCCTTTATGCCTTCATTGACCCAAGATTGAGGGTATCTAGCTGATGACCGATCAAACCGCCCCAACTCCGCCTTCCCGTCTGCGCCGCGCGCTGGACAGCGACCTGTTCTATGCCTTCAAACGGTCCCCCGTTGCGATGGTGTCGTCCTTTGTTGCGCTCTTGCTGATCCTATCGGCCGTTCTGGCCCCACTGGTTGCTACGACCAATCCGTTTGACCCTGCGACGCTAAACCTGATGAACGGGTTTACACCGCCGATGGAACCCAACGCCTTTACGGGTGAGAGCTTTGTGATGGGCACCGACGACCAAGGGCGTGATGTCTATTCCACGATCCTCTACGGAATGCGGATTTCACTGTTCGTGGGTTTTGCCGCTGTGACGCTTGCTGTTGTCTTAGGCATCGTCCTTGGTCTGCTCGCAGGCTATTTCGGGGGTTGGACTGACAGTATCATTATGCGCGCTGCCGACGTGCAACTGACCTTCCCATCGATCCTTGTAGCGATGCTGATTTTCGGCGTCGCGAAAGGCATCACCCCAATTGAATACCGCGATCAAATGGCGATTTGGGTGCTAATCCTCGCGATTGGTCTATCCGACTGGGTCCAATTTGCGCGCGTTGTGCGCGGCGCAACCTTGGTTGAAAAGGGCAAAGACTACGTCGCCGCTGCGCGCCTGATTGGACGCCGTCCTTTCGCGATCATGCTGCGCCACATCCTGCCCAACATCCTATCGCCCGTCCTAGTCATCGCGACGATCTCCCTCGCGCTCGCCATCATCGCAGAGGCAACGCTCAGCTTCCTCGGCGTTGGTGCACCGGCCACGCAACCATCACTCGGAACCCTGATCCGCATTGGCCAAGGGTTCCTCTTTTCCGGCGAATGGTGGATCCTCTTCTTTCCCGCCTGCACCTTGCTGGCCCTTGCCCTTTCCGTGAACTTGCTCGGTGACTGGCTACGCGATGCACTGAACCCGAGGCTGAAGTAATGCAAATCGTCGATACAACGACAGCTCCGCATTACAGATGGGGGGACAATGCAGACGGATGGCGTCTTCTTGATATGCCCGGAGTATCGGTCATCGAAGAACGGATGCCCGTTGGTAGTGCCGAAACCATGCACCGACACGCTCAATCGATCCAATGCTTTTACGTACTGGAAGGCATGCTCGATTTTGAGCTGGAAACCGGCAAGATCACGGTTCGCAAAGGCCAAAGTGCAATCGTGCGGCCGCCAGAACCACACAGAGCCGTTAACCCTTATAAGGAAGAGACACGCTTTTTGGTGATCTCGGCCCCTTCCACCGCAAATGACCGGGAAGACCTATGACCGAACCCGTCCTATCCATCCGCAACCTTACGGTTGAGATTCCGACCCGTCACGGCCTGTTCAAACCTGTGCGCAACGTCACCTACGATATACGCCCCGGTGAAATCCGCGGTGTTGTCGGCGAGAGCGGCGCAGGTAAATCCATGACCGGCAACGCCGTCATCGGCCTACTCGATGATCCGGCCAAAATAGCCGAGGGCGAGATTTGGCTAAATGGCCGCCGTATCGACAACCTCAGCGCAGCCGAGAAACGCGCGATCCGGGGCAAAGAAATCGGCATGATCTTTCAGGATCCGCTGACATCCCTAAACCCACTTTTCACCATCGGCGAACAACTGGTTGAGACGATCCAACTGCATCTCAATGTTTCCGCGTCCGAGGCCAAAGACCGCGCGATTGCTCTGCTCGACCGCGTCTCAATTCCCGACCCTCAGACACGCTTTAACCAGTATCCGCACCAGTTCTCAGGCGGCATGCGCCAGCGCGTCGTGATCGCACTTGCGCTCTGTTCTGAACCGTCCGTGATCGTGGCCGATGAACCTACAACTGCGCTGGATGTGTCAATCCAAGCACAGGTCCTGGACCTGATCAAGGAACTGGCCGAAGAACGCAAGGTCGGCGTCATCCTTGTGACCCACGACATGGGCGTCATTGCCGATACAACCGAAGAGGTCACGGTGATGTACGCGGGCGAGGTCGTCGAAAGCGGCCCAACCGATCAAATCCTCGGCGCGCCCACGCATGAGTATACCAAATCGCTGATCTCCGCAGTGCCGCGCCCACAGGTCAAACTGCACCGCTTTCCGCAGGTCAGCTATGGTGGGCGCGACACAGAGTTTAAGATCGAAGACCTTGCGCGCAATTGGGACCAATCCAAAGTGTCTAAAACGGGCACATTGTTAGAGGTTCAAGGCGTCACCAAGACATTCATTGAAAAGGGGTCGATCCTCCCCTCCCGACGCAAGTATTTCACTGCCGTCGATAACGTGTCCTTTGACATCAAAGACGGCGAAGTGTTTGGCCTTGTGGGGGAGAGCGGCTCCGGGAAATCCACCGTCGCTCGCATGATTGCGACGCTCTATGATACCAACGGCGGCAACATCCTGTTTGACGGCGATGACATCACGCAAATGGACGCTGATGCGATCGCGGCGTATCGCAGTGAAATCCAGATGATTTTCCAAGACCCCTACTCCAGCCTGAATCCTCGGATGAAGGTCGAACAAATCGTCGGCGAACCACTCAGTCACCTAAAGCTACTGCCCCAAGATCAGATCAAAGGCCGTGTGCTGGAACTGCTTGACCGTGTTGGCCTTGGCGAAGAGGCCGGCGTCAAATACCCGCACGAATTCTCTGGCGGCCAACGTCAACGAATTTCCATCGCACGCGCGCTTGCCACACAACCACGGTTCCTAATCTGTGATGAGCCGACCAGCGCGCTTGACGTGTCGATCCAAGCCCAAATCCTAAACATCCTCAAGGACCTGCAAGAACACCTTGGGCTGACCATGCTGTTCATCAGTCACGACCTGCCGGTTGTGCGTCAAATGTGTGATCGCGTGGGTGTCATGAAACAGGGTCAACTCGTCGAAGTGCAGGAAACCGAGGCGCTGTTTAACAAGCCTCAGCACCCCTACACCGCACAGCTTTTGGATCTCATGCCACGTTTGGCGCAGCTATCCTAAACGCGCCTTGCGGGCATCGCGAAAGCTCTTGATGAAAAAGACCATCGCCAAAACTGTGGTCCCAAGCATCAGGGCCGCGCGCAGGATCCGCAATGCATCACCGCTGCCCATCGCCGATGAGAATGGCATATAAAGCGCGACCAGAACGATCAGCGTGATCACTGCCGCTATGTGCGCAATCGCTTTGTTCTCAGCCGCAAGACCGCGGTAACACAGCACCAGCGCGATGCCGAATCCAGCGGGGATTAACGCTGTAAACGACGCCCCACCGATCGCCACATAGCCCCAAACACTACAAGCAATCAGCGTGATCGCATTTATCAAACTCGCCGTATGCGCTTTCATATCATTTCCCCTTTTTTCATGATTCAAATACTCCGCCAATCAGCAAAGGAAAGTATCGTCACACTCATTCTGGGGGCGATCACCGACCGCCCCCCGCATTAACATCACATGATGAAATCTGCCTCAGTCAGTGAGAAGGGCGCGACAGAAACCACATTGATCTCGGCCTCTTGCCCGTTGTCATTTGCAAAAGTCACAACTGCTGACGTGGCATCAACCTGCGCGATATCAAGATCGCCAAAACGATCAACGTTCTCTAGTCGCGACAGATCAATGATGTCGGCGCCCTCCTCCCAATCAAGGATCAAACCGCCACGGCTCGCGTCCTTGAACATGAACGTATCAGCGTCAGATCCACCGGTCATTTCATCAACGCCAGACGTCGAAACCAAAGTGTCTTCCCCTGCCCCCCCGTGCATCGCGTCACGACCCCAGCTACCTTCTAGCCAGTCATCGCCTCCCTCACCGAACAGGACATCGCTTCCGCCTTCGCCAAAGACGAAATCATCGCCGTCACCGGCATGAACAATATCATTCCCGCGATCGGCGTGAATGTTATCAGCGCCGGCGGTCCCGATCAGTTCTTCGCTTTCGTTCGTGCCACCAAGGTAGGTCGGACGCCCATCGATGCCATCAAAGGCATCCACGCCATCAAAGACGGTTTTCTTAACCTCGATGTCGTCGGCGGTCACCTTGTCACCGTACACTTTCAAGGTTCCCAAGGAATCCTCGTCATGTGCACCGCCGCCATCACCTTGCTGCGACCGGATCGAAATCAGGGAAAAATCGCCTCCCTCATCTCCGCCATAGGTGATGTCGGCAATGTCAACGGTGTGCCCGCGCAGGGTCAGCTTGTCGCCATCTTGATTTGAGAAGTCCAAAAGAACATCGTTTCCAATGCCCTCGACCCAATGGTCGTGCACCTCTTCATTCTCACCAGCCACACGTCGCCAATTGATCGACCCATCGTCTTTGGTGTGACGCGCCAAAACTACGCTTGTCGCGTTCAAGAGCATGTTGAAGGTAAAGTGGTCTTTCCCCTGCCCGCCTGAGATGATGTCGCTAGCAGTCGACGGATCAACCGCAGGATTTATCCGACCGGCAGAGCCATTCGTTTGCGCTGGATCAGGTTCCCCCGCATCGGCGTATACCCAGATGCTGTCGCGCCCTGCCCCAGTAGAAACCGACTGGGCGCCCCCTTCGATGTAGACCCTATCATTGGTCTCAAGATCAGCAGGTGCTGTGACGATTTCATCGCCGTCAGTGTCTGAGCGCGCTTCCGTCACGCCACCATTGACGTCGACATATCGATCCGCATCGGCAAGCATATCCATGCCATCAAAAACCCCAGCGGCCTGAACCTTGATGTCGCCTTCGTTGACCTTATCGCCATAGACTTTGATCGTCCCAAGCGAATCTTCATCATGCGCACCAGTCGCCGTGTTGGCACCACCTGCACCACCATTGCCCTGCTGCGACCTCACGCTGATCAACGAATAGGTTCCCCCATCGTCCTCACCATAGGTCACGCTAGCGATCTCCACCGTGTGACCACGGACGATGATCTTATCACCCTCGTCCTTGGAATAATCGGTAATGATGTCATCCCCGAACCCTTCGACCCAGTGATCATGCACGTTGTCATTCTCACCCGCGACTTTGCGCCAGTTCAC
>JBELEI010000015.1:4618-8667 GCA_042093895.1 Cognatiyoonia sp. | reverse complement strand
CGACCCAGTGATCATGCACGTTGTCATTCTCACCCGCGACTTTGCGCCAGTTCACATGACCTCTTTCATTCGTATGCTGCGCGATCACCTCTGCTGACGCATTTAGCAAAGCCCGGAACTCGAACTTATCTTTCCCGGCGCCACCGGTCAGAACATCGTTTGCAGCCCCGTCTGCAATGGCAGGGTTCACACGACTGTCGGCCCCATCGGTTTGCGCTGGATCAGGCTCCCCCGCATCACCAAAGGATATGATCCGATCGTTGCCGCTGCCAGCCAGCACCGTTTGTGATCCGCTTCCAGCTACGATGCGGTCCCATTTGTCAGTGCCTTCAAACGTCACATTGATGTCTTCTGGGTTTGGGATACCCCACATCGGCTGCATTACGACCCGCTCAGGCGTGTCAGCAGGTGAACCAATCTCGGCAGATGCTATTTCATCTAAGTCGTCGACACCATAAAAGACGTTTGTTTTGAGTGTGATGTCATCCTCGGTCACCTTGTCGCCATAGACTTTGATCGTGCCCAACAGATCTTCGTCATGGGCACCGCCGCCATCCCCTTGTTGCGACCGAAGGATGATCAAGGAATAATCCCCGACGTCATCTTCGCCATATTCGAAATCTGCGATCTCAACCGTGTGACCACGAATATCAATCTTGTCGCCATCTTGGTTCGAGAAATCGAGGATCGTATCGTTGCCAATCCCCTCGACCCAATGGTCATGGACATTGTCATTTTCACCAGCCACGCGACGCCAATTCACAGTACCATCAGCGCGCGTATGCTTATCTTGAATTTCATCAGTGGCATTTAACAAAAGCCGGAATGCAAACGTATCTTTGCCTTGCCCGCCTTTGATGATGTCGTCGGCCATACCATCAGCAACGGGGGGATTAATCCGCCCATCAGATCCATTGGTCTGAGCTGGATCAGGTTCACCGCCATCCGAATAGCTAATGATCACATCATTGCCGCCACCCGCGTCAACGTCTTGGCGGCCTTCACCAATCGTCACACGATCTGACTGCCGGTAAAGAGATCCATCGAAATTGGTGCCATCGGTATTGCTATAGACTTCTTGCGTCACACCACTGTCGATCTCATCAGCCATGTCGTCAGCCGTATAAAGACGATCAATCCCGTCGGTGTTGTTGACGAAGGTCACATCGCCCTCAAACACCTTATCGCCATACACTTTGATTTGACCCAGTGGATCTTCGTCATGGGCACCCGTGGCCGTGTTGGCACCACCTGCGCCGCCATTACCTTGTTGGCTGATCACGGTGATTAATGAATAAGTCCCAGCCGCGTCCTCGCCGTATTCAATAGAGGCAAGCGTAGCAGTATGACCCTCGATAACAATGCAATCGCCTTCTGACTTGTTGTAATCCGTCAGAGTATCAAGACCAAAGCCCTCAACCCAATGATCATGAACATTGTCATTCTCGCCTGCGACTTGCGCCCAATTTGTGCGCCCATTGAGTCCGGTGTGCTCTGCGATCACCTCTTCTTTTGCGTCTATCAACGCCCGCCATTCAAAACGGTCCGCCCCTGCGCCACCGGTAATTGTGTCATTTGCGCTACCCGGCGCAATCGCATCGGTACCACGTCCATCCGCCGCATCGGTCTGCGCCGGGTCGGGTTCCCCCGCATCGCCATAAATAACGACGCGGTCATTTCCATTTCCAAGATCAACTGTTTGACTACCTGAACCCAATACCACACGATCTTGTCTATCACTTCCAAAGATCTCAGTTTCCAAGGTTATTCTCCGTACTTCTTTTGCCCACAAAACGTGACGCAATGAAGCGTGACGCTATGGCTGGAAACAGGGCACGAAAAGACAAAGTCAGAATTGGGGCAAAGACTCGCGGCGACTTGCCAAACGTCGGCGGAAATCGCCGCTAAGTGAGCAGCAGGTTTTCCTGTGTGTTCATATAACACATTGCTTTATATAGATTTAAAAAACTTAGTCGACGAAATATGAGTATCGCAGATAAGTGACCCTAAGGTTCGGATAAGCATGTAATTGCCGATCCAGTGAGCAAGAAACGACGTAGAATTCAACAGTCATTTCGCCTGACACAGATTGTCCACAAACCAAGAGCCGATGTGAGCGACAAAGTACCTTTAACTTGGCAGAATTTTGCTAGTGATCGAACAAGCGAAGACCTCAAAGCAACAAGTTTTTTGCTTCGCACTTGCTATGCAGAATGCTAGGGTCGAGACCAACCAATAACTGGATTTGCCATGCCCGCTTTTCTACTCGACCTGCTTTCTTGGACGTTTGCCTTTATCGTTCTTTTCTTTGGCATTCGCTACTTGCAAAACCGCAAGAATAAAAAAGATGACGACAGTTGAACTGACGTCTTGATCCGCGCCCTCCTTCGCCCTTAGCGTAACTCTCATTATATTTACGAATGCATTTTTGGGGGCATTATGAGTGACACAGTTCTTGAACTGCGGAAACAGGCACGGCAATTCGCAACTTCTGACAACCCGCGCGCTTGGCGCGAACTCGCTGGGACAATGGGGCTTTACCTGCCCTGCTATTTGATCTCGATTACTCAGTACCAGACACTTTGGTTGTTTATTCCGGCGATGCTGGTGACAATCATCATGACGATGCGGATCTATATGATCCAACACGATTGCATCCACCGCTCATTTTTCAAGATGCGCAGTACCAACGATCTGATCGGCAAGTTGCTGTCCCCTATTGCGATGACGCCTTATGAAGCGACCCGTTACAATCACAATTTGCACCACGCGCATGTGAGCGACCTGGATCGCCGAGACACGTTTGAGATCTTTGTGATGACGCTCAAAGAATGGGAACAAGCTGGCTTTTGGAAGCGCCTTGGATATCGGATCTATCGAAGCCCAGTGACTTTGATTTTTGTTGGCCCATTTGTGGTTTATCTATTGCTTCGCAGGTTTCCACTTTGCGTATTCAAGACAGGGTTATTGGATCAAGTTATTCATAATCTGATGATCCTTGGGCAGCTCGCGATTACCTACGCGATCGCTGGTGTGCCTGGTCTGTGGGTCTGGCTGTCGATTGTTTATCTGACTTCTACCATTGGCGTTCTGATCCCCTACATCGTTCACAATTTTGAAAACATCCATTGGGGCAATCGTCCCGATATGGATTTTGCAAAGGGCGCGCTTGAAGGGTCTTCGGTTCTGGATTGGGGCTGGCTGTTCCACAAGGCGGTTATGAACATTGGATATCACGATTTGCACCATCTGAACGCCAAGATCCCCGGATATAAATTGCGCGATGCGCATGAGTACCTTGAGGCTCAGGGTCTGCTCCGGTCCGAAAAAATAGGGTTCTTGGAGGGTGTCGCCTGTCTGCGTTGGAAACTTTACGATGAAGACAATGGCCGTATGGTCCGTTTTCCAAAGGTTGCTTCGCAGATAGCAATACCGGCGGAATAGCCCCAAAAAATGACATAACCCATTGTAATAATGTTATATTTATGTTGAGTTTCGCAGCGAAACTCAACCCTTTTCGAACATGTATCGCAGATGTTCCATCGCTGTCTCGATTGTGTCTGAGTTCACCATGCGCCCATCAAGACGGATGTAGAACCCCTGGCTGTCGAGCCCCTTCGTGAGCTTAACGCCGGTTGACAACTTCAACGTATTTTTACCGTGCCACCCCGATGGCATCTCGGTTTTTGGTCGGCCCATCTTTTTCGCTGGCGCTTCCTTGGCCTCGGTGCTTTCGATGATCGGAAGGATCGCATCCCACTCATCCTCAAACGATTTAGCCTTGACCTGTGACAGTGCATCCCTCATCCGCTCTTCTGCGCCCAAACGAAGCGCTGCAACAATGCGCAATCCGCGTCGTTCGGTCAGATCCTCTGCATAGGCCAAAACATCGCCGAACGCCTCGAATATTTCGGCAAAGGATTTGATCTTGGAGCGTTTTGCTTTTGAAGCAGAAAAGAACAACATCTTGATCGCGTCTTCTGTGCTTTTGAATGCATTATCACGCGCGGCTAAAACGGCGATGCGACCACGTTCATACTGGCTGAGAT
>JBELEI010000015.1:0-4518 GCA_042093895.1 Cognatiyoonia sp. | reverse complement strand
GCATTATCACGCGCGGCTAAAACGGCGATGCGACCACGTTCATACTGGCTGAGATTCTCACGGACTTCGTTCTCTTCGACCATCGCAATAAAGCTGGCTGCCTGATCCTTTTGATCGCGTACAACGGCCTTGATCGTTTCAGCCTCCAATTCCTGATGGGCGACCAGCCGGCGATACCCCGATAAGAGCGCATATGCGCCCTTCTCAGTGCGTGTAACCTCAATTGGTAGGCGCAACCCATTGACACTGATCGACAGCTTCAGCTCGTCTAGCTCTGCGCGACCGATGACTGATCGATCACGGATCATGTTCTCGGTTCTGACATCAGCGACCGGTATCTCGACAATCAAGTGCCCTTTGCCTTCGGCTTCTTTCAGGCGCTCTGCATCCAAACGGTTCAGACGTTGCGCTGGCGTTTCAGCACTTACCAAGGTGGCGGTGTCTGCTGCGACTTGGGCGATCGGTGCGGTTGCGGGGTTTGGGCGTTTCGCAGTTTCGCTGCGAAACTCGGCATCCATTTCGGCCAATTTTTCAACGCTGGGTGGGTCCAATCTACGCTTAGCCATTTGTCTGATCTCCTTCTGAGTTCATCAATTGTTGGTCACGCCACCATGTCCCCAACAGCACCTCTTTGACCTCGGCCCAGGTTCTATCAAACGTCTCGCGACCCCGAACATATGTGTCGCGGTTAAAATCGCGGTAATCGGCCTCGTAAATCCCATTCACGTTCTCACCGGCCTGCCCCACCATCGCTGTCATTTCCTGACGGTAGGTCGTCATAAAGTCCCCGAAATAGGCCTGAATGACATTGGCCAAATCTGTTTGCTGGCTTGCGTCAAAGCGTGTCACGATCGCGCGGACCGCGTCCCATTCAAACGTCATTTCGGGCAGACCCTGTTGTCTGCGGACCGAGTTCTCGCCCTCTTCAATCGAAGCGAAGGTGCTGTAGAGCATGTCAAAGAACCTTCCCGTACTATCGAACTCAAGGAACGAAGCGCCAAGCGGTACCAACAGAATGTCGGCGGCGGCAAGGGCATTAATCGTCAGGTAACCAAGGGCAGGTGGCGTGTCTAAAAGGATTACATCGTAATCATCTAAGATTCCCTCACCGGACAGTGCGTTGGTCAGCGCGTCCCAGAGGGGCCATGAACGGCTTTGCATTCGCCAGACCGGGACCTGGAATTCTGCCCAATAGAGGTTCAGCTGTGCGCCGATCAGGTCGATGTTGGGCCAATGTGTGGATTGGATCAGATCGCGGGCATTGATCTTGCGCGCTTCTTGTAGGGTTTCATCCAAGACAGGTGTTTCGCTGCGAAACTCGCGCGCTTCGGCCTCCAGGTGCATAGCGAAATCTTTGGCCATAAGGGGGAAGGCGGTTTTCCATTCGTCTTCGACCTGGCCACCCATGATCGACGTCATGGAGCCTTGGCTGTCTAGGTCAATCACAAGCACCTTGTAGCCGTCCAGAGCCGCGGACATGGCCAGATGCGCGGCCGTAGAGGTCTTTCCAACGCCGCCTTTGAAATTGGCGACGCTGATGATTTTGGCGGGCAGGCCCTTGGGGCGCCACGGGAGGTATTCGCGGTCCGCTGCACCTTCGCTGTCAAAGTGTTTCCGAAGCGTTAAGACATCGTCCAGTGTGAACCACTTGGAATTGCCTTCGCCTGTGCCTTGGGGCAGGTCTGGGTTTGCTTTGAGTACGCGGCGGAAATGTGATGCGGCGACGGGGATCAGATATCGGCAAACCTCCCACGTGGAGAACCGGCGCAGGCGTTTGGCACCGTCCGGGGCATGGCCGCGCTTGGCCAAATCTTCGCGGCCTTTCGCTGCGAAAGCGGCGGCTTTTGCGAATCGTGTAGTGTCGATAGGATCAGATAACTTTGCTGCGGCTTGCGCTGGATCGATGTTCAGATAGGGTGGCAGGGGTGGTTTGTTTGCGGATGACATAGCTTTGCCTCAATGCCTGATAGTTTTTATGTTTTCGGCGAAACTATCGCACATGAAATCCAATATGAGAATCAGAAACCGTGTTTCTTGTCAAAATAGACCCTAATAAGGGGAACACTCGGACATATAGATGTTTTATTTGTTTATGTACTTTAAGAACTTTGCGCTAAGATAAACAAATAATACCAATTGGTTATAGCAAATCAGGTGCCCGTATTCAGTTTGAAAGGTACCCGATTACGGGGCCAAGCGCACCCATATCCATGTTGGAATGCCCCGATTCGCAGGGGATGGGGTACCCAGAGTCGGTAAGGGCCTTGTTTGGGTCGATATCCACAGGGTTACACACAGAACTCCAAAATTTGATCCCGTATTTGGATACCTTAAAGGATATCAGGAATGGGTACCTTGGGTCAAAGGTGCCCGTCTACAGGATCTGAAAAACACGGCTTAAGGTGCCTGTTGGTTTGTTGATCTGGGGTGCCTAATCTGTCATACATGCGCGAAAGACCGAAAGAGTCGCACAGATGGCAAAGCAGGCCGCCAAAGACTTATCCATAGAGCTGACCGGCGCGCTACGGCGTGGATCGGTCAAAAAGAACGTGGCCGCCATTCATGTGAGCGGCAAACTGACGTTGTTGCAGCGCAAGCTGTCGAATGTGTTGTTGTTGAATGCCTATGACACATTGACCCATCAAAACGCGCACCGGATTGATGCGCGCACGCTGTGTGCGATGATCGGGTATAACTCCAATGATATGGAAACCCTGAAAGCGTCATTGCGCGGGTTGGTCGAGACGCTGGCCGAATGGGACATGCTGGATGCCAATGGGCAGCAGGAATGGGGCGTTAGTAGTCTGTTGGCCTATGCCAAGCTAAAGGGCGGGGTGTGCGAATATTCCTATTCCGCGGCTTTGGCGGAAAAGCTGCACGATCCCAAGGTCTTTGCGCTGATAAATCTGAATATTCAGCGGCGCTTCACCAGTGGTCATGCACTTGCACTATATGAGAATTGTTATCGTTTTGTGCGCACTGGCAGCACGGGATGGTGGGATCTGGAATTGTTCCGCCGCCTGATGGGTGTCAGTGACAGTGCCTATTACGAGGTGTTCAAGCATCTGAACGCCAAGATCATCAAGCCGGCGGTGGCCGAGGTGAACAAAACATCCAATATCATAGTGACGCCGGAGACGCGCAAAATGGGTCGGGCAGTCAGCCACATTCGGTTCAAGATCAAAGAAAACCCGCAGCTGGCGATTATGAACATTGATGACGGTGAGGGTGCGCGCAGCAGTGCGGTGTATGACCGTTTGCGCAGGCAGGGGGTCAGTGATCGTTTGGCCCGTCAGTGGATCAATGAACACGGCGAGGACTATGTCGCCGATAAGATCAGCTATGTGCAGGGGCAAAAGGGTGTTCAGAACCCGGTGAGCTATCTATCCGCCGCGTTGAAATCCGATTTCGGGGCAGGGGAGGGGGGCGAGGCCAAGCCAACCTCGGACCGTGCGAAACGCTTGGCGGCGGTGCGTGATGTTGTGGCCGGGCGCACACCCACACAGCGTGACGCGGACAAGCGCCTTTTTATGAGCCGGATCGATGACCCGGCAGCGCGACAAGATTTCGAAACACACGGGTGGATGTCAGCGCTAAACGCACAGACAATTTTCGAATTCTGGAATGATCTAATGCCTGAATCAATGTCCGACGTCTGAGGCTGAAATGATTATGTATTGCGGTGACTCGCATACGCGCCCATTTACAGACACAAATTTTGAGCACAACGAGGATGACCAACGGCTGTTAAGACATCGTCTGGTTTGGCGACCAGGCGCGACAGCAGGTGGATTTTCGCGCCTGCACTCAACTCGAAAGTTGCGACAGATGTTCCAAAACGCGACTGCTCGTAAATTGCCAAATATTGTCTGCTTTAATTTGGGGCAGGTTGATGTCGACTTGGGATTCTATTTTGCCTGCATGAAGAACGGAAAATTGAATTTTGAGGACTGGGTGAGCGAGCGATATGAGACTTATATAGCCCATTGCGCAACCATAGATACCAACGTTGTTATCAAAGGTCTTAACCCATCTTGTTTGGTCACCGATGAACGGATACGCGCGTATGTTCGCCGTAACACAATGGGGGTTTATAAGGATCGAGCCCAGTTTAGAGGAGTGTATCGACCTGTCCAAAAACTGATGAATGTAGAGCAACACTCAGAACGGAACGTTGTCGCAAATACAGTCTTGTCCAATCTTTGTAAGAAGCATCAATTGAGGTTTTTCGATGTGCGATCTGAAACTCAATCTGCCGATCTTCCCGGGATGGCCCGAAGCGAGTTTGTCGCCTTAAAACTAGACGTTCATTTGAACAACTCGATAGCACTGTTTCATGCCTATCGCAGTGGATTGCTCCGAGCTCTTTCGACCTCACCGACAAGCGGTTGATTTAATTGAATTCTGGGCTGCGCCTGCGCCGGAATAGTTGATTGTTGCCACACTTGAAGAATAACGCTTCGCAAGAGTAATGATCCTCTTTCGTTTTTGCCGATTGGCATTAAAGTTGCGAAAAAA
>JBELEI010000014.1:0-67482 GCA_042093895.1 Cognatiyoonia sp. | reverse complement strand
ATCTCAGAGGCTGCCAAATTTTTGGTCATGATGAGATTTGCCAACATCCCCTAGCCTGCCTGTAACAAGGTGACGGCGCGTGCGCCTATCCTATTGGAACCTTCGAAACCTGATCCTGATGAGCCAAAAGATTAGCGCTACAAAGATTAGAAGTTCGGGCAGCGACAAGAGACCGGACGCTTGGATCCATTCGGGAAAAATCACCATCCCGGGACCGGTGAATGCAGACCCAGCTGCGATAAAGAACCCAGTGCACATGCGCCACAGATGTTCGGAGATCCGGCGCTGGTTTGAAAGCGCCGGCCAAATCCGGATCGATAGATCGCATACCAGCGCGATCCCCGTGAGTCCGGCCAAGAACCCATAGTCTGCGGCATGGAAGCCAAAAAGGTTTGCGTTTGGTTGGCCCGCGGCGAGTATTGCAGCAGTCACAAGTCCTGCAAAATTGAGGGCATTAATAACCGCAATCATGCGATGCCATTTCCGCCCCCTCAGAACGTCATAGCTGCTAAGGATCAGTGTCGTGGCCAAAACGCCTGCATGGAAGGTGATATAAAGGGTTTCGTATTTTATCAGACCCAAACACGAACCGAGTGCAGAAGAAGCAATCATCGATACTGCAAAGATGCGGCCAGATTTTATGTGGAGGCCTTGACCCTTCCGACTGGTCATCGCGAAGGCGCCCGCTAACACGGCTACTGTGCCAGCGGTGACATGTAACAGGATGAGGTTGGTGATGAGGAGTGACATTGTGAACCTTTAATGTGGTGAGATGCTTGCCAGGAATTCGAGGTAATGCTTAGCGACGCGTTTCGGGGCATCAAGCATTGGTAGATGTCCGCAATTGTCGAGAATCCGTACTCGAGCGTCTGATAGATTATCGTCTAGAACTTGCGCACCACTTACATGGAAAATCCGATCTGGGGTGCACCAGAGGATTAGGGTAGGGGATGCCAGCGCGGGTGCCAAATCCAAAACGGTGGGGACTTTCGACTGGTTGTGCACAATTTCCCAAACTTTGAGGTTGTGATCGCCTTTTGCGACTTCATTCGCGCGCCAACTGGCTAAGATTGGGCCAGGGACGTATGGGATGTTGGGTGATAGCCAATGATTGCGCGCCTCGAAGTCACTATCGCTCTGAACAACCAAAGGGGCATGGCCCTGTGACAATGCAATCTCCATATCGCTCGGCGCGGGTGATGGCACGCCGAGCGGGCTACCAATAAACGCAAAGCTCTTGATCCTTTCCGGATGATCGGCGGCCATAATCATAGCGATATAGGCGCCCATCGAATTGGCTGCGATATGGATTTGATCCAATGAAAGTGCATCAAATATGCGCGCGAGATTGTGAGCTTGCTGGTCGAGAAGATATGCGTCGTCCTCTAAGGTTGGATTGTCGCCGAACCCGGGTAAATCGAGTGCGATCACATGATAGTCGCTGATCAGAGGGCGAATTACCTCGATCCAATGCTCCTTACGGGCGTAGATGCCGTGCACAAAAACAATGGTCTCGCCTACGCCGCCTTCAAGATATCGAACTGGTCCGATGTTGGTTTCGATAGTTCGATTGGTCAAACCAGCTGAAGCTGTGTTGGCTTGCAGCAAAACAGCGGCGACCTGTGCTGGGATTGCGACCCATGCAATCGCGGCGGCGGTAACCATCGAAGCTAAGCCCATAAAAAGTGATTTTAGCGCACGTTTCATTGAATGCCTCTGAGATTATACGACATGAAGTATCTGACACGACATGGTCCAACGCGCTTGTAAGAACGTGCAAAGAGTTTGGAATGCACCGGGAACTCAAGCTCTTTCCCGTTTCAATGCCGACTCTGTCCGCATTACAATGGGCTATCGATATTGAAATGGAAAAGCCCGATGGTTGGATTTCATAATCACCGATTTGCTTTTGACGCTGGCGATTTGGGCGAACATGAGAACTTGATGCCCTGCGTGATTTTTGGTTGCGGAAATCGGGTTCGAGTGTCGAATAATGCGCATGCCCTTGATGCGCATATTGTTTGCATCAAACCGGGCGTGCCGCACCGCGTGACGGTGCGACATGGCGGTGCGCAGATCATTTATTTAGATGGTGTTCACATGTCGGAACATCGCGATGATTTCTCTGATTTAGATCTGACTTGGCGTGATTTCCCAGGGGCATTCATGGATAAGGATTTGGGCGCTGTATCGAAGCTAAGAACCACCCTGCAAGGCAGCCGCCCGCCACCTGATCCAGCTGTAATGCGTGTGGTCGATGTAATCTATACCAAGCCCTTCGAGCGCATGACGCAGGTGGCACTGTCGCAGACGCTTGGGCTTGAACGCACTCAAGCACTTCGACATTTCAAAGCGACAACGGGTCAGACATTTCGAAAGTTCAAGATTTGGGCAGGGATTATTGCGGCGACGGGGATCGCACATCGCGGCGAACAAATTGGGAAGGCGGGCGTTGACGCCGGATTTTCGGATTCGTCACATTTGGCAAACGCGGCGATGCAAACTTTCGGGCTGACACCGACAGCAGGCCTGACAAACTTGGCAGGTTTTCAAACGTTAGTCGGGTCCTAGGATCACAAATCTGAGAGGCGGTGTACATTGGGGCAGATATCACTTGTGACGTTCTAAACCTACCAGTAGGTAGGCAATAGACAAAGGATTACCCAATGGACCTAAATTCAGATTTCACTCAGCGCATTGTTGTTCATTCAGATCAAGTCGATTGGTTGGCATCACCAATGCCGGGTGTTGATCGACGTATGCTTGATCGGATTGGTGATGAGGTCGCGCGCGCAACAACGATTGTCCGGTATGCCCCCAACAGCCATTTTTCAGCACATACCCATACTGGGGGTGAAGAGTTCATCGTGCTAGAAGGCGTTTTCCAAGATGAGCACGGTGATTTTCCAGCAGGCACCTATGTGCGCAATCCTCCGACATCGTCGCATACTCCCGGATCCAAGGACGGTTGCACGATTTTTGTGAAGCTCTGGCAATTTGACATGGACGACCGCACGCAATTCCGCAAAACGATGGCGGATGAATTGGGGTCTTCGGTCGAGGGTGTTGCCACTGCTGTGCTGCATCAAGATGCGCGCGAGACAGTGACGTTCATTGAGCTCGCACCCGGCGCGGTACTGGAGAATAAGTCTGAGGGCGGTCTTGAGATGCTGGTTATTTCAGGCAGCGTGGTTGAGGGGAGTGAAACTCTGGGTTCTGGCGGATGGTTACGCTTACCAGAAGATCACGCACTGAAGGCCGTTGCTGGGGACAAAGGCGCAAAGCTGTGGATCAAGACGGGCCATCTGCGTTTCGCACAAGCACCAGCAGTTTAACCATGACAACTTTGATCATCGGTGGCGGGCTATCTGGTCTTGCGCTAGCTGACGCGCTGGAGCGGCAAGGGCAGGACTATGCCCTGATCGAAGCACGTGACCGGTTTGGTGGTCGTATCCTGACCGAACACTATGGCGCCGGGTATTTTGATATGGGCCCTGCTTGGTTCTGGCCGGGCCAACCGCGCATTGCAGATCTGGTTGATCGATTGGGTCTACGGCGATTTGACCAATACGCCAAAGGCGCTCTCGCGTTTGAAGATGAAACGGGACAAGTGCAATTGGGACGCGGATTTGCGTCCATGCAGGGTTCATGGCGTTTGCAAGGTGGGTTGGGAGCATTGATCCGAATGCTCGCTGATGGTTTGCCAGCAGCGCGCAAGCGATTGAATGCCCAGGTGATGCGGATCGACAAGACAGATCGCGGCGCGACTGTACACCTGAGGACGGGTGAACAGATTTCTGGCGATCACGTCGTTTTCGCATTGCCGCCTCGCGTTACCGCCAACATCCGATTTGAACCTGCGTTGCCTGCAGGCACAATGACAGCCCTTGCAGGTGTTTCGACGTGGATGGCCGGACAGGCCAAAGCTCTGGCAGTCTATGATCGACCATTTTGGCGTGAGGCCGGTTTATCGGGTGACGCAACCAGTCGGTTTGGCCCAATGGTCGAAATTCACGATGCGTCGCCTAACGAGGGTGGCCCCTGCGGACTGTTTGGGTTCATTGGCGTGCCCCCGGCTGCGCGAAGGGATGATGAAAAGCTGAGACAGGCAATCCTTGCGCAATTGGTGCGGATCTTTGGACCCGAGGCGCAAGCGCCCTTAAAACTGTTTGTCAAAGACTGGGCATTCGATCTGCATACCGCGACACCCGCAGACCAAGCCCCGCTCTATGCGCACCCAACCTATGGTTTGCCCGCTGAAATGATCGGTTTATGGGGGGGCACATTACACTTCTCGGGAACAGAGGTCGCACCGCAGTTTGGTGGATATATTGAGGGCGCGTTAGAAGCTGCGGAAAATACCTTACAAATGCTTAGGGTGACGACAGATGCCAGTTGATACAAAAACTGCGTTACTAAATTCTGCCGAACGGGCAGCGCGCATACACGGGTATGACGGGTTCAGCTTTGCCGACATGGCAAAAGATGTCGGCATCCGCAAAGCAAGCATTCACCATCATTTCCCAACCAAAGCAGCATTGTCCGTCGCATTAATTGCGCGATACCATCAGAATTTTTTGCGTATATGCCAACAGATTGATGCGTCACATGAGACTGGAGGTGCCCGATTGTCGGCCCTGGTTAATGAGTATCGTCAGGCGCTAAGGGGCGGAACGTGTCTTTGTCTATGCGTTTCTTTATCTGCAAGCCGCGAGAGCCTGACACCTGATGCGTTAGACCAAATATGTCGTTTTCGACGCATGGTCACTTCATGGATCGAGGTCGCCTTTGTCATCGGACGTGAGGATGGATCAATTTCGGGTGTGAGGGATCCCTCAGCAGAAGCTGCGGCAACATTGGCGATGTTGGAGGGCGCGCAGTTGGCGGCCAGATCTCAAGAATCCCTTATTTTGTTTGATTCTGCGATAAAGCTGTTGACTCAACGCTTTTGATAGAGGGTGCACAATCAATCGCGACATTTTGTTGCGTCTCGGAAATCAATTTACCGAAATATGGCGAAAATGACGCTTTGGTAACAGCGTTGTGCGTTTTTAACCGCTTGCGATTGGTCGGTTTTCCTGCATGATTTGTCGTGTAGGCCGCCCTGCGTATGTTTAAGGGCCGGCCACACCAATCGGGAGAAAAAACTTGAAGAAATCAATCAAATTTGCATCGGCCGCGCTAACAGCTGGTCTTTTGTCAACAACAGCGGCTCACGCTGATTGTGGCGAAGTGTCTATCACAGAAATGGACTGGGCATCGGCTCAGGTTGTCACAGCGGTTGCCGCGTTCCTTATGGAGCAGGGCTATGGCTGCGATGTGCAGAAAGTACCATCCTCAACAGTTCCAGCGCTGACTTCTTTGGCAGAAACAGGCGAGCCTGACATTCTGACAGAAGTTTGGGCAAACTCTACTCCAGCATACCAGGGCCTACTTGACGAAGGTAAACTGGTTGAGCTGACTGACGTGCTGTCTGACGGTGGTGTTGAAGCTTGGTGGATCCCTGCGTACCTCGCAGAGTCAAATCCAGAGCTGACAACATGGGAAGGCATCATGGCGAACCCAGCTGCAGTTGGCGGCAAGTTCCACGATTGCCCATCAGGTTGGGCATGTGACATCATCAACAACAACAACCTAATCGCCGCTGAGATCGAAGGTTCCGGCCTCGAGCGTTTCCAGCACGGTTCTGGTGAAACACTGCAGACATCAATCGCTGCGGCATATGCTGATGAATTGCCATGGTTGGGCTACTACTGGGCACCAACAGCGGTTCTCGGCAAATACCCAATGGTTCGCGTCGAAGTTCCTGCATACGACGCAGAAGGCCACACATGTAACGGTGACGTTGATTGTGCGAACCCTGTGTTCTCAGCTTACCCAGCGGCAAAAGTTGCAACAGCAGCATCTGGCGCATTCGTAGAGCGCGAGCCTGAAGTAGCTGAATTGCTGCGCAACGTTTCGTTTACAAACGCTCAGATGGGTGAAGTTCTGGCTTGGCGCTTGGACAACAACGCATCCAACGAAGAAGCGGCTGTATACTTCCTAACATCTTACAAAGATGTATGGGCTGACTGGCTGAACGACGAAGCAAAAGGCAAGCTTGCTGCACTTCTGCAGTAAACATAGCTTTTAAGACTAAAGACCCCTCCGGCCGTTGGGCACGGTGGGGTCATTTGAATTCAGGGGATATACGATGGCGTTTTATGACGGTCTCTTCAAGGCAGTAGGTCTTGAAGATTGGTGCGGAGGTGCTGCATCTGACGCACCCCTTTCAATGGCAGATTTACTGTCGCAAAGTAGTGGTGAAGACACCGCAGGCGAAATCTTCCCTTTCCCCTCACTCGATAATCTCAACGAAAGCTGTGGCAACCTAAGTCAGACACGTGATCTGACCAAAGGTATCGAAGACGCCTTTTTGGCGGCCAAGCCTGCGTTGAAGACCGTTCTGGACCCGATCACCCAGCCGCTAAGCTGGTTGTTGGACGGGGCCCTCTATACATTTGCGTCCGTACCTTGGTGGATCATGATCCCATTGCTGGTCTACATCTCTTGGTGGGCGTCCAAATCCAAAGCCGTAACAATATTCGTTGCATTCTCGATTGCGTTGCTTGCGTTCGTCGACCACTACGACGTAGCGATGCAGACGCTCTCCATCATTTTTGTCTGTACAGGCATATCAATTCTGCTCGGGGTGCCCATTGGCATCGCTATGTCGAAATCAGATAGGCTGCAGAAATCGGTCGTGCCGATTTTGGATTTGCTTCAAACGCTCCCGACTTTTGTTTATCTGATCCCGCTGATCTTCTTGTTCTCGGTCACAGAATCCAAACTCTACGGTATCGCGATTATTCTATATGCAATTGTGCCTGTGATCCGTTTGACTGACCTTGGCATCCGCCTTGTCGATCAAGACGTCGTAGAGGCCGCAAACGCATTCGGTATGGATGGGCGTCAGAAGCTACTGAAAGTCGAACTGCCGCTCGCATTGCCGAACATCATGGCTGGTGTGAACCAGACAATTATGATGAGCCTCGCGATGGTTGTTATCGCGTCCTTGGTGTCCGCACCGGGTCTGGGCGTGAACGTTCTACGCGGTATTCGGAACCTTGAATTGGGTGTGGGTATCGTTGCTGGTATCGGCATCGTTCTATTGGCTGTGATCTTGGACCGCGTGTCCAAGGCCGCACTTTCACGGGTCGATATGACCCACAAGAAACACTAAGGGGGGCTTGGAACAATGAGCAATCTACCCAAAGTCCGCCTGACGGGTTTGTATAAAATCTTTGGCGCACGCCACAAAGAGATGATGCCACATGTAAAGGCAGGGATGGGCAAGCCCGAACTGCTGGAAGAACACGGGCACGTTCTAGGTCTGCAAGACATTAACGTCGATATGCAGGCCGGTGAAATCACGGTTGTGATGGGTCTGTCAGGGTCCGGGAAGTCCACCCTGATCCGTCACCTGAACCGACTGATTGATCCCACCGCCGGTGAGATCCTGATCGACGGCGAAGACGTCATGGCCCTGTCGGAGGATGCATTGCGCAAAATCCGTCAGCAAAAAATGTCGATGGTGTTCCAAAAGTTCGCGCTCTTGCCGCACCGTACGGTTCTGCAGAACGCGGCGATGGCGCTTGAGGTCCAAGGCATCGACGAGGCCAAGCGGAATGCTGAAGGCATGAAGTGGTTGGCGCGCGTTGGTCTTGATGGTTACGAAAACCATTATCCGGCACAGCTCTCGGGTGGCATGCAGCAGCGTGTGGGTATCGCCCGCGCATTGACTGCAAACACCGACATCATGCTGATGGACGAAGCGTTCTCGGCCCTGGATCCATTGATCCGGACCGACATGCAGGATCTGTTGCTTGAACTGCAAAAAGAACTACACAAGACGATCATCTTCATCACCCACGATCTCGACGAAGCTTTGAAACTGGCGGATCACCTCGTCATCCTCAAGGATGGTGCCGTGGTACAGCAGGGTGAACCGCAAGGGATCTTGTTGAACCCTAACGATCCTTACATCGAGGACTTTGTCAGCGACATTAACCGCGCCCGTGTTCTGCGGATCAAGTCGGTGATGCAGCCGTTGAATTCAAAGACCAAGCACGCTGCAGACGTGGACGCGATCGACAACCTAGAAAGTGTTATTGCGCTATCTGGTGGTGACACAAAATTCACCTACCGCGTCATGGAAAACGGCGAGCCAATTGGTCAGCTAGACATGAAGGAACTGGTCAAGTCACTGGTCCCTCGCGTGTCATCGACCGAAGGTGCGCGTAAGTCATAAAGCGACGTAAGCGGTTAAAAATCAGGCTGGCGGGATAAAACCCGTCGGCCTTTTTTTCGTCTATTCATACACACAGAGTGGTTGCGACATCGCTAAGGTTAAGCCCACTTTCGGAGCAGTATTCTCAACATAGACCGTGGCGCGGTTACTCTTTAATCGCACCTGCCTGCATGTCAGACTTTAGAGCGAGCAACCCCTCGGACAGGTGATCCACAAAACGTCGCACGCGCACAGTTCGGCGTAGATCCGTATGGAGAAGTATCCAAAGCGACGGACCAAGCCTAAGTTCAGTCTCCGGAACTTGCACCAGATCAGGGTGGATTTTCCCAAAGATCACAGGGAGGTTCGACATCCCGCAGTGCTGGCGCAGCATCGCGATGCGCATCGGTCCGTCACCAATTGAGTGGCGAATGCGTGCATGCGGGAACGGGGTCTTGGCAAGCCAAGCGGTCGGGTCTGCGGTGCCTGGAAAGCCGATCCAGTCCAACCCGTCACCCAGTGGATCCGCATGCGGGAAAATGTCCGCAACATAGCGTTTACTGGCAAAAATACCGTTAGCCATCGCGTAGAGTTTGCGGGCTACAACGTCATCGGTAACATCCATCGCGGCACGTAGAGAAATGTCAGTCTCAGCGCGATTGATCGATTCAATCTCGGAGGTAATGCGCATTTCAACTTGGATGTCCGGGTATTTTGCGTGAAACGTCCCGATGATAGGCGCGACGATATCATAGGCGAGGGTCGGCGTAACAGAGAACCGGATCGTTCCGGTTTCGGTTTTATCACGCCCTTCGATTTGACGGCGCGCAGAGATAACGGTGCGTTCTAATTCTTCCGCGATCGGAACAAGGCTTTCGCCGGCATCGGTCAGCTCAAAACCTTTGCGCGAACGACTAAACAGGCGCACTCCATAGCTTGTTTCAAGCGCTTGAATGTTGCGGTTAACAGTTCCGTAATTTGCGTTGAGCAAGGCAGCCCCGGCACGCAGATTGCCTGCCCGGGCAACAGCTAAGAAGAATGGCAAGTATTCCCAGTCAGTTGTCTTCATATAATTTTGTTACTCTGATGTAACATAAAGATCAATCTAGACGCATTTAAGTTTCTCCACAGAAGCGTACTTCTAGCACATCGAATGACAGAACGGGTACCGCGATGGGCCGCCCGAAACCGGAGAATTAAGATGACAAAGACGATTTTGGAAATTGGCGCTTCTGCTGAAGACACATGGGAAATTTTTGGCCGTGATTTTGTGAATGTACAAAATTGGATGGCAGCGATCGTTCGTGCCGAGCCAATCAGTAAAGGAACGCAGGTAAGCGGAGCACCGGCAATTGGCCGCAACTCTTACCTGATGTCAAAGCAAAATGGGATCTATCAGCGCGAAGTGCTTGTTGATTACGATGATGCCAAGAAATACTTGGCCGTCGATGTAACCCTTATGAACACGCCGTTTGTGAACCCATTGATTGGATACAGCGTGAAAGCGTGGATTGAACCGATCACAGAAACGACCTGCCGGATTGTCTGGGACGGTGAGCCACGCCGTAAGTTGATTGCGAAATTTATCCCTGGAACAAAGGGCATGCTGAATCCGGGTTTTCTGCGGGGGGTCGAAGAGTTGAAGCACTACGTGGAAACAGGCGAATGGCACCCGCGCAAAGTCAAGAACATGGAAGAAGAGCAAGCGTACCTGACGAAAGCCGCTTAGGTCCAACATAAGTCAAATCGAAAAGAGGCACCAAGTTGGTGCCTCTTAGATTGCTAACATAGGGTTCGGTATCTTGCGTCGGTAAAAATTTACGGCGTTGGCTGTCACCCAAACGCCTGCAACCCAGTTATCGCCCGACCCAAAATCAACGCGTGGACGTCGTGCGTGCCTTCGTAGGTGTTCACGGTTTCTAGGTTCACCATGTGGCGCATCACTTGGTATTCCTCGGAAATCCCGTTGCCGCCGTGCATGTCACGCGCAGCGCGTGCGACGTTCAGTGCTTTACCGCAGTTGTTGCGTTTGATCATTGAAATCATTTCTGGTGCGGCCGAGGCTTGGTCCATCAAGCGTCCGACCTGTAACGACGCCTGCAGCCCCAGGGTGATTTCGGTCATCATATCCGCGAGCTTCAGCTGGTAAATCTGTGTTTGGGCGAGGGGGCGGTTAAATTGGTGGCGATCCAAACCATATTGGCGGGCAGCGTGATAGCAAAATTCAGCGGCCCCCATCACACCCCATGAAATACCGTAACGCGCGCGGTTCAAACATCCGAATGGCCCTTTGAGCCCTTGGACGTGCGGTAGCAATGCCTCTTCTTCGACAACAACGTCTTCCATCACGATCTGACCTGTGATGCTGGCGCGAAGGCTCAGTTTGCCGCCGATCTTAGGCGCTGACAAACCGGGGGTCCCTTTTTTCAAAACAAAGCCACGGATCTTGCCGCCGTGCGCTTCGGATTTTGCCCAGACCACAAAAACATCGGCAATTGGGCTATTGGAAATCCATGTTTTGGTACCGTTCAGCACATAGCCATTGTCTGTTTTGCGCGCCACGGTTTTCATACCCGCCGGATCGGACCCGGCGTCTGGTTCGGTCAGGCCAAAGCACCCAATCCATTCGCCGCTTGCAAGTTTTGGCAAATATTCTGTGCGGTGATCTTCGGATCCATAGGCATAAATCGGATACATCACGAGGCTTGATTGCACCGACATCATCGACCGGTACCCGCTGTCGACGCGTTCAATTTCGCGCGCGATCAGGCCATAGCTGACATAGTTCGCGCCAAGCCCACCGTAGGCCTCAGGCACAGTCGCACCCAATAGGCCCATCTCACCCATCTCGCGAAAGATCGCCGGGTCACTGGTTTCTTCGCGATAGGCGTCGATGACTTTTGGTTGCAGCTTGTCTTGTGCGAACTGACGGGCTGCATCGCGCAGCATCCGCTCTTCCTCTGACAAGGCGCTATCGAGCAACAAGGGATCCTCCCAAGTAAAACGACCCAGATCAGGCGCGTCTTTGGGCGAAAGTTGAGGCTTAGTATCTTTGTCGAGCATTGGGCGACTCCATCCCGGGTTCGCGATCAAACTAAGCGCCCGAGTTAGAGATTCCAACCGGTGTCGCCGATCTGTGGACACTATTCCGCAAAACGGAAATGTCCGCGAACGCGAAGGTAATCAAAAAATTTACATAATGTTCATTATTGGTGTCAGAATGCCGAGCCTAAAGTAAAACCGAGGATAACCTGACTTTCGCAGCGTTGGGGCAAATCCATGCCTGAAATACACCAAATGGCGTTCGAAAATACCCTTTCGGATATATAACCAACCGTTTGCCACAAACTTTTCGATGAAACACTGGGCTACGCCTTTCTCATAGGAGTGACCCAAATGAAATATTTTTTCTCAGCGATTGCCGCTGTCCCTTTAGTGCTGTTGGCTGACTACGCCAAAGCGAATGATGATGCTCTCTACGGCCAAGCGACACCAGAGGACGCGGTTTTCGTCCGTTTCTTGGGTGATCCATCAAATGCCGACCTAGTGGTTCATGGACGCCAATTCGATGGCGATGCCGCCGATGCATCCTACACAATCATCTCGGAAGCGCTTCTGCCAGAAGCTCCGGTTTCGCGCTTCAACACCGCAATAGTCGGTGAAGACGGCGTTGAGATTGTGATTGCGGAACCTGCGCGAAACTCGACCTCTAAAGTTCACCTATTGCTCTTGAACGCTGTCGACCAGAATGTGCGGCTTCTTGCGAATGGTGGAGCGCTTGAAGTTATTGGATCGACAGAATTCGGAACTGCCGAAATGCGCGCTGTCAATCCAATTACCATCGATCTTAGCGTCGTTCAGGGCCCAAATATGGAGGTCCTGGCTGAGTTTGAGGTTGCACTTAAACGCGGTGAGGATCTGTCATTTGTTGTAACTGAAGCTGGCGTTGAAGTTATCCCAACCAGCTACGGCACTGTGATCGCGGATTGATCTGATGGTATTCTCGTCCCTCATTTTTATCTTCGGCTTCTTGCCGGTATTCCTTGGCGTATACTACTTGATCCCAAGTCGTTTTCGCTCTGCTTGGATCTTGGTTGCAAGTTATGCCTTCTACGGTTGGTGGCGGGTCGAATACCTTGCGGTTGTCGTCGGAATTTCGGTTGTAAGCTATTTCGCAGCTGGCTGGGCTATCAACGCCAAAACCGAGACAAATAAACGCTGGGCCGTGCGGCTGGGGGTTAGTATTGATTTGGCGATCCTTGGCTATTTCAAATACACCTATTTCGTCGTTGGAAATGTGGGGGCATTTCTGGCATCCATGGGTGGGCCAGAGTTTGGCGTTGCGCAGATCATCCTCCCGATCGGGATCTCATTCCTGACGTTCCAATCGATCAGTTACATCCTTGATGTCGCGCGCGAGGATGCGCCACCAGCGCGCAACGTGATTGACTTTCTCGCGTTTTCCTCGTTGTTCCCGCAACTGATCGCTGGGCCAGTCCTGCGCTACAAAGATCTGGCGGACCAATTCCAAGATCGCATTCATTCGCTTGCGGTGTTTTCCACTGGTTGCAAACGCTTTGTCCAAGGTCTTGCGATGAAGCTTTTGATTGCGGACACCGTTGCGCCGATGGCGGATCGGATGTTTGCTTTGCAGGCACCAACGCTGGCCGAGTCTTGGCTGGGTGCAGGTGCATATTCAATCCAGTTGCTATTTGACTTTGCTGGCTATTCGGCGATGGCAATTGGCTTGGGGCTGATGATTGGCTTCCGCTTTGTCGAAAATTTTGATGCGCCCTATACCAGTAAATCGATCACCGAGTTTTGGCGTCGTTGGCATATCAGCTTATCCAATTGGTTGCGTGACTATCTTTATATTCCACTAGGTGGCAACCGTGGTGGCACCTTCAAGACCTACCGCAATCTCTTACTAACTATGGTTCTTGGCGGGTTGTGGCACGGCGCGAACTGGACTTTCATCCTCTGGGGTGCCTGGCATGGTTTCCTGCTGTCAGTGGAACGAATGGTCGGTGCAAAGGCACGCGCGACAGTGTGGCCTGTTGGCTTGGGCTGGCCTGTAACACTTCTGGCGGTCGTTCTTGGCTGGGTCATGTTCCGCGCGCCAACAGTCGGCGATGCATTCACGATGTATGTGGGGATGTCTGGTCAGAACGGCGTTGGGATCAGTGCGGCGACGGTCTATTTTAATCAGCCAATCGAATTCATTGGTCTCGCTCTTGGTGGCGTTATCGCGTGTGTGCCTTGGCATGGTTTCGTGCAGAGATCACGCACGATAGCCATAGATCCGATCCTAGTTTCGCCCCTGCTGTTTGCCTGTTGTACCATCGTGTTGAATGCGCGGTCCCACTCACCCTTTCTCTATTTCCAATTTTGAGGGCTGTTAGATGTTGATGCAATTCAAAGAGAATCTCGCACTGACCAGCATGCTTGCCATGACGGCTTTTGCTGGAACGCTTGCCGTATCGCGTGTGGATTTTATCCAGCAGAACGCCTCTGTTTTGGGTGGGTTCTACCAGAAATCGGTTGAGGTTGATTTTAATGAGACCTTCCCGTTAGGTAAATTTTCACAGGATGTTTGGACAGCAGTCAAACTGTCAATTTTGAACCAAACACACAGTGAAGTCATACACACCCAAGACGGATGGTTGTTCACTGCCGAGGAATTTCGCCAACCTGCCAATGACGTCGTTTTCGGTGCCGAAATGACTTGGGTGTTGAAAGAGCTCAACGCAGTAAACGTGGATCTGATCCCGGTGATTATACCGGATAAGGCACGTATTTATGCGGACAAACTACCACATGCACGGACCCCCGCCCTAGAGGCGCGTTATGACATGGTGCTATCTGAACTGAACGGGTTGGGATTATCACCGATAGACCTGCGCACGGTTCTTTTGGAGGTTCGCGACCACACAGAGCCATTCTTAATGACTGATACGCACTGGCGCCCAGAGGCCGCAAATCATATCGCAGCAACAGTCGTCAGCTCGGCAGATCAGAACATCAACACGGGTTCGGTATTCACGACCGAATGGCGTGATGCGAAACCATTTTACGGTGACTTATTCAACTTTGTCGAAACGGGCCCTTTTGAAACGGTCGTTGGCTTCGCACCTGATGAAGTTTCTTTGCCGGTCACCACGGAGCAAGACTCTGGAATGTCTTTGTTCGGTGACGTCGAAATTCCAGTGACCTTGGTTGGCACCAGTTACTCAGCCAAGGAAACCTTTAACTTTGACGGCTTTCTCAAAGAACATTTTGAGGCCGACGTCCTAAATGCAGCCCAAGTTGGACGCGGGCCGTTTGTCCCGATGCGGGACTACCTCGCGTCCGACGATTTTCTAAACTCTCCCCCGAAACTCATCATCTGGGAAATCCCAGAACGATACATCTCAACCGAGGAATTTGACCGATGACCCTCTTTACACCCGCAAACGTCATTATTGGCGCAACTTACATCGCCTGTCGCAGCATGGCTGTCGAAGCGGCGCCATTTTGCCCTGAACTTCTCATCGCGGACGCGTTGGAACCAAAATACCAACGCCTTGCTCCAATCCATAGTGACACAGAATCCGGTTGGATTTTTACATCAGACCAGATGTCAGAAACTTATGAGCTAAAATCAGAGGCTGTTCAGCTGATGTCTCAGATTGTCGCTGAATTTGAGCGCCGTGATGTAACCCTTGCATTGATGATCGCACCACCGCGCCCGTTAGTCGCTGGAGGGGATGTCTTGTCTCAAACATTAGCAGAGGGCGCCGTATTTGATGAAGCCAATGCAACGACTAGCTTTAACACGATGATCGAACAGCTGCGCGAAATCGGAGCGATTGTACCAAACCTATTGGACGTCGCGACACAAGCTGACACAGGCATCCCATTCTATTTCCAACGCGATACGCATTGGACCCCAACCGGCGCGGCCGTGAGTGCGCTTGCATTGGCACAAGAGCTTGGTTTTGAAGAAAGCGGTTTTGACGTCACTGCAACTTTGAGCACCGAGAACTATGAAGAAAAGGGGTCGCTGAACACCATCAGTAAAGCTGTCTGCGGTGTTGATAATCCCACTGAACCAACACCCATTATGGACTATTCAACGGTGGCTGCGTCACAGGGCCTTGGGCTATTTGATGAGACATCTGGTCCATCCATTGCACTTGTGGGGACGAGCTTTAGCGATCGCAACCAACGAGATCAGTATCAAGTTGCAGATGCTTTGGCGGCCAGCACAGGTGCCGAGATATTCAACTATTCAGTCTCTGGTGGCGGTATGATCGGCCCGATGGAGGCCTTTGTATCGAGCAATGATCTGAACGCGGCTGACCATCAAACAGTGATTTGGGAATTTCCCTACACGCAATCACCAAATTCCACGTCTCAGTTGCGTCAATTGCTCGGTGCGCTTCGTGCCAATCCTGCGGGTGTTTCGCCCGTTGCATCCGTTACGATGGCGTCATCGGACACGGTGAGATTAGATCTAAGCAGCGCACCAATCGACGCCAACCTTCTGAGCATCGAAACGGGTACGGCCGATCTTTTGAAAATGGATGTAAAAATAACTTTCGAAAATGGGACGACCAAGACCGTAAAACTGCGTCGCAAAAACCGCATTCCTCTAGATCGTCGTTCAAGTGATTGGTGGATCGATTTGAGTGGTTGGAACAATGGCGCAATCATAGAAATGTCTTTGAAGTTGGATCGTAACGCAATCGAAGGGGACATCCAGATCTCATCCTTGCGCTAATCGCTGCCCTGAAAAGGATCCTATACGAAAGAATATCGGTTTGGCCTTTTGCGCCATTTCCTAGCCAATTGCGAACGCCACCTGGGCAACTCCTGAAGGTATCACTTCGATCAGTGACCAACTTCAGGAGTTTTTCTCGTGCGTGTAAGACACGAACGACCGATGTCGGACCTTACCTATAGTGTCCGCGCCCCGCTCAAGCTTTCGCTTGAGACCGGTGAGGTTGTGACCATTGAAGAGTGGTCGTTAAACGGACTGACATACCCTGGTTCAGCAGACATTCTACCCAAATCAGGCCGACTGGCCATTCCATTTCAAGGCGTCGACATCCAATTCGATGTTCGTTTTACGGATGGGCCGGAACCGGGTGCATTGCTTTTTGATGGTCTAACCGGACGGCAACGTGAAACCTTGGCTGTCTTCTACCGTTCGATCCTTTCGGGGAAGATGGCATCAACCGAACACATGATCACTAGTTTGGATACGCCGGTTGATCTGGTGCCTATGGGTGAGACCGAGGAAGAAGAAACGGCAGGTCGCGCCAAACAGAGTCCGCGCATTTTGCGCGTGATCTGGAACATCGTTTTCTATCTGATTTTCGCGGCTGTCGTATTTGGCCTTGTCGGCAATCAAATCCTAAATCGCTTGTCGCACGTCGATCTTCAACATGCGCGTGTGGTCGCCCCAATTGTCGAACTACACACTTCGCAGGCTGCTTTTGTCGATCAAATTTTGATCGAACAAGGGCAGTATGTAGAACAAGGTCAGACGCTCGTACGTCTCAGCAACCCCGAAAAAGATGCAATCGTTGATGACATACGTGCTGACGTCGGTGAATTCGAAGAACTTGCCGCGCAAGCAGACCAAAGATTGTCCCAGCATCGCGCTCAGATCAATTTGACACGTGATGATCTGAGACATCGTTTTGTTGCAGCTGTCGGCATGACAGGCAGCAAGAATTTCGCAATTCAGAACAACACGTCCAATGCACAAAAGGCATGGAGCGCACTTAATCAGTTTGACCAGAGCTCTAACGTCGGCGCGGGCCCTTTGTTTGAAACAGAACGACAGTTGGAAAGAGAAGCAGAAGAACTTCGAACACGCTGGTCTCGTTTGAAGCGTGACCTTGGCAATGCAAAAGATGCCACCAGCGCAGGCGACATTGTCGCACCATCGGATGGGATCGTCCTATCGGTTGGTGTATTTGAGGATCAGTTTCTTGACCGTGGCACTCAGACGATTCTGCTCGAAGAAAACAGATCGCGATATGTCAAGGCATGGCTCAACGAGGCGCGCAGCGACGCAATATATCTTGGTATGGAAACGAGCGTTCAGTTCAATGATGGTCCCTCATCCCGGACCGTTGAAGGTCGGATCACCGATATCACGGCGGCTGTTGACCCCGAGATTTCTGACGCCTTTGGCTTGATCGTATCTGTTGAGCTGATTGACATGACGGCAGACGACGCAAGGGCCACCTTCCAGCAGGATGCACCTGTTCAACTGCGCGCCAAAAAAGACTGGCGGAACCGTTTGCCTTGGGTGTCAAATTGAAGTCGTCACCTGAAACTGAATACGAATTCGACAAGGACCTAACCGTACGGCTAGGCGAGTTGACATCGCCAGCTTTGAAAGGTTTCGCCAAATGGCGACCTTCTCAAGTGCTCTTCTTGGCGATGCTAATACTGGGCATCAGTTGGTTGCTGGTCTTTGTCCCAAACCGTTTCTTAGAACCAGATGTCATGCACATTTCGATTGTTTTGGGATCGCTTGGTATTTGGCGGTTCAGCTGGTGGTTTACCCATGCCGTACGAGCTGAGATCTACCAGCGCAAGGTTTGGCCAGGAATGCGGCAGCGCGCGCAGGACCTTTGGTCATCTGGCTGGCGTCCGGGTCGTTTGCACATCCAAATGACGACCTACTATGAAGAACCCGCAATCACGAAACGCGTCATTGGGTCTATACTAGGTCAAATCAAACGCGAAGGCATTCCCACCACGCTCTATATTGGGACCGGATCTTCTTATGATGAGATGATCATTCGTAGTTTTGTTGAAACGCACTCGGCCGATATTCCAGACGATTTGGCCGAACTCGTGTTCATTCGCCAAAACCAACCGGGAAAACGTATGGCGATTGGTTTGATCGTCCGGGCAATCAATCGCGCGGGGGTCGATCCCAATGATCTGGTGATCTTTATGGATGGTGACGCCCTATACGGCAGCGACGTTCTGGAGAAAGTCCTGCCCATGTTCGGTGCGGATCCTGAGTTGCAAGCCCTGACAACGGACGAAGAGGTCATTTGCTATGGCCCGCAATGGATTCAAAGTTGGTTGAGCATGCGTTTTGCGCAACGCCGCCTCGCTATGCAAAGCCATGCGTTGGCCGGTAAGGTTCTGACACTGACGGGCCGTATGTCTGTGTTTCGCGCGCAGCACATGCTGTCCGAAAAATTCATCCGTACCATCGAAGCAGATCATTTGGATCATTGGCTTTGGGGGCGGTTTCGGTTCTTGTCCGGTGACGACAAATCGACGTGGTATCACATGCTGACGCGTGACGCGAAAATGACCTATGTGCCAGACGCGACCGTGTACACGATCGAAGTGATCAAAGAGAACGGATTGGGCCGGATGGTCCAGAACTTTCGCCGCTGGTCGGGGAATATGCTGCGCAATGGGAGCCGCGCGATTGCCCTTGGACCACGCAAAGTGAACCCATTTATTTGGTGGTGTCTCGTCGATCAACGTATTGCCATGTGGACAATGCTGGTCAGTCCAACAATCGCAATCTTGGCAAGTATTATTGACCCGCTCTATTTGTGGAGCTGTCTGATTTGGGTGTTGGCCAGCCGTATCTTGTTGTGCCTTTTCCTGTTTCGCTACAGCCGCACAGTCGACCTAAGCTGGCCGTTCATTCTATACCTTAATCAGATCATAAATGCGTCAGTAAAGGTGTTCATGATCTTCCACCTCAGCAAACAGAAATGGTCAAACCGGGGGAATCAAACTTCAGCCGCTGGCGAAGGGTTGATGGCAAAAACGCAAAATGCAACGGCCAAGTTTCAGCTGATTACAACCGCCGTTGGATTCGTCACAGCCCTAGCAGTCTACATTGGTTTGCTGCCGATGCCCGCTCTTTTCTGACGCTATCCTTTTGAGATCACCTATATGCCTCCGCACGTCAAATTACCCCTTCGCGCACAAGAAATGACAATCTCAACATGGCAAACAGTCTACAGACGAAATGCTTGTAGGAGAGTGACATGACAAGCTTAACAAGAATTGAAACGCACACCGCAGTGCCGGTACAAAATATTGACATGATGGATGCTGATGTGACCGTTGGCGTTCAAACTGATGTTGAAATTGAACGTTGTGAGCGCCCCTGGGGTTTCTATGAAACGCTGATGATGGGCAACCGCTTTCAAGTAAAACGCATCGTTGTGCGCCCTGGCGGAAAGTTGAGTTTACAAAGCCATCTGCACCGGTCCGAAACATGGGTCGTCGTAGCAGGAAGCGCCAAAGTGACCGTTGGCGAAGATGTAAAACTGCTCGGCGAAAACGACTATGTTCGTATCCCGTTGGGCGAAATTCACCGGATGGAAAACCCAGGAATGACACCGATGCACCTAATCGAAGTGCAAACAGGTGGCTACCTCGGCGAAGACGACATCATCAGATACGAAGACGTCTACGGGCGGCAATAAACTACTCCATCTCCTCAGGAGTTTGCGCGGCCATCGGTCACTCACGGAACGCGCAACAGAAACCCGCGATCATCTGTCGACGATGATCGCGGGTTTCGCTTTTCAAGGCAGTTTTTTGGTGGGATAGCACCGCCTATCCGAACGAATAGATGCGCCGGTCTTTTGAGCGAATACCTATCCGTTGTCTCAAAACATTATTTGTTTCAGTAACTTAAGCAGGTTCTCAGAAACGTTTATATTGAGTGAGAGACCGAAAAAATGATGGACATGCAAATGATCAATACCGCAAAAGCAATTGCGGTTCCGTTTTACGAAGTTACCGAAAAGGCCTGTATTAGTGTTGTCGGTTTAGGTTATGTTGGGGCTGTTTCGACAGCCTGCTTATCGAGCCTTGGACACCCAGTCATCGGGGTGGACATCGATACAAATAAAACACAACAAATCGCGTCGGGCATTTCCCCAATCCATGAAAAAGACCTTGGCAAACTGTTGTCTGAAGGTGTTGAAAAGGAACTAATTTCAGCAACAACTGATCTGACGCAAGCAGTCATAGATTCAGATGTAACCTTTGTCTCAGTTGGTACACCGACATCTGAAGATGGCGGATGTGATTTCAGCTATATTGATGCAGCCGCCCGATCCATTGGCGCTGGCTTGGCACAAAAAGACGAGTTCCACGTCGTCGTCATGCGTTGTTCAATCCCGCCGGGAACAACGTTGGGCATGATGGCCCCTGTTATCGAAGAAGTATCAGGCAAAAAAGTCGGAGTGGATTTTGGAGTTTGCTTTAACCCCGAGTTTCTACGCGAAGGCGTCGCAGTCGAAGACTTTTATGCGCCGCCCAAAACCGTCGTCGGTGTTACCGATGAACGTTCTCAAAATATCATGCACAAGATCTACAGTGCGGTGGATGAAAACGTCATCGTCACCTCAGTAGAGACCGCTGAAATGGTTAAATATATCGACAACGTTTGGCACGCGACAAAGGTGACGTTCGCTAATGAAGTCGGACGTCTTTGCAAACCGCTTGGTGTCGACAGCCATGATGTGATGGACATCTTCGTTCAGGACACAAAACTCAATCTGAGCCCATACTACCTTAAGCCGGGATTTGCTTTTGGTGGCTCTTGTCTTCCCAAGGAAGTTCGCGCAGTTGCCCATATCGCCAAAGATATTGGTGTTGACCTGCCGTTGATCCAATCTTTGGGCCAATCCAACCGTGCCCACATCGACGCAGCGATCAAAATGGCGCGTGACACTGGCGCCAAACGTGTGGGCGTCCTCGGAATCGCATTCAAACCAGGAACAGACGACCTGCGAGAAAGCCCAATCCTAGAGGTTATCGCAGCTTTGCAAGAAGAAGGCATCGAAGTCGTGGTAAATGATCCTGCGATCACCAAAGAAACGCCACTGGCCGGCCAACTCAGTTATGTTCGCCACGGCAGCCCAGGACTTCAGGCCTTGGCGTCTAGCCTTCCAAACATGTTGGTGGACGACGCCAAAGACGTTGTGAACCGCGCTGACGCAATCATCGTGACACATGCGAATGGAACATACCGTGATGCGTTGGCTGGAATATTTGACAAACCCGTTTTGGATCTGGTGCGTTTGAGCAATGACGTTCAGGCTCAACCAAATGTAGAAGGCATTGGGTGGTAAGATGACAAATCAGGTCACCTTCCAAGATCCGGAACGCGGGTTTGAAATGCGCTGTGGCAGCGCTTTACCACTGGCCCTTCTGATCTCAATCTTGTTTGCCGTTTATTCTTCGATCAGTGCTTACTTTTGTGGGTGCGGTTTGCTCGAAATTCTGTGGGCCTATTCCCGCAACGGTTTCGCCGCCTGTCTGAGTGTCGCGACCCTTTTCTTAGTGGTCCGTCGCTAAACGCCAAATCCCCTCCCCAATAACCCAGTCACCGCCCATGGGTGGACCCTTTAAAGTTGAAAGATGACAAAAAAGATGAGTGAAGTTTTTGGAACAGACGTGAGTGAGGTCCTGCAAGGAACCTCCGACGCAGATATGATTGTTGGCCTCGCCGGCAACGATACAATCGAAGGTGCCGCTGGAGCGGACACCATCTATGGTGACTTTTTGCCATCAAACCTGCTTGAGGGTACTGAAAGTGCCAGCAGTTTTGCGGAATTCGGCGAAACCGGCGCATGGCACGTGCAGACAGACCCTGACGGTACAACGTCGATGACGCAAACGGTCGAGACGGCTGCGAACGCGACCTACACGGTCTCGTTTGACATTGCTGCAAACTACGGCGCGCAATCTCTTTCTGGCGCTGTTGAAGTGTTATGGAACGGTGAAGTCATCGATAGCTTTGACACCAACAGCGCTGTATTTTCCGCACATTCCATCGACTTTTCTGGCACTGGCGGCCTCGGCGAACTGACATTCCGTACTGCCGAAAGCAGCGTGCAGGATACTGGACCTGTCATAAACACCGATGGCCCGGCCTTTTGGTACGAAAAGACTGTGTCGATTGATGGAGAGGACGTCACCGTAAGCGCGTTTGCGGAAGGTCAAACACACGTCTACCAAGTGATGAACGGCACGCTGAATGTTTTTGATGTTGAAACGGAAACTTACGCCAAGGCAGGTGTCGACACAAACGTCAAAATTAATGCCATTGGATTCAATCAAGAAGACGACCTGATCTACGGTATTGCAGTCGAAAACGGGACGGATTCACTGGGGAATTCGGTATCATCCGCTGATCTCATGATGATCGACGCGCAGGGCAACAACTATACCCTCGGCAGCACCCCCTATCGGTCATGGACCGCTGATTTTGACAGCGACGGGAACCTGTGGTCATTCCATTCCAGTATGGATCGTCTAACAATGATCGACGTTGATCAGTTCGATGCAGACGGCAACCCTGTGTCGACGACCTTCAAATTTCCCAGCGACATGGTGACAGACAAGATGTGGGATGTTGCCTTTGACGCGGCATCTCAATCGTTCTTTGGCCTCGTGCGGCCCAGCGCCGAAGGCGAGCCAGGAAAGCTGTACACAATCGACATTTCAGAGGTTGCCAACGGCGGCGCGCCGACGTTCTCATCTGTGCCTGTCACAACAACCGACATAAACGGCACCGTTCAGCAAGGCATGCCCGCCCTGACATTCGGGGCCTTGATGATGGATGCTGATGGCAATCTCTATGCTGGTGGCAATGGTGGCGATCATGATATGGACGATTCCACGGGCACCTCAGGCGGCATCTACAAACTGCAACTTGATGAAGCGACCGGGGAATACGGCCTCGTACTGGTTGCAGATGCACCAAAGGCATATTCCAACGACGGTGCTATGGACCCACGCGCCAGTGACCCGTTCAAAGCCAAGGACACATCGGTTGGCGTCCTGATCAAATCACCAGAACTCACGCCAAAGGTTGATCCAAGCGAAAGCTATGATGACGCGATCAACGGCGGCGGTGGTCAAGACACTCTCTCTGGTGGGTTTGGGTCCGATGAAGTTATTGGGTCGTCTCTCGGTGACACCATCGACGGCGGTGTCGGCAACGATCAGCTATATGGCGGTGCAGGTCCTGACGCAGTCGATAATGGTCTCAAATCGTTCTACGACGAAGGTGGACTACGGTATGACCAATTCGGCAACCTCTTACCCGAAGACGACGACACATTGTCAGGTGGCGAAGGCGACGACCTTCTTGATGGATCCGCGGGTCACGACACCCTGTATGGCGGTGCCGGCGATGACACAATGAATGGTGGCACCGGTGCGGACCAGCTTCACGGTGGCGACGGAAACGACATCATGTCTGGTGGCAAGCAAGACGACATCCTCGTCGGTGGTCTTGGTAATGATGATATCCAAGGCGGGACCGGCAACGATACAATCGACGGCGGGGCTGGTGATGATGTCATCAACGCAGGTTCCAACGACGATGACATTATCGGTGGTCTTGGCAACGATGTTATCGACGCTGGTAGCGGGAATGACACCGTTTATGGCGGCGAAGGCAACGATCGTATTAAATCTGGATCTGGTGACGACGTAGTCGTAGGTGGTGAAGGAAATGATTACATCAACGCGCACAAAGGCGACGACGTCATAGATGGCGGTGTCGGTCGTGATAAAATCTACGCCGGTGCCGGTGCAGATAACATCACAGGCGGATCGGACAGCGATACCTTTGTGTTCCGTGCGGACGCGCTGGATGGTGAAAAGAATATCATTCAGGACTTTACCCGTGCAAACGGTGAAAGTGACCGCCTTGATTTGCGTGCGCTAAACCTGCTTGAAAGTGGTCAAACCGAAGCGGAGTGGATCGACCAGAACGTCGATCAAAATGCAGACTCTGTGGTGATTAACCTTGGCAGTACATCGATTGTATTGCTTGATCACCAAGAAATTGGGGCAACTTTCCTCGATGAAATCTCTGACGGCTTCATGTTTTGATGAACATGGGTCGGGCTGCTTAAAACAGCCCGGCCTCTTTTGCGATCATTGCCGCATGTGTGCGATTTTTTGCTTCGAGTTTACGGCTAAGAGTTTTCACGTGAAGTTTGATTGTCACTTCTTGTAAGTCTAATTCTCGCGCGATCTCTTTGTTGGCAAGACCTCGGCACAGCCCATTTAAAACGTCCAACTCTCGTGAACTTAGTCCTTTGGCGAGAGGATTGATGTCTTCGACAACTTCTTCGGTCATAAATTTGACGGGAACGAAGGTTTCGCCGGCAACCATGAACCGAACTGCATTCACGAGCGATTTCGCCCCCATCGTTTTAGGAAGAAACCCGATGGCCCCACGATCTAACGCCTCTTGTGCGATCGCTTTTGGCGCTGTTCCGGACATGACAGCAACAGGGCGACCTATGCTCTCTTCAATGGCTTGGTCCAACCCCGCGAGCCCGTTCATTCCTGGCATTGAGTAGTCCAGAAGAACAAGATCGAACCGGATACCGCCTTTGATAGCCCCGATTGCTGAATCCAAATCCTCGACCGATGTGACCTCGATATCATCTTCTTTTTCAAGAAAAGCAGCAAGTGTATCACGGACCAATTCATGGTCGTCGGCAATTAGTATTTTCATCGGTCTGACCTCTTGGGACGCAACTGCTTTTGCTATCCTAAACTCTAATCCGACAAACAGGCAACAAAATGACTATCGCGCTAAAACTATTAGCATTACGCCATGTCCGCTAGAGTTTGTTCCCAAGCGGCGATCACATCCGCCTTTCTCTCATCAATCTCCTCAGACAACTCAGTTTTTGCCGCATTTTCCAAAGACTTTAGGCTTTCATGCAATTGAGTCGCGCCCAGCATTGCTGCGCTGCCCGCAAATTTGTGAGTTTGATCAATAAGTTGAATACCAATCAAAGCTGGCAGGGCATCCGAGAATGCATGACCTTCGTTTTGGAACTTTGCCAGTGTTTCTTCAAATCGGTCGCTGCCCAATAGCTCCAAAAGTTCTTCTAGTTGACCCTCGTCAACTGAGACGACTGCTTTTGGTGTCGAAACGCCTGAAAGCAATTCAGCGAGCTTTGCCTTTGAAATCGGTTTGCTCAGCACGTCATTCATTCCATCGCTCAAGAACGCCGCCCGATCCGCCTCGACAACATTTGCAGTCAAGGCAACGATGGGCACCTTCGATGATTTTCCGTTGCCAGCCCGAATTGCCCGCGTGGCCTCTCGGCCGTCCATAACGGGCATCGTGATATCCATGAAGATCAGGTCATATGCTTGCGCGTCTGCAGCCTCTACGCCGGCCTTGCCATCGACTGCTTCTGAAACGGCGTGGCCCATTTTACTGAGCATCTCACGCGCGACCTGTCGATTAATTTCATTATCCTCCACGACCAAAATATTCATCGATTCCGTGGGACCCAATTGGTCCACGGTATCGACTTGGTCCAGTTGTGGCATTGTCTGGAACGGAGCGCGGAAGGCAAATGTACTTCCTTTTCCAACAGCACTTTTCGCAGTCAACGTTCCGCCCAAAGCTTGAGCATAACGCCGTGCAATTCCAAGCCCAAGGCCCGTTCCACCGGAAGATCGGTTGAATGAGATATTCCCGGTTACAAAGTCATCGAAAACCATTTCGAGCTTATCTGGTGCGATGCCGATGCCATCGTCGATCACACGAAATTCTAATTCCGGCTCAACTTTTGATCCACCCACAACCTCTACTTCGACTCGAACCGTCCCGTCTTTGGTAAACTTGACCGCGTTTCCAATCAAATTCAGCAAACCGGCTGCAGTAAATCTGGGTCGGAATTGATTGACCCAATAGGCCGGCCGCGCCAAATCCATTCCAACTTAGTATTCTGCGCTTCGGCTTGCCCTGCTTGACTATCCAACAAATCTTGCAGGAACGGCTCGACAGACATCGCGCGCCTCGATGGTTCCAGGGACCCTGTGTCATATCGTGTAATATCCAAGACATCTGTCACATGGTTTAGAAGCAGTCGTCCTGACGTTTCCATATTGGCCAAGTATTCGCGCTGATCTTTCCCTATCTTTGTATCTTTCAACAACGACAGGTTCCCCAATAGGCCGTTCAGCGGTGTGCGAATTTCATGGCTCATAACGGCCAAGAATTCTCCCTTAGCCTTTTCACCTTCAAGCGCTTTGTCGCGCGCAGCTACAAGTTCGGCCTCTGCCGCTACCTTTTCTGAAATGTCCCGCAAGAAAGCAATAAACAACTCACCATCTTCCGTTTCCGCAGACTGGATTGCCAGTTCAACAGGGAAAATATCGCCGTTTGCACGCACCGCTTCAAGCTGAACACGACCATGACCTACGACGCGTTTCTCTCCGTTTTCTTTCATGCGTTTCATGCCGGCATCATGCCCTGCCTTGAAATGCTCCGGAACGATCACTTCGCCAATATTCTTTCCCAAGACTGATTTTGCTTTGTGTCCAAATATATCCTCGGCAGCATTGTTAAACTCAAGAATATCACCTCCAACGTCAGCAACGATGACTGCATCGAGTGATGTCGAAATAATCGTTTGGATGCGCTCATTTACTTCAAAGGCTTCACGCTGACGCCGCTGGCTTTGCGCATTAAGCCAGCTGAGGTAAACGATCAAACCACACAACAAGACAATCAGACCAGAGACGATGTAACCGAGCTTTGACAACGCGCCAGAAACAGCTGTCCGCTGACTATCTGCGAGTCGCGCAAAGAAATTTAGCCCCGAATTTGCAAGCGAACGGACGTCAGGACGTATGTCGCCCGTGGACTCCACAATTGACGGCAGTGCTACGGCAAGCGCGGGATCGCCTTTGTCCATCAACGCGGCTGTCGATTGCAGGTATAGATTGACTGAGTGCAACAGTTCAGAGAACCCTTGTTCCGCCCTCAATCCAGAAAATAGTCGCCCGTTGTTAACGGTCCCAATTCGACTGTAGAACACATCGAATTCACGACGAAGCTGAGAAAATTGACCGGTGTTTGTTTCCGAACTCGACCGCAGCGCGATGGAATACTCTAAGAATTCGACTTCAATCTGGCTCAACGTCCATTGGATGTTGTCAGATCTTGCAGCTTCGAGCCGGTCAATCTCATCCCCAACGTCGCGGGCAAAGAAAAGAACTGCAGCAATACACAAAAGGGTCGCCGCGATCACAAAGACCTGGCGACCCGCTCGCTCCGAATTTTGTCGGTTTGACATATGACGCTCTCACTATCGATTAAGAACAGACACTAGTTAGCGATAGTGATCCTGTCCAACTGCCAAATGCTCCGTGAGTAGATGACTTCGGCTTGATAGTCGGTATTTCCGTCATATGGGTAAACAATCCAAAGCGGGCCTTTGTCGCGAATGGACATCTCTTCACCATTCATTCGGTAGGCGATTATTGGACCGTCGGCCGTGGCGTCCGCAAGCGGGATTTCAACTGTGTAGTCATTAATCGCGCTTGCCAAGATAGTCCCATTTTCGACGCCTTGGGACGCCAAAAAGACATCCAAGGAAACTCCAGAAAATGTCTGTGAACCAGTCGTCCAAATTGTCGTCGTCGTAAACTGTCGCTCACCAAGTGCTTCTAATTCTTCAAGCGTAAACTCAGCCATAACATCAGGCTGTGTGGTTGAGCTCAATGTCAAAATGACGTCCTTAGCATCATCGGCTGCAGCACTTGAAAAAGCTGTCACGAGTATTAGCGTTAAAGTGTTAAAGATAGATTTCATTGTTTGGTCCTCACTCGGCCTTGGAAGTAACAGCTCAGAAAAATGGGGCAATGGACCATGAGAATAGCTTCCTATCCTTTCGTATAGTTTGCTCGCGCGCGATTCCGTTACTTCATAAATTTGGAGGGAGTTTCTCTATCGTCGATCCACACAGTGCACTTTCTTGCGTGAGCTTAATCTGCGGTAATCCCAAGGTCTGAATGCAGCGCTGCAGTTTTCTTGTTTCTGCAATTCGCGCAACGTGCACCAATCTCATCCAATGTCGCTTATGTGTGATCGAACTTACGATTGAGACGTTAATGTGTATCTAAAGATTTTCTGAATTGATCCAAAATGACATCGATAGCGCCTGCCCCCACCAATGCGGATGCCCACAGATACGGCGTCCTTTTTGTTTTCGCAGCAGGCGTGCTGTGGTCAACCGTCGGGCTTGGCATTCGCCTGATCGAGGATGCGGTCGTCTGGCAGATCCTGCTTTATCGGTCGGTCAGCATGTCACTGTTTCTTTATGTGCTAATTCGAATTCGGTCGGGTGAAAGCCCATTTGTTCAAGTCCGCCGAGTTGGCTCTCCAGCGGTTATTGCTGGATTGGCGTTGGTCGCGGCCTACTCCGGAGGGATCTACGCGATCCAAAACACCTCGGTTGCGAACGCGATGCTGCTTTTTGCGACAGCGCCTTTCATGGCAGCGGTATTAGGGTGGATTGTGTTGCGCGAACCCGTCCGCGCTGCAACTTGGATAGCGATCGCCGTTGCAATTGGAGGAATTGCGATCATGGTTGCCGACAAGTCTGGGGGTGTCGCGTTAAAGGGCAGCCTTGCGGCTCTTGGGTCCGCGTTAGGGTTCGCCATCTTTACAGTGGCACTCCGTTGGGGGCGGACAGGTGAGATGCTGCCAGCAGTATTTCTTTCGGGGATCTTCGCGATTGTAATCACGCTGGCCATTTGCCTCAGTCTTGGGTTCTCAGTTGTGCTGAGCCCGAATGACGGCGGCATCGCGATGTGTATGGGCGTATTTCAAGTCGGCGCGGGACTGATACTTTATACTCTGGGCTCGCGTAGCCTCCCCGCCGCAGAGCTCACTTTATTGTCACTTGCCGAAGTCCTGCTCGGCCCGATCTGGGTTTGGCTCTTTCTGGGGGAAACCGCGAGTGTGAACACCTTGATCGGCGGCGTGGTTCTGCTCGCGGCAATCGCAGGGAATGCGCTATCAGGAAAACGACGGAAGCCCCCACCAATAACGGCCCCATGATAATGATAGTCTATCCCATTGCGACCTTTCACCCGAGTCACTGTCCGCTTTAGTGCTGTCCGTCAAAGCCGAGGTTTGGGGCTGCGGTTGAACCAAAAATGCTTTAGTGCCTAAACAATATGTGCATGGTGCCCATTTAGGATCGAAAATGAATAGAGTTTGAAACAATTTCCCTCAGCATTACGTGTTGATTTTGTTGAAGGCCCAGTGGCACACCGATTTCGATTTGGTGGCGGCCGTGGCCAAGACTTAGCAAAGGCAATGGGTCTGCGTTCAGGCAAAACCCCAATGATTATTGATGCGACAGCAGGGTTAGGTCGGGACTCATTTCTTTTGGCATCTCTAGGTGCGCAAGTGACCTTGATCGAGCGCTCGGAAGAAATGCATCTATTATTGGCACAGGGTATGGAGCGCGCGGGAAAAAGTGGGCCTCAGTTGCGTGAGATAATCGATCGTATGACACTGCTAAAAGGTGACGCGAAAGATTTGATTCCTGACTTGCATGGCGAAGCAATCTTAATTGATCCAATGCATCCTGAACGGAAAAAATCAGCTCTTGTGAAGCAAGAACTGCGTCAAGTCCGCGCCATCGTCGGGACCGACGACGACGCCGGCGAACTAGTGCGTTTGGCGATTAAGCATGCAAGTAAGCGGGTGGTGCTTAAGTGGCCTACGAAAGCTGATCCAATTCAAGGCGTTCAAAAATGCACACACCAAATCCGTGGCAAAACGACCAGATATGATGTTTTCATGACAGGTTAAGAGACGTCTTACCGCCGACAGCGAGCTACAACCCTGACCCAAACCCACCGTTTCTGCGCTGCTTTTATAGTGCCCCAAGTTATGGTTTTGCGTGGGTCAATGCGTCCAAAGCGAGATGTATAAGCCCATGCTTTGGCGCGTTAGCGGGCCATTCAGCATAGACACTGATCGGGCGTAACTCCCAGTTGGGCAGCACGTAGTCCATCGTGCCGTTCTCGATGTCGGGTGCGACAAGGAAATCAGGGACAATGGCCAGTCCGGCGCCAGCCTGTGCAAGCCGATGCAATGCTTGCGCATCATTTGTGAACAAGTGCGGGGTTGGCTTGATCTTCATCGTCTCCCCGACATTGTTTCTGAAACTCAAAGGAACGTTTTGAACAGGTGCAAGCGCCAGCCATTCCCAATCAGTGAGTCCCGTAGGATCCTTTCCCACAGTCCGCGTCGCAAGATAGTCCTTGGAGGCAACCAGGACTCTTCTGACTTCAAACAGAGTGCGCGACGTTGCGGAGTTTTTTGATTTGGGACCCATGCGAATAGCCAAATCAAATCCGTCGTCTATTAGAGCCCGGCGCGTGTCGGAAAAATCAACGGTCAATGTGATGCGCGGATAAGCCAGCGAAAACGCAGCGATCTGATCTGTGATGTGCGACAATGACAGGACAGATGGGAGTGTGACGCGCAGTTCACCGCTGGGTTCGCCAGCGGTTGCCGAAAGATCCTGCAATTCGCCCTCAACCGCGTCCAGCATGTTGCGTGTCGCAGTTAGCAGCCTTTGACCTTCGATCGTGAGCGTCAGTTTTCTGGTGGAACGATAAATTAGCGCAACGCCAAGGTGCTCTTCCAATTGCGAGACGTGGTGACTGACGACTGAAGGCGAAAGACGCAGTTCGCGAGCCGCGCCTCGGAATGATCCATGGTCAATCGTTTTGGCAAAGATTGCCATCTGTCTGAGGCGATCAATCATTAGACAACATTTCCGAACAGTTAAATTTGATACCACTATCTTATGATTTAATCAGAAAATGTCCATCCTCATTGAACAGAGCGCCGCAAATGCAAGCGCGTCGCATCGTTCAAAAGGAAATCTTAGCATGAAAAAACCACACACCATCCTCGCGGCGGCAACCATCGCTGCCTCAGCAATTGCTTCCTCAGCAATCGCGGATAATGCCGAAACAGTTCAGGCCTTTTATGATCTTCTCAGCAACCCAGGTTCGGATACCCATACTGCTGCATTTGTGGAAGCAACGGCAGACACATGGGAAAGCGTCGGTGATTATTCCGGTGAAAACAAAAACCGCGATGCGTTTTTGGGTCAGATTGGCGGCTTCGCCCAGCTTTTGCCTGATCTGAACTGGGCCATCGAGGGCATGCATGAAAGCGGTGATTTCATCACAGTACGCAGCCGCGCAACCGGCACACCTGTCGCGCCTTTCTTTGGTGTCGATGGTGAGGGGCGCAGCTTTGATATCATGACAATCGATATCCACGAACTTGCCGACGGCAAAATCATCCGTTCCTACCACGTCGAAGACTGGGCAGGCGCATTGCAGCAGCTTTCCGGCCGCTAGAAACCGCCCCTATAGGAGTTCTAAAATGAACAGACGACAAGCAATCAAAACCACCCTCGCGTCCGCAACGGGCGTAACACTTGGCTCGGCGACAACGGCGCAGGCAAACGATGATCAAAGTCAGGCAAGCCTCGACACCGTCATGGCCCTTATGGGTGCAATGGGAAACGGCGACATGGGCGCGATGGCCGATCTGATGGCCGACGATATGGTTTGGCTGAATGCAGGCGATCCAACCTTGCCATGGATCGGACCGTGGGACGGCAAGGAAGAGATATTTGCCTTCCTTGGTGTGTTCAGTGAGAACTTTCAAACCACCAAATGGGAAAACACCGATGTCCTCGCCTCTGGCGATACGGTGGCGATCTTTGGCGACATGAACGGGATCACAACGAAGTCGGGCCAAGAAATTGGTGACTTTACCTTTGCCCTGCGCGCAAAGGTGCGTGACGGCCAGGTTGTGCTTTGGAACTGGTTCGAAGACAGTTTTGCAGTCAGCCAAGCCTACCACGCCAACTAAATGAACAGTCGCGGCCAAATGAAAAAGGATATTAAAATGTCTAGATCACCGAAACGAATTTCCATTTTGGCCGCGGCGACCCTACTTGCCAGTGTCATGCCCGCCTTAGCGCAGGATGCGACTTTGCCCCAGCGCGAAGGACTGCGGCCCGAAACAACGAATGGCGTCCCCCATATTCAATTGGGAGTGGAACCAGTTCCGGAGCTGACCGCATTGATGCTGCAACATGTAGAAGCGTTGCCCGGCGTCACACTGGGCGCGACACGCGTATCCTTGCCCGGGGCTGTTGGTTTCCAATTGGACAGCGATGTCAGTCTTGCCAACCCCAATGTAATTGTTGGCGGGCGAGAATTCGCACACGTTCACCCCGACGGCAGTTTGCACGCGTCATTGGAACCGGAATTGGCCCGCGCCGCTGTGAACGCAGGTTGGGCAATACCGCACCCATGGGCCGATCAAAGACCCGGTTGGGGAGGTTTCGTCATGATCTATACCCCCACGACACAAGCCGAATTGGACGTTGTTTTGCAATTGGTGCGTGGGTCCTACACTTATGTGACCGGGCGGCTTGCGCCATAGCTTTCTACCACTACTAACATAATGCGAGGCACGACATGCAGATGACTCCGAAACACACCACCGGCTTGGGCCGATCCGACAAGGTTTTTCTGATAGCACTCGCTATTTGGATCTTCGCACAATTGATCCGCTTCATCGCAATCCCCCTGATCACAAGCGTGGCAAACGGCGTTGATGCCGCTGGATGGATGTACCCCGCGATCCTTGACGTTATTGCCGCGGCTCTTGCTGTTCCTTTGGTAATTGCGATTTGGAAATGGCGCGGCTTCACAGTTTGGGCACTTTCGATTGTCTATTTTACCCTGTCTATTGTGGATCACATTGGCGCGCTGACGAACCTGACATTGATCGGCGAACCCATTGCATTTGAACAATTCACCGCAGGCGGAAACCCATACACCGCCCCTGTCGTTCAGACCGTTTTAGATGTGTTCTTCTTTGGATTGTTGTTTATGCCTAGATTCAGAGATCTGTTTTTCCGCCTAACAAAGCCCGGTGGCGCGTAATTCTAGCAGCCAAGCCGACGGAAACGACCGCATTGCGACAAACCGTAAAGACCCAAAAAAAGGACAATGACATGACCCAATCCGTACCGATTATCGCCGCCAAAAAACCCGCATCCGTCGATCTGGAAAAGGGCAAGGACTATTATTGGTGTCGCTGCGGATTATCCAAAAATCAGCCGTTTTGCGATGGGTCCCATGCAGGCACTGACGTGACCCCACAAAAATTTACCGCAGAAAACACAGGCAGCGCAGCATTGTGTCAGTGTAAGGCGACAGCGAACGGTCCGTTCTGCGATGGCACGCACGCGACCCTTGGTGACCTAAAAGCAGGTGATCCCTCTCCAAAGCCAAAGTCGGACGTCCCAACCGCGAACCCCACACCAGAAGAGCCAACTGTAGCCCGCATTCATGCACTGGCCAAAGACGGACTGTCCAAGCTGGGCCACCACGGAGAAATGGGGGCGATGGGTGTTCCCCGCAAAGACTTGCCGCATTGGGATGACATCCAAGTTCTTCCCGCACAAATGGCCCGCAAACCCCTGCTCGATGATGTGGACGTCGCGACATCTGTCACCATTGGCCCACGTGCCGCTAAGCCCCTGCAACTGGATATTCCGCTGTTCGTTTCAGACATGAGCTATGGCGCCCTCTCAGAAGAGGCCAAAACCGCGCTGTCACGCGGCGCACAGATCGCGGGCACCGGGATTTGTTCAGGCGAAGGCGGAATGCTGCCCGAAGAACAGGCGGAAAACGCGCGCTACTTCTATGAACTCGCTTCAGCACAGTTTGGCTGGGATCTTGACCTTGTCGCCCGTGTTCAAGCGTTCCATTTCAAGGGTGGTCAAGGCGCCAAGACAGGCACCGGTGGCCACCTTCCCGGCGATAAGGTTCAGGGCAAGATTGCCGATGTGCGCGGCCTGGAACCAGGACAGTCCGCAATCTCTCCCGCGACCTTCCCTAATCTGCACACGCCTGCCGATTTCAAACGCATCGCCGATCAAGTGCGCGAACGATCGGGCGGGATTCCGATCGGGTTCAAACTCTCGGCCAATCATATCGAAGACGACATTGATTTCGCGCTCGAGGCCAGCGCGGACTACATCATTCTTGACGGTCGCGGAGGCGGCACGGGCGCGGCGCCCTTGATCTTCCGCGACCATATCTCTGTGCCAACGATCCCGGCCTTGGCCCGTGCCCGCGCGCACTTGGACGCAAAGACAGGGCGTGAGGTGACATTGGTCATCACTGGCGGTTTGCGTGTGGCTGAAGACTTTGCCAAGGCGATGGCCCTTGGTGCGGATGCCATTGCGGTTAGCAATTCAGCCATGCAAGCAGTTGGCTGTATCGCTGCGCGGATGTGTAACTCGAACAATTGCCCTGTCGGCGTCGCGACCCAGAAACCAGAGCTGCGCAAACGGCTCGATGTGCAACGCGGGGCCGAGCAGCTGGCGCGCTACTTTGGGGCAAGCGTTGAACTAATGCAGGTCTTGGCCCGCGCCTGTGGCCACGACAGCTTGAGCGGCTTCAATGCGCGCGACATTACCAGCTGGAAACGCGAAGTCGTCGACCTAAGCGGCATTCGCTTCGCAGGCGTCCAAAGATAAATTGCAATATTGGGCCCGGTCACACTACCGGGCTCATCGCCAACACTGATGGTTTACCCGCCAAAATCGTCGAGCATAATGTCTTCGCGGTCCACACCCAGATCAACCAACATGTTGATACAAGATGAGTTCATGATTGGTGGTCCGCACATGTAGTATTCGCAATCCTCAGGGGCTGGGTGATCCTTGAGGTATTCATCATGAAGGATATTGTGGATGAACCCTTTGTAGCCATCCCAATCGTCCTCTGGCATCGCATCAGATAGCGCGACATGCCATGTGAAGTTCGGGAACTCTGCCGCTAGCTCGTCAAAGTCCTCAACAAAGAACATTTCTTTCTTGGACCGTGCGCCGTACCAGAAGGTAATCTTGCGATCGCGGTTCTTTAGGCGCTTCAACTGGTCAAAGATATGGCTGCGCATTGGCGCCATACCGGCCCCGCCACCCACAAACACCATCTCTTTTTGGGTGTCGCGCGCAAAGAATTCACCGAATGGCCCAGAGATCGTGACCTTGTCACCCGGCTTAAGGTTAAAAATGTAGGACGACATTTGACCTGCAGGAATGCCCGTTGATCCCGGCGGTGGCGATGCCACACGGACGTTCAACATGATAACGCCTTTTTCATCCGGGTAGTTCGCCATCGAATAAGCGCGCTCAATCGGTTCTGGAACGGACGATCCGAATTCCCAAAGATTAAAGCGGTCCCAATCTTCACGGTACTCTTCTTGGACGTCAAATTCAGTGTATTTCAATTCATGCGCAGGCGCTTCGATCTGGATGTATCCACCAGCGCGGAAATTTACGTCCTCGCCTTCTGGCAACTCCAGCACGAGGTTCTTGATAAACGTCGCTACGTTGTCATTGGATTTGACCGTGCATTCCCATTTTTTGACGCCGAACACCTCTTCGGGCACTTCGACCTGCATGTCTTGCTTAACAGCAACCTGGCAAGACAGACGATCCCCGCAAGCCGCTTCGCGTTTGGTGATGTGCCCCTCTTCCGTTGGCAAGATCGACCCACCACCAGAATGGATACGGACACGGCACTGCGCACAGGTACCGCCACCACCGCAAGCAGATGGCACGAACAATTTCTGCTCGGCCAAAGTCTGCAACAGCTTGCCACCCGCCGGCACAGAAATGGTCTTCTCGCCGTTGATCGTAATGTTCACGTTGCCTGTCGATACGAGCCGCGACCGCGCGCCCAAGATCACCAGCACCAACGCCAAAACGATCAACGTAAATAGGACAATACCAAAACCAAAAGTCGCCATTTTGCTTACCCTTTAGAGTTTCACGCCAGAGAACGACATGAACGCCATAGCCATCAGACCCGCGGTGATGAACGTGATGCCAAGGCCCTGTAGACCATCAGGAATGTCAGAGTATTTCAGCTTTTCGCGTACACCCGCCATCGCAGTGATCGCCAATGCCCAACCAAACCCGGATGAAAGGCCATAGGTCAGGCTTTCCCCGAAATCATAACCTCGCTCCACCATGAACAGCGATCCACCTAGGATCGCACAGTTCACCGTAATCAACGGCAGGAACACACCCAACGCGTTATACAGCGGTGGGAAGTATTTATCCAAAACCATCTCAAGAATCTGCACCAAGGCCGCAATCACACCGATGTAGGAAATCAGGCCAAGGAACGTCAGATCAACGTCCGGGTAACCAGCCCATGCCAAAGCACCGGGCGCGAGCAAGTAGGTTAGGATCAGGTTGTTGGCAGGAACGGTAATTGCTTGCACAACCATGACCGAAATTCCCAAACCAATCGCGGTCGAGATTTTTTTAGACACCGCGATGAAGGTACACATGCCGAGGAAAAACGACAGCGCGAGGTTTTCGACGAAAATCGCCTTAACCGCGAGGGCGAGATAAGCTTCCATCAGTGCGCCTCCGCCGTTTGAATTTTGTATTCACGCTCTTCGACTTGTGCAGGCTTCCACGCGCGGAACGCCCAGATCAGCAGGCCAATGATAAAGAACGCAGACGGCGGCAGCAGCAACATGCCGTTTGGTACATACCAACCACCGTTGTTGACGGTTTCCAAAATCGTAATGCCGAACAAGCTGCCCGATCCGAACAACTCTCGAATGAACCCGACCAGCATCAGGATCAGGCCATAGCCCAACCCGTTGCCGATGCCGTCAATGAAACTGTCAATCGGCGGGTTCTTCATTGCAAAGGCTTCGGCGCGACCCATAACGATACAGTTTGTAATAATCAGACCAACAAAGACCGACAGGCTTTTCGAGATTTCAAAGGCATAGGCTTTCAAAACTTGATCCACCAAGATCACCAGCGACGCGATAATCACCATCTGCACAATGATCCGGATAGACCCCGGAATGTGGTTCCGGATGATCGAGATAAACATCGACGAAAACGCGGTCACAAATGTCACAGCAACCGTCATAACAAACGCTACCTGCAAACTGGACGTCACCGCAAGGGCCGAACAAATCCCAAGGACCTGCAAGGTGATGGGGTTATTGTCGACCAAGGGGTCAATCAGCATTTCTCTGCGCTTATGTGCCATTACACGTCTCCCGCTTTGAGATTGTCTAGAAACAGCTTATACCCTGCTTCGCCCATCCAGAAATTAACAAGATTGTGCACACCAACAGTCGTTAGTGTCGCACCGGCCAAAGCGTCGATGTGATGTTCTGGTCCTGCAGCAGGCACAGCTTTGGTCACGCTGATCTGCAATGTGCCATCGTCATCCGCCAAACGCTTACCATTCCATAGGGATTTCCAACGTGGATTGTCCACCTCAGCGCCGAGACCCGGTGTTTCTGCATGTTCATAGAATTGCAGTCCAAAAATGTCGTTGCCGTTCTCTTCCAGCGCAATGAACCCATAAAGCGTCGACCACAGGCCATAGCCGTGGATCGGCAGGATTACCTTATCAATCTCGCCTGCATCATCGCGCAACAAATAAACCGTTACGAACTGTGTCTGACGGCCTATGCCCGCCGGATCATCGGTCAGTGCGACCGACGTCGCAGGATCATCCGCCGCCGCACGGTCATCAAATGTAGCCGCATCAAAAGCGTCCGTGAATTCACCAGTTGCCAGCTCAAGAACATAGGGTTCAAACGCTGCGAAGGCTTCAACCACATCTTCATCAGGGTCATAAACGCCGGCGACTTGCAGAATGTTGACCTGCTTATCGACCAGCGCGTTCGCTTCTTGCAACGGGCGCAATGACACAGCCGCCGCGGACACGATCATGGATGCCACGAGGCACAGGATCACAGCCACAGCGAGCGTCTTGGCGACAGAATCTGTCGGCAACGCAAGGAACCGTGCGATGGGGCCCTGTGGTTTGTTTTCGTTATCGTCAGGCATTGCGTTTTGCCCTCCGCTTAATATTGGCTTGAACAACAAAGTAATCGATCAGCGGCGCAAAAACGTTCCCGAATAGGATCGCCAACATCATACCTTCTGGGAAGGCTGGGTTTATGACGCGGATCATCACCACCATCACACCGATCAATGCGCCATAGATGTAACGCCCCATATTGGTGTGCGAACCAGACACCGGTTCCGTGACCATGAACACCAGACCAAAAGCATAGCCGCCCAGCACCAAATGCCAGTACCACGGCAGTGCGAACATTGGATTCGTGTCAGACCCGATCCAGTTCAGGATCAGCGAAAACCCGATCATGCCGCCAAGACAGCCCAGCACCATTCGGTAGTTCGCAATCTTTGTGGCCAGCAGGAACACCAATCCGATTGCCGCAGCCAGCGTCGATGTTTCGCCCAGAGATCCAGGAACGAACCCTAGGAAGCTATCCCACCACGTCATGCCGCGCGCGGCCAGCTCTTGGAACCCGTCAGATGCCGATACCGCCAGCGCCGTTGCCCCAGTGAACCCGTCCACGGGCACCCAAACCGCATCGCCCGACAATTGCGCAGGATAGGCAAAGTAGAGAAACGCGCGACCCGTCAAAGCTGGGTTTAGGAAATTCTTGCCGGTCCCACCGAACACTTCTTTGCCGATCACAACACCAAAAATAATACCCAGTGCAACCTGCCATAGCGGCGTCGTCGCAGGCAGGATTAGCGTATAGAGCATCGAAGACACCAAGAAGCCCTCGTTCACCTCATGCTTACGCACCGTGGCAAAGATCACCTCGAAAATACCGCCCGCTACCAGCGTCGTGATGTAGATCGGTAGGAAATAGGTCAGCCCGTGCAGCATATTGGCAATCGGGTTGGCTGGGTTAAACCCAATGCCCAATCCACCAATGATCGCCGCGCGCCACCCGGATGCCCCGAATTCTGCAATCGCAAGGTTGGTCTGATACCCAGTGTTATAAAGCGCCATCAAAATGCACGGGATCGTCGCCAAGACCACATAGGTCATAATCCGTTTCATATCGATGTAGGACCGCGCATGCGGCGCAGCGGTTGTTACAGTCTTAGGTGTGTAGAGAAAGCTCTCGACCATCTCATAGATCGGGAAATAGCGCTCCCACTTGCCGCCCTTTTCAAAGTTTGGCTCAATTCTGTCAAAGAAGTTGCGAAGTCCCATGCCCTACCCCTCCTTCTCAATTTTGGTGAGGCAATCGCGCAGCGCCTGCCCATATTCATACTTTGCCGGACAGGCGAACCCGACCAGACCCAGATCTTCCTCGTCCAATTCCATCGCACCTAGCAGTTGCGCCTGATCGGTATCCATTACCAGCAGCGCGCGTAGCAATTGCGTCGGCAGAAAATCTTGCGGCATCAATGTCTCAAACGTGCCCGTTGGCACCATCGCACGACGCCCACCGTTCAGATTGGATGTCAGCGGAAACGCCCGCTTAGCCATAGCGGACCCAAGCACCGGCTGGACCGCATACTTCGAAACCATCGGACGAATCCAGCCCATTGGGATCTGCTTTTTGTCTTCTTCGATCAACGTGACCTGACGCGCATAGCGGCCCAGATACCCATCAACGCCAGACCCCATACGACCGCTTAGGACGGACCCCGAGATCACACGCGCATGCAGATCACCCGGCAGATCAGCGGCTGCCAACTCTGCCATCGACGCCCCAGCGACCGTGCGCACCAAACGCGGGTCACGACAAATCGGGCCAGCCAAGCTGATGACGCAAGACGCATCATAATGACCCGTCATCAAAAGACGCCCAATAACAATCACGTCTTGGTAGCCGATCGTCCAAACGAACGTGTTTGCATTTGGTGTCTCTAGAAAATGCATATGCGTGCCAGCAAGCCCAGATGGGTGCGGTCCGCTAAATCCTGATGTCTCGACACCAGCCAGATCGGACCCCGGCAACGCCGCGCCGCTATCTTGGCATAGAAAAGTCGTTCCATCTGTCAAACGCGCAACGGCCTCTAAGCCTTTGGCAAAGGCATCGGCCTCTCCCTCAATCGCGATCCGCGGATCAGCGGCCAAAGGCTCTGTATCCAACGCGGTCACAAAAATCGCGGCAGGTACCCCGCCCGGCTCTGGCACCTTGGAATAAGGACGCGTGCGGAAAGATGTCCAAAGACCTGCAGCACACAGTCGCTCGACCAAACCTTCGCGCGTCGACACATCACCAACATTCGAAAAATCGACCGGATCCTGTGCACCCGGCGCAACGTCAATTTCTACGCTGATCAATTTGCGCCGTGCGCCACGGTTCACCGCGCGAACGGTTCCTGACACTGGTGAAACAATCCGTGCCTCTGGCGTATTCTTGTCAAATAGAATGGTCGTCCCGGCGGCAACGGCATCGCCTTCAGTAACATTAACCTTTGGCTTCAACCCAATGTAGTCATCACCAAGGATGGCAACTGTTGTGACTTCAATGGATTCATCAACGTCTTGTCTTGGATTGCCCGTAATCGGCAGGTCCAATCCTTTGCGCAACTTAAAATGCTTCACGTGTCCCGCACCCTGATCGTGTCTGTCTGTTAGCGACTAAGAAGTTGGTCGTCGCATACAAATGCTTTGCAAGAACTGCTAGTGCTTTTTTGCTGGATTGGCCATAAAAGAGCTTGAAGAAAGATCAAAATTTCGCATACGAAGCGCCAAATTCTTTAAAGGGATCATATTATGAGCACTCTGACTTCGTTCTCTCGACGCTCAGTTCTGGCAATGCCAATCGCTCTCGCGGCGTGCAACTCGAAAAAGCAAGTCCTTGAATTCTTTGGTCTTACAATGGGCACGACCTACAATGTCGTCGCGATTGATCACAACAACGCGGTCTCCAAATCTGAGGTCGAAACAGAAATCGCCAGCGCCCTAAACGCCGTGAACACCAGCATGTCAAACTGGGACACCACGTCTGAGATCTCTCTCTTCAACGCAGCAACAGATTCTGCGACGCTCGATATGTCCGCCGATCTGGCAGAAGTCATGGCCGCCTCTGCTGATGTAAACATCAAAAGCCAAGGCCGCTTTGACACGACGATCGGTTCCTTGATCGAACTCTGGGGCTTTGGTGCGCCCGGCTCTCAGCCTGTTCCGAATGCAGACGCAATTGCCGTCGCAATGGGTCAGTCTGGCCATGCAAACACGCTGAACCTAAACGGCACTCAGCTACAGAAATCTGGCGACGCGACGCAGGTCTACCTTGCGGGGATCGGCAAAGGGTATGGTGCGGATCGCATCGGTCGCGCCCTGAACGCGATGGGCATCACCGACTATATGGTCGAAATTGGCGGCGATCTCGTCACCTCTGGTCGCAATCCTAACGGCTTGCCTTGGCAAATCGGGATTGAATCCCCGAACGCCGCAGACCGCGCCGTGATGGATGTTGTGCCCGTGTCGAACCGTGGCTTGGCGTCCTCTGGCGATTACCGCAACTACTTTGAAGTTGACGGCCAACGCTATTCACATCTCATCGATCCAACCACCGGTCATCCCGTGACCCACACAACAGCCTCTGCGACCGTGCTCGCAGACAACGCAATGCTGGCCGACGCTTGGTCAACCGCGATGTTGATCCTAGGCACAGACCGCGGCCTAGACATTGCCGAGGCCGAAGGCATCGCAGTTCAGTTCGTTGACCGAGATGTGAACGCCCAAGACTTGCAGTTCAAAACAATCGCCTCTAGCTCTTTTCGTGACCTAACCGCCTAAACGGGATCGGACACGCACATATGGCGACCTTTGTTCTGACATTCACTCTGCTGCTCTTGATCATGCTTGGCATGGCTGTTGGCGTGATTTTCATGGATCGCCGGATCAAAGGCAGCTGTGGCGGATTGAACGCGGTTGGCGACGCTGATCAATGCCTCGTCTGCCACAAAGAAATCGACCCCAATTCGCCCCTGCGCGAACGCCTCGAATGCCCGCGTGCGCGCAAAATGCTTGAACGGGCGGGTTTAGACGCTGAGAACTAGTTCCCGCTCGCCATTGGAATAAACCCAAGCACTAGCAATCCAACAGCGGCCGCTATTCCAAACACCCAATACTGATAACGTGGCCCTTCAGCCTTCCAAACTGCGCGATATTTGTAACCTGCGATACAGGTCAGGAAAAAAATCACTGTCGCGGTCATTGGGGTAAGGGTCATCGGGAATTACCTACTGCTCAATCCAAACCACCCTACCGACCTGCCCCACGACCAACAACAAGCAATAACCGTTTTATAATGAACGACGGCTATGCGGACATTGGCTGCAACGCAGCAATGTACATACCGCACTTAAGCTCACGCGAGCCATTATTGACTACCACCTTGGGGTACAGTTCAAGTTTCTGCTCAACTCGCCAAATTACATTAACCGAATATTAACGCTGTGTTTAGCGGGGTTCATACACGTTGTGGCAATAAGTACGGGACAACGGCGAATCGCTCACTTCGCTGGTCGTGTGAAAACGGGAGAAAGTAATTTTGATGTTCGGTAATAACAAACAAACGATCTTGGAGTCTTTCAAGAAAATGCAAGATCAGGACAATGGAAATTCAAGCTGCGACCGCCGCGCGCCGGCAAGAATCCCTGCATCAAACCGGTTCCCGCAAATAGAAATGCTCGTAAGCGAAATCGATCAATCGTGTGATCGTCGTAGCCGCGCCGCTTGATCAAAAAAACACGTAAACACGAAATCAATTCTGGGAAAACAAATGAAAATCGCAACAGTCCTATTCGCGACAGCAATATCAACCCTGCCGCATGCGGTCTCGGCGCAAGCAACCGAGCTTACGCAAACTCAGCTGCGTCAATTGGTTGTAGATCAACAGATCATTAGCTCGGAAGATGTTGTGACAGATGTTGCACAAAACTTCGGCGGTGTCGTAAAGGACATCCGTGGGTTTTTCCTGGAAGGGCGAATGACTTATCGGCTTTTGATGCAACGCGCCGATGGGCAGATCGTAGAAATCCTTGTCAACGGCGTCGATGGTGAACAGGTTTCCCACGGCACGCCAATGGGCCAAATTGTGTCAGCCGTAGCCCGTGCGACAAACGGCTCCGCCAATGCAAATTCGAACCGGAGTAACGCTGGAAACTCAAACCGCTCCAACGCGAACAACAATTCAAGTCGTGGCGGCAACGGCAACAACGGAAATGGCAAAGGCCGAAACAACTAATTTTTCCCTAGGAAAGCCGTAAATTCGCCATCCATACATACCATCATCGCGACATGAGAATACTTGTTGCAGAAGATGAAACGGTCCTAGCCAATCAAGTTCAAGGCGCACTTGCGGCCGAGGGGCATGCCGTTGACGTCGCCAACGATGGTGAGGAAGCACACTTTCTTGGCGAAACTGAACCTTATGATTTGGTTGTCCTCGATCTGGGACTACCAATTCGAGACGGCATTTCGATACTTAAGTCTTGGCGAAGCAAGAACGTTAATATCCCCGTTATCATCCTGACCGCTCGTGATGGCTGGACAGACCGCGTCGACGGTTTAGATGCGGGTGCTGACGATTATCTGACAAAACCATTTCACATGCCTGAGCTAATCGCGCGGGCGCGCGCCTTAATGCGTCGCAACGCGTCACAAAAGAACCCCGTTTTTGAGCGGAATGACGTGAGTTACGATAGCCGCAATGGTCGCGTTACGCTCAACCATATACCGGTAAACCTGTCTGCTCAGGAAGTTGCGGTGCTGTCCTATCTTTTCCACAATGCAAATCGCCACGTTGGACAGGCTGAGCTGGCCGAACACATCTATGAATATGACGACGATCGGGATTCCAACACGATCGCCGTTTTCATTACACGTTTACGCAAAAAGTTGGGTGCAGAGCTAATTCAAACGGAACGCGGACGTGGCTATATGATTCAGCTCGCCTCATGATGTCCCTACGCATGCGCGCCATCTCTGGTGGCGTGATCTGGGCTGGTTTTGTGACGGTTATTGGCTCGCTCGTATTGGGTGGCTTCATCGAAAAACAAGCACAAACGCGATTTGATGAAACGCTTATGGCACGCCATGATCGGGCGATTGTCGCTCTAGCAAATAGCGGCGGTGACCCAAATCAATTGGCACTTCAACTTTCTGACCCCGCGTATAAAAGCCCGTTCTCCGGTCATTATTGGCAAATACAAAATGAAAATGGTGGCGAGCCACTTGTGTCCCGATCACTAACTGACGCTCTCTTGTCTGAAATCGATGGTGCCGGCGACCGTCGTGCGCTTGGCACAATTTCTGGGCCAGCCAATCAAACGCTTCGGAGCATCGCACAGCCAATCATATTAAACGATGGTGACAGCTGGACGGTCCAAGTTGCGTCCTCAACAGAGTCGCTGGTGAGAGATCAAAACGCACTTCGGCAACGTATCAATCTGGCTAAAGTTTTTGTCAGTTTTTTCGCGATATTGGGTGCGCTTGGAATTGCGATATTTACACTGCGACCGCTGACACACCTGCGCAAAGACGTCACAGAGCGTTGGACCAACGATGGCAACCTTGTCACGACGAAATATCCAATAGAAGTCCAACCTCTTGTTTCAGACATCAATGAGCTTTTGACTCGCAATCGCGATATTATTGGCCGTTCTCGGCGTCAAGCTGCCGACTTAGCGCATGCCCTCAAGACGCCATCTGCTATTCTTCGAAATGAATTGGAAGGCCTAAAACTGGAAGGAGTGGCGATCAACAACTCACTGGATGCGTTAGATCGCCTCGACGCGCAACTCGCCCGATCCTTTGCACGTATGAGAGCGGAACAAGGAAGCGCGGCGGAATATTCGGTAACCGATATCGATGCTTCGCTTGGTCGCATGACACGCGCTTTCCAAGCGATGGCCAAGAACAAAGATCGATCTTTGCATGTGACGATCGACCCAAGTTTGAGTGCCCGCATCAACCAAGACGACTTTGAAGAAATCATCGGCAATCTATTGGACAACGCGCTCAAATGGTCAGTTTCTGCGATCAGCCTGAGTGCATTTTCAATGGGCCGCACAATCGGTGTGTTCATTGAAGATGACGGTCCAGGCATCCCAGTTGAAGACAGAGAACGCGTGTTTTCTAGCGGCCTCCGATTGGATGAAGCCAAACCAGGAACGGGTTTGGGATTGGCAATTGCATGTGAACTTTCAAGAGCCTACGGCGGCTCCATAAAGATTAGAGATTCTTCAAACTTAGGCGGTGCTAGCTTTGTTGTCTCATTACCCTTGGCAGGCACCAAATAAGACACCCGAAACGACCCCACATGTCGAATTTCTACTAGCGCCCGGCGACCAACCCGTGCCAACGTCGCGACAGCACCTGACCCGCGCAAAGGACCCGTGGCATGAATTTTGGCTTGTCTTCTGAACAAGAGATGATCGTCTCAACAGTTCGCAGTTTTGTCGAGAACGAGATCTATCCCCATGAGGCAGAGGTCGAGCGCACAGGCCAAGTTCCAAAAGAACTCGGCGAAAAGATCAAAGGCAAATGCCAAGACCTAGGGTTTTACGCTTGTAACTTCCCAGAAGACGTCGGCGGCGCTGGCCTCAGCCACGTCGATTTCACATTGGTTGAGCGTGAATTGGGTCGCGGATCCATGGCGCTTACACACTTCTTTGGCCGCCCTCAAAACATCCTGATGGCCTGCAAAGACGAACAGCGCGAAAAATACCTACTGCCAGCCGTACGCGGTGAACGCATGGACGCATTGGCAATGACAGAACCCGATGCAGGATCAGATGTACGCGGCATGAAATGTCAGGCCGTGCGCGACGGCGGCGATTGGGTCGTCAACGGTTCTAAACACTTTATCTCGGGCGCTGAACACGCCGATTTCTTTATCGTCTTCATCGCAACCGGCGTCGATGAAACACCGCGTGGTCCGAAAAAGCGGATTACCACCTTTCTAGTGGATCGTGGCACACCGGGGTTTGAGGTCCGCGAGGGGTACAATTCCGTCAGCCACAAAGGTTACAAAAACTACATCCTCTATTTCGACAATTGCCGCTTGCCCGACGCACAGGTTCTGGGCGACGTCGATGGTGGTTTCGCGGTGATGAACGAATGGCTTTATGCCACGCGTATCACGGTTGCGGCCTTTTGCGTCGGTCGTGCGCGGCGTTGCTTTGACTACGCCCTCAACTATGCGGCCGAGCGCAAGCAATTTGGCCAACCCATCGGAAAATTCCAAGGCGTTAGCTTCCAAATAGCAGACATGATCACCGAAATTGACGCGTCCGACTGGCTCACCCTCGCCGCCGCATGGCGTTTGGACCAAGGTCTGCCCGCGAACCGCGAAATCGCATCAGCCAAGGTGCACGCCTCCGAAATGCTCGCCAATGTCACGGACACCACGCTGCAAATCTTTGGCGGCATGGGCCTGATGGATGACTTCCCGATTGAACGGTTTTGGCGTGATGCCCGAGTTGAACGGATTTGGGACGGTACCTCCGAAATTCAACGCCACATCATCTCGCGCGATCTGCTGCGACCTCTGGGCGCCTAAATGTCGGCCGCTCTGTCGCGTTTGTTCAACCCAAAATCCATCGCCGTAATAGGCGGTGGCGCATGGTGTGCCCAAGTCGTTCTGCAAGCCAAAAATATGGGGTTCTCGGGCGACATTTGGCCCGTACATCCCAAAGCAACCCAGATCGAGGGCTGCAAAGTCTATCCAGACCTAACCGCCCTGCCCTCACCCCCTGATGCCGCGTTTGTTGGCATCAATCGGCACGCAACAATAGACACTATTCAGGCTCTCTCTGCGATGAAAGCCGGCGGCGCCGTCTGTTTTGCAAGTGGTTTTTCTGAGGCCGTGGCCGAGGATGACACCGGCAACGACCTACAGGCACAATTGGTTGCTGCTGCTGGCGACATGCCGATCCTTGGGCCAAACTGCTATGGGTTTATCAACGCCCTTGATGGCGCACTGCTTTGGCCCGATCAGCACGGTTGCACGCGCGTCGACAGCGGTGTTGCGATCCTAACGCAAAGCTCAAATATCTCGATCAACCTGACCATGCAGCAACGCGGCTTGCCGATTGCCTATATGGTCGCCTGTGGCAACATGGCCCAAACCAGCCAAGCCAAAATCGCCGCCGCGCTGTTAGAGGATCCGCGCGTCACCGCGATTGGCGTCCATATCGAGGGGTTCGGCGACCTCCGCGACTGGGAATTGTTAGCGCAAAAGGCCGCCGCGCGTGGGACACCCGTTGTCGCGATCAAAGTTGGCGCATCGACCCATGCTCAGGCAGCCACAGTATCCCACACCGCGTCTTTGGCAGGTTCGGACGCAGGCGCACAGGCCTTTTTGGATCGCCTTGGCATTCCACGGGTGCGCACACTCCCCGCTTTGGTCGAAACGCTGAAATTGTTGCACTGCCATGGCGCAATGGCCACGGGTGCCATCGCCTCGATCAGTTGTTCAGGCGGCGAGGCAAGCTTGATCGCCGACATGGCCGAAGGCACTTCGCTGACTTTCCCGCCCCTGACAGATAAACAGCGCGTTGATTTACGCGCAGCCTTGGGCCCGCTCGTGGCGTTGAACAATCCGCTGGACTATAACACGTACATCTGGCGCGATCGTGCGGCGATGACACAGGCTTGGTCGGGCATGACCGGCGACCATATTTCGATGACGTTCTCAATCATTGACTACCCCACCACCGACGCCACCGATTGGATCCAGGCCACTGGCGCCGCGCTTGATGTCCACGCAACCACCGGCAAAGGGTTCGCTGTCGTTGCCACCCTGCCTGAACTGATGCCACAGGACGTTGCAACAGAGCTGATGAATGGCGGCGTTGTTCCCTTCATGGGCTTGGCCGAAGCGCTCGCCGCCGTCGAAGCCGCGACGCAGATTTGCGCCCCTGCGGCCGATCCCGTTTGCCTGCCAGACCCCCTCGACGACGATGAAGTTCAGGTACTAACAGAGGCCGCAGCAAAAGCGGCGCTCGCAGACGTTGGCGTGACTGTACCGCGTAACATTACCCTGACGGTCGCGCATTTAAATTCCGACTCTATTGCTGGTTTTTCCGAGCCGTTCGCCGTCAAAGGTGTCGGCCTCGCGCATAAATCAGAACATGGCGCGGTTCGCCTGAATGTCAGTGCCGCAGACATCGAAACAACGGCCAAGAGCGTCGGAACCCCTGACGTCCTAATCGAAGAAATGATCGTTGGCGCTGTCGCCGAACTCTTGATCGGCGTTGTGCGCGACCCGGCCCATGGTTTTGTCCTCACGATTGGCACCGGCGGCGTGATGACCGAGCTGTTGAAAGACACCCGGTCTGTTTTGATCCCAGCATCTGCATCGCACATTAAGACCGCACTGTCAGAGCTGACTATCGCGCCCGTCTTGGCCGGGTACCGTGGCCAAGACGCGGCCGACACCGACCAAATCGTGTCAGCTATTATGGCCGTGCAAGATTATGTTATTGCCAACGCAAACCACATCGCAGAAGTCGAAATAAACCCATTGATCTGCACGCCAACCCAAGCGGTGGCTGCCGATGCCCTGATCAGGAGGCGCTAGCCCATGTCACCCATCAAAACCCGTCGTGAAGGCGCGATTTTTGAACTCACGCTCGACCGCCCCAAGGCTAATGCCATCGATCTTGAAACCAGCCGGTTGATGGGCGCGGCCTTTGCTGAATTTCGCGATGATCCAGAAATGCGCGTCGCGATAATCACCGGTGGCGGTGACAAATTCTTTTGCCCCGGTTGGGATCTAAAGGCTGCTGCAGACGGTGACGCTGTTGATGGCGACTACGGCGTTGGTGGTTTTGGTGGCTTGCAAGAACTTCGCGACATGAACAAGCCAGTAATCGCGGCCGTGAATGGCATCGCATGCGGTGGCGGGCTGGAACTTGCGCTGTCAGCCGACATGATCATTGCCGCAGACCACGCAACCTTTGCGTTGCCTGAAATTCGCTCTGGCACCGTGGCCGATGCCGCTAGCGTCAAACTGCCCAAACGCATCCCTTATCACATCGCGATGGAGTTGCTTTTGACAGGTCGCTGGTTTGACGCCAGCGAGGCGCATAATTGGGGCCTCATCAACGAGATCGTGCCTGCTGACAAACTTCAAGACCGTGTTTGGGAATTGGCGCGTTTGTTGGCCAGCGGTCCGCCGCTTGTCTATGCCGCGATCAAGGAAATCGTGCGGGATGCCGAAGATTCGAAGTTCCAAGACACGATGAACCGGATCACCAAACGTCAGTTCAGCACTGTTGACACTCTCTATTCCAGTGATGACCAACTTGAAGGCGCCCGGGCCTTCGCCGAAAAGCGCGATCCTGTTTGGTCAGGCAGTTGATCGAGCGCGCCACAGGATAAACAAACCAGACGCCAAAATCATGCATGAACCGACCGCCATCGAGAGCGTCACGGTTTCGCCAAAAACCAACACGCCAAGCGCGCCACCGAACAACAGGCGTGTGTAGCGAAACGGCGTGACGGTTGACACCTCGCCTGTGCGCATGGCCTTCATCAAACAGGCATAGGCCCCTGCCCCAAATGCTATCGTCGCGGCCAAAGCGCCTGCAACCGCGATGCTTGGCAAAACAAAGGGCAGGCCTTGCCAAAGCCCATACAAAACGCCCGCGACGAACATCGACAGAAAACCATAGAGACCCAGCAATTCAGTGCTCAGCGTCGCAGGTGCTGCGCGGCTGGCCAAATCACGCCCCGCAAAGCCAAGCATTCCAAGTATGGCGAGGATCGACAACGCCGAAAAACTGTCTGCGCCGGGTTCCACGATCACGATCACGCCCGCCAGCCCAACCAAGATTGCGGCCCAGCGACGCCAGCCCACGGTTTCACCAAAGATGAGGGCAGCACCGGCAACCACGACCAAAGGTGTCGCCTGCAAAATAACGGTCGCCGCAGAGAGCGGGATCAGCGCAATCGCGAGGACATAGAACAGACGCCCCGAGATTTCAAAGAACACACGAATGCGCATTGGGCGCGACAAGACATCGGGCACAAAAAGCGGCTGACCTTTGGCGCGACTAAGCGCGGCAAAGATCGCTGCTCCACCAATTCCGAAGATGATCAAGATCTGGCCAACGGGCACTGTGTCCGCTGCACGTTTGATAAACGCATCCTCGATCGCAAACGCAGCCATCGCAATGACCATCCAAAGACTACCCAGCAGGTTGGCTCTGCGATCCTTTTCGCTGGTCCTAGTCATGCTCAAGCCTTGGCCGCAAATAGATACCGTGCAGATCGACCGCCGCTTTCGCTGCGTGACAGGACACCCTTGTCCGCAAGGTTTGACAGATCGCGCGTGGCGGTCGCAGAAGCAACGCCCGCCATCTTGGCATAGGAGCGCGCTGAGAGGCCCTCTGAGAGCCGCTGAGGGCCTTGAGCGAACAGTTTGCGCAGTACGTTCTCTTGCCGTTGAGAGAGCTTCCCAGCGGCGCGGAGGAAAAACTGATTGCGACGGACCAAAAACCGCGCTTCATCCTGGCCATTTCGCAGCCCACGGATGAGTGCACCTAAAAACCAGACAACAAACGGGGTTGCGTCGATGACCACCCTACCCGCCTGACGTCCTGCTTGCAGCGCGTCATAGTACGCCTGCTTTTCGCGATTGATCTGCTGCGACAAGCTGAACGGAAGCGCCGTACCGGAGGCAAACACGTATTCGATCAATGCGCGTCCAATCCGACCATTGCCATCCGAAAAAGGGTGAATTGATTCAAACCAGATGTGCGCGATGGCGGCACGAATTGGATTTGGAATGCCAGATGGCGCGTTAAGCCAGTCCAAGAAATCCGCCATTTCAACGGGTACTTCTATTGCCGGCACCGGTGTGTAAAGAACATCGTCTTGGCCGGCGACATTGCTTTTGGCAATCACCATTTCAAAGCTGCGCCACTTCCCGAGATCTTCGATCTCGGCCTTTTGGAACAAAAGCCGGTGCCAATGGCACAACCGATCCTGATCCAAGGGTCGCGATGCGTCGCGGGCGTCCTGCATCATATCGACGACATCGTCCGCGCGTCTGTCATTGTCGGTCAATCTGCGAGAGGCCATGGACCGGATCAACGATTGCTGCACCGCGCTTGGATCCAAATCCACGCCCTCAATTGCAAAGGAACTGACCGCCTCATTGGTAAACGACCTTAGAATAATCTCGTCGCGCTCTGCATCTGTTAGCCCTGCGTGAAGACCTTTGACCTCTCCCAAACTCTCTGAGAATTGCGATAGCAATCCCTCGGTTTGAGCTGGATCATAGGTAAAGTTCGGCCAGGCGGGTGTTGTCCAAATTTCATTCATGAGGCGGTTATATCGCTTATTCAAATCATATCAATGCATATTTTGATCTAAATAATCGAATTAACCACCTCAGAGGTAACCCATGGGTTACCCCTAGCCCAATACTTCCTTAAAGGCGCGGATCGCTTTTTCTAGCTGCTCACGTGGCAGTGCTGCGAAATCCTCTGGGCCCACGATTCGGCATTCACCCTGTCGTGCCGTGACCTTCAGATCGTCAACATGGAACTCGAACTTTTCCTTTGCAACACGCTTTGGTTCCACCTGCTTTGCGCCGATCTCTGGATCACTTACTCGGCTTACACTGCGTGCGCTCTCCACAAACGCTGTCAGTGCAGCGTTTTGCTCATCCGCACTTTCCGCCTTTGCAATCGCGCGTTCCATCGCTTCAGTATCTGTGCCCGCTTTGATCTCGCGCACGACCGCGACACCTAGGTTGCGCGAGATCGCTTTGGGCCATTTTAGTCGCGAGCCGTAAAGCGATTGGAGGTACACGAAACTACGAATGTAGGAGCGCTTCATTTTATGTAGAGAGCCATAAAGCGTGTTGACCAAGACATCAGGATCACGTTCGGCAATATTGGAATCGTGAACCGCGCGGTGCACGACCTGCGCCATCTCAGCAAAGGTCAAATCCTCGCGCACAACGTTCTCTTCGACCATATCAACGTAGCGATCCATGCGATCATGTTCGCCCTGCTCGACCCGCGCCATAACGGTCAGGAACCGGTCCTCGCGCGTTTGTTCGTGCAGCTGCTGCAGAGCAGTCAAACGACGCCAACCTTTCTTAAGCTGGTAATTGCCGTCGCCATCCAAATAAACCTCAATCGGCTCTTTTTGACCGCGATCCCGGATCGAGGATTTCAGCTCTTCCATCTCATCAGACAACGCAACTTGACCTAGCTGCAGACGATCCCGCGGCAAGTCCGTTGTTTTGATGTCGCTCAGAGCGATACGCTCTAAAACGCGGCCGTCGGTGAGCGCTTCACGAAAGGTTTTCGCATCAGTGGCATTCTGTCGGCGCATCTCGATCTTGTTCTCTGTCGACTCTTGCAAACTGTCCGCAGCTTCGCGAACCGCGGCCCCCATCGGCCCGACGTTACGGGTCCGGCGCGGCGGCGCTGCAGGTGTTTCAATTGGGTCAAATCCGAATTTATTCTTGCCAGTCATTGATCAGCCCTCGCCCTTGCTTGCGTTCCAAGACTTTAACACGGTCCCTTTGAATTCCTCATACGCCCGGTCGAAACTTTGCCGCGCACGCTTCCACGTTTCCCGCGTCATTTGGCGGTAATCCTGTTCGTAGACCGACATTTGGAAACGCCCCGATTGTTCCACGGCACGGGTCATTTCAATTGGGTTCTGGCAGACATCAGCACCAAACACATTGCGGAACGCATCCATCATGGCGTTGTGCAATGGGTTGGATGTTTCAAACCGGGTCATTAGAATGCGGATATCCAGAAACTCTTTCGGGAGTGTTAGGCCAGCGTCCGCTGCCAATCCGCCAAACCCGTCTGAAATGTCCGCCATCGCGTCGCCAAGCTGACCCAGATAACTGGTGGAACTGTCATATTCCCAGTACCCAGGACCAGACGGAATATAGAGGATATCGGCCGCAAAAGCCGCATTTAGAGACTGATATCCAATCGCAGGCGGGCAGTCGAATATGATCAGGTCGTATTGGTCATCTGGCAGTTCATCGAGATAGCGCGCCATGCAGCCGAAAAAGCTCCACGCTTTATGAAGGCTACGGTATTGAGCGCTCGCAAATTCAACAAAGGCGGCATTGGCACAGGATGGAATGATGTCGATCGTAGGCCAACAGGTCGGTTGAATAAAGTCCTGAACCCGTTGAGCCCCAATCGATTGGACATCCTCGGGCAATTCGTCAGAGGTCGGGTAGGGGCAATCGTCTGGGTCATCGTAGCTATCTGCGATACGATCCGCCTCACGGCACAGATCGCGGCACATGATGCCCCAAACAGTATTCCATTCCTTAACTTCAACCAAACCCATGGAATGGGTCAGTGTCGCTTGCGGGTCAAAATCCACGCATAAGACTCTGTATCCATCGAGCGCGGCCGCATTCGCGAGGTGCTGAGCCACGACCGTTTTACCCACTCCACCTTTGAAGTTGGATACGGCGATACGCAGAGCGCGACCTTTGGGCCGTTCGGGCAGCAGCGATTTGCCGCGGAACCTAAGACGGCGGCGCAGTTCATTGATCTCATCAAGGCTGAACCACCTTTGGCGACCGTCATCCTCCGTCTCGCCCTGCGGCAGGGTAGGGTCTTCTGACAGCTTTTTGCGCAGCGTGTCAGCAGGGATATCGAACATGAACTGGCTGATTTCCCATATAGAGAAGGGGCGCAGTGTTTTGACTTCACCGGGATTAAAGGTCGCGCGACGCACGGCGGCCTGTTGCGCCAGACTTCTTTCGTTCATGGATTGCAGATCCGCGTGGTTTCGCATTGTACTACTCTTGTTATAAATGTCTGAATGCTGAATAACGGGAAAATAGAAATATGCAAAACGCAAAATTTTCAAAATTAGCGCCCGTCGTTCACTTTCGAACCCTCAACAACAAGAGAAAACGCACAAAATATGGTGACACCAGAGGCCATGTAACACAAATAGGGTGACACCCACACCACAATAAGGTGACACCCAGAGTCCCCCTTAACCAATATAACCTTATTCTTTATATATTTGATTGTTTTTGCTCATAATCCCGTTCTTAGTACATCGTTGACAAATTGCGGGAATTTGTGACCATATGAGTCCAAATTAAGAATCGGCACCAAACGGTAGCTGAGCAGGGCAGGGCGAACCAATGATCCAACCAAAACTGGTAGGACCAAAAGCAGGGGCAATCAAATACGATGTGCTGACAGCATTGAATTTGATTGGTCTCCACGGGGCGCCTGTCGATCAAGTGTCTATGCAAAGACTTTCGACACTGATTACGGCCAGATACAATTGGCGACGTGAAGAACTAAGCATCGGCCAACGCGACATGGCACGCATGCTTTGCGTGACAGAACGCACGATTAAACGCGAAGTCAAACGTTGGACTGACCGTAAGGTTCTAATCTGTACACGTGCCGGCGTGCGCGGCCGAGTGGCTGCGTTTCGACTGAGTCTAATCGACGTATACGCGCAGTCAGAGCCATTTTGGTCAGCCGTTGGTCCCGACTATGTCGCGCGCATGACAGAGCTTGCTCCTAGCAAGAGCCAAACGGTGGTGCCTTTTTCAAAGCCGGCTGCCACAACCGACGAGATCCCGCAGACCACAGCGTGGGGTTCAATGTGCCAAAGGCTTAACAATAGCTATCCAGAGAAAACCGCGAATTGGTTGAAGCAGCTCGCCTTTGTCAGCGACGATGGCCAGCACTTTGTCGTCGAAGCAACAAGTGGCTTTGCCGCGCGCTATATCGAAACTCACCTGGGACGAGAGATTGCCGAAGCTATCGAAGCCGAAGTTGGTCTAGGTCGTCGCCTGGTAATCTTGGATGCAGGCAAACGGTCGCATAAAGCCCCTAATTAGACTCTTGTACCAACGCGTTTTTCCAACTTTCCAAAAAAGCCCTGCGATTTAGAGGGTCAAGGTTTACAAGCAGAGTTGGGCTTAGTCGGATCGCACCAAAACTAAGCGGCTCAGCCCCTGCCGGAATGAGTGGTGGTAGATCCCATTCGCCTTCTTCTTCTTCGCGAAGGCCAACCCGCAGCAAACTGTCCATGAATGCACCTGCCTGTGTCGCGGACGGTGCGTTCTTGGGGATCAAGGCGGTGCGTAGCATTACGTTTTCGAAATCCTCAAATGTAACGATACCGATGCCTTGACCTTGCAGGCCGGCCAAACGTTGCTGTGCGTAGCTGCCGAGCACATTGTAGGCGATCGCAAGTTCGCCTGAGGCGACATCGTCGATCATCTGACCCGAACAGCAGTACAGCGTCGGGTCAAGACGGCCCATCACCTCTGAAAGGCGCCAATAGGCGTCAGAGATCCGCGCTTCTTGTGTGGCAAAGAGATAACCCAGCCCGCTGGTTCGCACATCATAGGTGCCGACGGCGCCTGAAAAGCGATCGGGGTTTTCGCGTAGTATCGAGATCAGCTCTTGCCTGGTTCTTGGAATTGGGAGGTCGTCAAAATACTGGTTGGAAATGACAGCAACCGCTGGTTCTGATGTGAATGCAAAGATCTGATCGCGCCATTTAGCCCAATTCGGTAGTGCGTCAGTCGTGTCAGAAGAAAACGCTTGTGCAAAGCCGTCATTGGCAAGCTCAAATTGCAGGTCCATGGCTGATGAAATCACTACGTCAAACGTGTCGCCTTCATGAATGGCGCGGTGAATCTCGGCACTAGATGTGACTGTGTAATCGACACCGATACTCGGGTATTCGGTCTGAAAGGTTTGAATGAATGGCTCAAACACCTGCAGGTCAGCAGTCGACAGAACCTGAAGCGTGACCGCGCCAGTGCCCGGATAGAGTCGGTGTTCTTCAATTTCTAATGCGCATGTCGCGCTGGCGAAGAAGGTGGCGGTCAAGCAAGCGGTAAATTGAGTGAAACGCATGTTCCAGATCCTTCGTTGTCAGCAAGGGTAAGTTTTCCGTTGTGCGCCGCTAGAACGTCGCGAGCGATGGTCAGACCAAGCCCAGACCCAACTGTTTCTTTGGCATTGTCACCGCGTTGAAAGCGGTCTGTGTATTTTTCGTATGGGCCGTCGCCAAGTCCAGGGCCAAGATCACAAACTGTTATCGTTGCTAAATCAGCGTTCGTGTCGACCGTTACAGTCACGGTGGTTTCTGGCGGTGAATATTTGACGGCGTTGTCCAAGATATTGCGAAGGGCACTTTCCAATAGCACGGCATCGCCGCGGACCATTGCTGGCAATGTACGAAGAGTGATGTCTATGTCTTTCATGTCCGCTGTTGGTTGCAGGGCCGCAGTGGCGGCTTTGGCTATCTGACCAAGATCGACCAGTGTATCTGGAAGGTTCTCAGATCTGTAGGCGACGGTCGCATGATCCAAGAGTTGCCCAGCGGAGCGCGAGCTTTCGTCGATTGCTCGGATGATCTGGCGCATACGATGTTTGTCGTCTTCGCCTGTTTGGCTGTGAAGGGCGACCTCAGCCTGAGCGCGGACGGTGGCCAGCGGTGTACGGATCCGATGCGCGGCTTCGGCGATAAAATCTTCGGACTGACGCAATGAGCGCGCAAGGCGGGTGATCAATCGATTCAGGGATTGCACAAGTGGCGCAAGTTCTTCGGGTGGGTTCTGGCGAAGAGGGCGCAGGTCCGAGGGGCCACGACGTGAGACCGCGTCTGCGATCGTTGTGAGCTGGCGCAAAGACGTGCGGGCAACCACGGCTGACAGGAACACGGCAACGCTAAAGAACGCGACGCTAAGGAGGGCCGCCGCGCGGGACAGATCACGGGCAATCAGGTCAACGCCGTCGCGGGTTTGTCCGACATAGACAGTGACGGCAACACGTTCTGAGCCCGAGAGTATCACGCGTGTGATCGCTGCGACCCGCACGGTTTCATCTTGAAGCTTGGTTGTGTTCAGCGCGGTTTCTGCTGGGGCAGGGGGCGTAAAGTCATTGGCAATGGTTGCGTCCCCTGTGAGAGTTTTTCCATTGGCCACCACGTAGTAAAATACGCGTTCTTCACTGATCGCTCCAAGCATCGAAAACGCTGAATAGGGCAGTTCAAGGCGCACCTCACCGTCGATGCTGCGGAGCGCTTCCGTAATCGTACTTGCGGAGGCGACGAGGATGTTATCCTGGGTGCGTTCCGCGGCTTGCCGCGCAAAGCTGGTGACCATCGACCATGACAGTAGAGACAGCAATGCAGCAACGCAGGCCAAAAATGTTGTTAGTTTGCGACTGATCGACGTGGTCGGCTTCATGAGCTGTGCAATCGATAGCCGACACCACGCACTGTTTCGATGCGCGCGTCCGCACGATCAAGCTTTTTACGCAGACGACCGACGTAAACCTCGATGGCGTTCTCTGTGACATCTTCTGCGTAGGAGAACATGCGATCCACCAGTGTGGACTTAGACAAGAGCTGACCCTTGTTGCGCACGAAGACTTCTAAGAGGCGCAGTTCGCGGTTACGCAACTCAATTATCTCGCCATCAATCGCGAGCGTCCCGCTGTTGAGATCAAAGGTTGCTTTGCCCAATGCGATCTCGTTTTTTGCGCCACCACCGCGACGTCGGAGGACGGCTCGGCAGCGGGCCTCAAGCTCTGAAAAATCGAAGGGCTTGGTGATGTAATCATCCGCGCCTTGATCAAGCGCGCCAACGCGGTCGCTGATCTGACTGCGTGCGGTTAGGACAATCACCGGGGTCTCTGACACGTTGCGTCGTGCGGCCAAAAAATCACGCCCGTCGCCGTCCGGTAACATCACGTCCAAGAGAATCAAATCATAGTCGGCGGTAGCCAAACAATCATCTGCTTCGGCCAAGCTGGCCGCGTGATCGACTGCATGTCCGTCCAATTTGATCCGGCTTACCACGGCTTCTGCCAACTCCAGATTGTCTTCAACTAGCAGATATCGCACTCTTTTTCCTATTTTCCTGTCAGTGAACCCAAACCTATCAGCCCGTGTCAGGCTTATGTCAGTTTACTGTGGTTGTCTGGTGCTATCTGGGCGGCGGGAGGCTGCCTTGTCAAATGGGAGGAATTCTAATGAACACTTTCGGGTGGACACGTCGCGCTTTGATCGCGGCAACAACAGCAACAACGGCATTCGCTGGCATGGTTCATGCGGGCGGTCATCAGGTTGTTGACGAAATTCACTTTGTTATTCCAGGTGGCGCCGGTGGCGGCTGGGACGGCACAGCACGTGGCACAGGCGAAGCGCTGACAAACTCTGGTTTGGTTGGAACGGCCAGCTATGAGAACATGTCTGGCGGCGGCGGCGGTGTTGCGATCGCATATATGATCGAAAACGCTGACTCGCTTGGCAACACAATGATGGTGAACTCGACACCAATCGTTATCCGGTCTTTGACTGGTGTGTTCCCGCAGAGCTTCCGCGACCTAACATTGGTTGCAGGTACAATTGGTGACTATGCAGCAATCGTTGTGAACACAGACAGCCCAATCCAGAACATGACTGATGTTGTGTCGGCTTATGGGTCACAGGGCGATGATTTCGCGATTGGGGGCGGTTCGGTTCCTGGTGGTATGGATCACCTTGTTGCCGCTATGGCAATGCAGGCAGCTGGCGAAGACCCAACAGCGTTTAACTACATCCCATACGACGCGGGTGGCGAGGCTATGGCTGGTCTATTGTCTGGTGAAATCGACGCGCTTTCCACAGGCTTTTCCGAAGCGGTTGCTTTGGCACAGCAGGGCGAAGTTCGCATCGTTGGCGTGACATCATCTGATCGCGTTGACGCGTATCCAGATGCACCAACAATGATGGAACAAGGTCTGGACACAACATTTGTGAACTGGCGTGGGTTCTTTGCCGCACCGGGCATTTCTGACGAAGCACTGGAAGGTTTCCAGACAGCTTTGATGAAAATGTACGACACCCCAGAGTGGGAAGAAGTACGCGCACGTAACGGTTGGGTTAACATCCACAACAATGGTGACGATTTCCGCACGTTCCTAGAAGCACAGGAACAGCAGATCGGCGATCTAATGCGCACATTGGGCTTCCTCTAGGATCCCAAACTCACGGACGGTTCGGCCCTGCGCAATTGCGGGGCCGAACCAACGATACTCAAACAGAAATTTATTGGGAGGGGCCCCCATGGCGCTAGATCGTTGGATCGCGCTGATTTTCGTCGTTTTTTGTTGTGTCTACGGATACGCCGCATTTTTCACGATGGATCAGCTTCTCCCCCCGTTTATGCAACGCAATCCGGTGTGGCCCTCTACGTTCCCGAAGATGTTGGCAGTTGCAGGCTGCATCGTTGGCTTGGTTGTCTTGTTAGGTGTCGAGTCAGCTACGGACAAAGCAGAGCTGGACGCGACAGACATTCATTACAGCAAGCTGGGTGAATACAAAGTCGGCCAAGCTGCCGTTTTGTTGGGTCTGATGGTGGCATACGCATTGTTACTGCGCCCTGCTGGCTTTTTGTTTGCGACAACGGCGTTCTTGGTTCTGGGCAGCTACACGCTGGGGGAACGCAAGTTGCATATCATGATCCCGATCGCGGCCTGTGCGGCTTTGGGTGTTTGGTATTTGGTGCAAGAAGTGCTGGGGATTTTCCTGCGGCCGTTTCCGTTCTTTATGGGGGTGTAGGCGATGTTAGAAGGCATTTTAATCGGCCTAGAGGCCGCGTTCTCAATACAGAACATCTTAATGGTCATCGCAGGGTGCCTAATCGGGACATTCATCGGCATGCTGCCTGGCCTTGGGCCGATGTCGATTATTGCGATTATGATCCCAATTGCGATCACGCTTGGTGATCCAGCGGCTGCTTTGATCCTTTTGGCTGGTGTCTATTACGGTGCGATTTTCGGGGGGTCGACATCGTCGATCCTATTGAATGCGCCGGGGGTGGCGGGAACCGTTGCTACCAGTTTTGATGGTTATCCAATGGCGCGCAAAGGGCAGGCGGGTAAGGCGCTGACAATTGCGGCCGTATCCAGTTTCGCGGGCGGAACAATTGGCGCGATATTGTTGATGATCTTTGCACCTGCGCTTTCATCTGTCGCGCTCCTGTTTCACTCGGCTGAATACTTTGCGCTGATGGTTGTTGGCTTGTCTGCGATTGCAGCCTTTGCTGGGACAGGTCAGGTGGCCAAAGCGTTGATGATGACGCTTTTGGGATTGATACTGGCCACGGTGGGCGAGGGTGCGTTGTTCAACATGCCACGGTTCACAATGGGATTAATGGATCTTCAGTCGGGTCTGTCGTTCATTACGCTCGCGATGGCGATGTTCGCCCTCCCAGAAGCATTGTTCCTTGTTCTGAACCCTGCACGCGGTGCGTCGCAAGGATCCGGAGGTAAGATCGAAAATCTACGGTTCACACGCGAAGAGGGCAAGGCCATGGTGCCAGTCATTGGCCGCCAATCGCTGCAGGGGTTTTTCATCGGTGTTTTGCCAGGGGCAGGGGCGACGATTGCCTCGTTCCTTGGCTATGCTGTCGAACGCAACCTGGCCAATGAAGAAGAGCAAAAGGAATTCGGGAAAGGGTCTGTCAAAGGGTTGGCAGCACCTGAAACCGCCAACAACGCCGCCTGTACCGGATCATTTGTGCCGTTGCTCACGCTCGGCATTCCGGGGTCTGGCACCACGGCGATTTTGCTGGGCGCGCTGATTGCTTTGAACGTGACACCTGGGCCGCGGTTGATGACTGACACACCGGAAATCTTCTGGGCTGTGATCATCTCGATGTTTATCGGTAACCTCGTGTTGTTGGTTCTGAACCTGCCGTTAATTCCCTACATAGCCAAGATCCTTGCAATCCCGCGCAACTACCTGATCCCGTTCATTCTGTTCTTTACATTGATGGGGGCCTACATCGGGCAGAACAACGCGACCGAGTTGTTGCTGTTGGTCGGGCTTGGGATCATGGCGACGATCTTCCGCTTTGCAGATTATCCGTTGGCGCCGCTCTTGATCGGTTTTATTTTGGGCACAATGCTGGAGAATAACTTCTCTCGCGCGATGCAGCTCTATCGCGGTCTCGATTTCATTTTGGAGCGTCCGATGACGCTAGGCTTGTTGATCCTAGCGGCCTTCCTTGTGTTGCTACCTAGCTATCGGGCACGTCGTGCACGTAAGCGGGCCGAAGGCGTGGCGGATGGCGATTGATCATCCGCTTGCGGGGGTCCGTGTCCTTGATCTGACAAATGTCCTCGCTGGGCCATTCGCCTGTCATCAGCTCGTGCATTTGGGCGCTGAAGTCACCAAGGTCGAGGCGGTTGGTCGCGGGGATCTCGCTCGCGGTCTGGGCCCGTCGCCAGAACTGTCGGCACAAGGCATGGGGATTAGCTTTCTGGCGCAAAACGCGGGCAAACAATCTCTAACGCTGAACCTAAAGACTGATGATGGCAAAACGATCCTAAAACAGCTCGTGCAGGCTTCGGACGTTCTGGTCGAAAACTTTCGCCCCGGCGTGATGGACCGCCTTGGCGTCGGGTCAGATATACTGCGCGCCGAAAACCCGAAACTGATCTACTGCGCTATCTCGGGGTTCGGTCAGACAGGCCCCTGGGCAGATCGCCCTGCCTATGATCAAATCATCCAAGGCGCTGCAGGTGTGATGGATGTGACCGGTACGCCTGAGAATGGCCCGACACGTGTCGGTTACCCGTTGGCGGACACAGTCGGTGGGTTGACGGCTGCAATGGCGATTACAGCAGCTTTGAATGCCCCTAAGCGTGGTTGTGTGATTGATGTTTCGATGCTGGATGCGGTTTTGGCGACGATGGGCTGGGTGGTGTCGAGCCATTTGATCGGTGGCGTCACCCCGCAACGCAATGGAAACGAAAATCCAACCTCTGCGCCTTCCGGTGCCTTTCAATGTGCGGATGGCCTGATCAACATTGCCGCCAACAAGGATGAGCAGTGGATCGCGCTGGCACACCACCTTGGCCGCAGTGACTTATTGGAGCAACCGATCTACACAACGCGTGAGGATCGAAAATCCAACCGCCTGCGCCTAAAGGCTGAATTAGAGACTGTTTTGACAACCCGCGACGCCCATGATTGGGAGGGCGAGCTCAATGCGATCGGTGTCCCGGCTGGCGCGGTTTTGAAGCTCGAAGACGTATTAACGCACCCACAAATTACGGACCGAGGATTCTTGGCCCACTTTGAAGACGTGCCGGGCATTGATCAGTCGATCAATGTGGCTCGGATCGGAGCCATGATCAACGGGGCGCGGCCATCAGTCAGCAACCCACCACCTGCATTGGGGCAGGATACGGACGCGATTTTGGGCGGATTGGGTTATGATGCTTCGCAGATTGCAAATTTCAAAGACAGGGGCGTGGTATGAGTGATGATGTAGCCGACTGGTGGCGGACCTCAATCATTGACATGGAGCCGGGTCGGATCGACATTCGTGGGCGCCCCATTCAAGATCTGATCGGCAATCTCAGTTTTCCAGACATGATTTGGCTCATGGTGATGGGCTCTCCCTTACCTGCGGCGCGCGCCGCGTTGTTTGAGGCGGCATTGGTCGCGGCTGTAGATCACGGACCGCAAGCGCCTTCAATCGCGGCGGCACGTATGGCCGCGACCTGTGGCATTGGATTGCAATCTGCGATGGCCACTGGGTTGAACATGTTGGGCGACGTGCACGGCGGGGCAGGCGAACAAGCCGTTGAGATGCTGCATTTTGTTGCTGACCACCCCGATGGTCTTGCGGCAGGCGTTGATCAATGGCGCGAAACCCGCGGGCGTTATGCCCCTGGTTTTGGGCATCGTTTTCACAAGCCAACCGACCCACGTGCGCCGCGACTAATGGCGCTGGTCCAAGTAGCAGCCTCTACGGGTGCCGTTTCAGGAAACTTTGCACAGATCGGACAAGCAATAGAAGCACATCTGTCCGAAACGGCAGGTAAACCGATACCGATGAATATCGATGGCGCCACAGCCGTCATTTACGCCGAGCTTGGTTGCCCTGCAGGATTGGCGCGGGGATTCTTTGGTCTATCGCGGTCTGTTGGGTTGCTGGCGCATGCTTGGGAACAATCCCAGCAGGGCAATCGCATCAAAGGTCCGACACCGCCGCAATATCGCTGGACGTACGATCCGCAAGACTAAGCGCGCGCGGCTCTTGCGGCTTCTGCGATACGTGGAATGACCTCGGTGAATTTGCTGTAAATCAGCATCTGACCAGCGTTTGGTAAGACTTGAATGTCGATCCAAGGGTAAGCATCGCGGTATTCCGCAATGGTTGCCGCGTCGGTTGAGGGGTCCTCAATCCCGTTGATAAACCACGTTTTGATCCCCTTTGCCTGGTGCATCAGATGACCCCACTGGCTTTCTGAGGCTAATAATTCCATGGCGTAGGCTTGCGAAAAATCGGTTGTACGGCTGACAGATAGTTCGGCATTTGAGATCATGACAGGCTGTGCGTACGGATCATTTAATAGGGCCATATCTGCAGGCGAGCTTTTGTTCATGAGATGATACATCTCAGTGACGCCAATTCGTTTGCACATGGTGACCGCAGCTTTCGCAGTAAACTTTAGCAGATGAGGGGCGTGTTTGGCGGTCGATAGAAAGAACCTGTGCCATTTGCTCATACTGGAATAGTGAAGGTCGCCCGGTAGGCTAGGTCGCCCGCCCAATCCACCGACTTCGCTGACGATCTCGGGATGATGCGCCGCAAAATCAATTGCAAAGACCAAGTCGCCGCCTTGGGCAATATATGGCAATCGCTTGATCCCAAGGTGATTCAAAAGGGCCAGCGTATCGGCGCGAGTGGTGGCCCATACATCAGCTTTTGGATCCATGTTTTCGCTGTACCCATAACCAGCACGAATGGGAACAATCACCCGCAACCCGTGGTGAAACGCCAGTTTGATCATCGGTTCAGTCCAACGCGCCATGCAATATCCCATGTGCGTATAAAGAACCGGAGCACCAGTCGCAGGGCCCATATCCAGATAATCCATTTTGCGACCATTGCCGACGATTAGGGTCTCGAATGGCTTCCAGACTTCCTTCTGGATCCAATCTCCGTCGACGGATTTAGTCGACTTGGGAAGCCGTCGGTAGTTTCCGCTGGGGCTTTGGCTGATTTCACGAAGCGACAGTACAAGACGGATCACCTCGGACTGAGTCCGCGCACCCATCTTAGCGAGCACCGCTTTGATTTGACCACGTACAGTGCCCTCGCTTGTACCGCGTGTGGCTGCGATGGTTTTCGCATCCTGACCCTCGACAAGGCTACGCACAACACCTTGTTCTGCGGGGGTCAGATCAAACGTTTCTTTGAGGGTCTGACCCAACGCTTCTTGCCAATAGTAATGCGTTGTCACAACCAGAACGTAGGGTGCTAAAGCGTCACCTGAGAAATCCAATCGGCGCAACCGGAAAAGCGCTGTGCCGCGGTTGTCTTTCATTTCGAGTTTTAGCAGGCGGTCAGTTTGTTTTGCTTCGATAGCCGCGTCTTCGACCGTTTCTATCAGAGCGGCTTGAACCTCGCTGGGTAAATCTGAGGCGCTACATGATGCGCCTATCTTAATGGCGAAGGATTCGATCGCACCGTCGTTTCCCGCAACAATGCCTCCAGTCTTATTGATGACAAAGGCAGCTAGATTATTGAAAGGGACCAGTATCTCAGCGAAATCTGGGCCTAAATTGTTATGTTCATCGCGACGCAAAAACGTTTCGGCGCGTTTAAGGTGCGATTGGTAGACTTTATCAAACTCATCGAAGGTTTCGATGCTTTGACGGGCGTCGCTGGCATCAAGACCAGCCGCATTCCAAGTGTCTACAAAGCTCGCAAGAGACTGAGGATCAATCGCGATATCATAAAGCGTGTCCACGATTGCATCGGGATCAAGAGCTGTATTTGGAGAAACTGATTTTGTCATAATGTTACCGTTAAAACCTAGCGCCTAACTGGCGAAAATAAAGAATTAAAATCGGGATGCCTTTTGACCAAAGTGCTATCACATCAAACTTTGAAGGCATCCCGAAGGTTTGGCGGCAAACCGGAAGAGTATTCGCCGCCAAATTCGAACTGGATTTAGCCAAAGGCCATGACGCTGCCGCCAACAACCAAGAGCGATGCGAGCGTTTTGTTCATCCGCAGCGCTGATTTCTCAGATCGGATCAGGCGGCGCAGTTGTGCGGCGAAAATGACGACCGTGGCTGCTGCTGCAAAGATCGAAAGAAACGTCGATAATGCGATCAAGAGGAAATCAGGCATTTTGATCGTTGTGATGTCAGCCATTTCAGGCAGGACCAATGGGAACAATATCATCATGTAGGGCGAGATAAAGCAGGTGAAGAGGCCAGCTGAGATTGAGGACATCAACGAAGTTCGCTTGGTTTCGCCGCTTTGTCTCAAGTCGAACCCACCTTTCCAGATGCCGCGCGCCAAGAACAGGATGTAGGCCATCATGACGTATTTGCTGTAGTTGAAGATTTCGGGTGAGCTAGTCATCCATGTGGCGAGCCCGTAGCAGACGGCGGTGATGATGAGGACGCCACCGGTAGCAAATCCTATGCCAAACCCAACGGCACCTTTGAGATCATTGCTAGCAGAACGAACCAAGAGGACGAGGACACATGGGCCCGGTGCAATGGCGATAACGAAAAGTGTAACGCTATAGGATAGGATATCTGCGATGTTCATTGCTGCGCCTCCAGAGCTGTCGGCGAAGATTTGGCGCGGCGCAGAAAACGGTAGCTGTGCAATGAAACTCCGACGAGACCAAGAACGATCCAACACCCTTGGATTACGGCCGAAGCTAGATTGAATTCTACAGTTAGGCTTATGCCGACAAGTGAGGCGGCAATCAGATTGGCCAATGTGTAGGTGAGGCTGTTTCCGTCTAGCACGCGCGTTTGCACAGCGGCAAAAGAAAGGATGTAGAATAGAGAGCCCAAAACGCCGAGTAATTCGAGCGGTCCGAGCGTCGCAAGGTAGGGGGAAGTAAGGTTCATTTTTGTCTTCCTTTGATGTGATAACCAAAGGCGTACGGGCCGCTCTGAGAACTGGCATCTCCCATTTGGGGGGTATGGGGTGCAAAGCTGCCGTAAGGTAAGGGATACCATACCCCCTACCAGAAACAGGCTTGTCAAAAGGTATGGAATTCCAGAAGCTTGTTCAGATTAGAGCGCACAATTTTTAGGCAGTGAATTGGGGAAGTCGATGGGAAAATGGACAAAACGCTTGTTTGGCGTCATCGGAATATTAGCGGTGGCAGCTGTATTAAATGGGCTGCTGAGACCGCTCCAAGAACATTTCCCTGTGACCATTGGGGCATCCCCATATGCCCCACCTTCGGATGTCGATGATCGCCCTTTTGTCGGGTTGGCGTTATCTGGTGGTGGCGCGCGCGCCGCTGCCTTTGCTGCTGGTGGGATCGAGGCCTTGGCCGAACATGTGCCATTGGCTGAGATCACCCATGTTTCAAGCGTCAGTGGAGGCGGCTTTGCAGCATCTTATCTCGCAACGCGCGCGCATAATGATTGTTCTGCCCCTTATGACAAAGCAGCGTGCGTGGAGTATTTCGATAATATGCGTGCCGTGGCAGCCCCGTCCAGCATGTGGGGTATTGAGAAATACCAAATCTTGGATCCACGTCGCGTCTTAAGCCCATCAAGGCGCTTGAATTCGTTGCAAGACGTTTTGAACTCACCAGACTTCTTGGCAGATAAAACCTTTACTGAACTCGACGAGGGCAAGACCTGGTTTTTTAATGCCGTCAGCTATGACAATGGTCGCCCGTTTGTATTTTCCAACGGGACCCTGCCGCCAGCTGAACGTGCTGCCACAACGGTTGTACCGGATTCGATCCGTTCACTTACATTCTCGGATAAAACGACGTTGCGGCCTGCGCCTACTGACCTTCCGATTTCTTTGGCGGTGGCGACCTCGGCTGCTTTCCCACCGTACCTGGGCCCGACAACATTGACGATTAATGGCGGTGAAGAATACTGGCATCTTGGGGACGGCGGGATTGTCGAAAACACAGGTGTGGCGACACTGCGCGAGGCACTGCATGCCCGCGGTGGCAATGAACGCGCGGTGATCTATTCCTTTGATGCCGGCCAACGGTTGGACAGTGAGGAGTCTTTGAAAACCCTCGACCTGAGCATCTGGACAACACAGATCACGCGGACAGTTGATGTGCTCAATGGATATGCGGGCGGATACCGAGAAGAGTTATTGGATGCCCTTGATTTGCAAGCAGGGATCGACGTCGAAGTCATCGAATTCGACTACCTTGATGTGAACCTGATGGTATCGGACTACGATGTAGCTGTTCCAGCCGCCACGCGCGCAAAGTGGGAAAATTGGGATTGGTGGCAAGACACATATGGTTGCGGTCAACGAACACAAACGCCGGCTGCCTACTTGGCCAATGTCCCAACGCGGTTGAGTATTTCGGATTGCAATAAGGGTCTCATCTCAGAGGCTGCCAAATTTTTGGTCATGATGAGATTTGCCAACATCCCCTAGC
>JBELEI010000013.1:62878-69773 GCA_042093895.1 Cognatiyoonia sp. | reverse complement strand
ACTCCCTCGCGGAGACGCACGCCTGGTTCGATTCCAGGGTCGCCCACCACTTTCAAACGATTGCCAAACTAAGTTGTCATCGCGGCATAGTCGCTGACCAACAAGTGCATCGGTGCCTCGTCTTCTTCGATCTCCGCAAAACGGCCAATTGGTTCCCGGAAAATATTGTCTGTTTCATCGTCATTGACGCTAGAGACTTCACCGATCAGGACATCACCGCCCTCGCCCCAGAATGCATGCCAGTCCCCGGGCATTAGCGTGACACTTTCGCCTGGCGCGAATTTAAGTTTCTCGCCTGGCATGAAGTCACGCGCGATGCCATCACAGAACACGGTGCCGCCACGATCCTCTGAAAAGTTTCCATTGTCGTCTGACCCAAAGAGCTCGACGACCAATGTGGCCCCGCCACGATTGATGATGTCTTCAGCTTTGACTACATGCGTATGCATTGGTGAAAGCTGATCTTGGCGTGAGATTAGGAGTTTCTCAGCATAGCACATCCCTCCGCCTGCCTGCAGGTCTGACAAACGACCATTGCGTAGCGTGAAAAGAAAAAGCCCCATTTTATCAAAATCGCGCGCGCCATAGTCCGTGATATCCCACCCGCATCGTGCATCTATCAGTGCATTGCTCGCATTTTTGGAAAATTCGTCAGGCGTCCAATAGGCAAAGGGTGGCAAACGAAATCCGTGTTCGTGGATCATTTCGGCCGACTCTGCCATGATTTCGTTGATGCGAGAGCGTTTCATGTGTGTTCCTGTTCATATAGTTCAAGCGGCAGCCCATCTGGGTCTGCGAAAAAGGTAAATCGGCGTCCGGTATTTGCGTCTGTGCGGACCGGTTCAACTGATACAGACTTTCGCGCGAGGTCCTCAATAGCTGCATCCAGATTGGACACCTCAAAAGCTAGATGGCGCAAACCGCAAGCTTCAGGTCTGGACGCTCGATCTGGCGGGTTTGGAAAACTAAAAAGCTCAATCTGACCTCCCCCTTGGAGACGCAAGTCGAGTTTCCACGACTCACGGTCATGTCGATAAGTCTCAAGGATCACCTCAAGGCCAAGCGTCTGCGTGTAAAATTCTTTTGAGCGTTGGTAGTTGCTGGCGATGATCGCCACATGGTGAAATGCAAGATTCATGCAAAAAGCCTAAGGAAACTGGCTCTCGTCGTCCATGTCGAATTTTCAAAACCTAAGACCGAAATGAAAGCGATAAACTGAAGGGATAGATGCTAGCGTTGCGACGCTTTGCGCGGTAAGTTTCGTTCAAAGAAAGGCACGGAAATGGCGGCCAAACAGGCAAACTTTAATATAATGATTGTCGGCCAAGCTGGCCGTTTGCAGTACGAAGCGTTGCTGTTCGTCGCCTCATTGCACAAGATGTCGCCCGATTTCTCGGGCACCGTATTTGTCGCTGAGCCGCAGCCAAATGCGCGTTGGAGTAAAGACCCGTCAATGTCGGAAGATGTGCGCTCGGCATTGCAAGACGCAGGTGCAGAAATCCTGCCTTTTGAAAACAAGGCCTTTGGCGAAGACTATCCCTATGGAAATAAGATCGAAGCATTGCTCAGTATGCCGAAAGGCGTACCGTTTGTGTTTTTCGATACAGACACATTGGTCACCGGCGACCTCGCAAATCTCAAATTCGATTTTGACCGCCCTTCAGCATCAATGAGGCGCGAAGGCACTTGGCCCGTCGAAGAGTTATATTGGCCCGGCTATACCGCTATTTGGAAATCGCTTTATGACAAGTTCGGGCTCGAGTTTGAAAGCACGCTCGATCTGTCGCATCCAGATGAATATTGGCAGCGCTACATGTATTTCAACGCGGGGTGGTTCTTTGGCCCCTGCCCGCATGCGTTTGGGCGACGTTTTCTGGACTATGCGTTGGCAATCCGTGACGAAGGGACACCAGAAATGGTTATCCAATCGCTTGATCCATGGCTTGATCAGGTGGCATTGCCCTTGGTCATTCAGTCGTTTGGTGGCGGACGCCCCGGCCCCGAATTGGATGGTTTAGATGGCGATGTGACTTGTCACTATCGAACTTTGCCCCTGCTTTACGCGCGAGAGAGCGATTTGGTAGTTCAGGTTTTGACGGATGTTTCCGCCCCCAACAAAATCAAAAAGCTTTTGAAGCGCTATGAGGCCTTTAAAGTAATGATTTTCCACAAACGCGGTGAAAAAGTGCGGGCGATGTTTGATCGTGATAATTTGCCAAAGCCCGAGCGGAAGTTACGCAACAAGATCAAGGCTGCTGGTTTTTGGGTCAGATAGGGGCTTTGCCCCCGGACCTGCGGTCCGCCCCCAAAAGGTATTTTCGGCTAGATGAAGGTACTTCAACTTTCGAAAATTGATACCATGTCTGCGAAGCCTTTGACCTCAATCGGATTCCCAGACGGATCTCGAAAGAACATGGTCCACTGTTCTCCCGCTTCGCCTTTGAACCGGACAGACGGCGCAATTATGAAATCCGTCTGGCGATCCTCTAGTCGGCCCGCGAGTTCAGTCCAATCATCAAGCGGTAGCACTAGCCCGAAATGCGGCATTGGAACTATGTGATCGCCGACCTTTCCGGTCGTGTTTGTTTCAAAAGGCGTTCCGAGGTGCAGGCTAAGTTGGTGGCCGAAAAAATCGAAATCCACCCAAGTTTCCGTTGAGCGTCCTTCTTTTGCACCAAGCGCGTCGGAATAAAATTCTCGGGTCTCATCCAAATCGGTAACGTTAAAGGCCAAATGAAATGGAAACGGCATGTTTGCGTCCTTTTTGTTCCGAAACGTTGAGACCCACTGCAAATGCGCCTAAACAGGTGCCAACATATAACTTGGGGAAAATTCTTATGTCCAACGAAACTGACTATGGCTTTGACACGTTGCAAATTCATGCGGGCGCACGCCCCGATCCGGCAACGGGTGCGCGGCAGGTTCCGATCTATCAATCCACGGCCTATGTGTTTCGCGACGCGGACCATGCTGCGGCTTTGTTTAACCTGCAGGAAGTGGGATATATCTATTCACGCCTGACCAATCCGACAGTCGCTGCACTACAAGAGCGCGTAGCTACATTGGAAGGCGGCGCAGGTGCTGTTTGTTGTTCTTCCGGGCACGCGGCGCAAATCATGGCATTGTTCCCATTGATGGGCCCAGGCTTAAACATTGTTGCATCATCACGCCTTTACGGCGGGACAATGACCCAATTCAGCCAAACAATTAAACGGTTTGGATGGTCCTGCACTTTCGTCGACTTCGACGATCATGCGGCGGTGAAGGCGGCAATCGATGACAATACGCGCGCCGTCTTCTGTGAAGCGATTGCGAACCCCGGCGGCCACATCACTGATTTGGATGCGATCTCAGCAATTTCAGACGAAGCCGGTATCCCACTGATCGTCGATAACACATCAGCCACACCGTATCTGTGCCGCCCGATTGAACATGGCGCGACTTTGGTTGTTCATTCAACGACCAAATACCTCACAGGCAACGGCACGGTAACGGGTGGCTGTGTGGTTGACAGCGGCAAGTTCGACTGGGCTGCGAACGACAAATTCCCATCCCTCAGCCAACCTGAACCTGCCTACCATGGTTTAAAGTTCGCAGAGACTTTTGGTCCGTTGGCCTTTACGTTCCACGGAATCGCGATTGGTCTGCGTGATTTGGGCATGACCATGAACCCACAAGCTGCGCACTATACGCTTATGGGGATCGAGACGCTGTCGTTGCGAATGGACCGCCACGTTGAGAATGCCAAAAAAGTATCAGCCTGGCTCGAGAATGATCCACGTATTGACTACGTGACCTATGCCGGGCTGGAAAGCTCACCATACTACAAACTGATCAACAAAATCTGTCCACGCGGCGCGGGTGCCTTGTTCACGGTTGCCGTGAAAGGCGGATATGAGTCCTGCATCAAACTGGTGGATAGCCTTGAGATCTTTAGCCATGTTGCAAACCTAGGCGATACGCGCAGTTTGATTATCCACTCAGCAAGCACGACCCACCGCCAATTGACAACTGAACAACAAGAGGCAGCGGGTGCAGGCCCAAACATCGTGCGTTTGTCCATTGGAACAGAAGACGCAGATGATATCATCGCTGACCTTGATCAGGCGCTAGCCAAATCCGTGACCTAATCTTCATTCTCGATGGCGTAAGTCATTGAAACTCTAGCTGAAATTGAGATGTCGCCTGTCATGATTGGCACGGCGGCATCTTCCATTCTGGCAGAAAATGCCCGAACCCCTTGTGGGGCTGCAATTCCCGGTTCGCTCAGCGAGATCAGTGCGCCCAAAGTCACCCCTGACGCATCCGCAAAACGCTCAGCCTTGTCCATTGCGTTTGCTATCGCCTGTTCTTGTGCCATTGCAATCAACGGAGCACGATCCGCGACGTCAAAGGCGAGGCCGTTCAATTGATGCGCACCGCCCTTTAGGACCTCATCTAATAAAGTACTGAGATCATCGAGTTCTCGTACGCGCAAACTGAGTGTTGATCTCGCGGTGTAACCAATAATTTTCGGACGTTCAGAACGTTCGGAGTAGTCGAAATCAGCGGAAAGATTTAGCGCGCTTGTTTGGATGTCTGCAGGAGGTAAATCAAAGGCCTCAATTCGTTCCAAGATTTGACGGAGATCGGCAGACATGCCTTCGACTGCGCTTTGCGCCGTTTCGTCAACATTTACGACGCCAATTTGAATTGTAGCCAAGTCAGGGATCACGGCTAACTCGGCGGCGCCGGTAACTGAGATGCTTCCACGAACGCCTTCCGCCCAAATTGGCGCGGCCGAGGTCAACAATCCTGCGAATGTAAAGAATGCAAATCTTGAGAACATTTTAGAGACTTCTCCTTAGAAAACTTTCGTTCGTTTCAGTATGGCAGATGTTGCTCAACTTTCCGCGGGGAAAACCATGCAAAACCTTGGATTTGGCGAAAATTTGCTTTATCGTTTTGATCACGGCAATTGCAGGTATTGCTGGTCTGTCGAGAATGCTAAGGGCACACGATGACGCCAAATTTTGCACTTTCGCTTTCTTTTGAAGGCATTCGGCTTTTACACCGTTTGTCTGATGGATGGCATGTTGTCGGAGAAGTGGCACCCGACGATGCGGATCTATCGGACGGATTGGCCGTCCTGCGACAAAAAGCGATTGCGCTGGAGCCCAGCCGACAGCACGTAAAACTGGTAATCCCGTCCGATCAAATCAAATTTCTCGCTATTGAAACAGCGCAAACCACGGATGACGATATTTCGGCAGCACTAGAGGGTGCAACGCCATACGATGTCGCTGACCTCGTGTTTGATTTTGATCGAACTGGTGGTCGAACATACATTGCTGCGGTCGCAAAAGAGACACTGGAAGAAGCCGAAGCTTTTGCAATTGAACATAAGTTTGAACCTGTGGCTTTTGTCGCTGAACCTGAGCCATTTACGTTCCGAACTGAAATCTTTTTTGGTGTCACGAAGGTCGCATCTGCCAATATTTCTTCAGATGATATCGTGCGCGAAAATGCGCCGCTCAAGATCGTTGGTGGGCAGACAATTTCTGAACCTGTCGCTATCGAAGACAAAGAACCCGTTATTGCCGAAGATGAAGAGCTTAGCCCGTTCGTTTTTTCGTCTTCGCAAAGTGACGAGAAAGTAATTTCGCCTAAGCAATTCGACGCTCCATCAGATCCGACGCCTTTCGACGAAATCGATGACGCCGATGACGTCATCCCACAGTTTGGGAGCAGGCGAGAACCAAAAATCACACCTCCTGGTGCCGCGCCGGAACTTGGCACCGCAATGCAGGTGCCAACTCCGCCAAGACTAGATACCTCTAGCGCGCCACCACTGTCGGCGCCCGCGAAGGGGTACCAAAACACGAATTCAAATGAACAAGCGAGCAGCCGTTCAGAGGCGGATAAACTCACCGTTTATGGAGCGCGCGAACAAGATAAGATTGGTGGAAAACCACGATATTTAGGGTTGATGATGACCATTGCCCTGATCGCCATACTGATCTTGGTTGCACTTTGGGCAGGAACTTGGTCAGGAACCGGAATAGCACGCTGGTTCACGCCGCCGACGATCGAAACAGAACCCGAAATCGCGATCGTCGAGGAACAACCGTTACCAGATCCGACTGTCGTGCCAGTACCTGACGTTGTGGAAGAAATCGCCTCTGAAACTGCGCCAGAGCTCACGCCAGAAATCGAAGAAGTGATAGCGCAAGAGGAAGCTGCACCATTACCTGTTCCTGAATCTCCGACAGGTGCTTTGCCGATTTTGCGTGAAGCGGTTGGCCGTGTTTTGTCACCCGCGGAAGCAGATCGGATTTATGCGGCGACAGGTGTTTATCAGCGCGCACCAAGATTGCCGCTTTTGCCACGTGGTGGCTCACTAGAAGGCTTTACACCCGCGAAATCGGTAATATCGCAAGGGCGTCTCACACAATTTGCAATTCCTGAAATTGATAGCATCTTGCCAGATGCCTCCATCGCACCGCCCCGCAATCCGCCTGCTGCAGGCGTTACATTCGCGCGCGATCTACGTGGATTCATTCTAGCAACGCCGGAAGGCACGATGACGCCAGATGGCGCGATTGTATTTGCTGGAGCGCCTGAAAAAATCCCGCCATTTCGACCTGGAACAGAGATTCCCGACATCGTGATTGAACGCCCGCTGACTGGCGGAAACGCACCTCTCGTCCTTGTTGCCGGCCCACCACCCAAAGCACCGCCGCCCCGCCCTGCAGGACTGGCACCGCTTCCTGAAATTGTCGCTGAAACAGCGGGTCAAGACAGCAATATCATAACCAACACCCCAGATTTACTGGTGCTTACTGGAGCGCCGACAAAGCAACCGCCTTTACGGCCGGAAAGTATTGAAGCTTTGGTTCAGCCCGAGATCGCAGCG
>JBELEI010000013.1:0-62778 GCA_042093895.1 Cognatiyoonia sp. | reverse complement strand
GAGACTGCGGAGACTGCGGAGACTGCGGAGACTGCGGAGACTGCGGAGACTGCGGAGACTGCGGCACCTACAGTTATTGTCAACCCAACCGATCGAATTAGTACATCAGGCGTTTCTCTTTCAAACTTCCGACCAGCAACGCGCCCGGTTCTTTTGGCACCTCAATCTGGCGGATTGTTGGATGCGGCCGATCCCACGCTTGCGGGGTATAGACCGTCCGCGCGTCCGGCTCAGCCGCTTAGTCTTCTAGCCATTGCAGATCCAGAATTGTCTGGTTTCCGACCCAGTGTGCGCCCCGCGGCATTGGCGCCGACACCCGAACCACCCTCAAATGCTGATATTTCATCTGTGCTCGCAGCAATTTCGGATGCTGCCCCGTCGAACCCATTCGTTACGCCAACGCGGCAAGCGATTGCGGTTTCAGAACGCCCAGACACTCGACCGCGCAACTTTGCACAGGTCGTTGCACGTGCAGAAACCCGCGCACCGCAGGCAACCGCAGTTTCGGCGCCCGCCGTGGCATCAGGGCCCATACCAGGCGGGGTCGCACGCGCGGCGACCATTACGAATGCGATTAGTCTCCGCGAAATCAATCTGATCGGTGTCTATGGCCGGCCTTCCAGCCGTTACGCTTTGGTTCGGCTTGGCAATGGTCGCTATCAGCGTGTCACGACTGGCGACAGCTTGGACGGAGGTAGCGTCACCGCCATTGGCGAATCCGCACTCAACTATGTTAAGCGCGGACGCACCATTAGGTTGGAAGTACCATCGGGTTAATTAGCCTGCTGCAACGCCCGCTTCAGCAAATGTAGCCATATCGCTGTGACAAGCAATCGCGCCCTTTAGGACACCGATTGCGAGTGCGGCACCAGACCCTTCGCCGAGACGCAAGCCAAGACTTAAGAGCGGCTCTTTGCCCAGACCATCAAGCAATTTGCGGTGTGCCCCCTCGGCGCTGAGATGGCCGGCAACAGTATGGTCCAAGGCGCCCGGTACGGCCGCGTGCAAACTGGCGGCCGCGGCGGAACAGATAAAGCCATCCAAGATGACGGGAATACGCTTGGCACGAGCGCTAGCAATTGCCCCAGCCATTGCCGCCAATTCCCGACCACCTAGACACCGCAGGGCATGCAGCGGATCCGCAATTGCATCAGCGTGAAGTGTGAGACCGCGCGATACAACGTCGGTCTTGCGCGCCAGACCTGCGTCATCAACACCAGTTCCGCGCCCTGTCCATTCTGCGGCGTCGCCGCCCAGAACCGCAGCAGCAACCGCGGCCGCTGACGTGGTGTTTCCAATCCCCATTTCGCCAGTCACCAACAAATCAGCATCTGCATCAACGGCATCCCAGCCTGTCGCGAGCGCTGCGACCACTTCATCATCGCTCATGGCGGGTGCCTGGGTGAAATCTGCGGTTGGATTATCCAAATCAAGCGCGTGCACATCCATTTTCGCACCGAACGTCTTGGACAATTGGTTGATTGCTGCACCGCCGTGTTCAAAGTTCGCGACCATTTGAACAGTCACTTCTGGTGGAAATGCAGACACACCCTGAGCACAAACGCCGTGGTTGCCCGCAAACACAATCACCTGAGGTGCGTTGATCTGAGGACGATCCGTACCGCGCCATGCTGCATACCAAATCGCCAGATCTTCTAACCGGCCCAAAGCACCCGGTGGTTTGGTCAATTGGCCGTTGCGTTCTTGTGCGCCAGTAAATGCATCTGCGTCATGTGCAGGCGCCTCGGCAAGCAATGCCTTGAATTCTGAAAGTGTGGAAAATGGTGCGCCCATGGTGACCCTCATTGCGTTCTGTTTGTGGTTTGTCTAACCATCTTTGTCGGAATGGAAAGAACTTTAAGAGGCTGAATTTTGCTATTTCGCGACATCACAGCACGGATGATTTGGCAAGATTTGCTAGCGGCTTTGGGTCTACTTACACGCTTGCCTATTGCGGTCGACACGGATCATGCAATGGCACGCGGTGCGCGTTCTGCTTGGGCCTACCCTCTGGTCGGTTTGATTGTTGCGATCTGCGTTCTGATATGTGCCGCGCTTCTTGATTGGTTGGATGTTGATCCCCGCGCGATTGCAGGCGTTTGTTTGTTTGCATCCATTATGATCACAGGTGCAATGCACGAAGATGGCTTGGCCGACACCGCCGACGGCCTTTGGGGAGGGTGGACCCCTGAGCGGCGTCTCGAAATCATGAAAGACAGCCGCATTGGAACCTATGGCGTTCTCGCGCTTGGGCTGTCGTTGCTGATCCGCTATGCCGCTTTCCTCGCACTCATTGAGGCGGGTATGCTTTGGCCGGGGGTCGTGATCGCATCAGTGTCGAGCCGCGCCGTCATGCTGGCGTTGATGGCGCTTCTTTCTAATGCCCGAACTGATGGGTTAAGCCAATCCGTCGGCAAACCCGGCCTGCCCCAACTCTGGATCGGTCTTGGCATTGCAGCGGGTGTGACCCTTTGTGTGTGGCCTTGGGCATTGCCCGCTATTGCAATCGTCAGCGGGATATCGGGCGTTGCATGCGCTGCCATTGCAAATCGTAAAATCGGCGGTCAGACGGGCGATATTCTTGGTGCGACTCAACAGATTAGCGAAATCGCTGTGCTTTGCACGTTGGGCGCGCTCCTAGGTTAACAACTCAAAGCTTCAGCGAAAGCAGCGCGGCTTGTGTCGCGTCCAACCTCTTGGGCCGAAAAATCTCCGTCGAATTGGATCGACATCAGGCGCGACCAGTCCAAACTTGCCACGATCATTTCGGGGCCAGATCCGCAATCGCGAATACCCCCCGCGATATCACGTTCGCCGATCCGGTGGTTCGTGACGCCGGCGAAGTCACCAACAGATGTCAATGTTTGCATGCCATCAACTAGCTGATATCGCCAAACGCGCAGTGTCTTAGCCAAATGCGGGCGATCGATGTAGGCAATTTCAAATAGCCCATCACCGTCTAAATCTGCAGCGCCAATGGGCGCCAACCAACGAAACCGCGTACCGATAAACGGCGTAGAGGCAAGCTGAGCAAGAGTTCCGGCTTCTGAAAGCCCCCAAACCGCAAGCCGCGCACCGCGTTGTTCGTGGCTTTCGACGGTGATCACTTCCGGGCTGCCGTCGCCGTCCAAATCAACAACGCGGGGGGATGTGTCCTCAAATACCAACGTATCTGGCCAAGTCGCAGACATCGTTTGACCATTGGCCAATGTCACTTCAAGCGTCGCATGCTCGATTTGATCCCCTAAGACGCCATGCGCATAGCGCGTTGTCGGGTCCTGATAGGTTGCGTCAACGATCTGCGACTGCGCTGCGTTTGCGCACAACAGCGCGGTCAAGATCAGTTGGTTTCTCAAATCTGACGCTCTGGCATCTGGACACGTAGACCGTCCAGTTCATCAGTGACTTTGATCTGACAAGTTAGACGCGATGTCGCTGGGTTGGGTTCGAATGCAAAATCGAGCATATCCTCTTCCATCGGATCGACTGCTGGCAGTTTTTCGACCCAAGCTGCATCAACATAGACGTGACAGGTTGAACATGCACAGGCGCCACCGCAATCGGCTTCGATACCTGGGATACCGTTGTCGCGTGCGCCTTCCATCACAGAGAGGCCGTTTGCAACATCGACAACATGTTCTTTGCCACCGAATTCGACGTATGTGATCTTAGCCATTGTGGAGAGTCCTCTGATTTAATTGGCGTTTGCTGAAAGAGAACTTAGGGCAGCCGCGCAGGGCCTACCAGTCGCAATTGCGCAGTTTATTGGGATTTGAGCGACAAATTTCGGCAACTTTCTGTGATTTCTTTCATCTGGCAGTTGGTCACGGCATTGCAAATACCCTAGGGTCCGCATCAAGATGAAACATATTAGCTTCGCCCTTTTGTTTGTGTCCGCCTGTAGCTCGGCCGCACCGCCGCAAGATCCGGCGCCGCAGCCGATCCTTTTCGCGATGGGAGACATCGAAACCGAAGCGGATGGCAGATGCTTTTCGGTCACTCGCGGACCAGACACATTTGAAACAATCATCGAACAAGTCGAAGTCATACCGGCCACTCGCTCATCAGACGGCAGCTTAATCAACCCGGCTATTTTCCGAAATGAGGCACGGCGCGTGCGTATCCCGAGCGAAGTTACGCAACGATTTGAAACTGTTTGCCCGCCAACTTACACGATTGCATTTGTCACTTCGCTACAACGTGCGCTTCAGGCACGCGGTGTTTTCACAGGCGCGGTCAATGGTTTCCTTGATGGACCAACAAGCTCCGCAGTGCAGATCTTTCAAGAGCGCCGCGGTGTAAACAGCCCTGTTTTGTCGATTGAGACGGCACGTGCGCTTGGGCTGGTCAGCATTCCAACGAATTAGGGCGCACCCAAAGGCGCGCCCTAACGAGATGGGTAGGTTTTTTAGGAGAGCCTATTCACCCAAACCAAGTGCTACAAAACGTGGGTCACCACCACGACGGACAAGTAGCAATAGCGAAGTTCGTCCTGCTTCTTTTGCCTCTTCGATACGCGCTTGGAAATCTTCGACTGCTGCCACTTTTTGCTGACCCGCCTCAGTAATAACGTCACCTTCGACCAAGCCTTTGGACGCCGCCTCAGATTCTGAATCGATTGCTGTGATAACCAAGCCATCATCAGAACTCAGGTTGAATTGATCCTTTAGATCCTCCGTTACAGTCGAAAGTGTCAGACCAAGCAACTCGACGGCCTCTGGTTCAGCTTCTTCTTCCTGCTCTGGCGCTGGGAATGCAGCTGCTTCGGCTGTTTCGCGACGTCCAAGTACAACGGTCAAGTCAGTTGCATCACCGTTGCGAAGGACGGAAACCGCAACCTCTTTGCCAACTGGAGAGTTGCCCACAATACGGACGAGTTCGCGCGTATCGGCAATTTCTACGCCATCAAAAACCGTGATTACGTCGCCAGATTCCATGCCCGCATCCTCTGCGGGCCCGGGGGGCACTTCTGTGACCAGCGCGCCTTGCGCCGTTTCCAGACCGTCGATTGCGTCTACCATGTCTGGTGTCACATCTTGGATGCGGACACCCAGCCAACCCCGGCGGGTTTCACCGAATTCTTCTAACTGGTCGACGACGTTTGTCACGACTGCAGAAGACATCGCAAAGCCAATACCAATTGATCCGCCGTTCGGAGACAAGATCGCGGTATTCACGCCAATCACGTCACCATCCATGTTGAACAAGGGACCGCCAGAGTTACCACGGTTGATCGCGGCATCTGTCTGGATGTAATCGTCATAGGTTCCTGACAGTGCGCGATTACGCGCAGAAACGATACCAGCGGAAACCGAAAAGCCCTGCCCCAATGGGTTACCCATTGCCATGACCCAATCGCCAACGCGCGAGCCAACGGCATTGCTATCGCCAAACTCGACAAATGGTAGTCCCTCTAAATCGACCTTCAAAAGTGCAATGTCAGTATTCGGATCCGTGCCAACCAATTCAGCGGGAACGCCTGGCTCACCACCAGGGAAAAATTCGATCAGGATCTCGTCGGCGCCTTCAATCACGTGATTATTCGTAACGATGTAGCCATCGGCAGAAATCACAAAGCCCGAGCCGAGTGCCGAGGAACGGCGTTGGCGATTGTCTTCGCCCTCGCCTTCAGGACCAAGATCATCAAAAAATTCTTCAAAAGGTGATCCCTCAGGAACGATGCCTTGGGGTCCGGTGCGCCCCGCGATGACAGTTGATGTCGTAATGTTAACCACACTCGGGCTCACCTGTTCCGCCAAATCCGCAAATGTCGCGGGGCGGTCTTGGGACCATGCTGGCGCGGATTGCGCCAAGACGAGTGCGACAGCCAGTGCTGTACCTGTAACTAGTCCCGCCAATAAACGGCGCGGGGACCCGAGTTGCTGTGTTTCGGCCGATGCCTGTGATCTCACGGGAATTCTCCTTCGCTCGAATTTCGTATGTGGCCAGAAGGGCCATTCATGTGTTGCTAGCATCAATGTAGGGCGTTCAAACCGCAACACCAGCGGCAATCGCATTCGCTCAAACAACTGTGAGGCGGAAAAATGCATAAAAGCAACGGAAAATCTGCACGAAAGTATCTCAAGTGCCCGGAGGTCCCTTGTGACTAAAAGCGTTCAGTAGAGATCGAGTGCGAAATCTACAGCACCTCAACGCCTAATTGCAGCCATTCAAAGTCCAAGAGCCTGTGCGCCCCAAAGCAGAAGCGCTCCAAGTACCATTGCAAACAATCCCATAATACGTCGTTGATCGAGTGGTAGCGATTTTAGCGCAGTAAGCAGGTCCTCGATAAGCGAAGGGGCCAGTGCGTACACCAGCCCCTCTATGAGCAGCACTAAACCCAGTGCTAGCAAGATATATGCGATCATTCCGCAGCGGCGCCTGTGTCAGACTTGAGATAATTAAAGAACTCATTGTCTGGGCTTAGAACCATCGTTGAATTCCCCGGCTGCAGTGACCGCGAGTAAGCTGTCATTGAACGATAGAAGTCAAAGAACTCTGGGTTCGCGCCAAAGCTTTCTGCAAAAATCGCGTTGCGTTCAGCATCCGCTTCACCACGGGTGATCTCAGCAGCACGTTGCGCATCCGACACTAATTCAACCACAGTACGATCGGCTTGCGCACGAACACGCTGCGCGGCTTCGTTACCACGGGCGATTTCGTCCGCTGCTTCACGCTCACGTTCTGCTTTCATACGCTCGTATGTCGCATTGAGGTTTTCAGACGGTAGATCAGTCCGCTTTAGACGAACGTCGATGACTTGGAGACCCAGCGCTTGCGCCTCAGCGATCGCACCGTTGCGGATTTGAAGCATCAAAGCCGCACGATCGGTCGAGAGAATATCGTTCGAGGACACAGTACCCAAAACTTCACGTGTTTCTGCGCGTAGGATTGAGTCGAGACGCCGAGCAGCAACCTCTTCACCACCGCCACCGACGGCTTCACGGAAGCGGGTCACATCTGCGATGCGATAACGTGCAAAAGCATCAACGACCAAACGACGATCATCAGAAGGCGTTACTTCAAGCGGATCAAGGTCACGGCTGAGGATACGGTCGTCGTAACGAACGACATCCTGAATCAATGGCAGTTTAAAACCAAGACCCGGATCTTCTTTGACAGTAATAATCCGGCCAAACTGAAGAACCAAAGCTTTCTCACGTTCGTCTACGATAAAGACCGAAGAAACCGCGAGAATGACTGCCACAAAAATGGCGGGCAAAAGAAAAGCTGTCTTACGCATTAGTTCGACCCTCCGTTTGAGTTGCTACGCAGTTCGTTCAACGGAAGGTATGGCACGACGCCCTGCCCGCCATTTCCACCTGTTTCATCGAGTAAGATGATATCGACGCCACCGAGAACCTGTTCCATCGTTTCTAGGTACAGACGTTTGCGTGTCACTTCTGGCGCCTTTTCGTATTCGGCCAAAACTGCACTAAAGCGGCTCGCTTCACCGACTGCTTCGTTCACGACCTGAGCACGGTACGCTTCGGCCTGTTCGAGCAACTGAGCCGCTTCACCACGCGCACCAGCAAGGCGCTGGTTAGCGTAGGCGTCTGCAACGTTTTGTAAACGGTCGCGTTCTTGTTCAGCATCCTGAACCTGACGGAAGGACGCGATAACCGGATCAGGTGGGTCGGCCTTGTCAAAGTTTACACGAACAATATTCACGCCAGAGTTGTAGCTATCCAAAGTTACTTGGATTTCATCACGCAAACGATCCGCAATTGAACCACGGTCCCTATTGAGGATCGGCGCTAGGTTGGATTGTGCGATAATCTCACGCATCGCGGATTCAGATACAGCGCCGATTGTTTGCGCAGGATCAGCCAGATTGAACAAGTATTCAGCTGGATTATTGATGTTCCAAACGACTTGGAAATCAATATCCACGATATTTTCGTCACCTGTTAGCATCAGACCAGCGTCACCACCGGCAATGCCAGTCCCGACGTTGATGTTCCGCTCGGTCGTGACCGCGAGAACCTCGCGTGTAACGACAGGCCAAGGCGCAAAGTTCAAACCAGGCTCACCGATAGACGATTCACTGCCCAAAAACAGCTCAACTGATTTTTCTTCGGGACGCACAGTATAGAACGATGCAAAGAGCCAAAGCGCGATAAGGGCCAAAACACCCAATCCGACTGTACCGCGGGTGAGCGCTGGACCACCGCCGCCGCCTTGGGATCCAGACCCATTGCCAGAGCCGCCACCGCCGCCCATCAGCACGCGAAGTTGCTCGCGACCTTTGTTCACGAGCTCATCAATTTCTGGGATCTGCGGGTTGTTGCCTTGATTGGGCCTTTGCGGCGGACGATTGCGATCGTCATCGCCACCATTCTTGCCGCCACCGCTGTTACCACCACCGCCCCAAGGGCCGCCGTTGTTTCCTGCCATGTTCTGGTCTGCTTCCTTGCTAATCGCCCGGAGCCGGGCCTTATGTCTTAAAATGATCTTTTTCGCCGGATTTTCAAGTTGTCCGGGTAGGTTCTTTCATTGTGACCAGCTCTTCGGCCATTGTTGGGTGAACCGCAACTGTTTGATCGAACTGCTCTTTGGTCGCGCCAAGTTTCACCGCAATACCAGCCAATTGGATCATTTCGCCTGCGTGGTCTGCAACAATATGACACCCTAACACAGTCCGGTTGGCTTTGCTTACAATCAATTTCATCATGACGCGGTCTTCGCGACCGGCAAACGAATGGTTCATCGGTTTGAAAGATGTTGCATAAACTTCAATCGGTTCTTGGGCTGCGCCTTGCTCTTCTGTCAGACCGATTGTGCCAAATTCAGGTTGAGTGAACACGGCTGAAGGGATCAATTCATGATCGACCGGCGTCGGATTGCCCTTAAACACGGTTTCAACGAACGCCATACCTTCGCGAATTGCGACGGGTGTCAGTTGAACACGGTTGGTCACATCGCCAATCGCATAGATCGACGGAACGCCTGTTTGGCTATACTTATCGACGACCACTTCGCCGCTGCGACCAAGGGTTACGCCAGTTTCTTCTAGACCAAGACCTGCGGTATTGGGACCACGACCTGTCGCGAACATCACCTGATCATACATGTGTTCGTTGCCATCGGTGTCTTTGACCCAGATTCCGCCCGCTCGCTTACCCATCTCAGCAACGTTGAGGCCAAGTTTCAGGTTCACACCTTTTTCAACCATGCCAGCCGCGATCATTTCGCGCGCTTCATTGTCAAACCCACGAAGAATCTGATCACCGCGGTAGAATTGATCAACAGCCACACCAAGGCCATTCATGATGCCGGCAAATTCAGACGCGATGTATCCACCGCCGACAATCAGCATTTTCCTAGGGAAGGTTTCCAACAGAAACACTTCATTCGAGGTAATCGCGTGTTCCGCTCCGGGAATATCAGGAACTGTTGGGTGTCCACCCGTCGCAATCAGAATGTGCTTCGTAGTGATTTCGCGACCATCCGACAAGGCAACCGTGTGCGGATCTTTGACCGTTGCACGTGCATCGTAGATCGTGACTTCGTTGTTGTTCAGAATTTTGCGATAGATCCCTTCCAAGCGATCCAGTTCAGCGTGCAATTTCGGGCGGAAGCGATCCCAATGGAAGTCGCCACCTGTTACGTCCCATCCATAGGCTTCAGCATCCGAAAACATTTCATGAAATTCGCTCGCGAAAACCATCAATTTCTTAGGAACACAGCCGCGAATGACACATGTTCCGCCCATGCGAAATTCTTCGGCGAGACCTACTTTGGCACCCGTCGCAGCGGCGACGCGGCCAGCACGCACACCGCCTGATCCACCACCGATAACAAACAGATCATACTCAAATTCAGCCATTGGCGCGTCCCATATATTGAATGTCTTGGCGTGTTACCTAGTCGGAGTGGCGAAATGTTTCAACGCAGCTCACAGATCCGTGCGAATTTCCTATTCGCCGGCCTCAACAAAGATATTTCCCTCATCGAGAAAATCGAATTGCACCTCGTCTGAGGTTCCCTTGTTGATGTCTTTCACCTGCACTCGACCGTCCGCAGAACCGATCACGACAACGTCGCAAATATCAACGAACAATCCATTCTCAACAACGCCCGGAATTTGGTTCAATACCAAACTCACCTGACGCGCATTTCCAATCCGGTTCAGGTGGAGATCCAAAATATGGTTGCCTTCGTCGGTCACATAGGGCGCGTCACCGTTCATGCGCAATGTTGACGACGTCCCCAAGACATCCAATCCAACGAGCGTTTCCTCAACAAGTGTTTTGGTGGTTTGCCAGCCGAATGGGATGACTTCAATTGGCAACGGAAAATTGCCGAGCGAGCTGACTTGCTTTGACACATCGGCGATGACCATCATTTGATCCGAGGCAGTCGCGACGATCTTTTCCTGAAGCAACGACCCGCCGCCGCCTTTGATAAGGTTTAGATCGTTGTCATATTCATCAGCTCCGTCAATCGTCAGATCCAGCCACTTTGCCTCGTCCAAACTGATCACTTCGATGCCTACATCCCGAGCCAATTGGGCTGTGCGTACAGAAGTTGGGACACCTTGAATGCGCAATCCTTCATCACGCACCAACTCACCCAGACATCGAACGAGCCATGCAGCAGTTGATCCAGTCCCCAGACCAACTTTCATGCCTGTTTCGACATAGCTTGCAGCGCGTTTCGCTGCGACAAACTTTGCGCGATCGATGGGTGACAGCTCTGATGTCATGGTGCGTCTCCTGAGATTTGACCAAACTATAGAACAGTCGTGCGCGCCACGCGAGGGGAACAATCCAGTTTTGACTAATGTTTGTGCCGCGTAAAACCAGCCCGTTTTGTCGCATTCAAACTGTCGAGTGTTTGAACCTTCGCTTATCAGTTTGCTATGACGTCCAAACTTCGCCTTCACTACGCGCCCGACAACGCATCGCTTTGCGTCCGCATCGCTTTGGAAGAACTTGAATTAGAATACGAAACAGTTTTGGTTGATCGAAGGGCACGCGAACAAAAATCCCCTGCGTATTTGGCCTTGAACCCCAATGGGCTGATCCCAGTTCTTGAAACTCCACACGGCATCATGTTCGAAACAGGCGCAATATTACTTTGGCTGGCAGATCGAACTGGAAAACTTATTCCGGCGGTCGACAATCCAAATCGAGCGCAGGCGTTGAAATGGCTTTTCTGGATCGCAAACTCTCTTCAGCCGACGCAGCGGTCGCTATTTTACCCAGATTTGATCTCTAAAGGTCCACCGGAAGACCTAAAAACTCGGGATCGACTAATCGAACTCTTAGATATTCTTGAGGCATCTGAAGACACTGTTTGGATCGACTCCGATGAGGCCAGTGTCCAAAGCTGTTTCTTGGGTCCCATGTTAAGGTGGTGCCATCTGTATGGCGGTGATCCCTCTTGGTTTAATCTTAAAGCGTCTTGGCCACGCCTTTACAAATTTGCTAAGAAAAACGAGACGCGACCAGCCGTCCTCCGCGCAGCGATCGCTGAGGGTTTGGGCGAAACACCTTTTTCAAATCCCATGCCACCTAATCCACCTGAAGGCAGTCCAAACTAATGTTTCTATCTGTATTTGATATGTTCAAAGTAGGTGTTGGACCGTCGTCCTCGCATACTATTGGACCAATGGTTGCTGCCGATCGATTTTTGGACCACTTGCGCAACCAACCCTTTGCCGTGGCTGGCGTGCGGGCGTCGCTGCATGGTTCGCTGGCATTTACTGGTGTGGGCCATGCGACAGATCGCGCCGTTATCCTGGGCCTTGCAGGCATCAAGTCAGAGACCTACGACGCCGCAAAAGCTGAAACCGAACTCGCGCGAATTTCAAAAGAGAAAACAGTCCAGCCAGAAGGTCTTGGCGACCTCAAATTTGATCCAAAAGCGGACGTCATATTCGACTATGATAAGGTCCTAACCGGCCACGCAAACGGCATGAAACTATTCGGCACCGACGCGCAAGGCGACATCATTATCCAAGAAACCTATTATTCAATTGGCGGAGGATTTGTCCTTACAGCCGATGAATTGGCCAGTGGCCAGGCGTCAGATACAGGGGCCCCAGTCCCATTTCCTTTCCAGAGCGCGGCTGAAATGCTCGAAATGTCGGCGAAATCTGCCAAATCCATTGCAGAGATGAAACGCGCAAATGAGCTGTCTCGGATGCCGCATGCGGATCTTGATTCCGGCCTGTCGCGGATATGGGAGGTGATGAACGCCTGTATTGACCGTGGCCTCGCCACAGACGGCATTTTACCCGGAGGGTTAAACGTGCGACGCCGCGCAAAAGGCATCTATGATGCTTTGATGGCCGAACGCGGTATGAACTTGACCGCGCCCCACACCATCAACGACTGGATGTCGACCTATGCGATGGCGGTGAACGAGGAAAATGCCGCAGGTGGGCAAATTGTAACGGCACCAACGAACGGCGCCGCGGGCGTTGTTCCAGCGACGATCCGGTACTGGCTGGACCACGTGCCCGGTGCCACGATAACCAAAGTGCCTGATTTTTTACTAACAGCCGCAGCGATCGGCGGGTTGATCAAATATAATGCGTCAATATCCGGTGCCGAATGTGGCTGCCAGGCGGAAGTGGGCAGCGCCGCTGCTATGGCATCTGCGGGCCTGTGCGCCGTTTTGGGCGGTACGAGCGAACAGATCGAAAACGCAGCCGAGATTGCGTTAGAGCATCACCTTGGTATGACCTGCGACCCAGTTAAAGGTCTCGTGCAGGTTCCTTGCATTGAACGCAACGGATTAGGCGCGATTAAAGCCGTATCGGCTGCGTCACTCGCCATTCGTGGCGACGGCCAGCACCTCGTCCATTTAGACGTCGCCATCGAAACGATGCGCCAAACGGGCGCGGACATGAGCGAGAAATACAAAGAAACCGCGCTCGGTGGACTTGCAGTGAATGTTCCAAACTGTTGATTCAAGACCGCACTCTGACAGCCATGGCGCTGATGATCGGATTTTGCATTACCGCACCGATGTTGGATGTTTTTGCCAAGCTTGCTGCGGCTGAAATCCCGGTCGGGCAAATCGCATTTGCGCGCTTTGTCGTGCAGGCCGCGTTGATGTTGCCGATTTGTTGGGTGCTTGGTCGAAAAATCACAGTCGTTCGCCGTGACCTGCCTTTGATGATCGCACGTTCATTGTGTTTGCTGGCTGCAACGATTTGCTTTTTCGCAGCCATTCGCGTGATGCCAATCGCGGATGCATTGGCAATCGCGTTCGTCGAACCCTTTATCCTGTTGTTGCTTGGGTATCTCATCTTCAAAGATACAATTGGGCCACGTCGCATTATCGCCAGTGCGACTGGATTTTGTGGCGCTTTGCTGGTCATTCAACCCAGTATTGCAACATTTGGATTGGTCGCGCTCTTTCCCTTAGCGACCGCCGTGACTTTTGCCTTTTATATGATCATCACGCGCAGTCTTTCACGTCGCGTTGACCCGATGACGATGCAATTTCAAACCGCATTCATCGCTCTCGTATGCAGCTTGCCGTTGATCATACTGCATGAGCCACTTGGTCTCACGGAGTTTGATATCGTTTGGCCGACAAATCTATTCTGGCTCTGGCTTTTTGGTGTTGGCGTCGCTGCAGCAACTTCGCACCTCATGATGACCTACGCGCTTGTCTTTGCGCCTGCCAGCACCCTCGCGCCCCTGCACTATCTTGAGATCGTGACAGCCGTTGCCCTTGGGTATTTTGTATTTGGCGACTTCCCGAATTTACTCACCTGGATTGGCATCGCAATCATCGTATGCTCAGGGCTCTATGTTATCCAACGGGAACGAATGGACCGCGCAAAAAGCGTTTAACCAGCTTGCATCGCGCGCACGGCCGCAACCAACTGACTTTTTGGACATGTGATCGCAACCGTGCCTTGAACCGTCACTTCTACATCCGTGTTTTCGGTTTCATTCGATGAACTTATCGCGCCCTTCATGCTCAGCGGCGCGTCATCTAGATCCCATTTCAGACCAGAGGTATGAACGCGTGCTTGACCCAAAGGCAACACCGAAAATGGGGACCCTTTGGGGAGCTGCATCTGAACGGACTGGTCGTTCAAAATGCAAACGGCCTCGTCTTCATTGATGAAAACAATCCGAAGGTCAGGCCGCAAAGCGGCGGCGTGTAATGCGGCAAATGTGTGGTCTAACCTTTGGCCAAGAAAGCCAACTGCAATGAATACCGGAGCGTTTGTATGGTTCAGAACTTTCTGGAAATCAGTGGTGTTTTGACACGCTATGTGGTGCATGCGGTCGGAAAACTTGGTGCGTGCTTTGTCAGAAATACTGTCAAAATCACCATATATGGCGTCTGGTGTGATCCCCATAGACAATAAGTGGTTTGCACCACCGTCAGCCGCGACAACTCTTGGAGCGATAGCTAAGGCAATGTTAAGATCATCAGATCCAAGTTTAGCACCGCCGACCAAAGTCACTGGTTCGGAATGGTTAACAATCACTGTATTTGCCCCTTTATTAAGACCAACTTCACAAACATTCCTCAATTGGGTCATCAAATAATACTTTGGGTTAAGCCATTCTGCCCCAGATTACGATGCGAATAATAGACAATCGTCCCGCAAGGTGACGACAGAAAGTGAGCGAATAAGATGGTCGAGTCGAGCAAGATCCTAACGGTTTCGTACGGAACCTTCTCCTGTACTTTGGAAGGTTTCGAAGACTCCTTTTCCACGATGAAGGCGATTTCGGAGTATTTCCGCGATCTCGCCGCCCGTGACCGTTACTTTGGTGCAGAGCCTCCGACGCCAGACGTAGAGATGCTTGCACGCATCGCTGAACGCGAGATCGAGAGACGCGTAGACGCACACGCTGACGAAACTGGCATTGTGTTGAAAGCCTCTGAAGGTGGACAGGCTGAAATGCCCACAATGCCGCCTGTCGCAATCCCCCCAGCGACCCCAGCTGCGCCACCTGTTTCCGAGGCCCCAATCCGCGTGGCCGAAGACATTGCTGACAAGCCTGTCGATGCGCCGACAACGGCTACGCCAATCGATTTGGGATTCGACGACGCTGATGACGACAACGCTGAAGCTGCGCCGACGTTTGAAGACATGGCGCCCGAAAAGCTTGAACGTGCTTCAACACATCCTGACCCAACAAGCGTTGCCGCGAAGCTCCAGCGGATTCGCGCGGTTGTAAGCGGTGCAGACACCACATCATTTTTGAACGAATCCACGGACGGCGACGCGGCGCCGACACCATTTACGTTTGATGCCGTCGCTCCAAGCGAAGAATCCGAGACGACGAGCCAGCCTGAAAGTGAAGCGGAATCGGACGAGGAAACGATATCCAAAGCAACGCAAGAAACGCCAGACGATCTAATTGAAGATGTGGCTGAGGCTGATCACTTAGAGGAAGAAGCGCTCGACGATATTGCGGCCGACGACGAACTCGATTCAGTTTTGGATATGGTAAGCCCAACCATCTTTCATGAGTCAGAAGCAGATCGTGTCGAAGACGCTCAAGAGCTAGAAGAAGACGCAGACACAACAGAATCTTATGAGGACATTCTGGACGATCAGCCGACTGAAGACGCCTTAGAAGAGGCCCTTGAAGACGGAGATTATGAAGCCGCCAGTTTCTTTGCTGAAGATACAGAGGCTGAATCAGATGAAGCTTCGGATTTAGAACAGGACGCCGACCAAAGCGTGCGCTTTGATGACATTGATAGCAGTCTAATTGCTTCGATTGCTCAGGCAGCACAATCGGATCAGCTGGAGGAGACTGATGAGGCCGCGGCCGAAATCGATGTCGAAGATGATTCTTCACCAGAAGAAAAACCATCAATACGTGCCCGCATTATGCGTATGGCAAAGCCAATCGCAGACGAAGAAACTACGCCCGAAGATGACATCAAACTGGACGATGTTGTCGCTGCTATCGAAGGAAGCGCGGAAGAAGTCCCTGAAGATGCGGCGGAAGCCGTCGGCATTAGCCTCGCTGCGATGGACGGTGCAGATGAACTGACTGAGTTTGAAGAAATTCCAACGTCTGAGCTTGATCCAGACGACGAAGCAGAACTGTTGGCTGAACTTGCTGCTGCAGAAGACGAGTTTGCGTCAGAAGCTGTACTGGAAACAGCTGGCGAGGAGATGATCGAAGAAACTGATGAGCTTGATGATGAGTTCACAGAATTCGGTGTTGAAGAGACATCTGTTCAGGATGACTTTGCAACGAGCGATGCATCAAACGAAGTCAAACCATTCAAACTGACCGATATCATCAATAAACCTGACTCAACGCCAAATCGTCTTCCTGAAAATGACGACGAAGCAATGTCACGCATTATGGACCAAGCCGATGAGCAAATGGATGAGCCTGAAGGCAGCCGCCGCCGCCAAGCAATCGCGCAACTTAAGGCTGCCGTCGTAGCTACTGAAGCCGCCCGCCAATTGGGTGACGAAGGGACAACCGATGTCGAAGAACAGCAAGAATATCGCAAAGATTTTGACGAAGTGGTTCGCCCACGTCGCGCTGACCGTCTGCCACGTGCAGAAGTTCGCAAAGAACGTCCACGTCCCGCTCCGCTAAAACTCGTTGCGTCACAGCGTATCGATGAACCGACCGAAGCAAGCGGCGAAGCCGTGGCGCCCCGTCGGGTAGCGGCCTCTGCAGCGGAAGAAGCAATTAACGCTGAGAGCTTTGCAGCATTTGCAGAAGAAGTTGGCGCGAAAGAATTGTCTGATTTGCTGGAAGCTGCGGCAGCATACTCTGCTGATGTTGAAGGTCAGGAAGACTTCTCTCGTCCTCAGATCATGAAAAAAGTGCAGCTGTCCTCTTCTGAGGAGTTTAGCCGCGAAGATGGTTTGCGGTCGTTCGGAACGCTCTTGCGTGAAGGACGCATCAGCAAAGTGCGCAATGGTCGTTTCCAGATCACGGATCAAACGCGATTCCGCCCAGAGCAAAAAGCAGGGTAGAAACCCAAGCTCTTTAAATGAAAAAGGCGGCTGGTGCAGAACCAGTCGCCTTTTTCCATTTATTGGTCTGGATCCGGTTGCCCGATCCCCTTGAAAACCCATTTCAGCGGGAACACCCAGCCAATTCCGAGCGCGACATACAAGAAAAACTCAATCGCCTTTGGAAATCTCGGCGCTGTACTCATCACGGTCACTGCCAAAACGATATAGAGCGGCACCCCGACAATGAGGATGAACAGAGATAAGCGTTTGCGACCTTTAAAAGTCATTGACATCAATCCGCAAACGGGTCGGTAACAAGAATTGTATCTTCGCGTTCTGGGGACGTCGAAACAAGCGCGACCGGGCAATCGATCAACTCTTCGATCCGGCGCACATACTTGATTGCCTGAGCTGGCAAATCTGCCCAGGACCGTGCCCCCTCAGTTGATTCATTCCAACCCGGCATTTCTTCGTAAACCGGTGTGCAGCGCGCCTGTTGATCGGCCGCGATTGGCAGGTAGTCAAAGGTCTCACCGTCCAATTCGTAACCGGTACAGATCTTCAGCGTTTCAAAACCGTCAAGAACATCAAGTTTCGTTAATGAAATCCCGTTCACGCCAGATGTCGCACAGGTTTGACGGACCAATACCGCGTCAAACCAACCACAACGACGCTTTCTGCCTGTCGTCGTGCCAAATTCATGACCACGTTCGCCAAGACGTTGTCCATCAGCGTCCTCGAGTTCTGTTGGGAAAGGCCCCTCACCTACACGCGTCGTGTAAGCTTTCACGATACCCAAAACGAAATCAATCGCGCCCGGGCCGATACCGGTCCCAGTGGCCGCTTGGCCTGCGATGACGTTCGATGAGGTTACAAACGGATATGTCCCGAAATCGATGTCGAGCAACGCACCCTGCGCGCCTTCGAAAAGGATCCGCTTGCCCGCTTTACGCTTTTCATTGAGAATTTTCCAAACAGGCGCCGCATATGGCAACAATTGTGGAGCAACTTCTTGGAGCTGCTCCAAAAGGACTCCACGATCAATCTCTTCGAGACCAAGGCCACGACGCAATGCGTTGTGATGTAGTAATGCCCGGTCAACGCGTTTCTCCAGCGTTGCCGCATCCGCCAAATCAGCGACGCGAATTGCACGTCGTCCGACTTTGTCTTCGTACGCTGGGCCGATTCCGCGACCCGTGGTGCCAATTTTAGCAACTGAGTTTTGTGATTCTCTGGCCCGATCGAGTTCCCCATGGAATGGAAGAATGAGCGGAGTATTTTCAGCCACCAACAAATTCTCGGGGTTGATATCAACGCCTTGCTTTCGGATGCCTTCGATTTCCTTGAGCAAATTCCAAGGGTCTAGAACGACACCGTTGCCAATTACGCTTAGTTTTCCGCCACGTACGACACCCGAAGGCAACGCGTGCAACTTATATACGTCATCCCCGATGACCAAAGTGTGCCCAGCATTATGTCCACCTTGAAAGCGCGCAACAACGTCTGCTCTCTCGGACAGCCAGTCCACAATCTTGCCTTTGCCCTCATCGCCCCACTGTGCGCCGACAACCACAACATTCGCCATCAGTCAGTCCTTTTGTAACGGAAACCCCGGGGACCTATATCGTTCTGTTCCACGTAGCGAAACCGCAAATTCACGCTTCCCCTAGACAAGTTTGGGCTGATTTGCGCATCTTGTCCAAAATCTGAGACAAAAGAGCAGACCATGTCATTCATAATTCGCTGGGTATTGGCCTTCATCCTATTGGCCGCCACATACAATCCAACGCAATGGAATTTCTACCAATGGACGGTTGCAAACTTTGAAACAAACCTGCCCGTGACGGTCCTTTTTGGCCTCGTCTTACTGGTTGGCTACATCATCTATCTGCGAGCGACACTGCGTTCGATCGGTCTTTTTGGGATGTTGTTGATCTTGGCAATCATCGGGACATTGCTTTGGGTGGCTTATGATCAAGGTTGGCTCGCTCTCGACAACACAACTGTCCTTACTTGGATCGGGATCGGCGCTATGTCGATTGTTCTGTCAGTCGGCTTATCTTGGTCAATCGTACGTCGCGCCATTTCCGGGCAGGCCGATATTGACGATGTGGATGAATGATCAAGCAAGACACTTTTTGCATCCTTGATCGCCCAATCATCATCCTTTTGCGTCTTTGCCCTTGCGGGAAAAAGCCCATCCACATAGATAGGCAAAGTCTGAACTGAGGGAAATGGAATTTCCATGGAAAACGTCGTGCTTGTCATCCACCTAATCTTGGCACTTAGCCTGATTGGTGCTGTCTTGATGCAGCGGTCTGAAGGCGGCGGTATGGGTTTAGGCGGCGGTGGCGGCGGCGGCCCACAGGGTGGACGCTCAGCAGCAACTGCATTGGGGAAGATGACCTGGATTTTGGCGATTGGCTTTATTTGTACGTCTATCGCCTTGACGATTATTGGTGCACAAAATTCTGCAGGCTCTTCGGTTGTAGATGGGATCGATTTGTTGCCACCGGCAGCAGATGGTGCAGCAACGCCAGATTTGGGTGACAGCCTTTTGCCGCCCGGCAGCGACGAAGAACCTTTGATCCCGTCAGGCAACTAAGCCCCTAAATTAAATACAACTTCTGGGATGGCGCGAACTTTTTGCCACATTATGTGGTGTTGTCGCTTGATCAACACCCCCGAATCCGATTATCCTTAAATCCCGTGATGATGCGAATGTTTGCATTCGGGAATCCACATATTTTGGACGTTTCGCGGGGGAGAGCCAAGCATGGCCCGTTTCATATTTATTACTGGTGGTGTGGTTTCATCGCTTGGCAAAGGCCTCGCCTCAGCGGCTCTGGGATCGCTGTTGCAAGCACGCGGATATTCGGTTCGATTGCGAAAGCTTGACCCCTATTTGAACGTTGATCCAGGCACGATGTCGCCGTTTGAGCATGGTGAAGTTTTCGTCACGGACGATGGCGCAGAGACCGATCTGGACCTTGGTCACTATGAGCGGTTCACAGGTGTTCCAGCCAGCAAGACTGATTCCGTTTCTTCAGGCCGGATCTATTCCGATGTTTTGGAAAAAGAACGTCGCGGCGACTATTTAGGTAAGACCATCCAAGTTGTGCCCCACGTCACCAACCAAATTAAAGATTTTATCGCCATTGGCGAAGACGACGTTGATTTCATGTTGTGCGAGATTGGCGGAACCGTTGGTGACATTGAAGGTCTACCGTTCTTTGAAGCCATTCGCCAATTCAGCCATGATAAGCCGCGCGGTCAATGTATCTTTATGCACCTAACGCTGTTGCCCTATTTGGCGGCATCGGGCGAGCTGAAGACAAAACCGACCCAACACTCGGTAAAAGAGCTCCAATCCATCGGGATCGCACCTGATATCCTGGTATGTCGTTCCGAACATGACATCCCAGAAAAAGAACGCGAAAAGATTGCGCTCTTCTGCAACGTACGCAAAGAAGCAGTTGTCGCGGCCTATGACTTATCCTCAATCTACGAAGCACCACTCGCCTACCACAAACAAGGCTTGGATCAGGCTGTCCTCGATGCATTCGGCATCGCACCAGCGCCATCGCCGAAGCTGGGTGTTTGGGACGACGTCTATGACCGCATCCATAATTATGACGGCGAAGTAAAAGTCGCGATTGTTGGCAAATACACCCAGCTCGAAGACGCGTACAAATCGATCAAAGAGGCGCTGACCCACGGTGGCATGGCCAATCGTGTAAAAGTCAAAGTTGAATGGGTCGATGCAGAATTGTTCGACCAAAGCGATGCGACACCACACTTAGAAGGGTTTCACGCAATTCTCGTTCCTGGCGGGTTTGGGGAACGTGGCACAGAAGGGAAAATCAAAGCGGCACAGTTCGCTCGAGAACGTAAGATCCCGTACCTTGGAATCTGTCTTGGGATGCAGATGGCCGTCATCGAGGCAGCAAGAAACGTTGCCGGGCTCAAAAAGGCGGGCTCAGAAGAATTCGACCATGAAGCCGGTGAAAAGCGTTTTGAACCAGTGGTTTACCACCTTAAAGAATGGGTGCAGGGCAACCACAAAGTCGAACGAAAAGCCGATGACGACAAAGGCGGCACGATGCGTCTGGGGGCCTATGACGCAACGCTGACAGAAGGGTCTAAGGTCGCTGAAGTGTATGGTTGCACAGCGATCGAGGAACGCCACCGCCACCGCTATGAGGTCGACATCAAATACCGCGAAAAACTTGAAAATGCGGGGCTCAAATTCACTGGCATGTCTCCTGATGGGCGTTTGCCAGAGATCGTTGAATGGGCAGATCATCCTTGGTTCATTGGGGTACAGTTTCACCCTGAACTGAAATCCAAACCCTTTGAACCGCACCCACTTTTTGATGGATTTGTTCAGGCTGCTGTCGAAAATTCGCGTTTGGTTTAGGCCAAATAGCCGCTAGCTAATTGGAAATGGGATGAAAGCCCCTATGTGTATCTGATGTTTGGTGATCTCTTAAATAGGCTGCTGGCCCCTCAACAAGAAGTGGTCGCGGATGAAGATGCGCGATTGGCGCTTGGTGCCCTTTTGGTTCGACTGGCTCGCGCTGATGGCGATTATGCTCAGGTGGAAAAAGATCAGATCGCCGCGGTCCTGCGCGCGCGGTACAACATTTCTGACGCAAGCCAGTTATTGTCTGAATGCGAAGTTCTAGAAGCCGAAGCCCCCGACACCGTCCGCTTCACCCGCGCGATCAAAGATGGTGTTGCCTACGACGATCGGATCGGTGTGATTGAAGACATGTGGTCAATCGTTATGGCCGATGGCGTGCGTGATGATCTAGAAAACCAGCTGATGCGTTTGGTGCCCTCGATGATCGGCGTAACCGATCAAGAAAGCCACGCAGCGCGCAAGCGTGTCGACGCTTCTCGATAAGTGACGCTAGGTCAATTTGTGTTTTTGGTTTGCTTACTTGGCGGGAATCAGGCGTAGTGTCGCGAATCTTAGTACCGAACAAAACGGAACACATGACAACGCCTGTGATCGAAATCCGCGACCTGCACAAATCCTACGGTAGTTTGGAAGTGCTCAAAGGGGTCGATATCTCTGCAAACGCAGGTGACGTTGTTTGCATGATTGGGTCATCTGGATCTGGAAAATCGACGTTATTGCGATGCGCCAACCTTTTGGAAGACAGCCAACAAGGCGACGTCGTCTTTGACGGTGAACCGGTTAGCTGGACGGGGCAAGGCCTAGGACGTCGCCCTGCCGACAAGGCCCAAATGATCCGCATCCGCACCAATCTGTCGATGGTGTTCCAGCAATTCAATCTCTGGTCCCACATGACAATTCTGCAAAACGTCATGGAAGCGCCGGTTACCGTACTGGGACGTAATAAAGACGAGGTAGAGGCATCCGCGCGTAGGTACCTGGACAAAGTTGGCATTGGCGACAAATGCGATGTGTATCCAGCGATGTTATCTGGCGGTCAGCAACAGCGTGCGGCGATCGCGCGTGCGCTCTGTATGGAGCCAAAAGCGCTGCTATTTGATGAACCGACCAGCGCGCTTGATCCAGAATTAGAACAAGAAGTGATCAAGGTCATCAAAGACCTTGCAGCGGAAGGGCGCACAATGATCATTGTGACCCACGATATGAGGCTTGCCGAGGACGTCAGTGACCACGTTGTGTTCCTGCACCAAGGCAAGATCGAAGAAGAAGGCCCACCAGAGGCTGTGTTCAAAAACCCGCAGACAGAGCGGCTGAGGGGTTTCCTCTCGGCCACGGTACCTGCATAGTAATCACATCAATTCGGGAGAAATCTGATGAACAAACTAATCCTATCAGCTGCAGTCGCAGCTCTTACAGCTGGCGCAGCATTCGCAGACGGCCACGGCGTTGTTCGCCTTGGTACTGAGGGCGCCTACCCTCCATACAACTTTATCAATGACGCTGGCGAAATCGACGGTTTCGAACGCGCTGTTGGTGACGAACTTTGCGCACGCGCAGAATTGACATGTGAGTGGGTCACAAACGAGTGGGACAGCATTATCCCTAACCTCGTATCAGGCAACTACGACGTCATCATCGCTGGCATGTCCATCACAGATGAACGCAAAGAAGTCATCGACTTCTCTGATGCTTATACGCAGCCTGATCCATCTGCATACCTAGCTCTTTCTGCAGACGCAGACATCAAAGGCGGCGTTGTCGCAGCTCAGGCAAACACAATCCAGGCGAGCTTTGTTGCTTCCATGGGCGGCGCAACTTTGCTTGAGTTTGCAACACCAGAAGAAACAGTTGCAGCTGTTCGCAATGGCGAAGCAGATGCAGTTTTGGCTGACCGTTCTTACCTAGCACCTATCGCGGAAGCCGAAGCGGATCTGATGCTGATGGCCCAAGAAGAGCTAATCGGTGGTGGCGTCGGTCTAGGTGTGCGCCAGTCAGACACAGAACTTCGTGACGCAATGTCAGCAGCGATCCAGTCAATGAAGGCTGACGGTTCTTTGAACGCGTTGATCGTTGAATGGGGCGTTGGCGCGGAATTCTAAACCAAAACCAAACTAGAATAGAGGGCTGCGCATTTGCGTGGCCCTTTTTCGTTTCAGAACCGATCTGGTCGATAAGGCGCAAGTGTACTTAGCGTATCATTGTTGGGGCCATCGCCCAGTTCTTGCGCAACGAGCTGTCCCAAAAGCGCACCAAGCGTAATCCCCGAGTGCGCACAGACAACGTATAGCCCATCTAGCACTGGCCCAACGACAGGTAATCCATCTTTAGGAACAGGTCTGTTGGCCAATGAAACCGTCTCGATCACCAATGGGACGGCAGGAAACATGGCTTGCAAACGGCCCAAAGCTCGCGCGGCATCATCGTCAACCGAAGCAATCGCATCTGACGTATCCGATTGATGTGAAACAGCCGTCGGCATCATCAAGCGCCCATCAGAGAGTTGACGAATTTCGCCGATTTCGCTGACCAGAATATGTTCCGCAACTGTGCGGACCGGCCGTGTTGTAATCATCGCTCCGGGGCGCTGTAACAGCGGAATATCGACATCTAGCGTCGCCAATAATCTCTGTGTCGCAGTTCCGACCGCTGAAACAACCTGATCCGCATTGTAAGTCCCTGCATTCGTGCGCACGCCCTTTACACGGCCGTTTTCGGCATCAAAGGATGACACATCCACGCCGCGGATCAACCGAGCACCCCGCTCAATCGCAGCGTCGATCAGCTTTGCGGCCAATGCCGGTGACTCCGCCGCGGCTTCTTGTCTAAACATCAATGTGCGTTCTGGTGGATTAACGAAGTCCGGGACAAATTCTGCAAGGGCATCCGCATCTAGAATGTCATAGTCATACCCCAGCCGCGCAAGTTCATTCGCTTGACGGTCAAAATCAGGCCCTTGATTTTCAAAACACAAGCAACCGCACCAATTAATGGGCAGCGCAATTTCTTTCGTAAGATCGCGGTGGGCCGTAATCGCCCGCTTGCGCAGCTGAAAATGATCATCATTCAGAAAGAAACTCGCGTTGATCCAACCAAACGAATGGGCAGTCGCATTGGGTTGTCCAGCGTCAAGGATTGTAACTTCGACTCCGGATTTTTGCAGCTGATAGGCGACATTCGCACCCAATATCCCCGCTCCAATAACGATTGCAGTCTGCGCCATCTGTTCGTCCATCCCAAAATAACGGCGTCAATTTTATTGACAGCCCCCCACGCATACGGGAAGGGTAATCAATCAGGAAAGACGACGCGATTATGTTCAGCTATTGCACAGATCCCAGCGCCTTGTCAGGCTTTAACTGGCTGTCTTGCTACCTCACAACGGGCAAGCACATGAACCTCTACTATTCGGTGGGGACCGTTCTACTGTTGTTGGCCATCACGGCACCCGCATCTTTGATGTTTGGATTTGGCGGCGCATCGGCTGCGCGCAGTAACATCGCTCCGCTGCGCTGGCTCGGCAAAGGATATATTTCAGTCGTCCGCGGTGTTCCCGACATCGCGTTTTTTCTCTTTTTTGTCATCGCCTTAGATCAAGTCTTGGAGTATATCCGCCACCGCTGGAAATGCCCCGATTGGCAAGACGCGGTCTATCAAGGCAACGACTTTGTTGTTTGCGCACAGGCGAAACTACCCCTTGGCAATGCGCCTCAGTGGCAGCATGAGACCTACGGCTTCATGCTGGCGGTTCTGACTTTTGCCATCGTATTTGGCGCCTTTGCCGCGAACGTCCTCTTTGGTGCGATGCGCGCCGTACCCAAAGCCCAGCTAGAAACAGCAGCGGCCTATGGCATGACCCAGCGCCAGATCAACCGGCGCGTCCTTATCCCACAAATGTGGGTCTATGCCCTACCCGGCTTGTCAAACCTCTGGATGGTGCTGATCAAAGCAACCCCACTTCTGTTCCTCCTCGGCGTCGAAGATATTGTCTATTGGGCACGTGAATTGGGTGGAACCAAAACGCCCCAATTCACCGACTATCCGCACGGCGATTGGCGCATGTGGTATTTCGCGGCGTTGCTCGTGTTCTATCTGCTCTTCACAAAAGTATCCGAGGTCGTATTGGACAGGATTATGGGCAGACTGACGCATGGTCAGGCCACTGCAGCTGGTGAAGCCCAGCGAAAGGCGGCAGCATAATGAGTTGCGCACAGACCATCGCAGACTATGCCTTTCGCAGCATCGGTTACGGCGAACGTCTGCTACCGCGCAGTGATTTTACACTGTGTCAGCAATTCACCCTGATCGGCTCTGGTATGATCTGGAACATCTACTTTGGTGTTTTGGCCTTGCTTGCTGGTTTTGTTTTGGCAACAGCTGTTGCCGTCGGAAAAGGTTCAAGCAATCGCGTTTTCCAAAAACTGTCGGAATGGTTCATCTTTATCTTCCGCGGATCACCACTCTTTATTCAGTTCTTCTTTGCCTATTTCTTGCTGCTTGAACTCAAAAACGTACTTCCGATCTTTAGCCCACTCACTGCCGCCGCATGGGGGGCTTTGATTGTTCTTTTCCTCAACACATCGGCCTATACGGGTGAAATATTTTATGGCGCCCTCCAATCCATCCCCAAAGGCGATGTGGAGGCGGCCGACGCCTATGGCTTGTCAGGGTGGAGCCGGTTTAAGCGTGTCATTTGGCCAACTATGCTGCGCCTTGCGTGGCCTGCCTTTACGAACGAAGCAATTTTCTTGTTCCATGCAACGACACTGGTTTTCTTTGCTGGCTTTCCAGCAAAACAGCAACGCGGTGACGCGCTTTACTACGCGAATTACTTTGCTGATAAGACGTTTAACCCGTTCATCCCATATCCGATCTTGGCCGGATATTTCATCATCCTAACGCTGGTGGTTATTGGCATCTTTGGCATCATCAACGCACGGCTTAATCGCCACCTACCACAGGACGTGCGCGCCAAAGTTCGCTATCGCCCGCAATTGCTGCGATGAGCGCGCGTAGTTTTCAGTGCGGTGCCTGTGATCTAAACGGCCAGTTACGCGGCAAGCGCCTGACCACAGACATGCAGGAAAAAGTCGCACAATCCGGCATTCGTTTTCCGTTGTCAGTGTTCAATCTGGACATCTGGGGCGAAGATATTGAAGACAGTCCGCTGGTCTTTGCCACAGGCGACGCTGACGGCAAAATCCTACCGACCGAACGCGGCGCTCTACCGCTGCCTTGGCTGGCGGAGCCGACAACCCTCATTCCGCTGTGGGGTTTCAATGAGGACGGTACCGCCTTTGCAGGCTGTCCACGCCAAGCACTAAAGGCGATCGTGGCGCAGTTCGCTGCCATTGGATTGACGCCTGTCTGCGCCAATGAAATGGAATTCTACCTTTTTGACGGCTCTGGTCCCGAACTGCACCCATTGAACAACGAACCCGGATCTCAAATCATGTCCTTGCGGACACTTGATCGCATCGACCCCTTTTTCGCCGATCTCTACGACGCCTGTGCCGCTATGGGTATCGCGGCCGAGGCAACGACATCTGAGGGTGGCTCTGGCCAATTCGAAGTCACAATCCAACACAGTTCAGATGCGATGAAAGCCGCAGATGACGCTTGGTTGTTTAAATTGATGGTTCAGGGGTTGGCACCAAAACATGGGCTGACCGGGTCGTTTATGGCAAAGCCCGTTGCAGATGATGCTGGCAACGGGATGCATACGCATGTGTCTCTCTTGGACGAAAACGGCCAAAACGCCTTTGCCGACGGGACGGAATTCGGCACACCGCTGTTGACCCAAGCTGCTGCCGGATGCCTTGCGACGCTCCAAGACCTAACCCTAATCTTTGCACCGCACGCTAATAGTTATGAGAGAATGGTTCCGGGCGCACACGCACCGACCAGCATCTGTTGGGGCCACGACAACCGAACAGTTGCAGTGCGTATTCCTGGCGGCGACCCAAAAGCCAAGCGGCTGGAACATCGTTTGGCGGGCGGGGACGTAAATCCATACCTCAGCCTAACTGCGATCCTTGGATCCATGTTGATCGGGATCGAGGATCAAATGACCCCGCCAGCAGCAGTTTTAGGCAATGCCTACGAACAAGATCACGCGCAAGTTCACACCGATTGGAAAGCCGCAATTGATGCGTTTGAGAATAGCTCCATCCTCCCTCGCATATTTGATCCAAAACTCATTGCATATTACTCAGCGACAAAACGCCAAGAAGTGAAACGGATTCCAACCTTTTCAGCACAAGATCAATGGCGTAGCTATCTTGACAGGGTCTAAGGTTTCGCGTCCGATAGTGCTCGAACAAATCAAACGGTGAACTATGAAAATCGGTATCCTCCACACAGGCCACGCGCCAGAAGAAGTGTTGGACGACTTAGGCGACTATGACGCCATGTTTAAACGCCTACTCGATGGCCACGACTTTGAATACCAGACGTGGGACGTGGTCGATATGGACTTCCCTGCGGATGTTCATGCTGCCGATGGCTGGTTAGTCAGTGGTTCAAAGCACGGCGCCTATGAAGATCACCCATTCATCCCACCTCTCGAAGAATTCATCCGCACGGCTTATGCTGCCGAAGTTCCCACAGTCGGCGTCTGCTTTGGTCACCAGATCATCGCACAAGCACTTGGCGGCAAAGTTGAAAAATTCAAAGGCGGCTGGACCATAGGTCCGCAAACGTATGATTGGGGTGGCACACCTTGGGCGTTGAACGCGTGGCACCAAGATCAAGTGATCGAACGATCGGACAAAGTGACCGACCACGCGGGCAACGAATTCTGTGAAAACGCGATCTTGGTGTATGGCGACCGCGCATTAACGATGCAACCGCACCCCGAATTCAAAAAACCGATGGTTGACGCGTTGGCCGAGCACCGTGCCAAAGGCGTTATCCCAAACCAGCAAATTGCGCTCGGGATCAAAGGCACTGACGCCCCGAACGATGATCAAAAAATGGCGGATATGATCGCCAAGTTCTTCAAAACCCGTGAGGTCGCATGAATTGGCGCAAAAAAGCCCCGCAAGCCGCTCAAGCCTATCTTGAGAATAACCGATTAGACGAGGTCGAATGTGTCATTGCTGACCTCCCCGGCATTGCGCGCGGAAAGGCTGTACCAGCCGCCAAATGGGAAAAGCAAAACCAGTTTTATTTGCCAAATTCGATCTTTTTCCAAACGATCACTGGTGGTTGGGGAGAAGCAGCTGGCCCACAAGGTTTCGTTGAACCCGATATGGTTCTAAAGCCTGACATGAACACGGCGACTGCCGCTCCTTGGGCGAACGATGGCACGCTACAAGTCATTCACGATGCCTTCACAACCGATGGAAAGCCTGTCGGGTTCGCACCACGCAACGTACTAAAGCGCGTCGTCGCAGCCTACAAAAAGATGGGTCTGACGCCCGTCGTCGCACCTGAGATGGAATTCTTCCTTGTTGGCCGCAACGTAGATCCAGCCAAACCGATTGAGCCTATGATGGGCCGCACGGGTCGTCCGGCTGCGGGGCGTCAGGCTTATTCCATGACAGCTGTGGACGACTACGGCCCGGTGATTGATGACATCTATGAATTCGCTGAAATCCAAGGGTTTGAGATTGATGGCATTACCCAAGAAGGCGGCGCAGGTCAGTTGGAAATCAACCTTCTGCACGGTGATCCGGTCGATCTTGCCGACCAAGTATTTTTTTTCAAACGTCTGATCAAAGAAGCGGCATTAAAGCACAATTGCTTTGCCACCTTTATGGCCAAACCGATCGAAGATGAGCCAGGCAGCGCTATGCACGTCCACCATTCGATCATCGATGCCGAAGGCAACAACATCTTTACGGGCCCACAGGGCGGTGAAACGGATGCGTTCTTCTACTTCATTGGCGGCCTGCAGGAGTACCTGCCCAGCGTTATCGCTGTGATGGCACCCTATGTGAACAGCTACCGCCGCTACGTGCGCGACCACGCTGCTCCGATCAACCTTGAATGGGGACGCGACAACCGCACGACTGGCATACGAATTCCTTTATCGAGTCCCGAAGCGCGCCGCATCGAAAACCGGATCGCAGGCATGGATTGTAACCCATATCTTTGCATTGCTGCGTCACTTGCTTGTGGCCTACTTGGAATGAAGAACGAAGTGCGTCCAGACAAACGGTTCAAGGGTGATGCTTACGATGGCGAAGACGACATTCCGGTCGGTCTGCATTCCGCACTTGATCTGTTTGATGAAGCCAAGGGTATCCATAAAATCATGGGCGAAGATTTCGCCCGCGTTTATTCGATTGTTAAACGCGCCGAATACGAAGAATTCCTGCAAGTGATTTCACCGTGGGAGCGGGAACACCTGCTGTTGAACGTATGAACCCGCTGTTCCGCAACGACAAAGCTGGGGAATTCCCAGACAGCTGGTATGCCGCAAGCGCCGATATCCCAGACCATCGTCCGGACCTACGGGGCCAAAAGGCAGCAGATGTATGTATCATCGGTGCTGGCTTCACAGGCCTCACAGCCGCTCTAAGGCTCGCAGAAAAGGGCTTTGATGTCATCGTCCTCGACGCCCACCGTGCGGGATTTGGTGCGTCCGGTCGAAACGGTGGACAGGTAGGAACAGGCTACAATTGGGGCCAAGCCGACCTTGCTGCCAAAATGGGCGATGGCCCTGCGCGTGCCGTCTGGGACCTTGCCGAAATGGCAAAGGCTGATATTGCAGAGCTTGCCGCGAAATACGCTCCCGAGGCCCGCCTTACACCCGGGGTCGCGCATGGTGCCTATTCAGACCGTGAAATCCGCGACATACATGAAGACTGTGAATTTCAAGACAAAACATACGGTTACACTCAAAATCAGCCGCTAGGCCAAGCTGATTTCAACGATTTGGTCAGAACTAAGAAATATCGCGGCGGCGCGCTCGACATGGGCGCCGGGCACATTCACCCACTGCGTTATGCACTAGGTCTTGCCAAAGCCGCCGAAGCCGCTGGCGTACGGATTTTCGAAAGATCCGCGGTTCACAATGTAACCAAGGGTGACCCTGCAAAAGTCCAAACCGACAAAGGCCACGTCATGGCCAAACACGTTATCTACGCAGGCAATGGGTATCTGCCAAACATCGAAAACAAAATCGCCGCGCGCGTGATGCCAATCAACAGCTTCATCTGCGCCACCGAACCTTTGGGCGAAAAAGCCGCCGAGGTGTTGGCGCGTGACATCGCCGTTGCTGACGACAAATTCGTTGTGAACTACTACCGCATGTCCGAAGATAAACGCTTCTTATTCGGAGGTCGCGAAAACTACGGGATTGGCTTTCCTAAGGACATTTCGTCCAAACTGATTGAGCGAATGGAAGACCTTTTCCCGCAGATCAAAGGATCGCGAATTGATTACGTGTGGGGCGGTACATTGGGCATCACCATGACTCGCCTACCTTGCGTCCAGCGCATTGATACGAATATCTGGTCTGGCGCTGGGTTCTCCGGCCACGGCGTCGCTCTTTCCGGCTTTACCGGCCGCGTGATTGCAGAGGCCATCGCGGGCCAAGAGGAAAAATTCGATGCCATGGCTAATCTTCCCGTGCCAAGTTTCCCTGGTGGCAGCGCATTTCGTATGCCCCTGCTGACACTCGCGATGACATGGTATGCGCTGCGTGATCGATTGGGTGTTTAGATCAATTCTGCCAGTTTGAGGCGTTGAATTTTCCCCGACGGGCCCTTGGGCAACTCAGGTAAAAAATGAACCCTATCTGGTGCTTTGAAACCGCCCAGACGCTCTTTGCACAACGCAATCAATTCTGCTTCTGAAACAGTCGCGTTGGCCTCAATCGCGACGGCAGCCTCAACGCGTTCGCCGTAGCTATCACAAGGGCGCGCAAACGCGGCGGCCTCGACCACAGAAGGTTGGGAATAAAGAACTTCGTCAATCTCACGTGGGGCTATGTTCTCGCCCCCTTTGATGATCAACTCTTTCAGCCGACCCGTCACAAAAACATACCCATCTTCATCGATATGGCCCAGATCGCCAGTACAAAGCCAATCGCCATGAAATGTCGACTGCGTGGCCTCTGAATTGTGAAGGTACTCCGACATCACGTTCGGACCGCGTACGACAATTTCGCCTTCAACCATAGGTTCGGCGTGCTTACGATCAGCAGTAAAGATGCTGACTTCATTACCATAGCCAACGCCTGGTGATCCAATCTTGCGTACACCCGGCGGCAAGGGGTTCGACAAGATCTGAGCCGCTGTTTCTGTGAGCCCCATGGTTTCGATAATTGGGACGCCAAAGCGATCTTCAAAAGCCGTTTGCGTTTCCACGGCAAGTGCTGATGATGCGGACCGTCCAAATCGTAAACGCGCTTTGGTCTCATTACTTGGATCAGATGCGCCGTGAAGCAAGTGGCTAATGATTGTCGGTACAACTGAGAACCAGGTCACTTGAGCCGCATCAGCTTGCTGCCAAAACTTGGAGGTCGAAAAGCGCGGTGTCATCGCCAGAGACCCACCCGATACCAGAGCCCCCATCACCGTCACGCAAAGCCCGTTGATATGATAAATCGGCAGGACACAAAATCCGCGATCGCGTTCTGACAACTCATGAGCAACCGCTGTCGTCCAGCCGCCAGCCAACAGGCTTGCGTGCGTATGAACGACGCCTTTTGGACGTCCAGTGGTACCAGACGTATACATCAACAAAGCATGCTGTTCTGCGGCCAACGGCGGCAACTCAGCCTCGCCGCTTAGTTTTTCACCTGACATACGCGCAAGACCAACAGGCGAAATCGCTTCGATTGAATCCGCATGCGATTCATGCACGAAAGCGAAGCGCGCACCGCTATGATCCAATGCATAGGCAATTGCATCCGGGCCTGCTGCAAGATTGATCATGGTCGCGCGGAACCCGCCATAAAGCGTCGCATACAGAGCGCAAACGCCTTCTCGACCGTTAGGATAGACGATCGCAACGCTTTCACCTTGCTTGACGCCTAGCTCTACCAATCCACGGGCCATCTGATCTGCACGATCACGCAGATCGCGCCATGAAAGCCGCTCGCCCGTTTCTGGAAATACAAATGCGACCGCATCACGCTCTGCTCTTGCATTTAGCCAGTCCCGTACGGTCCCTTTTGGGGGTAACTGCGTGTCAAAAATCATTTTCCAGCAACATCCCAGTAACCGGCAAAAATATCCTCGACTTTGGGTTCTCGCGACGGAATCTCACGGACGATTTTTGTCGTTTGCATAAAGTGGCGCCAATGCAGATTTGTATCAATGGAATTCCCACCCCACGATCCACAACCCATCGATAGCGAGAACGGCATGCCATTGGTAAATGCACCACCGGTCGCAAAAGTGTGGGCTTGATTAACGATCACACGACTGGTCGGGATCGCATTTGCGAGCGTAAGTGGACGGTCGGGATCAGCGGTGTGGATGCCGACAGAATGACCAGCACCTTGGTGCATTTGGATCTCTTTCGTCAGTCGTACTGCGTCCGTAAAATCCTTGGCACGATAGACAGTCAAAACGCGGCTAAGCTTCTCACCTGAAAGTGGGTGATCTGCACCGATACCAGTCGTTTCCACGGCAAGATAGAAAGTGTCGGCAGGAACCTCATCGGTCAGGCCCAGCGCTGCGATCATTTTATCTGCATCCTGTGCAATCGCCTGCGGATTCAGATGCCCTTTGACCCAGAGCTTTGAAGTAACCTTTGTCTCATCTGTGATCAACGCGCCACCAGTGCGCGCCATTTCAACCGCGAATGCATCGTAGATGGCATCCACAACCACAATCGAATTTTCAGACGAGCAGGACGTTGCATTGTCAAAGGTTTTTGAGGCTTTGATCTTCTCGGCGGCGGCCGCAAGGTCAGCCGTTTCATCAATGATAACCGTGACATTGCCCGCGCCGACGGCAAGTGCTGGCGTGCCCGACGTATACGCGCGTTTGACGTTGTTTTGGCTTCCCGTAACGACGATCAGGTCCGCAATTTCAAGCAACCGCTGGGTTTTTTCCTTTGAACCACGGCCAGGGATCATTTGGACGAGGTCTTTGTCTATCCCAAGTTTGTCGAACTCCGCATAGATGTAGCCAATCAAAGCTTCGCACGTTGGAACACCCTTGGGCGACGGGGACACAACAATGGCATTCCCGCATTTCAATGCATTGATGATGTTATTTGCAGGCGTCGCCCCAGGATTTGTTGATGGCACGACTGCACCGACGACACCGATCGGACGGGCGATCTCTGTAATACCAGTATCGGGATCATCGCTTATGATGCCGTAAGTCTGAGCCTCTTGGATATCTCGCATGAGACCAAGGGTTTTCCGGTGGTTTTTTGTGATCTTGTCGGGGACATTGCCAAGTCCAGTCGTCGCGACTGCCAGCTCTGCCAAATGTTTGTTTCGGGAAGGTTCCATAATGGCCCATGCTGCGGCTTGGGCCGCGCGATCATATAATTCCTGCGAACCATTGCGCTCAAACTCTTGCTGTGCCGCGCGCGCGCTTGCGACGATAGCTTCAACTTCAGCAATAGGATCAGGAGTAGTCATGGGGGGACCTTTGGGTTGAGATGGTGGGGCACACATGCGCCCCACCGTGTCTATATTAAAGACCTGAAAGTAGTTCTTCGAGCGTGCCCTGACGCGCAGCCCACATTTCAAGAACTTCGGCGCGTGTCATAATGTGCATTGGCGAACCACCGGCAGCCATGCGACTTTGTACACGGCCATTTTCGAACATTGTTGGAACAGTCGCAGCCAAATGGTCGATGACGGCTTGTGGTGTGCCCTTTGGCACCATCACACCGCGGAAATTTACAGATGCGTTGTCGATGTCATAGCCCTGCTCCATCATTGTTGGAACGTCTGGCAAGAACTCGGCGTTACGCTCAAGGTCGAAGACGCCAAGGATTTTGACGTTGCCCGCAGCTTGTGCGCGGAATGCGTCAGACAAGTTGTTGACGCCACCCATAACTTCGCCAGAAATCACGGCGCGCATAGCACCAGCGCCACCCGCGTTGTTCGGGATATAGGCCAGCTTAACGCCCGCAGCTTTCTCAAGCTGCAATGCAGCAATGTGGTGACCCACAAACAGACCAGCACCAGAGAATGTCAAACCACCTGGATTTGCGGTCGCAAACGCAATCACATCATCCATTGAGTTAAACTCACTGTCTGCCCCAACAACAAAAACAGCAGGGTCAGCACCCCAGTTTGCGATTGGCTCGAAGCTGTCAGCTGAGTAATCAACGCCACCTTCAATCGACTGAGCGATAAAGTGCGGAATGTTGTAAGCACCCAACGTGTAACCGTCGGCTTCAGCTTGCGTTGCAAACCAGTTCCAACCGACGCGGCCACCAGCACCAGACCGGTTCACGATTGCGATTGGCATACCAAGCGCATCTTCGTTACCAGCGGTCATCGTGACGATACGCGCCTGAAAGTCAGTGGCACCGCCAGCTCCATAGCTCACCATCATCATGACGGGGCGTTCCGGATAGGATCCGTGGCCTTCAGCCTGCGCGGTTCCTGCGAATGCGGTCAAGGCCAGTGCGGCCCCTGCGATCCAATTTTTCATTTCTTCCTCCCTAGGGTTAAACTCTGCCGCCTTTGCGGTTCAGAAAAAGATCTCTCGCGGTGTGAAGACGTTCAACAACAGTGCGAACAGACCATACATGACCGCCATAACTCCGGCGGTGATGAGCACGCGCTTCATCCAGGTCTTGCCCTCATTGTGGGGCGCTGGATCATAAAGCGACAATAGAATGAAAAAGGCGATGGTCGTGGCCGTATAAAAGCCAAGGCCCTTCGCCGCCCAAAAAACATAGACAACCGTTACAATTAGCCCCGGAACCATGTTTTTCATGGCTTCGGCACTAACGCCATTGCCAACTTTGGTCCGCCCCATGACAGCTTTTACAAACGTCCAAATCGCCAGAACAGCAAAAACTGACGATATCAAGCGCGGGAAAATGAATGCATCTGCCGGTTCTTGGGTAAAGCTAATATAAGCGACCATAATCCCGACAACAGCAATTATGCCTGAAGAAATTATGTGTTGTGTACGTGGAAGAGATGTCATCCTGTGACCTCCTCTTTGGTCGTGTAGCGACGGGCTGCGATCTCCATCCAGACAGAATATCCAATGGAAGCAACAACGATCACGATCAGCAGCCAGTTAAGCCATCCAGTGAAGAAGAATGTACCCATACCAACTGTGGCGTTTGCAATCATCGAACCTTGGATAAAGTTCGCCTCAGCAATTGGGCCTAGGATCAGGCCAAGCACCAAAGGTGCTGCAGAGAAGCCGAAGCGTTCAAGGAAATACATGCCGAGCCCTAGCGAGGCCATAACATACACATCACCCATTGAGTGTTGGACGGAATAGCTGCCAAAAACTGCAAGCGCGAGAACGAGCGCGGCCATGACAGCGTGCGGAACCCGCGCTACACTCGCGGCAAGACCCGCGATGTAGAGGCCAAAGACGCACATCAAGATTTGTCCGATGAGCATCGAGTCTATGAACGTCCACGCTACTTGCGGATAGTTTATGAACAGATCTGGGCCTGGAAAAATTCCATGGATCAGTAGCCCACCAAGCAAGACCGCTGCGGTTGGCGACCCTGGAATAGAAAGCGTCAGCAACGGAACGAGCGATGGACCAACCATCGCATTGTTTGCGCTCTCGGCCGCGATCACGCCTTCGCTGTGACCCGTGCCAAACTTTTCGCTTTCTTTGCTGAATTTTTTAGATTGGTCATAGGCGACCAGCCCTGCAATCTGACCACCAACGCCCGGAATCAAACCAATAATCGAGCCCGTTATCGTGCCGATTACCAATGCGGTTTTGCGATAGAAAACCTCTCGAATGGCTGCGCCAATCGGGTGTTTCTTAACGGTTATCACTTCTGCATTTGATCCCGTCCGCCCCTTAGTGAACATCGTGATCACCTGAGGAATAGCGAAAAGACCAATCAACGCCGGGATAACATTAATTCCACCACTAACAGCTGGGTGAAAGATAAACCGCTGTGCACCCATGATGTCATCAAAGCCAATCGTGGCAAGCCACAAACCGATGCAGCCTGACAAGAGGCCCTTGACGACTGAACTGGAATCCAGCGTTCCAATCACCGTAACACCAAGAATTGCGAGCCAAAACAAGTGAGATGGTCCAAAGGCCAACGCCCACTGGGCCAGCACTGGCGTCAAGAAAATGAGGAGGAGAACACCAAAAACGCCGCCGACTGCAGAAGCGATAAAGGACAACTGCAGCGCCCTTGCACCCTCGCCCTTCTTTGCCATCGTGTGACCATCAAGAGTCGTTGCGATATTCGCGGGCGCTCCTGGTATTTTCAGCAAAATCGCACTTACGGCGCCACCTGCAACCGTAGACGTGTAAGCTGCTCCCAACAAAATTAGGCCCTGCTGCGGTTCAAGCTTGAAGGTAAAAGGGATCAATAGCGCCACAGCCATTGTTGGCGACAGGCCCGGCGTCGCACCCAATATCAATCCACCAATCGTCCCGAGCATCAAAAGCCCAAAGTTAATCGGCGTAAAGACGTCCCCCATATAATACAGGAATTCCATCTGGCCTAATTCCTCCCACAAACTCAGGCTTGACTGTTTACGCTAAGCAATGAAAATAGTTTTGCAAATGTTTTCATAAATTCGATGAATTATCACCGTAAGAGACTGATATGACAAATAAAAAAGCCGATATTATATCTGTCGCAAAGTCTGCAAAGGTCTCAGCATCAACCGTCTCTCGTTATTTCAATCATCCCGATTTGCTTAAGAGTGCGACTCGCAAGAAGATTGAAAGGGCGGTTAAACGAACTGGCTACATTCGCAATCGAGCGGCACAGACAATCCATGGCATTCGCTCAGGAACGATTGGTGTATTAGTCCCAACACTGGATCACGCGATATTTGCAGAAGTCGTCCAAGCGTTTTCCGATGCTGTCTCAAAGGATGGCTTTACAATTCTCTTGGCTTCACACGGCTACGATCTTCAACGCGAATACGCCATCCTACGAAAGTTCCTAGAACACCGCGTGGATGGAATTGTTCTTACAGGGATGGAACACGACGACGCGGTGTTCCAACTGCTCGATAGTCAACAAATCCCTTGCGTTTTTATGTGGAACTACTCCCAGGACGCGCCCTACCCGACCATTGGCGCCGACAACGAACGCGCAGGCGACATGATCGCAGAGCACGTCATGTCGCTTGGTCATCGCGACATCGCGTGCATGTTTCCGCCGACGACAGGCAACGACCGGGCGTTGTCACGCCGCGACACGGTACTTTCGACACTTGCCTCAGGTGGCGTCAAAGTGCCATCCGAATGGATGTTGCAAACCGTCTACAGCATTTCGGCGTCCAAACGCGATTGCATCGAATTATTTTCGCGTGACCACCGTCCCACAGCTTTAATTTGCGGAAACGACATCCTTGCGACTGGCGCGCTCTATGGCGCTGCTAAATGCGGATTGAACATTCCCGATGACGTCACAATCGTCGGGATCGGCGATTTCAAAGGGTCATCAGAAATTGAACCATCACTTACGACAGTCCGACTGCCTGCACAAAGGATCGGCACGAAAGCCGGGCAAGCTTTGGTCGCTAAAATTTTGGATGGAAGCCACGAGATTGGCCATATTAACTGCGAACCCGAACTGATGGTCCGCCAATCATGCGGACCAATCTAAGCGATCATTAACCGTATTCACGCAATCTCGCAACGTATCGGGCCATCGTATCGATCTCGAGATTGATCGCGTCACCAACCGCGACATCGCCCCAAGTTGTCTCGGATTTAGTATGCGGAATAAAGTTGATCCCGAAATCCGCACCAGAAACTTCATTCACGGTAAGCGATGTACCGTTTAAAGCGACGGACCCTTTTGGGGCAATGAACTTCGCCAGCTCTTCAGGCGCGCGGAATGTCACGCGTGTGCTATCGCCTTCATCGCGGATGTCTACGACATGGGCCACGCCATCGACGTGTCCTGACACGATGTGACCGCCGAGCTCATCCCCAACTTTCAACGCCCGCTCAAGGTTGATCCGTAGCCCCTCGGTCCAAGCGCCAACATTCGTCGCACCCACGGTTTCCGCAGAGATTTCGATATCGAACCAATTCTGCGGATCACGCCCCAATGCGATGACGGTCAGACACACGCCATTGCACGCGATCGATGCGCCCAAGTCAATTCCATCAACATCATAGCTAGTGCCGATACGTGCGCGAAGATCTCCACGCTGTTCAAGTTCCAGCACGCCGCCAATATCTGTAATGATCCCTGTAAACATCGCTATGTTCCTTTGGCTTTCCCCTGACCTAGCTTCGTAAGCAGCCACAGACAAGGATCCTCGCGTAATTGGCGGCATAATTGCCATATTTTCGGCAAAACCACCGACTATACGAAGCGCGAATAATGAGTATTGTGATCCAGTGACAAACTATAGCCATCGCCACTTCCTATTTCTGCAAGGTCCGCACGGGCCGTTTTTCCACCAGCTTGGGAAAATGCTCCGGAGCGCTGGAGCACGAGTTTCTCGGATCGGTTTCAACGCTGGCGATCGTGCATTTTGGTTTGGAAAAGAAGGTTACATTCCTTTTCAAGGCGACCACGAAGATTGGGCCGATGACTTTGCCTCTACTGTCGAGAAACGGCAAATCACGGACATCGTTTTATACGGCGATGTGCGCCAGATCCACGCAGATGCGATCGCCAAAGCCAAAGCAATTGGTCTAAAAATCCACGTGTTTGAAGAAGGCTACATGCGCCCATACTGGGTGACTTATGAACGCGACGGCACGAACGGTCATTCGCGACTGATGTCGATCAGCATCGAAGAGATGCAGCGCGAAATCGCACGTTCAGACCTTGATGTCCCCACACCCCCTGCGCATTGGGGCGATATGCGTCATCACGTGTTCTATGGTGCACTCTATCACTGGTTCGTCCTGTTCCGAAATCGCGACTACCAGAATTTTCGCAAGCATAGGGCACTGCCGCTTTCAACAGAGGCAGCGCTCTATACGCGTCGATTGCTCCTCATGCCGCTGATTGCGTTGGACCGGCGCATTTCGTCGACCCGCATTAGAATGGGCGGCTTTCCTTATCATCTTGTTCTGATGCAGTTAGAACATGATGCCAGCTTCCAAGCGCATTCGCCCTTTGGCACGATGGAAGAGTTCGTAAGAGACGTGTTGGTTGGCTTTGCGAACGGCGCGCCAAAGCACCACCATTTGGTGTTCAAAGCGCATCCTTTAGAAAACGGCCGCGTGCCAATGAAACGGCTACTAAAACGCATCGCAACTGAACTGGGCGTGAATGATCGCGTTCACTATTTGCGTGGCGGCAAACTTGCCCAGCTACTCGATCAAGCTAAATCAGCAGTCACCGTAAACTCGACTGCAGCGCAACAAGCGCTCTGGCGGGGCATCCCACTCAAGGTGTTTGGCAAAGCGGTTTATTCAAAACCCGAATTTGTTTCTAATCAGCCATTGGACGAATTCTTTGCCAACCCAAGTCGCCCAGACAGCAGAGCATATCGCGACTATCGCCGCTTTTTGCTCGAAACAAGCCAAATCCCTGGTGGATTTTATTCTGCAAAAGGGCGTCGGCAGTTGTTGCGAGAGGTTGTCGATCGGATTTTGGCCGACGAAGATCCCTATGATGCGCTGACTGCTGGCAGAATTCCGCCCCGCCAGCCCTTGCGTGCCGTTAACTAACGCCCACAAGGTCTTGTTTTTCTAACAACAAACGCGGCACGCAAGCAACACTTTTACCCACCAATCATACGATGATTCGTTGGGTCCCTTTGAAACCGCGTTCCGCTTCGTTACTGTTGAAAAAAAGACGACCGAGGCAGAACAATAATAGGTCGAGGAGACCGGGCAGTGATTTCTCTGACATTGCGCTTTGCAAAAGGCGCGGCCCTCGTGGTGACTCTGGGTGCAGTAGCAGCCTGTGGTCTTCCGCGTTCGGGACCGAACAAGGCTGAAATATTCTCTGGTTCCGTTATGGAACAGGGCGACGCTTTCGTCATGGTAGTCGATGACCGCGTGAACCTAATCGCAGGCGTGACTCCTGCCCTTGGGTTTTCATCGGCGTTCCAAAACGCTGGTGTTATGGGATCTGATACGATCCAGGCTGGTGACATCCTAAATCTAACGATCTGGGAAAATGTCGATGACGGACTTTTGGTTCCGCAAGGCCAAAACGCAACCGTTCTTACAGACGTCCAAGTCGACGGTTCGGGCTTTATTTTTGTACCTTACGCAGGTCGGATCAAAGCCGCAGGCAACTCTCCCGAAGCCATTCGCCGGATTTTGAGCGACAAACTAGCAGACCAAACACCTGACCCGCAGGTTCAGGTGAGCCGCGTTGCCGGTGACGGCGCAACAGTTTCGATCGTCGGTGGCGTTGGTTCTCAGGGGGTCTATCCGATTGAGCGTCCCACACGCACCCTCGGCACGATGCTTGCCAGCGCGGGCGGCGTTTCAGTCGAGCCAGAGATTGCCAAGGTAACAGTTGTGCGTGGCGATCAATCCGGGTCGATTTGGTTCGAGGACCTTTATGATCATCCAGGTCACGATATCGCCTTGCGTAGCGGCGACCGAATTTTTGTGGAATCTAGCCAGCGCTTCTTTACTGCGCTGGGTGCCACGGGCTCACAAAGTCGCGTGCAATTTGAAAACCAAGCGATTTCAGCAATTGAGGCTATTGCACAGGTTGGCGGCCTTTCATCGACAGTCGCAGATCCGACCGGTGTCTTTGTATTGCGCAACGAACCCGAAGAAATTGCACGACAGCTTTTGGGTCGCCAGGACATTACCGGCACGCAGCGCGTCGTTTACGTTCTCGATCTGACCAAACCAAATGGCCTGTTCATGGCCCGTGATTTCGCGATCCGGGATCAGGATACAGTCTATGTCACCGAAGCACCTTTTGTTCAGTTTAACAAAGGCGTGGCAGCGGTCACCGGCACACTTAGCACCGCGGTTGGCATCAACAGCGCGGTCAATGGCACAAACTAAATAGTATGGCACCCTTCGAGCCAAAGCCCGTCGCGGGGGAAACTCCGCGGCGGCTTTTCGTTTATAATGGTGGTTTTTTGACGCAAAAGCGTGTTCGTCGGATCCTTAACCTTGCGGGCTATGATATACGGCTTGGCGCGCCCGGTGACGGCGACGCAATTGGTGTTTGGGGACAAAGCCCGACCTCGCCTCGCGGAGAAAAAGTAGCTGAAATAACCGAGGCACCGATCGTAAGGGTTGAAGATACTTTTTTACGATCAGTACAAACAGGTCGCGACGGGGATGCGCCACTTGGCCTGCACATTGACACAAGGGGAGTCCACTTTGACCCGTCCACACCATCGGACCTTGAGACGCTACTCATCGAAGACCCGCTCGACGATACAGCACTCTTGAACCGGGCAAAGTCGGCAATTGCCGATCTCCAACGCTTGCACCTTTCAAAATATAACGCCTTTGATCCGGCACTCCCGGCACCAGATCCCGGATATGTTCTGGTCATCGACCAAACCCGCGGCGACGCAAGTGTTAAGGCAAGCGGGTGCGATCTGAATAGTTTTCGCGAGATGCTGTATTATGCCCAATCAGAACATCCCGGTGCTCGGATTGTAATCAAGACCCACCCCGAAACGAAAGCAGGCCACCGGGGCGGCTATTTTTCCGAGGATGATTGCAGCGACCGCATCAGCCTGTGCGAGGATGCGGTTTCGCCGTATGTCTTGTTTGAAAGTGCAATTGCCGTATACACGGTCTCTTCTCAAATGGGGTTTGAGGCGATCCTCACAGGGCACAAACCCGTCGTCTTTGGCCAACCATTCTATATGGGGTGGGGGCTTAGCGACGATCGCAAACCACTGACCCGTCGCCAGCGAAAACTGACACGTGCCCAACTCTTTGCGGCGGCGATGATCCTGTACCCCAAGTGGTATGATCCCTATCGCGATCGTCTGTGTTCATTAGAAGACGTTATCGCAGCGCTGACTGCCCAAGCACGCGCATGGCGCGACGACAAAGACGGTTGGAATGCACTCGGCATGCGCATGTGGAAGCGCCCGCATCTGCAAAAATTCTTTGGGACCCCGCATGGACTGCGCTTCACAAACACAGGAACTTCAGCACGTCGGACCATGATGTGGGCCAGCAAAGCGGATAAAGAAGCCGTCATGGTTGAAGATGGATTTATCCGCTCGCAAGGCTTGGGCGCAGCATTAACGCCACCGATGTCACTCGTGCTTGACGACCAAGGCATTTACTACGATCCGTCGCGCGCCAGCAGGCTTGAGACTTTGATTGAGGCTAGCGCATCACTTTCGGACGGGGCCCTAATGCGGGCAGAGCGCCTGATCGCCAAATTGGTCAAAGCAAATCTGTCCAAGTACAACCTTACAGGCGCAGAAATACCGAACCTGCCCGATGGACGTCGGATTCTTGTGCCGGGGCAGGTCGAAGATGATGCCTCAATCCTAAAGGGTGCTTCGGATGTTGCCACAAACCGCGACCTCTTAAACGCCGCTCGCACCGCCAATCCAGCTGCAGTGATTATCTACAAACCCCACCCTGATGTAGAGGCCGGGTTGCGGCCCGGATCTGTTAATGACGCGGGTGATTTAGCAGATGTCGTCCTCAGCGATACCGACGCGATTGCAGCGATCGATGCCGTCGATGAGGTTTGGACCATGACCTCGCTACTGGGTTTCGAAGCCTTAATCCGCGGCAAACGTGTTAGCTGTCTAGGTACACCGTTCTATGCAGGATGGGGCCTGACTGATGATCGTGCGGCCCCAGTTCCACGCCGGACTGCCCTGCCCGACTTGCGCGCTTTGGTGCATGCGACATTGATTGACTATCCGCGCTATCTGGATCCTATCACCGGGCAACATTGCCCTGTCGAAGTTGTGCTTGATCGCCTTATAGAGGGGACTGTACCAAAGCCCGGTCGCTTCAACCGTAACCTCTCAAAATTGCAGGGCGTGCTCGCCGGTTACGCATATATCTGGCGCTAGGCTGTATTTGGACGCCAAACCGAATAGGTGTCAGCGCCAATCTGTCGTAGTTCCTGCAGGCTAAATCTTGGGGCATCAGCCAGCTTATCCAGCCCCAAAGACGCCATCCCCGCCAATCCATCAGCACCCAAAGCGACCCCGCCCGAAAACACCACCAATTCATCGACGCAATCAGCCGCAACCAATGATGCAGCCAATTTCCCGCCACCCTCGCAGAACACTCGGGTCAAACCCGCAGCCGCGAGGTGAGTTAGCGCGTCTTTGACATCAACGTTGCCGATTTGATCCGACGTACATTTGATGCACTTAACATCAGTTTCGTCCCATCGCGACGCATCACAGGCTGCCGCATGCAACAACCAGACAGGCTGCGACGCCGCTGTTTGGGCGAGGACTCCATCCGTTGGAAAATCGCCCGATCGCGACATGACAACCCGCACGGGCTGCGGGACATCACCCCAACCACGAACGTTTAACGCCGGATTATCAGCACGCGCTGTTCCTCCTCCGACCAACACAGCGTCATGGCGCGCGCGCATGGCGTGCACCATCTGGCGCGCTTCTGGTCCCGTAATCCACTGACTATCGCCAGTACGCGTAGCAATGCGCCCGTCCAGCGACAGCGCTAACTTCAACGTGACGAATGGGCGCGATCGCTCAATCCTTTGGAAAAACCCAGCATGGTCATGATCAGCTTCAGATTGGCAAATACCGACCTCAACCTCGATCCCAGCAGCACGCAACATCTCGATGCCACCTCCACACACCCTTGGATCTGGGTCGCTCGTTGCAACGATAACCCGCCTGACGCCCGCCTTGCTCAACGCATCTGCACAGGGCCCGGTCTGGCCCGTATGAGCACAAGGTTCTAATGTCACATAGGCTGTGGCCCCACGCGCCGCAGCACCAGCCTGTGCAAGGGCCACAACCTCAGCATGAGGTCGTCCGCCATCGGCCGTCCGACCACGCCCAACGACAATTCCATCCTTGACGATGACACACCCAACAGCCGGATTGGGCCAAACGCGACCCATTCCGCGACGGCCCAACGATAGGGCCGCCTTCATAAATTGTCGGTCAGTGGTGTCAGTCACGTCTCGGGTGAATCGTCTGGGCGCAGTTCGCTAACGAACTTGTCAAAGTCATCAGCCGCTTGGAAGTTCTTGTAAACACTCGCAAAACGCACATAGCCAACTGTGTCGATCCGTGCGAGGCTTTCCATAACGATCTCACCGATGTTGGTGGATTGAATGTCTGTCTCGCCCAAGCTTTCCAAACGCCGCACGATACCAGAGATCATCTGATCGATACGCTCTGGGTCAATCGGGCGCTTTTGCAGGCTGATCCGAATGGATCGCTCTAGCTTGTCACGATCGAAATCCTCACGACGTCCGTTGGATTTGATCACAACCAAATCGCGTAGCTGAACACGTTCATATGTTGTGAAACGTCCACCACAGGCCGGACAAAACCGACGCCGCCGAATCGCTGCGTGATCCTCGGCGGGGCGGGAATCCTTAACTTGAGTGTCGACGTTTCCGCAAAAGGGGCAACGCATAGTCCTAACCTCATCTTATACCATCTTGGGTCTGCGCCCAAGTTATCCACAGCCAGTATAGGCCGATGAATAGAGTTTGGGTAGACCCCAATCGCAGCCACAAAATGCTGTGTCAGTTTGGCATCGTCATGCTGCTTTACACGCTCAGATGTGCAACAACACGGCGCAAGTGCGGGCGATTGCGATGTTCGAAAAGGTAAATCCCCTGCCATGTCCCAAGCGCCAAAGCCCCATTCACAACAGGAATAGACAAGCTGACAGGCATCATCGCGGCCTTGATATGGGCTGGCATATCATCAGGTCCCTCATAGGTATGGGTCAAATAGGACATCGATGGATCAGTCGTCGGCGGCACCAATCGAGCAAAGTACGCGCGCAGATCTGTCTGAACCTCAGGGTCGGCATTTTCTTGAACCAAAAGCGAACAAGACGTGTGCTGAACAAACAGCGTCAACACACCGGCCTCAATCGAGGTCTGCTTTACCCATGCAGCTACGTCGCGCGTGAATTCGTAAAGCCCCTGCCCGCTCGTCGAAATTTCAAAAAACTTCACTCGACACCCCGTTTCATTCTCTCAAATCGCCCGCTAAGTTAGCACAAACCAAGACAGGAATCTCCATGCTCGACAAACGCAATATGTCCTACCAAGCGGTCCCTTTGCCAGATCATGTGTCACTGCCGGACGCTGATGCACAAGCGCGCGCTGCGGATTTTTATGAGTATATGGGCAAGCGCCACTCGATCCGTCAATTTTCAGAACGACCTGTTCCGCAGGACGTTATCGAAAACTGTTTGCTCACGGCTGGCGGCGCACCATCTGGGGCCAATCACCAGCCTTGGTTCTTTGCCGCCATTTCTGATCCAGCTCTAAAGGCGAAAATCAGAGAAGAAGCCGAAATCGAAGAACGTCGGTTTTACGAACGCGGAATCGAGGATGAATGGATCAAAGCGTTGGAACCGATTGGAACGGACGCTAGCAAACCGCATTTGACGACAGCACCATGGCTGATCGTGGTCTTTGCCCAGCGGTGGGGCGAATTTGAAGACGGTACGCGGTACAAGAATTACTACGTACCAGAAAGCGTCGGGATCGCGACAGGGTTCCTACTGGCCGCGCTTCACAACGCCGGGCTTAGCACGCTGACGCACACTCCAAATCCGATGAAATTTTTGAACGGAGCGTTGGATCGACCCGCGTCAGAAAAACCGACGATGATCATCACTGTTGGCCACGCTGCGGACGACGCGACCGTCCCAGAAGTGGCTAAATTCAAGAAACCATTGGATAAAATTTCCAAATTCTTCTGATCGACCTTAAGCGAAACTAGTTATTCTCAGCGAAAATTGCCTGCAAATCAGACGCGGCTTGCGCAACAACACGTTGATCGAGTTCCGCATTCACCACCTGTGCAGCGGGTGTGAATGAAACCGTAAACGTGGCCGCAGCCAGTGTTATTGAGATACGTGTCATAGGTTTTGTCCTTCATTTGAAGGACATTTGAGTGCTCTCGCCAACATGGGCAACCAATCGAAATCAAATCTCACAGCCTTGCGAAAGGCCGTAGGGCTGTCGTGAGAAATTGTAACATTCCGCTAGTTGAAGAGACGTTCGCCCAATTGGTCGATCAACTGCTTAGCTTTGCTCACAGAAATCTCTGCAGCCTCGCCTTTGTCACCAAAAGTATCTGCGCGAATGACGTGATGCTCCTTCATGCCACCATCGACGTCCAACTCAATCCGAGCAGACAAGCGGTAAACGGAGCCTTCACGCATTGGTTCCGCATATATGCGGAACCCTTTGTACTCTTCGCCTTTGGGGGCCTCATCTTGCTTTGGCTTGCTGCCAAACAATTTCGACAGCAGAGACATTACTGATCCAAGAAGCTGCGCAACTTGCGGCTGCGGCTAGGGTGCTTGAGCTTACGCAATGCTTTCGCCTCAATCTGACGAATACGTTCCCGAGTCACGCTAAACTGCTGGCCCACTTCTTCGAGCGTATGGTCGGTGTTCATACCGATACCAAAACGCATCCGCAGGACACGTTCTTCACGCGGCGTCAGGGACGACAGAACCCGCGTCGTTGTTTCTTTCAGGTTTTCCTGAATCGCGCTGTCGAGAGGCAGAATTGCGTTCTTGTCCTCGATGAAATCGCCAAGCTGAGAATCTTCTTCGTCGCCAATCGGCGTTTCCAGAGAAATCGGCTCTTTTGCGATCTTCATGACCTTGCGGACTTTTTCCAAAGGCATCTGCAGTTTTTCTGCCAATTCCTCTGGTGTCGGTTCGCGCCCGATCTCGTGCAGCATCTGACGACCTGTCCGTACCAACTTATTGATCGTTTCGATCATGTGCACAGGGATACGGATTGTGCGGGCCTGGTCTGCAATCGAACGGGTGATCGCCTGACGAATCCACCATGTCGCATATGTCGAGAATTTATACCCACGGCGATATTCAAACTTATCAACCGCTTTCATGAGGCCGATGTTACCTTCTTGAATCAAATCAAGGAATTGCAGGCCACGGTTCGTGTATTTCTTTGCGATCGAAATCACCAAACGCAGGTTCGCTTCGACCATTTCTTTCTTGGCTTGACGGGCTTCTTTTTCACCCTTTTGCACTTGCTGAACGATGCGACGGAATTCAGTAATATCGACACCGACGTATTGGCCAACTTGCGCCATATCGCCGCGCAGTTCTTCGATCTTGTCGAGCGAACGCTCCATCAACATCTGCCAGCCACGACCCGTCTTTTCGCCCATCTCGCCCAACCAATTTGGGTCAAGTTCACGGCCGCGATAAGCATCGATGAATTCACGACGGTTGATGCGCGCTTGGTCAGCCAATTTTACCATCGCGCTGTCAATCGACATGATGCGGCGGTTGATACCGTAAAGTTGGTCAATCAACGCTTCGATACGGTTGTTGTGCAGGTGAAGCGAATTCACTGTATCAACAATTTCCTGACGGAGCTTCTGATACTTCTTTTCTTCTTTATCCGAAAAGCTGCTGTCTTCGTTCAACGTCGCTGACATGCGTGCGTCTTGCATGTCGCTGAGTTTCGCAAAGTCACGCGCAATAACGTCTAGTGTCTCCAGTACACGCGGCTTTAGCGCGGCTTCCATTGCGGCCAAAGACATGTTTGCCACGTCTTCTTCATCTTCGTCGTCATCTTTTGCGATGGGATTACCATCCGCATCCAATTCTTGCGCTGCTTCTTTTTTCTCGGCAGTCGGGGCAGCGCCTGCCACAGGGGCCACGACTGGCTCTTCGCCGTCTTCGCCTAGCTGGTTTCCAAATGTGGTTTCCAGGTCGATAACATCGCGCAGCAGGATGTCTTCGCTCAAAAGTTCGTCGCGCCAGATAGTGATCGCTTGGAACGTCAGTGGGCTTTCACACAGCCCAAGGATCATCGTGTTGCGGCCAGCTTCGATACGCTTGGCAATCGCGATTTCGCCTTCACGCGACAACAGCTCAACCGAACCCATCTCGCGCAGATACATCCGCACGGGGTCATCGGTGCGATCTAGCTTTTCAGTCGTACCCGCAGAAAGCGCGATCTCACCAGGACCTTTGACGGTCGCAACTTCGGTCCCGCCTTGGTTTTCTTCGACTTCCTCAGATTCTTCATCTTCGGTCACCTGAATGCCCATCTCGGACAACATCGACATCACGTCTTCAATTTGATCTGAAGACACCTGCTCCGGCGGTAAAACCGCGTTTAGCTGGTCATAGGTGATGTAGCCCCGCTCGCGCGCATCTGCGATCATTTTCTTAACGGCGGCTTGGCTCATATCGAGCGATCCGTCGTCCTGATCACTTGGCTTACGGTCGTCAGTGTCTTTGGCGGCCATGCGTGGCTCCCTATGAATATACGTCGGCTAAAACCCAGAAGTGATTCGGGTGATTCGTATTAGAGCGAATCAATCGATTGATCGAGTGATTCGCAAGCATCAGACCATCAATTTTTTGGCTCTGTTGCTCTTGTTCCCATTGGCTAACCTGTAACGTAGGTCAATCGGTCCCTTTGGCAAAGCCGATCTTATCCAATAGATCGTTAAAAGACCCTCTTTCATCGCGATCTAATTTCGCGCCATTGTCAGCTTCTTCGTAGTTCGCGTCATCGCCACCCGCAATCTTGCGACTGCGTTCTTCGGCTTCCGCCGCTTGGGCCAGACGCCACGTTAGCCCTTCGTCGACAACACCTTCGATCTCTTGCTCGGCATCGGCGACTTCTAGTGGTCGCCCCCTGCTCGCTTTTAACTTTTCGAATTCACCCTTTAGACACATCCGCGCGATCTCGACGTCCCCTGCGCGGACGACCGAGGGCGTGATTGCCACATGGCTCTGCGCAAAGAGCTTTTCAAGGGGGGCCGCCCCAATTGCTCCCAGAACGGCACTCTTTAGGTCATCGTTCATGCTGTACCGCACAATGGTATCACGCATTTCAGCGTGATCTGCGCCACGGAAATCAAACATCTCAAGTTCGCTGTCAAATTCGGGCAAAACCGCTGGGGTCGCTAGGATTGTCGCCAAAATAACGGCCTCTCGCAGCACATCTTCATGTGCACCGCCCGTCCCCAAGGCTGATGACTTGCTTGTCGAGATTGGCATTACATCGCGCTGCCACGCGGCCTGATTGCGCTGATAGGGTCGATTTTGCTGCCTGCGTTGTGGAGCATTTGAGGCAGGTTTTCGGTTTGAAAATAGCTCCCACCGCATGTCTTTGATCGCTTGCCCATAATGGCTTCGAATGGACGGGTCTGTGATCAATTTGATTTTCTCGCGCAACGCTTTGTCGAGTGCGGCCTTGCGCTCGGGGCTGTCAAATGTTTTGCCTTCAGTCTCGCGCCTCCACAAGAGTTGAACCATCGGAATGGCTTCATCCAATAGCTTCTGCATCGCGGCAGTGCCTTGCTGCTTGAGCACGTCGTCGGGATCAAGGCCTTCGGGCATGATTGCAAACCGTAACGATTGACCGGCCTCGAGCAAAGGTAGTGCGATATCAATCACCCGCATCGCTGCACGGATACCTGCGGTATCACCATCAAGCGCTAGGATCGGTTCGGGCGCCACCCGCCACAACATACGTAAGTGGTGTTCGGTTATCGCGGTTCCTAGTGCAGCGACAGTCGCTGGAAATCCCGCCTCAGACAGAGCAATGACATCCATATAGCCCTCGGCGACAATCAAAGGATGCCCTTTACCTGCCGCTTCTCGTGCGGGGCCGTGATTGTACAGCGTCCGCGATTTATCGAACAACAATGTCTCGGGTGAATTCAGATACTTAGCGCGTGCATTCGGATCCATCGCGCGTCCGCCCAGCGCAATCGCTTTGCCGCGCGCGTCGCGGATCGGAAAGATAATGCGCCCACGGAACCGATCGTAAGGCGATCCGCCGCGGTCACTTTCTGCAGCCAACCCTGCGTCGAGCACTTTCTTTTGCTCCACACCCTTACCGGTCAGATGCGCCAGAACGCCACCGTTATTCGGCGCGAACCCGATTTCCCAACGCGTCTGCGCATCGGCATCCAAACCGCGACGTTCAAGGTACTCACGCGCTTCGCTTGCCGCGCCGGTTTGCAAATTGAGACGGAAATGCTTGACCGCTTGGTCCATAACCTCGGCAAGCACCGTCCGCTCGTCCGCTTTTTGTTGCGCCTGAGGGTCGCGCTCCGGCATCTGCAAGCCGGCTTCATCTGCCAAGATCTTCACCGCCTCCATAAAACCGACATTCTCGGTTTCGCGCACAAACGAAATCATATCGCCTTTGGCATGGCACCCGAAACAGTAGTAAAAGCCCTTCTTGTCATCGACGTGAAAGCTCGCGGTTTTTTCCTGATGGAACGGGCACGGCGACCACAAATCGCCCTTACCGGGGTTTGACTTGCGATTGTCCCACATGACTTTGCGTCCCGCGACCTGTCCCATCGACAAGCGGGTGCGTAGTTCATCCAAGAAACCGGGTGGCAGACTCATGCTCGTAGTATCTCGTTTGGACGTGGCAGAGTCGAGACGACTCTCTCAAAAGAAAACGCGGCAAAGGCTTCTGCCCTGCCGCGTCAAAGAAATGGCGTTGATTACGGCGTTTACAAGCCTTTGGCGCGATAGCTATCGGCCACTTTCCCAATCGACACCAAATATGCAGCGGTCCGCAGATCCTTAACGTCATCGCGACTGTGCCAAACTGCTCTCATGTCTTGGTAGGCTTTGCGCATCGTATCATCGAGGCCGGAACGAACCAGTTCCAACTCGCCCGCACCGCGCAAATATTTGTCTTTGAAATCAGGGCTCAACTGCCATCCTAACCCTTTGTCAGAGGACAAGCGCTCCAGCTCATCCACCACCAACTGGTGCCGGCTTTCCTCGGCGCGGCGCTGCATACGCCCAAAACGGATATGGCTTAGATTTTTGACCCACTCAAAGTAGGACACAGTTACACCACCCGCGTTGGCATACATGTCCGGAATAATGACGCAGCCTTTTTCTCGCAAAACCTCATCCGCGCCCGCAGTCACAGGACCGTTCGCAGCCTCGATGATCAATGGTGCCTGAATACGCTCAGCGTTGCCCAGGTTGATGACACCTTCCAATGCCGCTGGGATTAGAATGTCACAATCCGCTTCCAACAATTCAGCACCGTCTGCTTGGTGACGCGCATCTGGGTACCCCTTCACCCCACCATGCTTCACAATCCACGCACGAACATCGTCGACATCGATACCGTTCTCATCATGGAGCGCGCCGTCTCGTTCGATAATACCAGTTATTATGGAGCCATCTTCCTCCGACAGGAATTTAGCAGCGTGGTAGCCCACATTCCCAAGCCCCTGTACGATAACCCGTTTTCCCTTAAGTTTGCCGTCCAGGCCTGCGATTTTCACATCTTCTGGATGGCGGAAAAACTCTTGCAACGCGTACTGCACGCCGCGCCCGGTCGCTTCGACACGGCCAGCAATCCCGCCCGAATTGATCGGTTTGCCGGTGACACAGGCCGCCGCGTTTATGTCAGTCGTATTCATCCGTCGATATTGGTCCGCAATCCACGCCATTTCACGCTCTCCTGTTCCCATATCCGGGGCTGGGACGTTTTGAGACGGGTGGATTAGATCTCGCTTTGCAAGTTCATAGGCAAAACGACGCGTTATGAGTTCGAGCTCGTGCTCTTCCCAATCACGAGGGTTAATGCACAACCCTCCTTTCGAGCCACCAAATGGCGCTTCTACAAGCGCACATTTATAGGTCATTAGTGCCGCCAACGCCTCGACTTCATCTTGGTCAACATTCGACGCATATCGAATACCCCCTTTGACAGGCTCCATGTGCTCTGAGTGAACAGACCGATAACCAACAAACGTATGAATATCTCCACGCAGTCTTACCCCAAACCGAACCGTATAAGTCGCGTTGCAGACCCGGATTTTCTGCTCGAGCCCAGGTGACAGTCCCATCAAGGAAACTGCACGGTTGAACATGATATCTACGGATTCACGGAAACTCGGTTCTACGGGGGTGCTGGGGGCGGCCATTTTAGGCATTCCTTTCAGTCATATAGGTCTGATCCGCATAGAGACTCACTCTTTACGCAGTCGACACACTAGCATCACACCTTAAAACAAACGCACAAACAATAGGCAGTTTGAAAACTCTGCCAAATCCTAACTATGAGTCGAAAATGCGCTTAATTGGGTGGCAATCAGAAACAATCAATTTCAATGAAGCGTAACGTTTCCAAAAGCGGCTATAAAGGCGATCATTTTTCCCTGAATACGCCCAATTCCGAACACAACCAAATGGTCTAAGAGCCGAGGGTAATTCTGCCTTGGCACACGCTGTGCTGTGTCTGTGATAAGGATGTTAGTGATATGAGTTTTTTGACCGCTGCTGTCAGCCGGATGAATAGAACGCCGTCGGCGCGCTTCATCCAAAGATTCCACCAAGATGAGACAGGTGGGATGACCGTATTTACCATGTTTATCCTCGTCCTAATGTTGATTTTGGCTGGTATGGCCGTCGACTTTATGCGCTTTGAATCGCGTCGGACAATTATGCAAGGCGCGGTAGATCGTGCCGTCCTCGCCGCAGCAGACCTAGACCAGCAGGGCGACCCAGATGCGATTGTGCGCGATTACGTCGCTAAATCTCAAGGCGCGAACTGCCTTGATGGTGACCCTATTATAGCTGAAGGAGATAGCTTCCGCAGTGTAACTGCCAATTGCGAACTTGTATTGAACACCTTTTTCTTGAAGCTTCTTGGGGTCAAAGAATTGACCGCACAAGCATCAGCAACTGCGATCGAAGGCGTCGGTAACGTCGAAGTTTCATTGGTTGTTGATATCTCAGGTTCAATGGCGAGTGAGGTGCCGGGCGCCGGCGTTTCACGTATGGAACGACTAAAGGAAGCGGCGACAGCATTCGTTGATACCTTGCTTATCGTGGATCACGAAGACAAGATTTCAGTCTCTTTGGTGCCCTATACGACTGGCGTTAACGCAGGGCCTGAACTCTTTGACGCTTTAGGGGTTGCCCGCAAGCACTGGTTTAGTGACTGTGTGAACTTCCGCGACACTGACTTTGAAACAGCTGCGTGGCCTAATGGCTTAAGTGCAACTATTGAAGATACCAATGAACCTGGCTTCGCTGATGTGAACCGGTTTGAACAAGGACAACACGCGACGTATAATGATTGGAACCAAGGGACATGTCCGACAGAGGACTATGAACAGATTATCCCTATTTCCCAAGATCGAGACGTCTTGAACGCCGCAATTGGACAACTTCAGCCGCGCGCGTCGACCGCAATTTTCCTAGGGCTAAAATGGGCTACGGCACTCCTAGATCCAAGTGTACGCGATGCATATGCGAATCTACCTGGATCGATGCGTGACAGTGCATTCGTTGGCCGCCCCGCCGATCACGGTACAGCCGGAAATCTTGGCGGCACTTTGAAGTACATCGTCGTGATGACCGATGGTCAAAACTGGGACATCTATAATTTGGATGACCACTATTACGATACGGCAAGTAAAATTGCTCACATGGGCGACCAAACTTTCCTTGAACACTACTACTCAAATCTCGGTCGACAGTGGCTCTATTACACCTACTACCAAATGAAGTATCCTCGCACTCAGGGCGATGCATTTATGGAGAGCATTTGCGACGCGGCTAAAGATCAAGAGATCATAATCTATGCAATTGCTATGGGTGCTCCTACACATGGCGAAGAACAGATGAGAAAATGCGCTTCTTCGGACAGCCACTTCTATACAACCAGTGGTTCCGAACTAGTTCAGATCTTTGAAGACATTGCCGAACAGATTACAGACCTGAGGTTGACGCTATGATTGGTTCTTTGGTGAAACAGTTGCAGGCTAACATCCGCGCATTTGGTCGCGATGAACAAGGCTCTGCAACGCTGGATTTTGGCATCGCGCTACCAGCTTACATGCTTCTGTTTAGTTCGACGTATGAAAGCGGCATGCTATCCACACGGCAAGTGATGCTGCAGCACGGGCTTGACCAAACTGTCCGCGAAGTCCGTATCGGCCGAATTCCGGACCCTGACCATGACACATTGACCGATAAGATCTGCGAATACTCTACGATTATTCCAGATTGCGCCAATCAAATTCGCCTTGAGATGGTTGTTCGTGACCTGCGAAACTGGTCAGATATGTCATCGGCTTCGCAATGCGTTGATCGTGAAAGCGATGGCGCTCCGACGCTGGTCTTTACCAACGGGTCTAACAACCAGCTTATGGTTTTGCGTGCTTGCGCGCTCTTCGACCCAATGATTCCAGGTTCAGGTCTCGGGCACCAACTTCCAAAAGAGAGCGGTGGTGCGTACGCGCTGCGTGCAACCTCTGCTTATGTAATGGAACCATTTCAATGAGTTTAGTCAAAAGTTTATCGTCATTTGTTGATTCATGGCGCCGCGAAGAGAGCGGTAATGTCGCCGTCGAAACGGTGTTCATGATCCCATTACTTTTCTGGGCGTATCTCGGAACTTTCGCTTTTTTTGATGTCTACCGTCATGAAGGCATCAGTTTCAAAGCAAACATCACAATTGCCGACATGTTCAGCCGTGAAACGACTGCGATCACTGATGGGTACGTTGATGGTGCACAAGGACTATTAGAGTTTTTGTCTAACATCGACGATGCACCAGATTTACGTGTTACTGCATTCCGCTGGAACGCATCCGACAATGAGTATCAGGTCATTTGGTCTGAAGCTCGTGGCGAGCAATCGACACTCGACACTGGTGCATTATCTGCTCATCAGGAAAAACTCCCGATAATGTCAGACTTTGAGGTCGCATTGCTTGTCGAGACGTGGATGGATTACGAACGCCCATTCGAAATCCCTCTCGCTGATGGCCTTTATATCGACAATTACACCGTCGATGCATTCACCGTGATCAGCCCGCGTTTTGCGACGCAAATTTGCTTTGAAGAAGGCGGCAACCTGACGTGCTAGACGCTGTCGTCTAGTCGCATTGCGATTTGTTCAGCCATAAACTTTGAGGCTCCGGCGGCAGAAACGCCGCCGACGCCGAACCGCTTTCCAAAACGCCACCAAAGGCCAGGCGCCCACTCGCGCTGCATTGGTGTTTTCGTGCGGACCGTAAATCCATTGGATGGTTTTAGGGCAAAGACTCCGCGCTCCACTTTGGTCATGTTCGCCCATTCTACCAAAACGCGTCGATCCGCATCCTCGATCCCATTTTCGGTCAAAAGCAGTTCACCGCGCGTGGAAAATTCGAAACGCGTCGCGATGTAGAACGCGAAAAGGCCCATAGCAAACAACATCGCGCGCGACGCGAATCCGCCCAAACTCACGGTGCTCAAATAAATAAGCAACGCTCCTAGTCCACCAATCACAGCGACACCGAACCAACGACGCGGCTTTGCGGCACCAAGACGTGCTAAAATTCCCTTAGATGGATCCGGCAACATAGCGCTCTCCCGTTTTCAATGGGACCTACCGCACTGAACGGACCTTGACCAGACTAGCGGTTGGGTACGACCTCATAACCAGGTTCTTCGGGTTCATCATCGATCATATCATCTGGAAATCCAGGCGCCGTGATGTCGAGCCCAGTGCTTTCCTCCAAGCGCCGGATGATTTCGTCTGATTGCGCCCGCTCACCAAAGCGCGCGATGCCATCTTGGAAAATTTCGATCATCAATGGGCTGATTTCCAACGGCACATCATGTCGATCCGCAATATCTTGGAACAGCCCAATGTCCTTTTTCACAAGATCCATCGTGAAATTGATGTCCCGACACCCATTAAGGATCATCTGGCTTTCGGTTTCGTGCACAAACGACGTCCCCGAACTAATCTTGATCGCTTCATAAGTCGTGGCCAGATCAACCCCAGCCGCTTTCATCGTGACCATCGCCTCACAACACGTCAAAAGGTTCGCGGTTGCTAAGTAGTTGGTCATAACCTTCAAGATGCTAGCAGTCCCTAATGGGCCGGTATGCAAAACGCGACGGCCCAATGTCGTTAGCAACGGCAGAACGCGTTCAAACGTTTCGCGGTCGCACCCAGCAAAAATGCTGATGTTCCCAGTGGCTGCTCGATGGCATCCTCCTGACACCGGGCATTCGACCGCCGCGCCACCCATTTCAATAACCCGTGCACCAAGGCGTTTGACCTCTTTCGCGTCGGTCGTGGACATTTCCATCCAAATCTTGCCTGGTTTGACCTCAGGGATCATTTCGCTAACGACCGCGTCACAGGCCGCCGGGGATGGCAAACAGGTGATAACGGCCTCGCAAGTCTGCATCAAATGCGCAGGCGACTTACCCGGCTGTGCACCACGTTCGACAAACCCTGCCATCAACGCTGGATCCAAATCAAAAACATGCAAATCATGGCCGTTGCGCAGTAAACTCCCGGCCAGCTTTGCCCCAACATTTCCTAAGCCGATAAATCCAACATGCATGACGTTTGCTCCTTTGTTTCGCAAAATGTTGCACTGGGTCTGCCGAAGGTCTGGTTCATTTGCGACGCTATAATGGCGCGTTTGCTGTGCGCGATTGCACATAAGTCAACCTTGATCCCATACTTCGCGCAATTTAATTGGAGATCAAAGGAGATCACCATGTCTATCCGCCCTGTTTTAGAACAACGCCACGCCACACCAACTATGGAAGGTGCAGGCGTAAAACTGCACCGTGCCTTCGGCTTTCAGGATCCAACTGAGCTGGACCCATTCTTGTTGTTTGATGATTTTCGCAATGAACTGCCCGAAGACTATGAGCGCGGCTTTCCGTGGCATCCGCACCGCGGCATCGAAACCATCACATATGTACTTGATGGTACTGTGGCCCATGCTGACAGCCTCGGCAACACAGGTGATTTGAACGCGGGCGATGTCCAATGGATGACGGCCGGTTCCGGCATCCTTCATCAGGAAATGCCTCGCGGAAACGCCAATGGCCAGATGCATGGCTTTCAGCTTTGGTCCAACTTACCCGGATCGTTAAAGATGACCGCACCTCGGTATCAGGACGTAGAGGCCAAAGAAATTCCAACTGTGGTCGATGACGATGGGACATCAGTGCGCGTTATTATAGGCGATTTTTGGGGCAAGTCCGGGCCCGTGGATGGGATCGCTGCCGATCCGCAATATCTAGACATCTCTGTTCCCGCAGGCGTCAAAAAGACGTTCAAAGTTGACACCTATCGCCGTGCGTTTGCCTATGTCTTTGCCGGCAGCGGTGCATTTGTTGATGCATCAAGACCAACGGGCGTACTGCTCGAAAAAGAGGTGATGGGCGAAGAAGTCAACATCCGCGACATGTCCGGCAACCGAACCTTGATCCGTTTTGGCACTGGTGATGAGATCACAGTTCAAGCTGGCGAAGAAGGATTGCGTTTTTTGCTGATATCTGGCGCGCCAATCGAAGAACCCGTCGCTTGGCATGGACCCATTGTGATGAACACCCGCGAGGAATTGCGCAAAGCTGTGCAAGACCTAAACAACGGGACGTTCATTAAGCCTGCGCATTGATCAAAAGGCGTCGCTCAACCGATTAAACGAACCGGTTGAGCGCGCGAACAATGACCGACCCCTTTTGTTGCTGTTGCTCTGCGCCCTGCCCGCAATTATACCATGCCGCAAAGGTATAAGGCGTTCATCATGCGAAGCTTCTATGTTGCTGCTTTCGTCGGGCTTACGGCCTGCGCTTCGATACCGCAGCTCGATGGCACAATCGACGCTGCCGCGCGCGGCGCGCCTTTTCCCGATCTGATAAATATCGACGGGTTGACTGCAAATACGCAGCAAAACACCCAAGCACCCCCAGACTTGGCCGCACGTATCGCTCGCTTGAACGCAAAAGCGGCTGAATTGCGCGGACCAATCACCCAATAATATATCACCAATTAGGATGATCCGTTGCGGTACCTGCCGCAATTGGCTAACACCACGCTGATCGAAGTTTTGAAGCAGGATTGACCGATGACCAAACCATTGCGACTTGGAATTGCCGGATTGGGCACCGTCGGCGTTGGCGTCGTAAAAATTGTGCAGCGCCATGCCGAAAAACTTCAGCTGCGCTCCGGCCGCTCGATCGAGATTTCAGCAGTGTCAGCACGCAGCAAAGACAAGGATCGCGGTGTCGATCTAAGCGCCTACGCGTGGGAAGATGACGCCGTCGCCCTAGCACAGCGTGACGATGTTGACGTCTATATCGAATTGATGGGCGGCCACGATGGCCCAGCCAAAGCATCAACCGAGGCCGCCATTGCTGCGGGCAAAGATGTTATCACTGCGAACAAAGCGCTTTTGGCGACACATGGACAAGCCTTGGCAGAAGCCGCCGAAGCTGCGGGATGCCTTATTCGTTTCGAAGCTGCCGTCGCGGGCGGCATCCCTGTCGTCAAAGCACTGACCGAAGGTTTAGCCGGGAATGAAATCACACGCGTCATGGGCGTTATGAACGGTAGCTGCAATTATATCCTAACCCGGATGCAAGACGCTGGATTGACTTACCAAGAGGTTTTCGATGAGGCCAATGCGCTTGGCTATCTAGAGGCGGATCCAGAACTCGATGTTGGCGGGATTGACGCGGGTCATAAACTCGCACTGCTGTCATCCATCGCTTATGGAACACAGGTTGATTTTGACGCGGTCGAGCTCGAAGGTATCGGATCCATCACCATCGAGGACATCAACCAAGCCGCCGACATGGGCTATCAGATCAAACTGCTTGGCGTCGCTCAACTGACAGGTCGCGGTCTCGAACAACGCATGTCGCCGTGTTTGGTTCCGGCCTCTTCACCGCTTGGCCAATTGCAAGGCGGCACCAACATGATCGTCCTAGAGGGCGACGCCGTCGAACAAGTCGTATTACGCGGCCCCGGTGCTGGTGAAGGCCCAACTGCAAGCGCGGTTGCTGGTGACATCATGGACATCGCACGCGGTATTCGAATTTCGACATTCGGCCAACCTGCGAACACTTTGGTTAAGGCACGTGCAGCGCGTGCCGCCGTCGCAGCCCCCTATTATTTGCGCCTGCAGATCACTGACAAACCGGGCGCATTGGCCAAGATCGCCGCCACCTTGGGCGATGCGGGTATTTCGATTGACCGCATGCGTCAATATGGGCACGACGAACCGTCTGCACCTATCTTGATCGTGACGCACAAGACAACGCGCACCGCAATTGATGACGCTATTTCAGGGTTTGCAAAAACTGGCCTTGTTCAAGGCGACCCAGTCGCGATCCGCATCGAGACCGTTTAGCGCGCGCAACACGACACAAATTTCTTTTAGATTTCAACATCATGTTAGCGCACACAGTCTTGCGACAGCTGCGGCACGTCGATATGCGGTGCGCAAGCAATTCATAAGGATGATTTTATGCCCAAAGCTGCTGATTTTAATGACCGTTCACTTTCACTCGGTCTTGCCCGCGTATCTGAGGCCGCAGCAATCGCATGTGCCCCTTTGATTGGCCGCGGTGACGAAAAAGCTGCCGACCAAGCAGCCGTTGACGCCATGCGCACACAGTTGAACAAGCTCGACATCTCTGGCGTCGTGGTCATCGGTGAAGGCGAACGCGACGAAGCCCCAATGCTCTTTATTGGCGAAGAAGTCGGTTCAGGCGAAGGCCCGGGTGTTGATATCGCACTCGACCCGCTTGAGGGTACAACGCTTACCGCCAAGGATATGCCAAACGCCTTGGCCGTTATTGCCATGGGTCCGCGCGGCTCGATGTTACACGCCCCTGACGTTTACATGGACAAGCTCGCTGTCGGGCCCGGCTATCGTGCCGGCGTTGTTACATTGGATATGAGCCCGTCCGAGCGTGTCTCCGCCCTTGCATCGGCCAAAGGGTGTTCAACAAATGACATTACAGTCTGTGTTCTCGAACGTCCGCGCCATGAGGATATGATCGAAGAAATTCGCAGCACAGGCGCATCCATTCGCCTCATCACGGACGGCGACGTGGCTGGTGTAATGCACTGTGCGGAAGCCGCCAAAACAGGCATCGACATGTACATGGGATCAGGTGGCGCACCCGAGGGCGTTTTGGCGGCTGCTGCGTTGAAATGTATGGGCGGTCAAATCTTAGGTCGTTTGACGTTCCGCAACGACGATGAACGCGGACGTGCGACCAAGGCTGGTATTACCAATTTTGACCGGGTCTACACCCGCGACGACATGGTGACAGGCGATGTTATTTTTGCCGCAACCGGTGTGACCGACGGTTCTTTGGTTCCCGGTATCAAACGTGAAGTCGGTTATGTGACCGCCGAGACAATGCTGATGCGCTCCAAAACTGGGTCCGTACGTCGCATGATCTATCGCAACCCGATTTCTTGAGATTTCTGCAGATAATGGATTAGAGGGCGTGGCCAAGGCTGCGCCCTCTCTATATTGTGGTGTGTTATGAGCACACCACAACATTCACCCGCTTTTCTGAATATCGAAGCTTCACTAACGGGGCGTCGCTGGTTGGGGCCGACTGGCGCCGAAGATCGTCTAGCCGACGCCATGGAACAGACCACCGGGCTTCCTGCCCCTTTGTGCCGTGTTCTTGTGCGGCGCGAGGTGTCCCCAGAAACCGCGCAGGATTTCCTGGATCCCAAATTGCGGGACCTTCTGCCTGACCCGCGCGAAATGCGCGATACAGAAGCGGCAGCAACACGGTTTCTAACTGCGGTGAAAAACCGCGAAAAGATCGCGATATTTGCGGATTATGACGTGGATGGCGGCACCTCAGCCGCACTCCTGATTGATTGGCTTCGGCAAATGGGGCGCAAGGCGACGCTCTATATCCCCGATCGGATAGACGAAGGATACGGGCCCAACGACGCCGCGATGTCCGCGCTCGCCAAAGATCACGACCTTATCATTTGCGTCGACTGCGGCACGCTATCGCATGGCCCAATAGACGCTGCCGTCGGCGCAGACGTCATCGTTTTGGACCACCACCTTGCGGGCGAAACGCTTCCCAATGCAGTCGCGGTAGTGAACCCAAACCGTCAGGACGAAGATGGCGCATTGGCGCATCTATGTGCTGCAGCTGTTGTTTTTCTAATGCTGGTCGAGGCAAACCGCCAACTGCGAGAAGACGGCACAAATGGCCCAAACCTTATGGCGATGCTCGATCTCGTGGCATTGGCAACCGTCGCTGATGTTGCGCCTTTGATTGGCGTAAACCGCGCTTTTGTCCGCCAGGGGCTGACAGTCATGGCGCGTCGTGACCGCATTGGGCTTGTGGCATTGGCGGACGAGGCTGGGATGGACTCGGCCCCCAGCGCCTATCACCTCGGCTTCCTTTTAGGCCCACGTATCAATGCAGGCGGGCGCGTCGGCAAGGCGGATCTAGGCGCACGGCTGCTGTCTACCGACGATCCGCAGTTGGCCAAAGATATCGCCGCGCGATTGGACGAACTAAACACCGAACGCCGCGAGATCGAAAACACTGTGCGTGACCTAGCAATGGAACAAGCGACCGAGCGCGGCCTTGATGCGCCACTTGTTTGGGCCGCAGGCGAAGGTTGGCATCCCGGTGTCGTAGGCATCGTGGCCTCTCGCCTTAAGGAACTAACCAACCGCCCGGCCGTTGTTATTGGGCTGGATGGCGATGAAGGCAAAGGATCAGGCCGATCCGTATCTGGCATCGATTTGGGCGCGTCAATCCAGCGCCTCGCGAGTGAGGGCCTCCTTATCAAAGGTGGTGGGCACAAAATGGCAGCTGGTTTGACCGTCGCTCGTGAAAATCTGGAGAACGCGATGGAACGCCTGTCGTCGCTCTTGGCCAAGCAAGGCGCCGACGAACTCGGCCCCAGCGATTTACGCCTCAACGGAATGCTAATGCCCAGCGCAGTGAGTGTGGATTTGATCAAACAGCTCGAAACCGCGGGCCCGTTCGGTGCTGGCGCAGCTGCCCCACGTTTTGCCTTTCCCGACTGCCAGATCCTATTTGCGAAACAAGTCGGCACGAACCATCTTAAGGTTGCGTTCGGGGATGGCATGGGCGCACGTCTGGACGCAATTGCCTTCAACGCGATGGACGGTCCATTAGGCCAAGAACTGACGAAACGTGATGCAGGACGGTTCCACCTCGCGGGCAGATTAGACCTAAATACGTGGCAAGGTCGCACCTCGCCACAACTCAGATTAGAGGACGCAGCAGCGGCAGTTTAGGAATACGACGACCAAGGATCATTTTTGCAAAAAATCCTCTTGCTCTTGGCTTTGGCATTTCCTAAAAGCGGCTCACCAAGCGCGGTCCCTTCGTCTATCGGTTAGGACGCCAGGTTTTCAACCTGGAAAG
>JBELEI010000012.1:0-79951 GCA_042093895.1 Cognatiyoonia sp. | reverse complement strand
CTAAGGGAGTAGGCGAGGAATCGTCTCGAGGGTTCGAATCCCTTCGTCTCCGCCACCCTCTCTCGTTTGAGAAACTGCTCTGACTGATTTAGTTAGTTATTACCTATTTCAATCATAGCTCACCGGTTTTCGGTCCATAGCTGACGAATGCGCCAAGCACTTTCTGCATTTCGTCATCCGTTAAGAGCACGGGTTCACCATTTGTTTGCGACAGCAAAAAAACTCGCGCGAGATGTTCGAGTTCTTCAAAACGCCAAAGGGCTTTTTCGAGAGTTTCGCCGCAAGTGATCGCGCCATGATTGGCCATGAGACATCCGGTTCGCTCAGAAAGTGCTTCTGCAACTAATTTGGATAATCTTTCTGTTCCAAAGGTTGCGTAATCGACTAGCGGGACATCATTTCCGCCGAATGCCGCGACCATATAGTGACATGCGGGGATGCTGCGTCGTTGCATTGAAATGGCGGTCGCATAGGCTGGGTGGCCATGCACGACTGCGGCTATGTCCGAGCGCGCGGCAAGGATAGACTGGTGGAAATGCCACTCGGTCGTTGGACGCAACGGACCGGTTATTTCAGGGCTACCGTCGTGCGGAATCAATTGCAGCATCTCGGGCCGCATGTCGTCATAGGGAATGCCCGATGGTGTCAGCAGGACCCCATCTTCAACCCTGACAGATATATTTCCAGACGTGCCTTGGTTTAGGCCAGAGCTGTTAAGCCACCTACAAGCATCGATGATCGCGGTACGTGTTTTGGTTGTATCGGCTAGGTACAGGGGCACGGGCGTCTCCAGTTAATGAAAAACATGCGTTTAGGATTGAGATCCTGCCAAATCAGGGAATAGCTCTGATAGACCTGTCTCTGAAGCCTCACAAATCCCACGCTCAGTGATGAGTCCGGTAACAAGCCTATTTGGTGTGACATCAAAGGCGGGGTTTCCGCCAGGTGTGCCCTTTGGCGTTACTTTTACAATACCGAGCGCTCCAGTGTCGGTGGTGCCTTGGATATGGGTCGTTTCTCGGGCATCGCGTTCTTCAATCGGAATGTCAGTGACGCCATCGCGCACCGTCCAGTCGATCGTGGGCGAGGGGAGTGCGACATAGAAAGGCACGCCGTTATCGTGTGCGGCCAGCGCCTTTAAGTAAGTCCCGATCTTGTTGCATACATCGCCCGCGCGGGTCGTGCGGTCTGTGCCGGTGATGACCATGTCGACCTGACCATGTTGCATCAAGTGTCCACCAGCGTTGTCTGTGATGTAGGTATGCGGAATGCCGTGGCTGCCAAGTTCCCAAGATGTCAGTGCGCCTTGGTTACGTGGACGTGTTTCATCAACCCAGACATGCAATGGGATGCCAGCATCATGGGCCTGGTACATTGGGCTGGTCGCGGTGCCCCAATCAACGGTGGCGATCCAACCTGCGTTGCAATGGGTCAATAATCGCACGGGTTCGCCCGCCGGTTTCTTGGCCGCAATCTCGCGAATAAGTGTCAGCCCATGTTCCCCGATCCGGCGGTTTATCTCGACGTCTTCATCTGCAAGATCATGGGCGAGTGTTAGGGCCGCCGCTGCTCGATCCGCTGGTGCCAGTGGCAAAAGCGCAGCGCGGCACCGATCAAGAGCCCATCGCAGGTTTATTGCCGTCGGACGTGTGGCATGCAATTTCTCCCAGGCTGTGCTCATATTGGCATCTGATGGATCCTGCGCCATCGCAAGCGCCATCCCGTAAGCCGCAGTGGCACCGATCAGCGGCGCACCACGAACGCGCATTTCGGTGATTGCATCGGCAAAGTCTTGCATCGTGGCGACAGGTTGCGTGACAAACTCATAAGGAAGCGACCGTTGATCGATGATTTCGAGAACAGACGCATTTTCGTTCCACCAAAGTGAACGATAGTGTTGACCGTCTACCTTCATGTGTCTGTCCTTTTGTTGCCGGTTAGTGGCTGTTGCGTGGCAATCCTTTGCGTGAGATGTCGCGATAGTTCGTCGCGTCGCGCAGTGTCATGCCCGTGTCCAATCCACCCACCATTTCGCGGAAATATTGCTGCCAAGGCGTCTGGCTTTCTGGACCATGATAGCCACCGGCTTTGGTTAGATCTGCCGCGCGGTCTGCCAACTCTTCGAGTGATACGATCATGTTCACGGTGCCAGCATGTAGATCAATGCGCACGGTATCGCCGGTCTTTAGAAGTGCGAGCCCACCACCTTCTGTGGCTTCAGGTGACGCGTTTAAGATCGACGGCGAACCAGACGTGCCAGATTGGCGCCCGTCACCAATGCAAGGCAATGCCTGGATGCCCTTCTTTAGGAGGTAGGAGGGCGGTCGCATATTCACGACTTCAGCGCCGCCCGGATAGCCTTTGGGTCCTGCACCACGCATAAACAGGACGCAATTTTCGTCGATGTTTTCTGCAGGGTCGTCAATGCGGTGGTGAAAATCCTCTGGTCCATCAAATACGATCGCACGCCCTTCAAAGGCGCTTGGATCATCTGGGTTTGACAGATAGCGGCTACGGAATTCTTCCGAAATGACCGAAGTCTTCATAATGGCGCTATCGAAAAGGTTACCTTTGAGGTTCAGGAAACCTGCGTCCTGCAACATTGCGTTGTCGAGTGGGCGGATGACGTCCAGATTGGTCGATCCTTTGCCTTTTGCATTCTCGCCCATTGTCCGACCATTTACGGTAAGTGCGTCTGGGTTTGGTAGTAGCCCACCTTCGGCAAGGGCCGAAACGACAGCAGGCACACCGCCTGCGCGGTGATAGTCCTCGCCAAGATATTTGCCAGCTGGTTGTAGATTGACCAGCAGCGGCACGTTGTACCCAACGTTTTGCCAATCATCGTTGTTAAGATCGACGCCCAGATGGGCAGCAATCGCGTTCAGATGAATGGGCGCGTTAGTAGACCCGCCAATCGCCGAGTTAATCGCAATTGCATTTTCAAATGCGCCGCGTGTCATGATGTCCGATGGGCGTACATCGTCCCACACCATCTCGACGATGCGCTTGCCAGTTTCATAGCTGATCTGACCGCGCTCGCGATAGGGCGCGGGGATCGCCGCGCTCCCGGGTAATTGCATACCAAGCGCTTCCGCAAGCGAGTTCATCGTTGTGGCCGTGCCCATCGTGTTGCAATAACCAACGGAGGGCGCAGAAGAGGCCGCGATTTCCATAAATTCATCAGAGTCGATTTCGCCCTTTGCCATCAACTCGCGCGCTTTCCAGATGACAGTTCCTGATCCGGCGCGTTCACCGTCCCACCAACCGTTCAGCATTGGACCGACGGAAAGTGCGATTGCTGGGATGTTCACAGTCGCCGCTGCCATCAAAAGCGCAGGCGTTGTTTTGTCACAACCGATCGTTAGGACAACGCCATCAATTGGATAGCCATATAGGCTCTCAACGAGCGACAGATAGGACAGATTGCGATCTAAACTCGCGGTTGGACGCTTGCCTGTTTCTTGGATCGGGTGCACAGGCACTTCAATACAAGTACCACCGGCTGCGATGATCCCATCGCGAACGCGTTTTCCGAGCTCTAGGTGATGTCGATTACACGGGCTAAGGTCAGATCCCGTCTGCGCGATTGCGATGATCGGCTTGCCGCCCTGTAACTCTTCGCGCGTGAGGCCATAGTTCAGGTAACGTTCGAGATATAGCGCCGTCATTTCGGGATCGTCGGAGTTCGCGAACCAATTGCGGGAGCGTAGGTCGTCTTTGGATATCTTTGTCATTGGGTTCACTCTTGGGGGCGGGTCATCGCGTTAACGCCACCCTAAGCTGGGCGGCTGTTCTTGCAAAGCGTATCCCCAAGAAGTTGGAAAAGCGCAAGTGGTATGACCAAATCCGACACAATAATGAAAAAGGGCGACCTTACTTCGAAGGCCGCCCCTATCAAAATTTTACGTGTGTCTGAGAAATCAGATATCCAGCGTGTTATCTTTTTCCCATTGGCTGAAGTGCGACACGAATGAATCCCATTCTTGGCCCTTCATTTTCAAATATGCGGCAGAGAATTCGTCGCCCATGGCTGACTTGAGTTCTTTGTCTTTGTCATATGCGCGCATCGCGTCCAGCATGTTCAACGGCAGCTTTGGTGCTCCGCGTACTTTGTGCCCATCAGCATACATATCGATGTCGTGGCGTTTGCCTGGATCTGCTTTTGACCGGACGCCAGAAAGGCCAGCTGCAATGATCACAGCCTGCAATAGGTATGGGTTCACAGCCCCGTCAGGCAAGCGCAGTTCAAAACGGCCTGGGCCCGGGACCCGCACCATATGCGTGCGGTTGTTACCTGTCCAAGTGACCGTGTTTGGTGCCCAAGTCGCGCCAGACATTGTGCGTGGTGCGTTGATGCGTTTGTAGCTGTTCACAGTTGGGTTTGTGATCGCTGCAAGCGCGGAAGCATGCTTCATGATACCGCCAAGGAAATGGCGACCTTTTTCAGAAAGACCTAGTTCAGTTGTTTGGCTTTCATCGCTAATAGGTGCTGCAAAAACGTTGGTTTTTGAGGCTTTGCCCGGCGCGTCCCAAACAGAGATGTGCGCGTGGCAGCCGTTGCCCGTCAGACCTTCAACCGGCTTTGGCATGAATGTTGCGCGATAGCCGTGCTTTTCAGCAACGCATTTCGCCATAAACTTGAAAAAGCTGTGCTTGTCAGCAGTTGCAAGCGCATCATCGAAGTCCCAGTTCATTTCCCACTGGCCGTTCGCATCTTCGTGGTCGTTCTGGTACGCGCCCCAGCCAAGTTCCAGCATGTAATCGCTAATTTCGCGGATCACATCCAAGCGGCGCATAAATGCCTGCTGGTCATAGCAAGGCTTTGCAGCTGTATCATATTCGTCTGAGATTTCATCGCCTGCAGGTGTCAGCAGAAAGAATTCAGCCTCGATACCTGTTTTGACGTGCATACCTTCTGCGGCTGCTTCTGCGATCAACTTACGTAGCACATTGCGCGGCGCTTGTGCGACGTCCTCGCCTTCCATTACGCAGTTTCCTGGAACCCATGCAATTTCTTTATTCCAAGGCAGGATAATCACGGCCTCTGGATCTGGCACAGCCAGCATATCTGGGTGCGCTGGGGTAAGATCGAGCCATGTTGCGAACCCGGCAAAGCCAGCGCCGTCTTCCTGCATTTCCGCGATTGCACGTGCTGGAACCAGTTTCGCCCGCTGACCGCCAAAAAGGTCGGTGAACGAGATCATGAAGTATTTTACGCCGTTGTCTTTGGCGAATTGTGCGAGATCAGTAGCCATTTTCGTTTCCCTGTCGTCGAAAAGAATGGGGCGCGATCTGCTATCAGCCGCGCCCTCGTTTATGAATTAGTAGCCAGTCCCGGGCTTGCCGGGGTACCAGTTTGTGCCACAGAGCGGCACTTGCGCCATGGCGGCGGCTTCCATGGTCAATGCCACCAAATCCTCTGGCTCAAGGTTGTGCAAGTGGTTCTTGCCGCAAGCACGCGCAATCGTTTGCGCTTCGAGCGTCATCACCTTGAGGTAATTCTTGAGGCGGCGGCCCCCTTCGATTGGATCAAAACGTGCCATCAGCTCTGGATCTTGCGTAGTGATGCCAGCCGGATCTTTGCCCTCGTGCCAATCGTCATATGCGCCGGCCGTTGTGCCAAGCGCGTTATACTCGGCTTCGTATTTTGGATCATTGTCACCCAGCGCAATCAATGCCGCGGTGCCAATCGCAACAGCATCAGCCCCCAGCGCCATGGCTTTTGCCACGTCAGCGCCTGACCGAATACCACCAGACAGGATCAACTGCACTTTGCGGTGCATCCCAAGATCTTGCAGCGCCTGAACCGCAGGGCGAATGATTGCGAGCGTCGGTTGGCCGACATGTTCGATGAACACGTCTTGCGTCGCAGCGGTGCCGCCCTGCATACCGTCCAAAACGACGGCGTCCGCACCGGCCTTAACCGCCAATGTCACGTCATAGTAGGGGCGCGCGCCCGCGACTTTGACGTAGATTGGAACTTTCCAACCTGTGATTTCGCGTAGCTCTAGGATTTTGATTTCTAGATCGTCAGGACCTGTCCAATCGGGGTGTCGACAGGCAGAACGCTGATCGATGCCTTTGGGCAGGTTACGCATGTGGGCGACACGGTCGCTGATCTTCTGACCCAGCAACATACCACCACCGCCGGGCTTTGCGCCTTGGCCCACAACGATTTCAATCGCGTCTGCGCGGCGTAGATCGTTCGGGTTCATACCATAGCGAGATGGCAAATACTGATAGACCAACTTATTGGAATGACCGCGTTCTTCGTCCGTCATACCACCGTCGCCGGTTGTTGTTGATGTACCGGCGGCGGATGCACCACGGCCCAAGGCCTCTTTGGCGGGACCGGACAGCGCGCCGAACGACATGCCCGCGATTGTTACCGGAATATCCAGCTCGATCGGGTTTTCAGCATGCAACCCACCAATGGTGACCGAAGTTTCACATTTCTCGCGGTACCCTTCGAGAGGATAGCGGGAAATCGAAGCTCCCATAAACAGTAGGTCGTCAAAAGACGGCACTTTGCGTTTCGCACCACCACCACGGATGTCGTAGATTCCGGTCGCTGCAGCGCGACGAATGTCACTGTTCACGTCCTGCGTGAACGTCGCCGATTGGCGCGGAGTGGTGTTCGGGATTTTGTTATCAGTCATTTCTGTCGTCCCTTAATACGCGCCAGCGTTATCAACGTCGAAGTTATAAAGATTACGGGCAGAGCCGTAGCGGGTGAAGTCTTTGGGATCGGCATCGATGCCTGCTTCGTCCAGGAGGCCTTGCAATATTTCGATATGCTCTGGCCGCATCTCTTTTTTCTCGCAATCAGCGCCGAGTGACTTGACAGATCCGCGCACGAAAAAACGTGCTTCGTAGCAGCTGTCACCCAATGCGTCGCCTGCGTCGCCGCACACCACAAGATTGCCAGACTGCCCCATAAACGCTGACATATGGCCGATGTTGCCTTGAACAACGATGTTCACGCCTTTCATCGAAATCCCGCAGCGGGAAGAGGCGTTGCCTTTGACAACGATCAAGCCGCCATGGCCTGTCGCACCAAGGTATTGGCTTGCGTCACCTTCGATGACGATTTTGCCAGACATTATGTTTTCACCTGTACCGGGGCCAGCAGATCCGTGAATGTTTACAGTCGCTTGCTGGTTCATGCCGGCACAATAGTATCCGGTCGAGCCCTTTACGGTCACTTCGATAGGCGCGTCCAATCCACAAGCAATCGCATGAGATCCACGAGGGTTTACGATTTCCCACGCCGTTTGGTTGGTATCCGCGGATTGTGCGTGCAACGTTTTGTTCGTCTCGCGCAGGCCGACGTCAGTTAAGTCGATAGTTTGCATCTTTAGGCGGCCTTCTCTTTAGATGTCGGAGCGCTATCGTGGCTCCAAAAGTAAACTGTAGCGGGCTCCGGTTCCCAAACACGGGCATCTTCGATACCCGGCAAGTCAACAAGCGCGCGATATTCAGAGCCGAAAGCGACGTATTGGTCGGTTTCGGCCATAACAGCCGGCTTACATGCGATTGGATCGCGTACGACGCCAAATCCGTCTTTTGTACCGACCACGAATGTGAAGAACCCGTCGAGGTCCTCTAAGCTACCTTCAAGAGCTTCGCCCAAAGATGCTCCATTCTGCATGCGCCATGTCAGATAGGCTGCGCCGACTTCAGTGTCATTTTCGGTTTCAATGTGGACACCTTCGCGGCGCAACTTGCGACGCAGCGAGTTGTGGTTGGAGAGCGAGCCGTTGTGCACCAAGCACTGGTCGTCACCAGTATTGAATGGGTGGGCACCCATAGTTGTCACAGCCGATTCAGTGGCCATGCGCGTGTGTCCGATTCCGTGTGTGCCCGACATTTTTTCAACCGCAAACTGTGCAGCAACGTCTTTTGGCAACCCGACCTCTTTGTAAATCTCAAGACTATCGCCACGGCTCATCACGCGAATAGAAGGGTGAATTCCCTCCAATGCCGCACGAGCAGCGACTGTGGTCCCAGTCGGAATTTCAAGGATCGCATGCGTGCTGCGCACCTCAACCGAAACTTTGCAGCCCATCGCTTTTTCTAGTGCTTTATCAAGATCCTTGAACGCCTCGTCTGGTACATCAGATTGGATAGTCATTTTTGACTTACCATTTGATTCGCCACCATAAATCGCAATTCCCGCACTGTCTGGGCCACGGTCGGTCATGGTGATTAGCATCGATGTCAACATTTCACCCAGTTTGGGCTCAAGCGACTTGTCCTTTAAGAATAGGCCTACAATTCCGCACATAGCGATATCCTCGAAAAATTGGTCCACCGATTGGGGGATATTCGAATCTGACGCTAGCACCAAAAAAATTACGGCTCAACCAGTAGGAAACTTTTTTTCACCTGAGGCAAAAAACTTCTAGGAAGATACGACATGTCGTGTTTCATTTGCGCCAGCGGACACTCTCATAGAAAGAGCCGCGTCCAACAGAACGACGACACACAGGGGGTCAATCCAGTGGAAGAACAACTCGCAGAACTAGCGGCCAAGGTGGCCGAGCTAGAGGCGGCAGGTGGAGGTGCAGCTGTCACCAACACAATGTTTGCCGAAACCTATTACTACTTAACTATCCCGCTTATGATTATCATCCATGCGGGATTTTTAGCTTATGAAATGGGCGCATCGCGTCTTAAGAACGTGCTGTCGTCGGGTGTGAAAAACCTGCTCGCTTTCGCGTTCATGATTCCAACATTCTATTTCTTTGGCTGGTGGGTCTACTTTGGATTCCCAACAGGTATCCCCGGTGAGCCTGGGGCGATGGGTATCTCAGGCATTGAATACGCTAACGCGATTGCTTGGGGTTGGGGTGACAGTGCGCAATACATGGGACCGAATATCGCTGACAACATCTCGGGCGTGTTCTTTGGTGCTTTCGCGCTGTTCGCATGTACAACGGCCTCCATCATGTCTGGTGCCGTCATTGAACGGATCCAAACTGTCGGTTTCATCATCCTTGCTGTTGTGCTCGGCTCATTTGCATGGGTTGTTGCTGCGGCTTGGGGTTGGCATGCTGATGGCTGGTTGGTCACTCAGTGGGGCGTCCACGACTTTGGCGCGGCCGGTCTTGTTCACGCAGTCGCTGGCTTCTTTGCGCTAGGTGTGTTGGTTAATCTGGGGCCACGGATTGGCAAATTTAACGCTGATGGCACCCCGAACCACATTCCAGGGCACAATATGCCACTGACTGTTGTGGGTCTGATGCTCATTATCGTCGGTTTCTGGGGCTTCTTGATGGCTTGTGTCGTTCCTCCGGGCGAGGCATGGAGCTGGTTCCCAGACAAGTTCGCAACAATTTATGGTACTCCGATTACGCTTGGTTCGTTGTCATTCAACATCTTGATGGGTGTTGCAGGTGGTATCATTGGCGCTTGGTTGTTCACTCGTGATCCGTTCTGGATGATGTCTGGCGCCTTGGCGGGTATTATCTCGACCGCGTCTGGTCTGGATATCTACTTCCCTGCGCATGCGTTTATCATCGCGTTCTCAGCGGGTATCATCCTGAAGCCTTGTGCGGATTGGCTGGAACGTCGCGGTATCGACGATGCGGTTGGCGCAGTCACAGTTCACGGCACAATCGGCCTCTATGGCGTGATCATGCTTGGTATCTGGGGCTCTGGCTATCCAGCGCTCGCGATCGACAACGCACCTACGATTAGCCTGATGGGTCAGATTGTTGGTGCTGTCGTGTTCTTCTTGCTGGGCTTCGTGCCGGGCTACGTTGTGTCCTACATCCTCAAGATGTTCGGCATGTTGCGAGTTCGTGAAGGTGCGGAGATCGCTGGTATGGATGCTGTGAAGGTACCTGCAGCGGGTTATCCAGAATGGGGCGTAGACGCTCCTGTGACACCTGCTGAATAACGCTAGATAAAGGAGAAACTCATGTTTCCATATGAAGAAGCAAACTGGGCCGTTGTCGATGGCGCGATGTTCATCGGGTGGGGCACGTCCTTGCCGGGTCTGACAACAGCAATCGCAGCGATTATCTGTGTGGCAGTCTTGGTCATCGGGCAGCGTTCCGAAACGGCGAAGGCCAAAGCGTTCGATAAGTAAGACGATACGCCATGATTTTAAGAAGGGCTGCCAACCGGCGGCCCTTCTTTTCGATTCCAGAGTTTGCCTGACAGGAAACTTTTTTGAATAACAGTCTTGCTTTTGGCCCCGTCCTGAGTCTCAATCACCCCAAGTAAAAATACCGTCGGGGAGACTGAGAATGGCCATACTTTGGAGAACATCCGCACTAGCGCACCGCCACGCAGAAATCGGTGGAGAGTTAGAAGACTGGAACGGCATGGGAACCGCATGGTTCTATGACGACACGCCAGAACGCGCGAAAGCAGACTATGAAGCGGTCCGGACCAAATCGGGTCTGATGGACGTTTCCGGTCTAAAGAAGGTTCATGTCGTGGGGGCTGACGCTGCCTATGTCATCGACCGTGTGACAACGCGCAACGTTGAGAAAATTGCGCCGGGTCGCTCGACCTATGCTTCGATTTTGAACAGCGAAGGCAAATTCATCGATGACTGCATCATCTATCACATCGCCGTAAATTCTTGGATGGTTGTCCATGGAACTGGTACTGGCATGGAGCAGTTGGCGAGCGTTGCCGCAGGTAAAAACTGTGAGATCCTATTTGATGACGATCTGCATGACATGTCACTGCAGGGGCCAAAGTCGGTCGATATTCTTGCCAAGGAAATTCCGGCCATCCGTGATCTTGCTTACTTCGGTCTGATGCAAACGCGTCTTTATGGCCGCGACGTTATGATCAGCCGGACTGGTTATACTGGCGAACGTGGCTATGAAATTTTCTGCCGCGCGAAAGACGCCGTTCATATTTGGGATAGCATTCTGGCAAGCGGTGGCGATGATTGCCGTCCCGTACAGTTCAGCACACTCGATATGCTTCGGATTGAAAGCTACCTGCTGTTCTACCCAGGTGATAACTCTGAAACCTTCCCGTTCGAGAACGAAACATGTGGCGACACGCTATGGGAACTTGGATTGGACTTTACGGTTTCACCGGGCAAAGAAGGCTTTGTTGGTTCCGAAAACCACTATGCGTCTGAAGGAAAAGAGCGCTTTAAGATCTACGGTGTTCAGCTTTCTGACAGCATGGAACAGATGGAGATGTACGCACGCGTCCACGCAGATGGCAAAGATGTTGGTGTGATCACTTATGGTCTGTCATCTGAACTGAACAACTATTCCGTCGCGATTGCGCGTTTGGATCCGTCAGTTGCTAAAGCAGGCACCAAACTGACTGTTGTTCAACCAAATGGCACGGAATTGGCTGCAACAGCCGAAGAGATGCCGTTCTATGACAAAGATAAGTCTATCCGCACCGCAAAGGGCTGATAGTTTCAAGGCGCGAGGTGGACCCTCGCGCCTTTTCCAATTCTAAGGTCAGGTAGATGTCGAAGTTCGAATTCCCACCAAGTATTAAGAGCCGCCCTGTTTGGGGAAAGCTTGAACCGCGCAGCGGGTCCGCTCATTTGTTTATTGCCGATGCTCATGGCGCCGAAGCCATTCTGGATGTTGCAAAGGCGGATCCAAGCATCATGGAGACAGCTCATATTATATACCTTCCCCGCGGGGAAGGTTTTTCTGAGCGTTTACAAAAGCTTAACGCTCCGTCCTATTATGAGGGACCCAGCTATGCGGCTGCTGCTTCGCGGATTCAAAAGACGTTGGAAGACGCCAAGATGGGCCTACAGGTTTATCTGGCAGGGACTGAGGGATTGATGGGGCAGGCGCAGAATGCGGCGATGAATGCTGGGATCGAGTTTAACGCGATCCAGACTGAACACCGCGGTTCAATCGCGCGCCGGATGCAGTGCGTGCATTGCAAAGGTATTACCGAAGATGTGGAGATTGATCCGTTTGTGTGCAGTCACTGCGGGTTGAGCCTGTTCGTGCGCGATCACTATTCGCGCCGTTTGGCCGCCTATCAGGGCGTTTGCATCGATGCCGAAGATCCCGGAAATGTTCCTGAGTCAAAGGGGATTTACGAATGAGCGCGGCACCACAAAAAGCCAAACCGGGCGCAGAAGAATTAGATGTTACCGTCAGTGCTGTTGTGCCGCTAAACGAGTTGGTCACACGATTTGAATTTACGCGTAACGACGGCGCAGATTTTCCGCCATTCTCTGGCGGGGCGCATACTGTCATCAAGATGCAGGACGGCGACCGTGCGCGGTTGAACCCGTATTCCTTGATGTCGGATCCGGCGGATCTGTCGACCTATGCCATTTCGGTTCGTCGTGATGACGCCGGTCGCGGCGGATCGCTTTTCATGCATCAAAAGGTCTCTGAAGGTGACAAGATGACGATCACCTATCCGGTGAATCTGTTCAGTCTCGATCTGCGTGCGAAGAAACATATCTTTTTTGCTGGGGGCATTGGGATCACACCGTTCCTTGCGATGATTGGTCAGTTGGAACAATCGAACGGCAATTGGGAATTGCACTATTCCGCAAGGTCCGAGTCGTTAGGGTCTTATGTCGATATGCTGACATCAAAGTTCCCGACGAAAGTTCATGTTTATTACGACGACAAGAAGCAAGCGATCCCACTCACGGAGCTTTTGGACGGTCAACCTCTGGGCACGCACGCATATGTTTGCGGTCCTGCCGGTATGATTGGCTGGGTGCATGACACGGCCTCTAAAATGGGTTGGCCTGATGCGCACGTGCATTCCGAGGAATTCCTTGCCCCCGCGCCGGGTGAGCCGTTCGAGGTGCGCCTGTGCAAGTCCGACAAAACGATTACGGTCGGTGAAAACGAAAGCCTACTGGAAGCGATCGAGCGGGCAGGGGTCGAAGCGCCCTTCCTGTGCCGCGGCGGATCCTGTGGGCAATGCGAAACACAAGTTGTCAGTGCGGATGGTGAGTTTGTGCATCGCGATCACTGGCTTGATGACGAGGAGCACGCGAGTGGCAAGAAAATCATGCCATGCGTGAGCCGTTTCATCGGTAAATCATTGGAGTTGGATAGATGACAATTCAGTTTAACGACGAGAGCTTTCGCGGAGAATATACGTTCAAGAATTCGGCTTGGGCGATCAAACGCTTTCCGTTCCCGTTCCATGAAGACAGTTACATGTATTCGGTGAACATGGAGCAGCACCGCGGCGGACCAGAAGGCTCGGTCTATGAAAAGCGGTTCGATGTCGATGAGCACTATGTCGCGGAGATGAAAGACCGCGCGATGGTACTGGCGGATGATCCGCTGCGCTGTCAATCGCTGCCGCATATGACACTGGCAGGTTGGGATCTGTTGGAGCTCATTATGGTCAGCAAGTCTGAGGACTATCCTGACCTGTTTGAACTGCACCGCGACGGCAACCAGTGGCGCTGGATCAATAAACCGATGGGCATCGATGACAGCTTTACGTTTTTGGATGAAACCACGCTGCCTTACGGTCCGATGGAATACATCACCCGCCAGACTCAAGGGGACTTCTGCGTGCTGGATCAGCGCGACGATAACCTGTGGATGGACGCCGGTATGGTAACGACACAGGCCGACTGGTCGCTTGATTTTGACATTGGAATGAACTTTTTCGAATGGCACGCACCCGTCCCGCTCGCGCATGAAAAAGGTATCTTTGTTCGTGCTTTGAAGTTCCTTTTGAATATCCAGCAAGGAGCGCCTGCACGTCGGATGAACTGGACGATGACGGTGAATCCGCTGCTCGATACAAGCCCCGAAAACTACCATAAGTGGGGCGTTCAAAAGACGGAAATGACGCCGGAAACGATTGGACAAAAACAGCACCTGCGGGTGGAGCTCCAAACTTTCTTCCGCCTGCCGCGCTCCAATGCGCTGGTATTCCCGATCCGTTGTTACTTATGCTGCTTCGACGATATCGTTTCGATGCCTAAATGGGGCCGTCGTTTGCACCGGGTCATCCGTGATCTGCCCGAAGAATTGGCTACTTACAAAGGCTTCATCGACAATCGTCCAATGATGCTCGATTTCCTTAGCCAGTATGACGATGGGTTGCCGACAAGCCCGGGGATCTTTCCGGAACTAGATACAGAGCCTGCCCTGCAGAAATAGATGAGAGCGTTCCTGCTCTGGATCTTTCTGGCATCGGCCGCTCAGGCCGATGCTTGTAGACAGGCTTTGGTACTCGCGCTCGATGTATCAGGGTCAGTCAATGAAACTGAATTCTCCCAACAAGTGAGTGGGCTTGCTACCGCGCTAAATGATCCAGAGGTACGAAATCTCATTTTGTTGGGAGCAGGGCCACCTGTGAAACTCGCTGTTTTCGAATGGAGCTCTCGCAACCATCAATATCTAATTCTACCTTGGACGACTTTGGACAGTGCGGAGGCCTTGGATACCGCGATTGTGCGCATTGGTCGGCATCAAAAAGTGCGTGCGGGCCTTCGAACCGCGCTCGGAACTGCGCTGTCCTATGCTAGTTCCTTGCTTGAACAGCAGCAGACTTGTTGGCGGCAAACAATTGATGTTTCCGGGGACGGAGAGAGCAATATAGGACCCGCCCCATCAACTGTTTATCAACTAATAGATTTTGAAGGGATTACGGTAAACGCTCTTGTGGTTGTCGAAGGCCATGCTGAGTTTGGCGAAACCAATAATCAACGCGCAGCTAGGTTAAAAAATTACTATGCGCGCGAGGTCATTCGCGGGGCAGGCGCATTCACGATCGTTGCGGATGGGTATGTCGATTATGCACGTGCGATGAAGGCGAAGCTGATCAGGGAATTGGCGCCAATCGTTCTCGGACATTTAAACGCGCCTTAGCGTTTTTGCGGGTAGCTGATAATTGACAAGTAACGCGCGGGAAGCGTTACCAGTGTTTCCGGTCCATGGGGTGCATCAGCGTCAAAGAACAATGTGTCGCCTGGCTCAAGTGAGTAAGTTTCGTCACCGTGACGATATTCAACCTCGCCCTCGAGCATGTAGATGGTTTCAATGCCACCATGCTGGAATGTTGGGAATACATCAGATTCAGCGCTAAGTGTGATCAGATAAGGTTCGACGATAACGCCGCTTGAGTTGGCGCCAATATGTCCCAAAAGATTATATTGATGATTGGCGCGCGTGCCTTCGCGCTCTAGCTCAACACCTTTTCCCGCTTTCGTATGAACGGCTTCGTGTCGCTCCTCAAACCCTCGAAAGAAGGATGTGAGTGGCACACTGAGTGCATCAGCGAGTGTCTGCAAGGTCGTTAAAGAAGGCGACGTGTTGCCGTTCTCAATTTTGGACAACATGCCTATCGACAGACCAGTGGTCTCGGACAGATCTGCAACCGTGATTTCTTTCTTACGTCGAAATGCACGTACTTCACGTCCGATCGCTACTTCCAAAACCTTTTCGCGGCTTTCTCGTAGGCGGTGCGGGTTTTGTTTCAGCTCCGGTACTGGAGAATCGGTTGTTAATTTCTCAATCTTCATACTTCCGGCCTTAAACAAAATATCATTCCAAGTACAAGACTTGGGTAAAAATCTGAGTTATTTCCTCTAGCCTAGCACGGAAATTTCCCCATAGTAGAAAATTATGAATGCCAGTGAACACATTAAAATAGGGATATTGATCTTTCCGGGATTTCCGATGGCATGCCTAACGTCGATGATTGAACCGTTGCGTGCGGCGAATGAGATCGTGGGCCGTGAGGCGTTTTCCTGGAAGCTGATTTCGGAGGAAGGTGAGCGTGTACAAGCCAGTGCGCAGGTTTGGTTCGAGCCTGATTTCAGCTTGTCCGATGCTGATGATCTGGATCATATCTATTTACTAAGCGCGCCTTCTAGCAATTTCGAAAATACGACGGCAGCAAATGGCAAGCTACGGAAGCTAGAGCGTCATGGAATGGTATTGGGTGCGGTAAGTGGAGGGATTTTCCCTTTGGCCCGCGCTGGGTTGCTGCATGACCATCTGACGTCGGTGCATTGGTGTTATGCTGCCGCGTTTGAGGCAGAATTCCCAGATGTTGAGAAAACTGACGACGTGATTGCGATTGATCGCCGCCGCGCTACCGCGTCTGGGGCTGCTGCTGCCTTTGATTTGGCGCTGCATATGATTGATGACGCTTTGGGGGCACAGGTCGCCACTGAGGTTGCTTGCTGGTTCCAGCACCCGTTGGTGCGCGGGCAGGGTATTTTGCAAAAAGTACCCACCGCCAACAGCATTAGTACGGATGATATGTTGCCGCCCAAGATCCGTAAGGCGGTCCAAATGTTCGCGGAACACATCGATGATCCGATCAATATAGCGGATGTCGCTGACGCGATCGGCATGTCTGTGCGCCAAGTTGAGCGCGTGTTTAAGAAGACCACGGGCAAGAGCCCGCACCACTACTATCGCGCGTTGCGGATGAATGTTGCACGCCAATTGGTGCAATATTCGAAAGATAGCCTAAAAGACATAGCCTTGGCCGTAGGGTATTCGTCGTCGGCGACGATGATCCAAAACTATGAAGAAGTGTTTGGTATTCACCCCAGTGAAGATCGCGAAAAGGTAAATCTGTTTCGAGTTCGCGAAAACGCGACGGTTCCTTCGATTTAGGCAACTGATTTCGCGGCATCCACTATGGCGTGGTGTAGAGATCCAGCAGAAGCACGCGGTCCAAATATCCGCACTGAATTGTCCTCGGGCATTGGAACAACAAAGCAACCGAGCTGGTGAACCGTGCTTCTTTGGGCGTCGCCTGTCGACATACTTCTGATTGGTGCGGCGCAGAGACGCTCACAAACATCCTTCATTGCGTCACCGGTAATATCGAATGCTGCCCATGCGCCGGATTGTTCTGTGACCGAAGCGGCTTTTCCGAGTTCAGCTGCTAGGTCATCTGCAATCGTCTCATGTGTCTCTATCGGCGCGGCGATCATCCATTGGTCCGGACCCATCCAAAAACCGAATGTATCGGATTTCCAACTGGCCCGTGCAGGGGCGGGAACCTCGCCAATTAGCTTCTTCATAAGCTTGTGCGTTGCGGTTTTACCGCCGCGACGGGTTGCCATTGATGCAAGGGCGAGCGTGTCGATCTCGGAAATTGTCACGGACCCGATGACATCGGTGCGGGGTTCGTGGCCGCCTAATGCGGTGATTGGTTTCAGGCTATGCACGAAGTCTCTCCCCATCTGGATCAACGAAGTGGGCACTTACGATTTCGACTTCGGTTTCGACATTGGTAAGCGGGCTGACCAGTCGCATTTTTTCACCTTTGCGATTACCACCATCTTTGAGGAATCCAATCGCAATGTGATGTCCAAGGATCGGGGAATAGCACGCCGATGTGGCGTAGCCTTGGTCATGGGCCGCGTCCACGGGGCCATCGGCGTTCATCAAATGCGCGCCCGCTGGAACGGTTTCAGACGGATCAACTGGCTTGATGCCGACTTGGACCAAGGCATCCGCTGTGTTCAGGCCCTCGCGCTCTGACAGGGTTGATCCAATGCTGTCCTTCTTTTTGGATACCATTCGGCCCATTCCAAGGTTCAATGCCGTGGTTGTGCCGTTTAGTTCGTTCCCGGCTGCGTGGCCCTTTTCGATCCGCATGACGCCCAACGCTTCGGTGCCGTAAGGCGTCACATCAAATTCTGCGCCTTCTTCCATGATCTTGCGCATCAATGCGTCGCCATAGCGTGTGGGCACCGCGATCTCATACGCCAGTTCACCGCTGAAAGAGATGCGGAACAGGCGTGCGCGTAATCCGCCACAGACAGTGATGTTGCCGCAGGCCATGAACGGGAATGCGTCGTTTGAAAGATCAAATTCAGGATCGACGATTTTTTGCAGCAGTTTGCGCGAATTGGGGCCAGCAACGGCGTATTGCGCCCAAGCCTCGGTCGTCGAAATTAGCTGCACATCCATGTCGGGGTACAGACACTGACGGACGAATTCCATGTGGCGGTACACACCAAGCGCATTCGCGGTAGTGGTGGTGACGACGAAATGATCCTCGGCCAAACGGCCAGCTGTGCCGTCGTCCATTGCTATGCCATCTTCGCGGAGCATTAGTCCGTAACGGGTTTTGCCGACGGCAAGTTTGGCAAAACCGTTGCAGTAGATCTTGTTGAGGAAATCCGCGGCATCGACGCCTTGGACGTCGATTTTGCCAAGGGTTGTCACGTCACACACGCCGACCGATTTGCGCGTTGCAATAACCTCGCGGTCGACGCTTTCGCGCCATGTTGTTTCGCCCGGTTTTGGGAACCATTGCGCGCGCATCCAATTGCCAACCTCGACAAAAACAGCGCCCTGTTCGCTCGCCCATTTGTGCGATGGCGTCAGGCGCGTTGGATGGAATTCTTTGCCGCGCGCACGACCTGCCAGAACACCCATCGCGGTGGGGGTGTAGGGAGGACGGAAAATTGTTGTCCCGACCTCTGGAATCGTCTTGCCCGCCAGTTCGGCCATGATGGCAAGGCCGCCCATGTTCGACGTTTTGCCCTGATCGGTTGCCATGCCAAGTGTGGTGTAGCGTTTGAGGTGTTCTACCGATTTGAACCCTTCCTGATAGGACAGTTTGACGTCCTTGACGGTTACGTCGTTTTGTTGGTCGAGCCACGCGCGGCCTTTGCCTTCTTTGACGTACCAGAACGCGGAGATGTTTACGGGGGCGTCTTCGGCTGTTGGGAGTTTGGTGGCCTTTGCCTTGATGCCGAGTGCTTTAAGCGCGGCTTTCGCACCTACGTTGCCTGATTTCAACGCTGCAGCTGTCGAGAAAGCGCCCGTAGCCGCACCGGCGACGTGCATCCCAGCTGGTAAATCGCCACCGGGTACAAACGCGCTAATGTCGTCGTTCCAAACGGGCCTGCCGCGTTGGTGACAGGTCATGTGAACATTAGGGTTCCAACCGCCGCTGACGCCAAGCGCGCCGCAATCGAGTACACGTGTTGACCCATCAGCAAAGCGTACATCTGCAAAGGTCAGGCCAGTTCGACCCTTGGTGTCGATAACCTGAGCGCCGGGCAAAACTTCGTAGTCGTGGTTTAGTGGCGCGTCGGGGCGGGTATCGATGACCGCAGCGATTTTAACGCCTTTGGCATGGAGATCCGCCGCAGTTCTGTGTCCGTCGTCGTTGTTAGTAAAAACCGCGACGCGTTGATCGGGGGTGACCGCCCAACGGTTGGCATAAGAGCGCATGGCAGAGGCGAGCATGATGCCCGGTCTATCGTTGTTTTCAAATGCGACGGGGCGTTCCAAAGCGCCGGCACAGACCATCGCCTGTTTGGAATAGATCCGCCAGAGCGTTTGACGAGGTTTCCCTGCGGCGGGTGTCGCTACGTGGTCATTGTTGCGTTCAACCGCGCCATAAATTCCGTGATCAAACGCACCGATGATCGTGGTGCGCGTCATCAGGCGCACGTTCGGGAGCGAGGACAGTTCCGCAATGGCTGTCGCTGCCCAATCGGCAGCTGGTCCGTCATTGATTGCGAATGTTTCCGCATTCAGGCGGCCGCCCATGCGGAAATCTTCATCCGCTAGGATGACATCAGCGCCTGATCGACCCGCGGTGAGGGCAGCGACCAAACCCGATGGACCCGCACCGATAACCAAGAGGTCGCAGTGCAAGAAGCCTTTGTCATAGACGTCTGGATCATCTTGTAGGGACAGCGACCCGAGACCGGCGGCCTTGCGAATAATGGGTTCGTAGAGTTTTTCCCAAAACGCCGCGGGCCACATAAAAGTTTTGTAATAGAAACCCGCCGCTAAAAAGTTTGAAAGCCTGTCGTTGATCGCGAGTAAGTCATATTTCAACGACCCAAGATAGTTCTGGCTGTTGGCGGCAAGTCCGTCGAATAGTTCAATCGTGGTTACACGTGTGTTTGGTTCTTGTCGATTGCCCGCGCGCAATTCTACGATGGCGTTTGGTTCTTCTGATCCGGCGGTCAGGACTCCACGTGGTCGGTGGTATTTGAACGAGCGGCCCATCAGACGCACACCATTCGCGAGCAGAGCAGATGCGAGGGTGTCGCCTGGATGACCCTGATAGGATTTGCCATCGAATTTGAAGTTTACCGTTTGGGTGGCGTCAATTTGGCCACCAGATAGGCGATTTTTCTGGGTCATTTGCTACGCCCCTGAGCGCGCGCGACGTCACGCGCGAGTTGAACGTCAGTGATTTCATGCGTCACAGTGTTACGTGTCACGACCAGCCAAGATCTGTCCCCGCCTTCGTGGAACCAAAGTTCTTTGTGAGGCCCGGCAGGGTTGTCGCGCAGGTATTGGTATTCGTAAAAATCTTGTGCAGCGGTTTCAGACTGCCAATCGGGGCGATTGATCAAGTTCGCGTCGCCGAAATAGGTGAATTCCGCCGCGTCGCGAGGACCAAGTAGGGGATGGTTGATAATCATTTCCGATCCTCCTCAGTGCAGGTTGGGCTGTGCGCCCATCCCTTTTTCATCGATCATCAAACCCTTTTCAAAGCGATCAAATCGATAAGCGGTTGCGGTTGGGTGCGGCTCATCTTTGGCGAGCAAATGCGCAAAGCAATAGCCAGATGCGGGTGTTGCTTTGAACCCACCGTAACACCAGCCACCGTTGAAATAGAGACCGTCGATATGCGTGCGGTCAATGATAGGTGAGCCATCCATCGACATATCCATAATGCCGCCCCACATCCGCAACAGACGCGCGCGCCCGAATGCCGGGAAAATCGCCATGCCACCTTCGCAGACATCTTCGACCACGGGTAGATTGCCGCGCTGGGCATAGGAATTGTAACCGTCGAGGTCACCGCCAAACACAAGACCACCTTTGTCAGATTGGCTGCAATAGAAATGGCCGGCGCCAAAGGTTACGACGCCGGGCATCACAGGTTTTAGGCCCTCGGATACAAAGGCTTGGAGAACATGGCTCTCCATCGGCAGGCGCATATCCACTTTGGACATCAAACGGCTAGACGATCCGGCGACCGCACAGCCAATTTTACCGGCACCGATAAATCCGCGTGAGGTTTCGACGCCGACAACACGCCCGTTCTCACGCTTGAACCCGGTCACTTCGCAGTTCTGAATAATATCGACACCGCGGCTATCTGCACCGCGGGCATAGCCCCAAGCGACCGCATCGTGACGCACTGTACCGCCGCGATGCTGGGCAAGCCCACCTTTGATCGGGAAACGTGCGTCGTCAGTATTTAGGAAAGGGTAGCGTGCTTTAATCTGCTCAGTTGTCAGCAATTCCGCATCTGCGCCATTTAGCATCATGGCATTGCCGCGCCGTATAAAGGCGTCGCGCTGGGCGTCTGAGTGAATGAGGTTCAAGATGCCGCGCTGTGACACCATCGCATTATAGTTGAAGTCCTGTTCAAGGCCTTCCCAAAGCTTGAGCGAGAATTCGTAGAATGGTTCGTTGCCGTCCAACAGGTAGTTGGAGCGGATGATCGTTGTATTCCGACCAACGTTGCCGCCACCGATCCACCCTTTTTCCAAGACAGCGATCTTTTTCTGACCGAACTTACTCGCAAGATAGTAAGCTGTCGCAAGGCCATGCCCACCACCGCCAATGATGACATAATCATAGTGCGCTTGCGGTTCTGGATCACGCCATGCGGGTTTCCAGCCTTTGTGCCCAGTAAGAGCTTCCTTGATGACTCGCAGTCCAGAATAACGCATTTGTTACGATCCCTTCGAAAATTATTGTGATCGCGTTTGCGACATTTGCCACCATTGAATCGGACAGAGACAACTGGAAAAGCGACATGATGGAAAAGAGGCACGATGCCATTTTCTTCCGCAGAAGAAAAAAACTTGATTGATAGGAAAAAAATGCGAAGGTGGGTGTGCGACGGTATGCGAGTCTCTTTTTTGAATATTTGCAGCGGCGCACATGGTGACTGCCACCGTGATCGTAAAAGTTCCGCACCGAATGCGGACGATAGGGAGAATACAATGAAAAAGATGACAACAGCTTTGACTGCTGGCGTTTTGGCTGCATTGCCAATGGTCGCAGCGGCCGATAGCGATGATCCAATCGTTATTCCAATCCACAACTGGTCCAGCCAGATTGTTATGTCCAACGTCGTTGGTCAGATCTTTGAAGAAGCTGGTTTGAACGTTGAATACGTTACAACCGACTCGCAGGCGGTATATGAATCAGTTCGTCTCGGTGACGTCACGCTTGAGCTCGAAGTTTGGGAAGGCGCATTTGGCGCATCATTCCGCGCTGCTTTGGAAAAAGGCGGAATCGTCGATGTGGGTGACCACAACGCTGTGACGCGCGAAGACTGGTGGTACCCAATGTGGACCAAAGATGCATGCCCCGGCCTGCCATCATGGGAAGCACTGAACGACTGTGCGGCACTTTTCGCAACAGCTGAAACAGGCGACAAAGGCCGTTACCTCGACGGTCCAGTGGACTGGTTGAAGCACGGTCAGGAACGTGTTGAAGCACTTGGCATGAACTTCCAGGTTGTGAACGCGGGTTCTGCTGCGGCTCTTTGGGCTGAAATCGGCGCTGCCGAAGCTGACAAGCGTCCAGTGGTTGTCTTTAACTGGACGCCAAACTTTGCTGAGGCTGTATGGCCGGGTGAATTCGTGGAATTCCCAGCATGGGAAGATGGCTGTGATAAAGATCCAGCGGTTGGACCAAACCCAAATGCACTGTATGACTGTGGTAACCCTGCGACGGGCTACCTAAAGAAAGCAGCTTGGGAAGGCATGGAAGAGAAATGGCCGGATGCGTACGGCATTCTTCAGGCGATCTCGTTCACAAACCCACAGATTGCTGAAATGGCGAAGCTGGTCGACATCGACGAGCTAGAGCCAGAAGAAGCAGCGGCTGAGTGGCTGGACGCAAACGAAGATGTATGGGGTGCTTGGGTTAACTAAACCCATTTACCCTAAATCGTAATATCCCCGTCCGGCACTTGTGTCGGGCGGGGCCTTTTATCACAAGGCTCCCCATGTCGACTGAAGCTCCTGTCATCTCATGCAAAAATGTTTGGAAACTGTTCGGGGCTGATCCCGAAAATTACCTGGCCAAAATGAAGCCAGGTATGAGCTTTGATGAGATCCGTGCTGACGGGTATATCGCAGGCGTAAAAGACGTTTCGATAGATGTGCATCGCGGTGAAATGCTGGTGATTATGGGGCTGTCGGGATCTGGCAAGTCAACATTGGTGCGTTGCTTCTCGCGTTTGCATGACATTACGGGCGGAACGATCACTGTCGAAGGGCAGGACGTGATGAAGCTGCCTGAGAAAGAGCTGATCGAATTGCGCCGATCCAAGATGGGAATGGTGTTCCAATCATTCGGATTGTTGCCGCACCGAACAGTTCTAGAAAATGTGGCGTTTCCATTGGAAATGCGCGGCCAAGACAAACACACCCGTCGCGAACGCGCGCTGGAAGTCGTAAAGCTGGTCGGTCTTGAGGGGCGCGAAGAATACTTCCCGCGCGAACTCTCTGGTGGTCAACAACAGCGCGTTGGTATCGCGCGTTCCTTGGCGATTGAACCGGATATTTGGTTCTTGGACGAACCGTTCTCGGCGCTAGACCCGTTGATTCGCAAAGAAATGCAGGATGAGTTCCTGCGCCTTCAGCAGATGCTGAACAAGACAATTGTGTTCATTACCCACGATTTCGACGAGGCTCTGCGACTGGCAGACCGCATCGCGATTATGAAGGACGGTGCCGTTGAGCAATGCGACACACCCGATAAGATCGTCATGAACCCGGCAACCGAATACGTCCGCAAATTTACCCAAGAAATCGATAAAGCGCGCGTTGTTACAGCGGGTGCGTTAGCAAATGCCGATACCAAAGGGTCGGGAGATCCTGTCGCTGCAAAGTCTACGGTTAAGGAATTGGCTGCTTTGCTGGTGAATGATAAACGCAAAACCATTCCAGTAGAACAAGACGGTAAGGTGATTGGTGGTATGAATCGCGCTGATGGTCTGACTGTGTTGCTAGAGGCAGACTAATGTCGAGTAACGCGTCATCGTCAAGAAAATCATGGGATCGGGTCGTCATTGGGCTTATTGGTTTCGCCGTTGTTCTGACCCTTATCCAATATGCTGGATTGTTGCCCGCTTGGTTACATCGCTTGCCGGAACAATTGGTGCCTCCACTCGCGCCAATACTAGATGCAGTTTTTAATTTCATCAAAGAGGACCTGCATCTGATCGACCTGACACGCTTCCTCACAGGCGGGCTTCAATGGATGATCGATGTAACGTCGAACATTCTGTTTGGTAAACGCAGATGGCCCAATTTTGAGGCGATCCCGTGGACCTCTATTGCCGCTGTCGCCGGCGTCGTTGGCTATTATTTGGGCGGTTGGCGATTGGCATTGCTCGGCGCAGGTACGTTCATCTGGACCGCGCTTATAGGTCAGTGGGAAATCGCAATGGAGACCATGTCGGTTCTCGTTGTCGCAGCACCTCTGGCGTTCATCATCGGTCTTCTGCTGGGTATTTGGAGCTGGAAGAGCAAACGTGTCGAGATGGCTCTGATGCCAATTCTATCGTTACTTCAAACGATACCTTTCTTTACCTACCTACTACCGGCCGTGATTTTCTTTAAAGTCGGTCCGACCGCAGGTGCAGTCGCAACGACTATCTACGCGATCCCACCAATGATTCTGATGACAACTCTAGGCCTCAAAAAGGTTAGTCCAGAGGTTGTTGAGGCGGGCAAGATGTCTGGCTGTTCGCGCTGGCAGATGCTGCGCCATGTCTATATTCCCTCTGCACGGACCGAAATTTTGGTAGGCGTGAACCAAGTTATCATGCTGTCCCTCGCGATGGTCGTTCTGACTGCTTTCATTGGCATGCCGGGCTTGGGCGCGAAACTGCTTGCCATGATGGGAAGCTTCAAACTTGGTCGCTCTCTCGAGATTGGGATCACCATTGTTTTGTTAGCTGTTATGCTCGACCGCCTTTCCAAGGCGTGGGTGGTGAAACAACCTCAGCACTTTGAAAAAGGCACAAGCTGGTTCGTGCGCCACAAATACCTTGTAATGTCATTCGTTGCTTTTTTCGGCTTTATGATCGCCGCACAGTTTTGGGAAATTTTGGCCGAAATTGGGCGCCGCCAACACTTTAGCCAAGGACGTGAGCTTGACGCTTATGTCAAAGACGACCTTCTGCAGAACCCAGTTTTGAAGGCGGTTACAACATGGCTGCGCGTTGTGATGAACAACTACATTTTGATCCCGTTCCGGAACTTCCTTTTGTCGATCCCAATGCCGGCCTTTATCGCGCTGGTCGTCGCGTTTGCATGGCAGATGGCAGGGCGCAAACAGGCGCTGATCGCTTTGGCTTTCTTCACTTGGGTTGCACTGTCGGGTTGGTGGGATCGTTCGGTCATTACAATCTACTATGTGTTAACTTCCGTTGCAGTTGCAGCCTTGATCGCAATTCCATTGGCCGTTTGGGGTGCTGGTCCACCGGCCCAACGCATTGATTTTTCCAAAGGCATCAATATGTCCGTCGTCATCGGAATTTGCAGCCTGCTGTTCCGCCGTTTGATCATTTTTGTCGCATCGATGATCGTCGCTGGTGTTGGCCGTTACATTCTTTGGACCTGGGGTGTTTTCGGCGAAACCGAAGAACTGGGAATGTCATACGATGTTGTTTACTGGATCATCTTCGCGATCAGCTTCTATTTGATGTGGCGCTTCCTGGGACAGATGATGCGGGACACTTTCTTGTTGCTGGCTGCTGATACCGCGCAGACGTTCCCTAGTTTTGTTTACCTTCTACCGGCGATTATGTTGTTTTCGATCACGCCAATTGCCGTACTCTTCGCGATCATGATTTTCGCGATGGTGCCGCTGATCCGCTATACGATTGAAGGTCTACGGAACGTTCCACCTGAAATGTTGGAATCTGCAGATATGTCTGGCGCAACGCGATTGCAGAAGCTGTGGACTGTTCAATTTCCACTCGCCCTTCCGACAATGGCGGTTGGATTTAACCAGGCACTGATGTTCGCATTCTTTATGACCATGATCGCCGCCTACATCGGAACTGTCGATCTGGGTCAGGAATTGCAGCGGACGTTGGCAGGGACAGACCTCGGCAAAAACTTTGTCCTCGGCTTGAACGTTGCCTTTATGGCATTGACCTTTGATCTAGTGATCAACAAATGGGCCTCGGACAAAAAGAAAATTTTGGGCCTCAACTGAGTCGCTAGCTAAAGAAAGTAGACCTCCAAATGGAAGACAATCGTTTGGTAAAAGGCGCACCGGTGCGCAAACGCATTTTGGAAGAGGTCCGGGCATATACCGACACGACGCCCAACATGCCGCGCCTGGTGTCCGTTCTGATTGGTGATACCGCCGAAGCGGCTGTCTATATTCGCAATCAAAAGCGTGGAGCTGAACAAGCGGGACTCCCTTTTGAAGAAGTCGTGTGGCCCGCAGATATAACCCAGGAAGAATGCAAGGCACGCATCGTTGAGATGAACGATGACGCCAGTGTTTTGGGCGTGATTCTGCAGCGTCCAGTTCCCGATCACATCAATGTACGCTCTTTGCAATCGGCCATCCATCCATTGAAAGATGTCGAAGGAATGAACCCCGCCTCTATCGGCAATATCGTTTATTCTGATGTGGCTCTCGCGCCTTGTACAGCGGCTGCGAGTGTCGAGCTGATCAAGGAAACCGGCTTGAACCTTGAAGGTCTTGAGGTCGTCATGATTGGCCATTCCGAGATCGTCGGAAAACCTGCGGCGATGATGTTGATGGCGGAGGGGTGCACAGTCACCGTGTGTCACCATATGACCCGATCGGTCGCGATGCATTCGCGGCGTGCCGACGTCGTTGTTGTCGCCGTTGGCAAGGCGCATCTGGTTGGACCAGATATGATCAAGCCGGGAGCTGCGGTAATTGATATTGGTATCAATCAGATCACTGTGAACGGTGAAAGCAAGATCGTTGGCGACGTTGATACCGATGCGGTCAAAGAGGTTGCGGGATGGATCACGCCGGTGCCGGGTGGTGTCGGGCCAGTGACTGTCGCCTTGCTGATGCGCAACGCAATGGTTGCTCATCAGCGCCAAATCGCAGCGGGTTGGCTATAGCGCCAGATATCCAACGCCAGCAAAGGCCAAAATGCACCCGCCCCATTGGGGCAGAGTCATGCGTTCCTTTAGAAACGCCCAAGCCAGCACAATTGTCAGTAAGCCAAACATAGAAGAGGCCACCGAGGCATACTGCGCATCTGGAAGTGCGCCTGCTGACAGTACGCACCAGAGGGCGACACCATCTGCGCAACCCATCGCGATCAACCAAGGCATCGCGGATTTCCCGGGCCAGAACGGTTGTTTTGTAACGACCAAGATCAGTGCGGTAAGGCTGACGGCTAGAACCCGTGTCACAAGGGTAGAAGGCATTTCATGGGTCAAATCGGCAGCCATTTGCCCCAAGGCGAATGTTCCGGCAAAACCGACTGCTGCGATTAGGGAGTAGAGGACAGTCGGCCCCAAGGGCGGCGCTTCATCGTTGGATGTATCCGACAGCGCTGCGACAACTGCCACACCGATGACGATTGCCAGAACGGCTACCCATTGAAGAGGGGAAATAGCGGTACCGTTCAGTGTAGCCCAAGCAACCGATAGAATCGGGTAGGCGGCGATCAGCGGTGCGACGACACGAACGGGCCCGCGTTGAAACGCAAAATAAAGGCCAAAGGTCGCGATGACGAAAAAGACACCAGCTGCGAGCGATAGCCAGATTGCCTGTGATGTGATCGGTTGGAAACCACCGGTTATGGTCATTAAGCCGAGGTGAAAAATCAGACCTGTTGTCAGAACGACGAATATGCATCCAGTAATTGGTGTTTTTTGACTGAGGAAGCGCACGCAAATATCGTGGAATCCCCAGCAGAGCGCAGCGATGAGACCCAGAAAAAGGGCGCTCATTTTTCCTTCCGAAAGAATGGAATTAGGAACACCAGGCAGGCTACTAAAAAGAAGACGCTGCCGAACATGCCCCAAAAGCTACCGATGCTTGCGATGCAAAAGCCGATTGCTGAAATGATAAACAATACCCAGCCGATGAGATTGATGGTTTCGTTGCGCATGATCCTACCGAATTTGTTTGCCGACTCTGAGAAAGCATATTATTCTTCTCATTAAATATTTTTTCCGCTGATGCAAATCGCAACGACAATTCAATGAGGCGCGGATGCTTGATGACTACCCCATAGTAAAGCCAGGTCCACCGAAGCCAAGTGCGATTATTCAGCCGCAAGTTTTCTCGATGCCACCAGGCACAGAGCGCTATGTCATTGACGGAGGAGGCGCTGCCTTGGTCGCCCTTTGGGAAGGTGACCAGGTCACCATTATCAATGACGAAGGTGGCCAGCGTTGCGAAATTTTGGCTGTTGACGCCAAAGGGAAGGCCGACGCCGAGATATTGGGAACGACAGAGCAGGGACCTGCAACAGGCTTACAAGCCCTGCTGACCAGTTCGGACCATTCCTTACGAGGCCTGCGTATGGGGCTAGATGCTCGTAATATTGACGTTGCGAGTGCGAATGCTGTGCATTTATTCGAGGCGACAACACCTGCAAAGACCGAGGAAACATTTCGCGTTCAGCGCGACGGCGCCGCAGTAATTGCTGCCCCCGGCGGCATAATGGATATCGAAGCGCAAGACACAGCAACGCCACTGATTGTTATGATTAAGCGCGCGACGATCAAATCGCATGTGAAATTCGAATTACCCGAACCACTGGCCGATCCGGTTTCGGACATTCGCGTGCACACTCAAACGGCCGAAGCGTTCTTTGTTAAGGCTGGCGATTACATCCAGATCATTGATGTGGATGGTCGCCAATGTACAGATTTTGAATGCTTCAGTGCACGAAAGCTCGACAAAGGAATTGAACACGCACTGGACGTGACGACGACCCGGACGTTGATGGGGCACGCCTATCCGATGCCCGGCCTACATGCGAAGTACTATGACCAAGAGCTAGTCCCTTTGGTTGAAGTCGTTCAGGATACCTGCGGACGGCACGATGCGTTCGCGATGGCGTGTGCTGCGAAATATTACGACGACATTGGTTATCCAGGGCATGCGAATTGCTCGGATAACTTTAATGGTGCGCTCGCTGAGTTTGGCGTGACGGGTCGCCCCGGCTGGATGGCGATCAACTTTTTCTTCAACACCGGAATCGATGACCACGGCGTCCTTTATACAGACGAACCGTGGTCGCGACCGGGTGATTTTGTGCTGTTGCGGGCGCTGACTGACATTGTCTGCGTCAGTTCGGCTTGTCCTGATGACACCTCGGCCGCGAACGGCTGGAACCCAACCGACATTCACGTTCGAACATATTCGGGCAAAGAAACATTTAGTAAGGCCATCGCCATTCGCGCGACACCAGATTCGGAACCTAAGATGACCAAACAAACCGGCTTCCACGAGAGCTTTGCCAAGCACACCCGCAATTTCATTGAGTACAATGGTTACTGGTTAGCGAATTGTTTTGCCGCTGCGGGTCCGATTGAGGAATATCGTGCATGTCGCGAAGATGTCGTGATGATGGATTTGTCCCCTTTGCGTAAATTCGAAATTACTGGCCCTGATGCAGAGGCCCTGTGCCAATACGTGTTCACGCGCAACATGAAGACGCTGCCGATTGGCGGCGTCGTCTATACCGCAATGTGCTTCGAACATGGCGGCATGGTCGATGACGGCACGGTGTTCCGTCTGGGCCGTGACAATTTCCGCTGGATTGGTGGATCGGATTACGGTGGCGAATGGATCCGTGAGCAGGCTGAAAAATTGGGACTCAAAGTTCTTATCCGATCGTCTACTGATCAGCTGCATAACGTCGCTTTACAGGGTCCGAAAAGCCGTGATCTGCTACGCGAAATCGTTTGGACTGCGCCGCATAATCCAGAGTTTGATCAGTTGGATTGGTTCCGCTTCACACCGGCGCGGTTAAACAACGAGGCCGGTACGCCGTTCGTTCTAAGCCGCACGGGGTATACGGGCGAGCTGGGGTATGAGGTCATGTGCCACCCGAAACATTGCGCGGAAATCTTCGATGCGATTTGGGAGGCGGGTCAAAAATACGGCCTAAAACCTATGGGCCTAGAGGCGCTTGATCTGGTGCGTATTGAATCTGGTCTGATTTTTGCTGGCTACGACTTTAGCGACCAGACCGATCCTTTCGAAGCGGGCATTGGGTTCACCGTTCCATTGAAGTCCAAACCTGATGATTTCATTGGGCGCGAAGCGTTGATCCGTCGTAAAGAGAACCCAATGCGTAAACTTGTCGGTCTTGATATCGACAGTGAAGTCGAAGTTGGTCACGCTGATTGCGTGCATGTTGGGCGCGCTCAAATTGGTGAGGTGACGTCATCCATGCGGTCAGCTACGTTGGGTAAGAACATCGCAATGGCGCGGGTCGATGTGGCACATGCCGCACCAGGAACGCAGCTAGAAATTGGGAAGCTGGACGGGCATCAAAAGCGTCTGCCAGCGACAATCCGCGCCGACCTTGCCGCGTTTGACCCCAAGAAGGAGCGTCCACGCTCATGATCAGAATTGCTGCTTTTCTGACCCTGCTTGCAGGCGCTGCACAAGCGCAGTCGGTAAAGCTTCAATCCCATGAGATCGACGTTCTTTTGTCAGGCAACACCATCATCGGTGTTTGGGAAGGTGCGAACTATCGCCAGTTCTTTAACCCCGATGGCACGACCATTTACGCGCAAGAGGGCGCGCGTTCGACGGTCGGGGAATGGCGGGTCGTCGACGACGAATACCAATCGATCTGGCCACGTCAGACAGAATGGGAAGGGTGGTTCGTGATGGAATTTGCGGGCGATTTTTTCTGGGTCAGCAAAACCACACCGCCGACCGTGTTCCAGGTTGTCGAAGGCCAGCAATTGGTGGCCGAGTAAATGCGGTTCGCGGTGGCCCTTTTTGGAGTAGTGCCGCTGGTTGCGATGGCCGAAACCAACCCCTTTTGTGCATCGTTGGTAGTCGAGCGACCCTTTCCCGATGCAGCTTGTTCGACATCCCTGATTTTGGGCGGGGGCACGTCAACAGATTGCGCGTGGGCGTTTGATTACAGGTCTCTTGAGGCGACGAAAGCCTTCGAAACATTGGTGGCGAAGGTCGCAGAATGCGGTGTCGTCATTAGCGAAAAGGACCAGCAAGTCAGCCATCCAGACAGCTACGATCTACGCCAGTACGAGGTGGACGGGAAAGAGATCAGCGTATCGCTCAAAGACAAAGGCGCTTTGAACGAAACCTATGTGTTCTTTCGGTCGGCTGAGATGGAGTAATTGGATTTCCTGTGTGCTGGTCAAAGTCTTCTTAGGGCCCGAAATGTCGGATGCTGCGCGGCGAGCCAATGTCTGCTATGGTGCAAATAATCATTTGAGCAAATTGATAGGTTTCGTATGGATTGGGATGAAATGGCACGCCCGTGGCTTGAAGCGGCACCCGGTTTGGAAGCTTCCTTCCGAGAGGTTTTTCAGGCACTTTTTGACGCGGCAGAACTGAAATCAGGAGAACATGTTCTTGATGTTGGTTGCGGAACTGGACCAACTCTTTTGACCGCCGCCAAGGCGGTTGGAGAAACAGGTAGATTAGTTGGTATTGACGTGGCCCCGCCATTGGTGGCCCGTGCGGCAGAACGTGTACCAAGTCGTGTTGACCTGATAGTTGGAGATGCAGGGTCTTATGCTTACGACGAAGGTACGTTCGATGCCATAATCGCTAACTTTGGGATCATGTTCTTTCAGGACAACGTCGCGGCATTTCGGAATCTTCGAAAAGCCATGAAACAAGGTGGACGCATGGCCGCCACGGTTTGGGCAACGCCGCCAGAGAACCCATGGTTTTCTGTGCCGCGTCAAATTGTTGATGATAAAATAGCAGATGTACCCAGGCCAGATCCAGCGGGCCCCGGGCCAATGCGGTTTGGTGATCCTTCTGTTCTCGCAGAGTACTTAGAGAGAGCTGGCTGGGAGCCTAAAATTAGTACAATTGATGTGTTGTTAACCCCGCCGGGCACTGCTGAAAACGTAGCTGAACTTCATATGAAAGTGACGGTAGGAATGATGCTCAAAGGGATGGAGGTCGCGGAAAGCAAGCTCGACGAAATAAAGAATGCAGTCATTCAGGCGACCCAAGCGCATGAGAGCGACGGCGTCGTTCAGGTACCGGCAAGAGTACACGTTGTAACAGCAACTGCGCGTTAAGTTCCATTGCCGACATTGAAGTTGCGCACGCCGACGGCAGCAAAGTCCGCATAGCAGACACATCGACATTTGGATTTACCAAGCTCGACGCGGCAAGCAGACAAGCCTTAGACCTGCCTGCTTTCGTTTAGTTCTGGAGATATACCTCGAGACTGTCATCCATAGCGTCGCTCCACGGAGTGTGGTGCTTGGGTGCCATTGTGCCAGTTATCACCGATTTATAGCCATTGTCGCGGAAGGTCATGATGCCTTGTTTTTTGTGGCCTTTCCACTCTTTGAAGGCTTGGCATGCGCCCTCGACGTCAAAGGTTGGGTAATCCGTCTCTGCTATCAGCTCTTTGATGTAATCACCCTGATACCAAATCGCGTCATAGTCATCTTCACCTGCGTCTTCACGGGCGACGCGGTCGGCAACGTCTGCTTCCATCGCAGCTTTTCCCGGCATCGAAATGCGATCCATGATCACGTCACGTACCCACCAAGCCTGTGCATCAAACATGTTGAAAGTGAACCATTGATCCTGCATTCCGATATAGAAAAGATCAGGTTCGTCGACATAGGCGACGCCTTTGTAGAGGTCCGCTGTTGCCAAGCGGTTTGCGGTCTTTAGGCGTAAATCATCAGGTAAGAACGGGAAGTGATGCTTATACCCGGTGCACAAGATTACGGAGTCGACGTCTTTGCTGGTGCCATCTTTGAAGTGGGCAGTGTTCCCATCAACATGGGTTAATAGCGGGACTTCTTCCCAGTTTTCAGGCCAATCATAGCCCATCGCAGCGGTTCTATGGCTTACAGTGATCGACTTGGCGCCATACTTCCAGCATTGGCTGCCAATGTCCTCGGCAGAATAGCTGGTCCCGACGATCAAGATGTCCTTGTCTTTGAATTCAACCGCGTCGCGGAAATCATGCGCGTGTAAAACGCGGCCTTTGAAGCTTTCAAAGCCAGGGAAATGCGGGACATTTGGTGTGCTGAAGTGACCTGTGCAAACGATCACATGGTCAAATTCCTCGGTATACGTGTTATCGTTAGGCAGGTCGCAAACTGTGACTTTGAATGTATCACCATCCTTTTCGACCCAACGCACAGCCGTTTCAAAGCGGATCCAATCCTTTACACCGGCTTTAGCAACTCGGCCTTGGATGTAGTCAAATAGCACTGCGCGTGGTGGGAAGGACGCGATTTGTTTGCCGAAATGTTCTTCGAACGAATAATCCGCAAACTCGAGCCCTTCTTTCGGACCATTTGACCAAAGGTAGCGATACATCGAACCGTGGACGGGTTCACCATATTCGTCGAGACCAGTGCGCCAAGTGTAATTCCAAAGTCCGCCCCAGTCAGACTGCTTTTCAAAACAGACAATTTCTGGGATCTCGCCGCCTTTTTCTTGTGCTGATTGAAATGCCCGAAGTTGTGCAAGGCCAGAGGGGCCAGCTCCTAAAATGGCGACGCGTTTGGGCATATTTGAATCCTTTTCTTGAACATTGGTCTGTCCAGATCAGTGAGCCCGCGATTTTCCCAAGCGTCAAGTATTTTTCCCAGAGTGAAACGTTGGGTTGCTAGGTATTGCTGAACAGTTTCGCATAGGTTTTTCGCATTTCGGCTTTTTGGACCTTTCCCATCGTGTTTCTGGGCAAGGTATCCAGCACGACAATGGCGCGCGGCTGTTTAAAGCGGGCGATTTGATCGCTCAGATATGATTGCATTTCACTGTGATCGACATTTGCTTCTAAGGCCGGGATCAAAACTGCGACAACGGCTTCACCCAAATCGGGATGTGGTACACCGATGACCGCGCTTTCCAAAACGCTGGGGTGTTCATCCAAGAGGCTTTCGACTTCCTTTGGGTAGATATTATAGCCTCCAGATATGATCAGGTCTTTTGATCGACCTACGATGGTAACGTAACCATCGAGGTCTAGCGTCGCTAAATCGCCCGTGATGAAGAATCCATCTGCACGTAGTTCGGCCGCTGTTTTTTCTGGCATCTTCCAATAACCAGAAAATACGTTAGGGCCCCGCACTTCGATTTGGCCCACCTGACCTTGTTCGACAGGAATGCCAGTTTCCGGATCCGTGATTTTGAGTGTCACATCAGGAAGCGGTAAACCAACTGTGCCCGGTTTGCGTGCGCCAACATAAGGGTTTGATGTACTCATATTGGTTTCTGTCATGCCGTAGCGTTCGAGAATATGATGACCTGTTCGCTCAGTAAATGCGCGATGCGTTTCTGTCAAAAGGGGTGCGCTACCTGAAATAAACAGTCGCATGTTACGCGCGGAATCCTTGTTGAAACTGGGGTCGTCCAACAAACGCGTGTAAAAGGTGGGAACCCCCATCATGGCGGTTGCGTGCGGCATAGCGGCAATGACCGATTGCGCGTCGAACTTTTCAAAGAAGTGCATCGAACCACCGGTCAGCAAAACCGTGTTGGTGGCAACGAATAGCCCGTGCGTATGAAAGATTGGCAGCGCGTGAATGAGAGTATCATGCTTGGTGAATTGCCAAAGCTTTGCGAGTGTTTTGGCATTCGATAGCAGGTTGTTTTGCGTGAGCATCGCCCCCTTGGATCGGCCAGTCGTGCCAGAGGTGTATAAGAAAGCAGCAAGATCGTCTTCAGATCTGCCGACGGGGTCAAGGTTGGGTTGTTCGTCCGCGGCATAATTCGCAAGTGTCCCAGTCCCATCAGCGTTTAATGTCTCGATCTGAGATGCAGCCTTATGTGCAACACCGCGCAGCTTTTCAAAGTTGGCGTCATCACAGACGAGCAACGCCGCCTCACTGTCAGTAACGAAATACGAAACCTCGGCGGCCGTATAAGCAGGGTTTAATGGTAAGAAGACGAGTCCGCGTTGGATGCATGCGGCACAAAGCGCGAGCGCATCGACCGATTTGTGCACCTGCAATGCCAACCGATCACCTGGGTTCAGTTTCAGCCGATCCAGTACCGCCGCAAAAGAACCTGCGCGAGCGACAAACTGCCGGTATGACCAGTGAATGTCACCCGAGGTTCGAATGAAAAGGTCATCGTTTTCTCGATGTGTACCGAAAAGCGCGTCGAAGAGAGAATTTGCCATTAGGTCCTCTATGTATTGGCAGATTTGTCTGTTTGAACACCAGTGAAGTCAACTGTTGCGAACGCAAATTGATGTCAATTGCCGCGTCGAAAGAATTAAACTTGCCTGTAGAGTCAAGGGTTTGCTATACGATGTCTATAACGATCCGACCGATAAACGGCGGACATTCGAGGCAAGGCAGAAAATGGGAACGAGCTTTCAGGGCACGTTTGTCATTCATTGGGCACAAACGAAAGTGGACGGTCAAAAGGCTGCGCCACTACATGAACTATTGCCAGGGTACCCTTGGGAATGGACTGGTGACGCATTGCGGGTCGATGGCCCTGAGAGCGTACTGCCGCTCGCGGCCTCTGCCGATGAAATAGACTTGCGCACGCGCGCCGCCGCGTCGGCGCGCCGTTTTTTGAGTGGGACATTGGCGCTTGAACCCAAAATCACGTTAGCAACTGACGACCCGGTCTTTAAAAAGCACTTCACATTGACGGATGGGCTGCGGGCTTGGCAGGTATTCGTGCTTTCGACGCACCCGTCACGTCCGCCGCTTCTGATGTTTTATGGCGACATTCCACCAAGAAATACCGAGCTTTGGATTGTGAAGCATAATTTAGATCAAGCAACGGCTTGTCCATCAGATGAGCCCCAAAAGAATGTGATTTGTTTTACACCGGGCACCATGATCCGCACACCTGATGGCGCGCGCGATGTTGCGTCGCTTGGGGCTGGGGATCGCGTCCAAACATATGATAATGGTGTTGCCGAAATCTTGTGGATGGGGACGCAAAGAGTATCTGGTGCAAGGTTACGTGCAATGCCAGAACTTTCACCGATCCGTTTCAAAGCGGGTGCCCTTGCTAAGGATGTTCCTGATGAGGGTCTATTGGTTTCTCCTGATCATCGCGTTGTATTGACCGGCCCACGTGCACGGGCGTTGTTTAGCTGCGAAGAAGTCCTTGTCGCGGCAAAGGACCTAATCAACGACCACAATATAGTCCGTGATCACACCGTCGGAAGTGTGTCCTACATCCATATGCTCTTTGAGCATCATGAGATCGTATTCGCGAATGGTGTTGCTACGGAAAGTTTTCACCCAGCACATGCATCGCTTGAAAGCCTAACTGTGACAGAGAAGTCCGAACTCTTTTCCCGAATGCCGGATCTTGGCGGTGACATTGGTTGTTATGGCGGTTTTGCGCGCCGGCTCTTGGATAGGAGCGGCGTTGCGATCTTACAGGCTGACATTTAACGGTTTCGAACCTTTCATCTTGCAAAGGTCATAGGCATAGTTCGTCGTATAGAAGCTATGAACCGAGGTCCCTGATGACACTGCCTTCGCAAATGTCCGCTGTCGTGCTTATGGGGCATGGTGGCTTGGATCAGTTGGAATACCGCACAGATTGGCCACGCCCAGAACCTGACCCAAATCAGGTCCTCGTGAAAGTCGAAGCATGCGGCATGAATAATACTGACGTGAACACGCGAGTTGGTTGGTATTCGAAAGCTGTGAGCGAAGGCACGAGCGGTGCTGGCTTTTCGGATGCCGGTGAAGAGGATCCAGCCTGGGGCGGATCGCCAATTTTGTTTCCACGAATTCAAGGTGCTGACACTGTCGGCGTGATTGTCGCAGTTGGGTCGAATGTTGATCCGTCGCGCGTCGGGGAACGCGTTATTTCGGACAATTGGATCCGTAATTGGGATGATCCGCTGAACAAAGAGACAACCGGTTATTTCGGGTCCGAAGCTGATGGTGGATTTGCAGAATATACGGTGTTGGATCACCGCAATGCATACGCGGTCAAAAGTGAGATGACTTCGGCTGAATTGGCGACGTTCTCGTGCTCATACAGCACTGCAGAAGGAATGTTGACGCGCGCTGCAGTTGGCCCAGATGACATCGTTTTGATCCCTGGCGCTTCTGGCGGTGTCGGTTCAGCTTTGATCCAGTTGGCCAAGCGTCGCGGCGCCAAAGTTGTCGCTATGGCGTCAGAGCCCAAACACGCACAACTTGCAGCGCTTGAACCAGATGCGATATTGCCTCGGTCAGTCGCTAATCTGGGCGATGCTTTGCAAAACGCAATTGGACGTCGAACCGTGACCGTCGTGGCCGATATCGTTGGCGGACCCGCGTTCGGATCATTGCTCGACGTTTTGGTGCGCGGCGGGCGCTACACGTGTTCGGGCGCGATTGCTGGGCCCATCGTCGAAATGGACTTACGTACGTTCTATTTGAATGACCTGACGATGACAGGCTCAACCGTCATACCACCTCAGATTTTTCAGAACCTCGTTGGCTACATTGAACGGGGTGAATTGAAACCGTTGGTCGCAGAGACCGTCGCGCTATCGGATTTTCATGCAGGACAAGATGCGTTTACCAAAAAAGCGCATATTGGCAATTTTGTCGTTGTCCCTGATGCGTTTCTCTAACCGCCCGAATATCCCAGTGACATAAGGGGTACTATGCTTCGTTTTTCTGCCAATCTCGGAATGCTATGGGCCAATCGTTCGCTGCCTGACGCGATCTTCGCGGCCAAAGCAGCAGGCTTTGACGCAGTAGAGTGTCACTGGCCCTACAGCACAGATCCAGAAGACGTTCGGTCGGCGCTGAAAGAGACAAATTTGCGAATGTTGAGTTTGAACACGCGGCGAGGTGATCACGCATCTGGTGATTTCGGCTTGGGCGCGGATGCAGAGCAAGGTCGCGCATCCGTGATCGAAGCTGCCGACTATGCGCGCGCAATCGACGCGCAATCGATCCATGTCATGCCGGGTGTTTATTCGGGTCCCAAGGCGTGGAAGACGTTTACAGAAACGTTAGATTTCGCATGTGAACATGCTGCTGAAAAGACCATCCTAGTCGAACCGCTCAATCCACATGACGTTCCGGGTTACCTACTGGGCGATCTCGATGCGGCGGTGGGTTTGATTGAAAGTATTAACCGACCCAATCTGAAACTGATGTTTGATTTCTATCATATTGGTCGCATGAATGCCGATCCAATTAGGTGTTTTCGGAATGTTCGGCACCATATCGGGCACATCCAATTCGCCTCTGTTCCAGATCGTGGGAAACCGGGGCAGGGCAGCCTAGATTATCAAATGGTTTTTTCGGAACTGCTTAAATCGAAATGGTCAAAGCCTTTGGGTGCAGAGTATCGACCCGTCGGCAAAACTGATGCATCGTTGGTGTGGATGCAGGCATACAAGGACGCAAGAGATGATTGATCTTTACACTTGGAATACCCCGAATGGCCGCAAAGTCTCTATCATGCTCGAGGAATTGGGCGTGGACTATAAGGTTCATTCGATCGATATCGGGAAAGATGATCAATTTGATCCGGCATTCCTCAAAATCAGCCCAAACAATAAAATTCCCGCGATCTATGACCATGAAACGGGTGTGCGTCAGATGGAGTCAGGTGCGATCCTGATCTACTTGGCCGATAAGTACGGAAAGTTTTTGCCGAACGATGTTGTCGGTCGCGCGAATGCGATGGAATGGTTGATGTGGCAAATGGGTGGATTTGGCCCCATGCTCGGCCAAACACATCACTTTGCCCAGTTCAAACCTGGAATTGCCCCCTATGCCGAAGATCGATTTGTCGCGGAAACGCGACGCCTTTACGGGGTTCTGGATGCGCAATTGGCAGGGCAAGACTATATCGTTGGCGATTATTCGATCGTTGATATGGCATGCTGGCCATGGGCATCGCGATATGAATGGCAACGCATTGATTTAGCTGAATTTCCGAATGTCCGTGCATGGTATCAAAGAATAGCTGATCGTCCTGCAGTCCAGCGTGGCTATCACGTTCCTGATCATGTGAACGAGATCCCAGCGGGATGACTGCTATCATCAAGAGGTCACGAAAATGCTAAGATGGACAGGTGAAGCTGAAATCGGCACACCGTATTGGGCAACAGATGGCGTTTCGGGCGAAGTTGGAAATGACATCCCTGCGCGCTGCGATCTATTGGTTATCGGGGCGGGATACACAGGTTTGTCCGCAGCATTGGCAGCGCATGACGCTGGTGCAACAGTCTGTGTAATCGATGCAGGGCAGCCAGGTGCAGGTGCCTCGACCAAAAATGGTGGGATGGTTGGTGCACATCCGCGTTTTAGTTGGGACATTCTTAGTGCACGATTTGGCTCGGAAACGGCCGATAACGTTTTTGCTGAGGCGACGCTGGCTCTGGGATGGGCCAAGGATCTGGTTGAGCGCGAACGTATAGAGTGTGATTGGCAACAAACGGGCCGAATTCAATTGGCTTGGACAGAAAAACATTTCGAAAATCAAAAGCGACTGGTGCAAGCGTTGAGCGAAAAGTCGGAAGTTCATGCGGAATTGGTGGCGCGCGAAAACTTGTCAGATGACATTAAGACAGAAAAGTACTTTGGCGGCATTCGTTTGCGCCAGCACGCTGCAGTAAACCCTGCTAAATACCACGATGGTCTGGTGGCCGCAGTCTTGAACAGGGGCATCATCGTCGCGGGCCAGACCCCTGCAACTGGATGGACACGCGTCGGTACCGAATTCAAAATTGTGACGCCACGGGGCGCAATCAAAGCGTCAAAGGTGATCTTAGCGACCAATGGGTATACGCCCGCCGCGTTTCGGTGGCATCAACGCCGCGTCTTCCCATTACCCAGTTATTTGATCGCAACGGAGCAGCTACCGATTGAATTGATCAACGAGCTTGCGCCGGGCGGGCGTATGATGGTTGAGACACGCGCGCGACATTCCTATTTCCGGCTTTCGCCAGATGGTACACGGATCTTGTGGGGCGGCCGTGCTGCAATGGTACCGATGGATCTGGCGACAGCGGCAGCGCGTCTAAAGGGGACCATGGTAGAGGTTTGGCCTGAATTAGAGGATGTTGCGCTTAGCCACATCTGGACCGGTAATACTGGCTATAGTTTCGCCCACATGCCTCATGTGGGAGAACATGATGGCATTCACTATGCGATGGGTTTTTCGGGGTCTGGTACAGTCCTCGCGCCATACTTAGGTGCCAAGGCCGCCTATCGCGCACTTGGTGACGAAAGGGGCGCGACCGGTTACTCGGCAACGAATTTGCGGACTAGCGCACTACATCCGACGTCTAAGCCTTACTTCCTCTATGCGGCAGATCGGTGGTATCGCCATTGGGTAGACCAATGGGAAACACGCAAAGGACGTCGTCAACACTAGGCGATGCCTTGTCACCGCATCACAAATGGGTTCGCCATCGGTTCTTCCGACGTGCTGATCCAGGTGGTCTTGGTGCGCGTGTAGTCTAGTATCGCCTCGACACCTGCTTCGCGACCATAGCCTGACTGATCATACCCACCGAACGGCGCGATCGGTGACACGGCGCGATAGGTGTTTACCCAGCAAATACCAGCTTTGATGCGGCGCGATACGCGGTGCGCGCGTGCGAGATTCTCAGTGAAGATCCCTGAGCCCAAGCCGAATGGTGTGTCATTTGCCATCGCAATCGCATCTTCCTCCGTGTCAAACGGTACCAATGACATCACCGGGCCAAACATTTCGGTTTTCAGGGTGGCGCTGTCTGTATTTGGACATTCAACAAGGGTTGGCTGCATAAAGTTTCCAGGGCCTTCAACGGGCGTGCCGCCAAATCTGATTGTCGCACCTGAATTCTTCGCATCTGCAAGCGTTGCCACCACTTTTTCGACCTGCGCGCGCGTGCAAAGTGGTCCGATCTGCGTTTTAGCTGATAGGGGGTCCCCAATCCTAACGCCCGCCATCTTTTGTTCGATCAGCTTCGCTATTTCATCGAAAATGGATCGATGGACAAAGGCGCGACTGCCCGCCACACAGCTTTGACCGGACGCGCCGAAGTTACCGGCAATCAGCCCATTTGCTGCCCCTTCAAGGTTTGCGTCTTCAAACACAATGATTGGTGATTTGCCTCCGAGCTCTAACGTCGTCACAGCAAAATTCTCAGCAGAATTCCGAACGACATGACGCGCTGTTTCTGGTCCGCCGGTAAACGCGATGCGGTCTACGTCCGGATGACGTGTCAAAGGGATAGAACAGTTTTCTGCATCGCCTGTAATGACGGACACGACGCCAGCTGGGAAACCGGCTTTCTCGACAAGTTTGGCGAATTCTAACATTGGGGCAGGGGCAATCTCAGAAGCTTTGAGAACAACCGAACATCCTGCGGCCAAAGCGGGACCGAGCTTGGTCGCCGTTAGGAACATCTGCGCGTTCCACGGGACAATTGCGGCAACCACGCCAATCGGTTCGCGTGATGTGAAGACATGCATATCGGGCTTATCAATCGGCAGAACTGCGCCCTCGATCTTGTCCGCTAGGCCAGCATAATACCGATAATAATCGCCTACATAGGCTGACTGCGCAGCGGTTTCGGCTAAAAGTTTACCGCTATCTGTAGTTTCGATTTCCCCAATGCGCTGGGCGTGCTCCTCAATCAATTCGGCAAGGCGATACAGCAACTTGCCGCGCTGCGTTTGCGTCATGTCACGCCAAGTAGGGTCATTTAGCACCCGCCTCGCTGCAGAAATCGCACGATCCACGTCTGATGCAGCGGCGCAGGAGAATGTCGCCCAATCTTGACCAGTTGCAGGATTTTCCGATGCCATCGTTTGATCGTCGGCACCATCGCACCAAGTTCCATCGATAAAGAGCTGATAATGGTCCATTGGGTGTCCTAACCTTTATTGGAATGCGGGCATAACATCGTCAATGAAACGGGCAAGCGAGGCGCGTTTTCGCTCAAAACTCATCCCGCTGTCGATCCAAAACGCGTATTCGTCGTATCCAAGATCTTCGTATCTCTTGATGCGGTCAATGACATCCTGTGCAGTCCCGATCGTGAGGTCGCGTGCCATGTTTTCTGGTGACATCAATTTGTTCGCCGCCAGTTCTTCGTCGGAGAGCGTTTTGATCAACCCTTGGCTTACTGGCCTTTTGTTCTGGAACCAAGCGCCAAAGTAGCAATAGAACCGTGACAATTCTTGCGCGGCAAGGCTGACATCTTCAGCATCGCTTCCGACATATGTGTGGTGCAGCAACATGATCTTGGGACGGGGTCCGTCGTAGCTGTCGCAAGCATCATTAAAGCGGCCCATCAAAGTGTCGATCTCTTCGTCACCTTGCCACAGTGGCGTGACCTGGATGTTGAACCCATTGTGAACGCCAAATTCATGGCTGTTGGGGTCTCTGGCCGCGATCCAGATCGGCGGTCCGTCAGCTTGTGCTGGGCGCGGCGCCGAGGTTGTAGCAGGGAACTGAAAGAACTCGCCTTCATGGGCGCAATCACCTTGCCAGAGTTGCGGCAACAGCGGCGTAATCTCACGCATCCTTTGCCCGGCTTCCATTGCATCCATCCCGGGCATGAGGCGCTCATACTCGTATGAATAGGCCCCGCGCGCGATCCCTAACTCAATCCGACCATTCGTAACCATGTCAGCCGCAGCGGCTTCGCCGGCCAATTTGATAGGATGCCAGAACGGCGCAACGACGGTTCCAGTCCCTAAACGCACGTGTTTCGTATGATGAGATATGTTAACAAGCGAAATGAACGGGTTCGGGGCGATGGTGAAATCCATACCGTGATGTTCGCCCGTCCAAACCGCGCGCATTTTGGCATCATCCGCCATTTTGCAAAGTGAAATGAAATCGTCATAGAGCTGATCTTGCGGTTGCTCAGGGGATAGCCGTTCCATGTGGGCAAAAAGCGAGAATTCCATAGATCTAGGTCCCTTTTGATAGATGTTGGGATGACTGGCCGTTGGTTGGCCACACTGAATTTGCAAAGTTCAAAAGCGCATCAGTAACTTGATTGACATGCGTCATAGGCATCATGTGTGCTGCATTCTCGACGATCTGAGCCATGCCGTGTGGCGCGATTTCAGCCATTTCGAGCGACATTTCCGGCGTTGAATTCGGCTCGTCCGCTCCAGTCATAAAGAGCGCTGGGCAGGTAAGGGCCGCCAACTCTTCCCGGGGTGGACCATCTTGCGCTGCAAAAGCTTGGTAGGCGAGGCGATACCCGCGCGGGTTTACGGAGCGTAGCCAATATTCACAGGCCGAGCGTTCTGCACTGCTTTCATCACCAAACCACCGGCTAAGCGTCGGCGTCGGGTCGGAAACTGAATCATCTATTAAGGCGCTGGCGCGTGACTGAATCGCCGTCGCCGCCTGAGGTCCGCGTTCGAAAATTGCATTTAGGGCGACCACACCCATCACTTTGTCCGGCATCCGCGATGCCAGATCCAAAGCGATGCGAGCGCCCATCGAATGTCCAACCAGAATACAGGGCTCGTTCAAGATGTCAGAAATCGCGAGACAATAGTCTTTGAGGTAGACATCGGTGTCTGGCGCGGGTGTTTCCCCGTGACCCAACATGTCCAGTGCAACAACCCGGTACCCGACTGACATGGCGTCAATCAATGGGTTCCACGCTTCCGAACGTAACCCGACACCATGCAACATGACGACAAGCGGGCCAACGCCTTTGGTAATTGCTGCGAGTTGACCGAGGTTAGACCGCGGCCGGGTTGTCCACGTCATGTCCTAGATCCTTTAGATCCTGATATCGGTCACCAATGCGGTGATGCGGGCGCCCAGAAATTGCTGCCCCCAATACAACAACGATTTCGTCTGCTCGTGGCGCATCAGGGATCGCAAATTGGATGGTTAGGTAATGTGACCGTCGGCCTGCATCATTTTTGTCCATAAGCGGCACCATGATAGGTGCGTTCGCCGGGCCGCGCGTATTGGTGAATGCCAAGTATGATTTAGCACCGACCGCTTCGCGATAGAAATTCCCAAAGCGCAGCGTGTGGATCAGACCAGAGGCGTGCTCGACCTCGCCGTCTAATCCGACAACTGCCGCTTTGCCGTAAGCCTCGATCGCATCGCCGCTACCCGCCAGTTTGATCATGCGTTCGGTCAACATTTCGCCAAGGATAGGCCCATAGGCATGGATTTCGGGTTTGAGATCTTCGACAAACCGACCAGCCCAAGGATTGCGTACAATTGCGGCCACCGCGAACATGCGCCATGGGGTTTTTGCGGCTTGAAAGCCCTCGATCAGTGTCTCTTCGTCGTAAGTTACAATTTTTCGAATTTCGGGGTGCATCGTCCGCTCCTGCTACGTCGTTCAACACTAAAAACAGTATATTCCTTTGACAAATGAATGATTCATACCCTTAGGTATTAGTGAATCTAATGACTGGCTTTTCCTATGGTGAAATCACTTCCCCCACTGACTTGGTTTCGTTCCTTTGAAGCCGCTGCCCGCCACCTAAGCTTTACCGCTGCCGCAGCCGAAATTGGGATGACGCAATCTGCTGTTAGTCAGCAGATCAAATCACTTGAAACCCGACTTGGCGTCCCCTTGTTTGTGCGACAACCACGTGGCCTAACACTCACCGATAACGGTCGCCGTCTGCTACCTGATGTAGACGCGGCGCTTGAGACATTGTCATTTGCTTCCGATCGATTTGAAATTTCCCCGGCGACCGGTCTATTAACAGTCGCTGCGTCGATCAGTCTGGCGCAGTGGGTCTTAGCACCTCGATTGCCCGAGTTTTCGAAGCTTTATCCTGATGTTCCCGTGAGGTTCTTAAGCGCCATTTGGCCCGATGATTTTCAATCAGCGCGCGCTGATGTGGAAATTCGTTTTGGTTCTAGCAAGCAGGTTGGCCGTGATGCGGTGCCGTTACTGCCCCATCAGCTGGTTGCGGTTAAGGCGCCGTTTTTGCAAAAAAAATTCGATGAATCACCCTTGATTGAGGCGGTAGGAACGTCATCCGGTTGGCAGGCCTGGTCCGAAGTCTTTGGTGGATCACCGAAGGCAAAGTATTTTTCTGATAACTACGGGATGGCTCTTCAATTGGCAGCAAGCGGTGTCGGGATAGCATTGGTGAGCGAAGTACTAGCGAGCCAGGCGATCAAAGCAGGTATTGTAGAGCGCGCACATCCTGGATCGATACCCGCACAAGAGGGGTATTTTCTTTGGACATCACCGAACAACAGCATGGCCTCACGTTTTTCTGAATGGGTACAGCGCGAACTAACCATCCAAGATACGGTCTGATGTTTCCTTTCACGTCTTACTACGATTACTTTGGCTGAACATGAGAATATTGGACGGCTGAGTGATAAAGACAGCGAACAGCATAAGACGACCGCTGATATGGGCCCTTGCATATTGCGTCTTCGTAGCAGCCTGTTGCCTGGGCGTTTGGCGCTTTGCCTATGTCGGTGCTTTGGATCAGCTTTCGGATCGTGGTCGATCTGACCTTGCGCTCGCGGCAGATGGGCTTGCCGGGTATCTTGAACGGTACCGAGAAATCGCTGTGATACTGGCGGACCACCCAACGTTGACACCCGTGGTTGCTGCGAAAGGGAATGAGGCAACTGCAGCGGCCCTTTTGGTGGATATTGGCGACAAGACCGGATCGCTAGACATTGCCGTAATCGATAAGGACGGAACTGAAGTTCTAAGTGCAAGCGGACGCGATCCAAGAGCCCACTCAGGGCAGTCTTACTTTGAGCGCAGTATGGATGGCGCGCTCGGCACCTATCATTTATTTGCGGATCGGTATGGCAAGCGGGCCTTTTATATCTCGGCACCCATTTTTTCGGATGCAGGGCCGCCAATTGGCGCCGTTCTCGTGATTGCTAATATGGAAAACGTCGAAGCGTCGTGGAGAGGTGACCGACCAGCATTGCTGTTCAGCGATGACTTGGGTGTCGTTTTTCTATCCAATCGTTCTGAGTTGGTATTCAGCTCTCGCACGATGGCTGACCGCTATCAAAGTCGGGCTGCAGAATATCCGGCAGAGCTTATTACTGAGTTTATTCCTCATCAGACTGAAACGATCGCAACGCACGCAGTTTGGTCATTGGAGGGTGGCCGTTACTTGCCAAAAGATGCACTGCATTTAGAGATCCCAGTGCCCGTGGTCGGGCTGCGTGGCGAGGTGTTGATTGACACGTCACCTGCGCAAAACCTAGCGCTTTTGCAGTCTGGCTTTGCCGGTGTGCTCTTACTTGGCTTTGGATCTTTGCTTTTTTTGGCTGGCGAGCGCCGTCGCGTTCTAGCAAATTCAAATATGCAATTGGAGGTTCGTGTCGCAAACCGGACTGCAGATTTATTACGCTTAAATACCGACCTGAAGGGTGAAATTGCGACGCGGCGTGAAACAGAGGCCAAATTGACGAAAGCGCAAGAGGATTTGATCCAAGCAGGAAAACTTAGCGCACTGGGACAAATGTCTGCTGGCATCAGCCACGAGCTAAACCAGCCATTGATGGCAATTCGGTCATTTGCCGACAACGCACAGCATTTTCTGGCCAAGGAAGACATCAAAACGACAGAACAAAATCTAGGACGTATCTCCGAGCTTTCACGCCGGATGGGTCGAATTATTCAAAACCTACGTTCATTTGCGCGTCAGGAAAGTATGCCGTTGGCAGATGTCGATGTAGTTGCGGTGATTGACGCGGTCGTCGAAATCTCGGGTCCGAAAGCGCGCGACGAGGACGTTGATCTGCAATGGGTGAGCCCCGAGAGGCCAATACTCGCACGGGCGGGCGATGTTCGATTGCAGCAGGTAATTGTTAATCTTGTTAGCAATGCAATCGATGCCATGGCGGATGCTGAAGCGCGCGTGGTTGAAATATCGGTCAAAGTTAAGGATCGGGTGGTCGTCATGGTTCGAGACACGGGCCCAGGGATCGAAGATCCCGAAAAGATATTTGAACCTTTCTACTCGACAAAAGCTGTCGGTGACGATGAGGGAATGGGGCTCGGTCTGTCTATATCATACGGCCTTGTTCAAAGTTTTGGCGGCAATATCCGTGGCCGCAATCATCCTGAGGGTGGCGCAGTGTTCTCTGTTGAGTTAGATCGCGCGACAGAGGAATAGCCCAATGACAAATCGTGTTTTGCTTGTTGATGACGACCGCGAAGTTCGCGACGCGCTCGCGCAGTCACTTATGATAGCTGATATCGATGCGGTCGCATGTGGATCATTCATTGAAGCCAAGGATCATATTTCACGGTCATTCGATGGAGTGATCGTGACCGACATTCGCATGCCTGGGCGAGATGGTTTTCATCTCCTGGAATACGCGCTCGGGATCGATGCTGAACTTCCTGTGATTTTGTTAACCGGCGAAGCAGACGTCCCAATGGCTCTTAGGGCGATTTCGGCTGGTGCGTTTACGTTCTTGGAAAAGCCGTGTGCGCCCGCTGATCTAATCGAACAAGTCAAACAGGCGCTGAGCCAGCGAGTTGAAGTACTGGCTCAGCGCCGTCAGTTGTCTGCTATGGAAAGAGGCGACGCCGCTGCGCGAATGCTGAGGGGAACTTCACCACAGTCAGAGAAGTTGCGACAACGCGTCCGTGCCGTCGCAGGCACCACGGCAGAAGTGCTGGTTACTGGTGAGCCAGGGTCTGGGACTCCAAAAGTCGCCGAGATCATTCATTTACTTTCACCGATTTCAAAGCAACCTTTTATCAAAAGAAGCGGCGGTGCTTTAGATATTGCCGGACTTCAACACGCCTTTGAGCAATCCAAGGGCGGCTCGCTCTTTATAGATGAAGTTGGTGCGCTGCCGAGTAGTGTACAATTTGCACTGAATGATGCGCTTGAAAATGGTGTCGAGACTCGGATTTTGGCCGGAACGACAAAACCTTTAGACCGGCAAGTTGCGCGTGGTGAATTCGCTGCAGACTTGTATTACCGATTGGATTTGATGCGTGTCGTAATTTCGCCTTTGCGCGAACGGCCAGAGGACATTCCTGTGCTCTTCCGCCACTATGTGGCGCAAGCATGTGAACAAGCCGCGTTGCCAGTTCCAGAGATCACAGCAGACGTGCTTGCCGGCTTGATGGCGCAGGATTGGCCGGGAAATGCGCGTTCACTTACGTCCGCAGCAATGCGATTTGCGCTCGGCGTGCACGAAGCACCCACCTCGCAAGAGTTGGGTTTGGTGGAACAACTCGCTTCGATCGAAAAGTCGTTACTCGTCACAGCTCTTAGGCGCCATGGCGGAAGAGCAACAGCGACGGCTGAAGCCCTGAAATTGCCGCGCAAGACATTCTACGACAAGCTTGGGAAGTATCGCCTCAAAGCTGAAGATTATCGGGATTGATTTGTGCGGATATTCGCACAGGCATGCATTTGACGTGTGTGGATATCCGCACATTTGAGAACCCAGACCCAACGACATTCGGGTGTCGTCTAACTAAGGTTTTGTAATTAAACGATTAAAAGTTGATACGAGATTCTGAAAAAAATTTGTTGTCCCAGTTCAAAAGATATCGCCTCATCGACGCAAGGCCACTGGCCTGTTGATGATCTGGGAGGATTTCATGAATATTCTTAAACTAACGACTTCATTGGCCGTTCTGGCACTGTCCGCTCCTGCAGCAATGGCAGACAGCCACGCGGCTGGATGCGACGACGGTGAAATCGTCGTAAAATTTAGCCACGTTACAAACACAGACCGCCACCCAAAAGGGATTGCCGCGACACTTTTGGCGGAACGCGTAAATGCTGAGATGGACGGCACGATGTGCATGGAAGTTTTTCCATCCAGCCAGCTCTATAACGATGACCAAGTTCTCGAAGCGATGCTTCAGGGTGACGTTCAACTAGCAGCGCCATCGTTGTCAAAGTTCGAAGCGTTCACCAAGCAGTTCCGCATCTTTGATCTACCGTTTATGTTCAAAGACATTGACGCCGTTGACGCATTCCAGGCCTCTGAAACTGGTCAGGCAATGAAAGACTCAATGCAGCGTCGTGGTTTGCAAGGTCTTGAATTTTGGCACAATGGGATGAAGCAATTCTCTGCAAATGTGCCGCTCAACGATCCATCGGATGCCGAAGGCCTGAAATTCCGGGTTCAGAACTCAGAAGTTTTGGTAGCTCAAATGTCTGCCTTAGGCGCATCTCCTCAGCCAATGGCGTTCTCTGAAGTGTACGGCGCTTTGCAAACAGGCGTTGTGGACGGTCAGGAAAACACTTGGTCAAACATTTTCGGCCGTAAGTTCTTTGAAGTTCAAGACGGTGTAACCGAAACCAATCACGGTATCATCGACTACCTTGTTGTAACATCGACGGACTTCTTGGATGGATTGGATGCACCTGTTCGCGATCAGTTCTTGACGATCCTCAGTGAAGTCACAACCACACGCAACGGCGAAGCTTTTGCTGTGAATGAAGATGCAAAGCAAGGCATTCTCGATGCGGGTGGTGTCGTTCGTCAACTTACCGCTGAACAGCGCGAAGCTTGGGTCGCAACTATGAAGCCCGTTTGGGAGCAGTTCGTTGGCGATGTTGGTCAAGAAAACATCGACGCTGCACAGGCGATTAACGCTTCTATGTAGCACTATTTCTTGTTGCTACTGACAAGGGCCGCTGCGTGCGGCCCTTTCTACAAAACACTGGGGGACCCGTGATGAACCGCTTTGGGCGCGCCATTAATACATTCGAAGAGACAGCAATTGCCGTGTTGCTTGGGTTGATGACATTGATCACCTTTGCCAATGTCGTGTTGCGATATGGATTTGGCTCTTCTCTCTTGTGGGGGTTGGAACTTGTTACCATTTTGTTCGCTTGGCTTGTCCTTTTCGGCATCAGCTATGGAGTCAAAATCACTGCTCACCTCGGTGTGGATGCAGTAACTAATGTTGTTCCGCACCCAGTTCGACGTGTTCTCTTGTTCATTTCGTGTGCTGCTTGTCTCATCTACGCAGCGCTGTTGATGAAAGGCGCATGGGACTACTACGCGAATTTCGCGAACTTGCCTCAGACAACAGGGCGGTGGTTTCCGACAGGATTGCAAGACATGCGCCTTCAGGATTTCCGGGGGTACAAACCGACAGTACAGGTGCCAATTCCAGAATGGACACGTGGCACGCTTGAGAGTTGGTTACTCATTGAAGGGGATGAACCTTTTGAGAAACTCCCTGTGGCAATTCCATATATGATCGTGCCCATTGGTATCGCGCTACTGTTGTTTCGTTTTGTCCAAGCGACAGTCCAAGTGTTCCAAGGCAAACGCGACAGTCTCATCGTGAGCCACGAAGCCGAAGACGCCATCGAAGAAATTTCAGCACAAAGACAGGAAAGCTAAGATCATGGACGTTGTTCTCTTATTTACCATGATCGTTGGAATGCTGCTCATCGGTGTTCCGATTGCGGTCTCACTCGGTCTTAGCTCGATTATCTTCTTGCTAGCATTTTCAGACACATCTTTGGCGTCGGTCGCGCAAAGCTTTTATCAAGCGATGGCGGGTCACTACACCTTACTCGCGATCCCGTTCTTTATCCTTGCGTCGACGTTCATGTCGACGGGCGGTGTCGCGAAACGGATCATTCGTTTCTCGATCGCATGTGTTGGTCACTTACAGGGTGGATTGGCTATCGCTGGCGTCTTGGCCTGTATGATGTTTGCAGCCTTATCCGGGTCATCTCCCGCAACGGTTGTGGCCATCGGTACGATTGTCATCGCAGCAATGAAACAGGTTGGCTACACAAAAGAATTTGCAGCGGGTGTGATCTGTAATGCCGGTACGCTTGGCATCCTGATCCCGCCATCGATTGTGATGGTCGTATATGCCAGCGCAACAGATGTGTCCGTCGGACGGATGTTCTTGGCAGGCGTGATCCCTGGCATCTTGGCTGGTGTGATGTTGATGGTGACCATCTATGTGATGGCGCGGATCAAAAATATGCCAAAGGGCGAATGGAAGGGCTGGGGCGAGATCTTTGACAGCTTCCGCGACGCATTTTGGGGCCTCCTACTGATCGGAATCATCATGGGCGGCATCTATGGCCATCCATGGGTCAGTCTTTCAGACGGCATCTACTGGAGCCCGGGTGCATTCACACCGACTGAAGCTGCTGCGGTAGCCGCCGTGTATGCCTATCTTGTCGCAACCTATATCTATCGCGACATGGGGCCGCTTGCGGCCAGATCAGAGGGTGATGCACCAAAATCTCTTCTGGCGGCCCCTTGGACGCTTGTGACCGCTATTTTTCACAATGACACGCGCGACGCGCTTTTCGAAGCAGGTAAGCTGACAATCACTTTGATGTTCATCATCGCGAATGCGCTTATTCTCAAGCACGTTCTAACGGATGAACAAGTGCCCCAACATATTGCGGAGGCGATGCTCGCCGCTGGACTTGGCCCGATCATGTTCTTGGTTGTGGTCAACGTAATTCTTTTGATTGGCGGTCAGTTCATGGAACCCTCGGGCCTTTTGGTAATCGTTGCGCCACTCGTGTTTCCGATCGCCATCGAACTGGGAATTGACCCCATTCACCTTGGGATCATCATGGTTGTGAATATGGAAATCGGAATGATCACGCCGCCGGTTGGCTTGAACCTATTTGTGACGTCTGGGGTTGCTGGGATGCCGATGATGGGTGTCGTCAAAGCGGCCGCGCCTTTCCTAGCAGTTCTCTTCGTTTTCCTGATCTTGGTGACGTACATTCCGGCGATCTCAATATGGTTGCCAACCTTGATGATGGGCCCTGAGATTGTGATAAATTAAAAAAGGCGCGCGTCAAATTGCTGACGCGCGCTTTACTTTGAAGGGCTAGGCGGCACCAAACCCGCCGCCCCCTGGCGTCTTCATGTGAAAGATATCGCCACTGCGGACTTCCACTTGATCGTTCCCGCCTAGAGCTTCTATTTTCCCATCGGCGCGGATGACCTCATTTTGACCTGTCTGACCATTGCCACCGCCGTTTGCACCAGTCGGTTGCGTTTCGCGATGGGATGACAACACAGTTACGGTCATGTCTTCAAGGAATCTGAGTTTGCGGACGATACCGTTGCCGCCCTGATATTTACCCACCCCGCCAGAGCCAGCACGGATCGAAAATTCATCCAGTCGGACAGGAAAACGTGTTTCGAGAACCTCTGGATCGGTCATGCGGGTGTTCGTCATGTGGCTATGCACCGCACTGGTCCCGTCGAACCCATCACCAGCACCTGTCCCGCCGCAAATGGTTTCATAGTTTTGATGCGTATCGTTGCCGTAGACAAAATTGTTCATCGTGCCCTGGCTGCCTGCAATAACGCTAAGAGCGCCGTACAATGTGTCAGCGATGGCTTGGCTGACTTCTGTGTTGCCGGAGATCACAGCAGCAGGTGCCTTTGGATTGATCATTGAGCCCTCTGGCACAATTAAATTCAGCGGTTTCATACAACCTTCATTCATCGGTATGTCGCTACCGACGAGCGTGCGGAAGACGTACAAAACAACAGCTCGGCAGATTGCCAATGGCGCATTATAGTTCAGTGGTGACTGATCAGATGTCCCCGTGAAATCAAGTGTGGCAGTTCGGGCTGCCTTATCGACCGTGATGTCGACTTCGATTTTCGCTCCACCATCAAGTGGATATGAAAAATTGCAATCGTGCAGAACTTCTAGCACACGACGCACGCTTTCTTCGGCGTTATCCTGAACGTGTCCCATGTAGGCGTGAACGGTATCCAAACCGAATTGCGCCGAGATTTTACGTAATTCAGATGCGCCAGTTTCATTCGCTGCAATTTGGGCTGCGAGGTCAGCCATATTCTGATCGATGTTGCGGCAGGGGAAATTCCCTGATGCCAACAGTTCGCGTGTTGCCTGCTCGCGCAGGGTTCCTTGCTTAACCAACAAGAAATTATCGATTAGAACACCTTCTTCTTCGATATGGCGGCTATCGGGCGGTGCCGATCCCGGTGTTTTGCCACCGATATCAGCGTGGTGCCCGCGCGAGGCGACTGTAAAGACGATGTTTTCACCGGCTGTATCGAAAACGGGGGTAATCACCGTCACATCGGGCAGGTGCGTGCCACCATTGTAGGGGTTGTTCATCATGAACACGTCGCCGGGGCTAATTTGGCCGGCGTTCTGGGTGAGGACAGTACGAACGCTTTCCGACATCGACCCAAGATGCACTGGGACATGGGGTGCGTTCGCGACCAGATCGCCATGTTGATCAAAGATCGCACAAGAGAAATCATAGCGTTCTTTGATGTTAACGGAATAGGCCGTATTTGCGAGTGTTGCGCCCATCTGTTCCGCGATTGACATGTAAAGGTTGTTGAACACTTCTAGCATCACGGGATCGACGCTTGTCCCGATTGCTTCTGAACGCGCGAGCGGGGTCGTCCGCTTTAGTACAAGGTTTCCACCCTTTAGGCACGTCGCTGTCCAGCCGTCTTCGACCATGTTTGTGCCCGTGGGTTCGGTCAAAATTGCAGGACCAGTCACTGATTGACCCGTCTGCATTTGTGTCCTGTCAATTAACGGAACCTCTGCGAGACCGCCGCCTGTATAAAGGTGAACTGGTACCTCCACGACGTTGCCATCGGCATTGCCGTCCAAAGTTACATGTTCACCGGTTTTGCCAATGGCTTCCACGACCAACATTTCGATGATCAGGCCTTTGGTATCTGGTGTAAATCCGAACCGCTGTTTGTGGGCTGTCACGAATGCGTCGGTCATCGCGCCAGGGCTGCCGAATGTGACCTCGAGGCTTTGTTGCGCATCCGCTGGACGGATGTGCGCTGTTTGAACAATCTCTATGTCGGCGGCAGGAACGCCCTGCGCCGTAACTTCTGCCGTAGCTTGGGCCGCCAATTCTTCGAGCTTTTCCTCCGCCGTGCGATCATTGATCCGAGACTGGAATTGGTTTTCGCGGATCGCCGTGATATCCGCGAGTCCCATCCCAAAGGCAGATAGAACACCCGCATAAGGATGGATAAAGATGCTCTCCATACCCAAAGCATCGGCGACAAGGCACGCGTGTTGACCGCCCGCACCGCCAAAGCAGTTCATTGTGTACTTGGTGACGTCATAGCCACGTTGCACACTGATTTTTTTGATCGCGTTGGCCATGTTTTCGACGGCGATGCGCAGAAACCCTTCTGCAAGCTCTTCGACTGTTTTGTCGGTTTGCATTTCAGTCGCGAGCGCGTTGAATTTAGCGCGCACAGCGTTTGCATCGAGTGGCTCATCACCGTTCGGGCCAAAGACTGGTGGAAAATGATCTGGCTGCAATTTACCAAGCAAGACGTTGCAATCGGTGACCGTCAATGGCCCGCCGCGACGATACGCACAGGGGCCGGGGTTTGCGCCCGCGCTTTCAGGGCCAACTTGCATGCGTCCGTCACGGTATGACAGAATGGATCCGCCGCCTGCTGCAACAGTGTGGATCGACATCATGGGCGCACGCATACGCACACCGGCCACCTCGGTTTCAAAAGACCGTTCGTATTCGCCCGCATAGTGGCAAACGTCAGTCGATGTACCGCCCATGTCAAAGCCAATCAACTTGTCAAAGCCGTGCTCTGCCGCGGTGCGCACCATACCGACAACGCCACCAGCAGGGCCGGATAGGATCGCATCTTTTCCTTGGAAAAGGGTCGCATCTGTCAGACCTCCGTTTGATTGCATGAACATCAGTTGTTCGCAGCCGCCTTTGTCGGCGCCGAGGGCATTCGCGACCTGTTCGACGTAGCGGCGTAGGATCGGCGATAAGTATGCATCGACCACAGCTGTGTCACCGCGTCCGACCAGTTTGATCAATGGGCTGACTTCGTGGCTGAGCGAAATCTGTGTAAAGCCAATGTCAGCAGCCCATTCGCCGATCAATTTTTCATGCTCCGGGAACTTGTAACTGTGCATCAAAGCAACCGCGATAGAACGGAAGCCCGCATCATAGGTCGCTTGCAGATTGGCTTTGGTTGCGCCTTTGTTCAAAGACGTGATCAGCGTGCCGTCTTGGGCCAGCCGTTCTTCAACTTCGATGGCAGTTTCGTACAGGAGCTCGGGCAGTTGGATATTCAGATCAAACAGTTTTGGGCGGTTCTGGTAGCCAATCCGTAAAAGGTCGCGCAATCCTTGTGTGATGAACAGCGCGGTCCGATCGCCTTTGCGCTCAAGCAGTGCATTCGTTGCAACAGTCGTGCCCATTTTGACAGCTTTGATTGACCCCGCAGGGATATCCGCCCCGGTTTCAAGGTTCATCAAATCCCGGACACCTTGAACCGCAGCATCTGCATATCGCTCGGGGTTCTCGGACAAAAGCTTATGCGTTTCCAAGCTGCCATCGGGCTTGCGTGCTACGATGTCGGTAAAGGTGCCACCACGGTCGACCCAAAACTGCCACATAGTCATAGTTCCTCTGTTTACGGGCAACGCCCGTAGTCATTCTTTAATAGGGTTAAACGTGCTTGCGCCAGTTAGTAAACCAACGACGGAAGCCAAAGTGCGAGTTGCGGGAAAATCAACAAGAGCGCCAGCATCACGAACATGGTGATGACAAAGGGCAGGGCACCTTTGATGACGTCGATCATTGGTCCGCCTTTCCGTATACCTTGGACCACGTAAAGATTGATCCCAATCGGCGGTGTGATCAGCGCAGTCTCGAGCAAGACCATTAGCAAAATCCCGAACCAAACCGGATCAAAGCCAAGGGCCACAACAATGGGGGTGATCAATGGTGCCATGGTCAGCAACATCGACAACGTCTCCATAAAGCAGCCGATCAAAATCAGAACGGCTACGATCATCAGCATCGTTTGCATCGGGCTCCAACCCAATCCGGTCACAAAATCAGTTAGGGCTTGAGTCAGGCCGATGATCGATAGGACAAAGTTGAGGAACACAGCCGCGACTATTATCAGCATGATCATTGCCGTTGTGCGCATCGTGCCTTCGACCGCTTGACGCATCATATCCAAGGACATTTTACCATTTAGCGTTGCCAACAGCATGGAGGCGACCACGCCTAAGGCAGCAGCCTCAGTTGGTGTTGCAAGACCTGCATAAATTGATCCGACAACCACCATAAAGATACCCAATGGAGGGATGAGCGAAGGTAGGGCGCGCAGTCGTTCGCCCCAAGTGTGGCGCAACTTTTCACCGCCCCATTCTGGTTTGATCATACAAGCGACAACGATGGTGGCCATAAAGAGCAAGGCAAGGAGAAAGCCGGGGAGGAACCCTGCGAGGTAAAGCTCTGGCACAGATGTGTTTGTCAGAAGGCCATAGAGGATCAAGTTGATCGATGGCGGAATTAGGATGCCAAGCGTACCGCCAGCAGCGACAGTTCCAAGGAACAGGCTTTCATTATATCCGCGCTTTTCGATTTGAGGGACCGCAACGGTCCCAATCGTTGCAGCTGTTGCGACGGATGAGCCAGAGGTTGCGGCAAAGAGCGCAGAGGATCCAATGTTCGAATGCATCAGGCCACCGGGCAACCAGCCTAGCCATTTGACGATCCCGTCATACATCCGCTCGGTTATGCCGGCCCGGAGTAGGACCTCACCCATTAAGACGAACATCGGGATCGCGACCAGAAGGAAATCGATGCTGGTTTGCCAAGCAATGTCAGAGATCGCCCGGTGCAGCGGCATCGGGCTGTCGGTCCACTGTAGGATCAGGCCAAGCCAGCCAAGAGACGCCGCGATTGGAACGGCAAGACCGATAAGGGCCAGTAAGATCAGGAGGGTTTTGATAAGCATCAGTTTAGACCGTCTCGTCTTCGATTTGTTCGTCGAGGGATTTCACGCCGATTAGGTTCTGAACTCCGGCTTCATCCCCGCGGAAATATTGGCGGATGGCGACCACGGCTATGAGGAGCCCTGAGAAGACAAAGAACATCCATCCGAGCAGCCAAGGAATTTGCGGGATTGCGAGCGGGACCCGCATTGGTGTGATAGATCGAGAACCATTTTCAAGCGTGTCACCGACCATGCTCCAAACCATGACCACAACGACAAGCGCGAAGCCGGTAAGCATCAAAAGGCCAAAGAGGTTGATAAAGGGATGTAAGGCTTTGGGAATAGTTCCTAGGGCCGCGTCCACCCGTATGTGGGCGCGTTCAAACAGTGCGAAAGATAAGGCCAGTGCAGTTGCTACGCCGAACGCATAGCCCGAGATTTCGTCGGCCCCGCCAAGTGAGACGTTAAATGCTTTGCGTAAGAACACTTCAAGTGTGACGAGAAAAGCCGAAAGCACAATGAGAGTGCCGCCAAGCCACGTCATCCAAAGGCTGAGTGTCCGGGTGCCGTTGTAAAGTCTATCAAGCATGTCGGGAAAACCTAATTTAGTTGTGGTGGGGCGACGGGAGAACGACCGCCCCACCCGGTGTTCAGAAGCTTACTTAGCTTCTGCTGTCAGACCAAGGATTGGACCAACAGTGGCGTTCCAGTTTGCTGCACAGTCTTCGCCGCAACGCTCTGCCCAGCGGGCCAAAACAACGTCAGTCGCGATTGTATCACGTGCTGCGAGGTCTTCGGCGGATGGCTCAACCAAGGTCATGGAACCAGCTTCGCCAATGTCACATGCGCCGCCTGTAATGCACGAAATAGCAACATCGTCTTCTGTCGCAGTTTCTGCCCACATGGCATCTGTAAGTGTGGCGATTTCTGTCTGAAGCAAGGCCTGCTGATCAGCGGACAGGCTGTTCCACTTGTCCATGTTCATCGCACCGAACGCGAGGCCCCAGCCAACACGTAATGTGTAAGCATGCGTTGCAACTTGGTTCCATTTCGCAGTGTAGGCGGACATGGTTCCTGTGATCGCACAATCCACAACACCTTTTTCGAGCGCTGGGATCACTTCGGAGAAGGCAACCGTCACAGATGTGCCGCCGACACCTTCGACAAAATCACCGAGCGTTGTGGAGTAAACACGGATCTTCTTACCTTCGAGATCAGAGATGCCGTTCACTTCGCCGTTGCACCACAGTGTCTGGCTTGGGAACGGGTACAGCATCAAAAGTTTAGCGTTGTAGATGTCAGCAAACGCGCCTTCGAGCGTGTCAAAGTACGCGTCAGACACTTGGCGCTGCGTATCAATGTCTTGTGTGAGTGAAGACAGGTCGGCACCTTCAAAAATCGCGTTCTCAGCAGCGACATAACCGGGCAGGCCAAACGCAAAATCGAATACACCGTTCTTGACGAGGCGCATGATCTCAAAACCCTTCAGGCCAAGACCAGATTGAGACTGGATCTTGCCAACGATATCGCCGCCAGACGCTTCGTTTAGCCGTTCGTTAAAAAACGGCTCCTCGTGTTTTTGGTAATTGGTTAAGCTGGACCATGTGCCGACGGCATTCAGGACCACCGGACCGTCGGCCACAGCAGACGTCGCCGTGAAAGCGAAGGCACCAAGTGCTGTTGCGATTTTTCTCATTTTAGTTCTCCTGTTGGATTTTATTGTGATTGGTAAATTGGTGTTTCGGCATCGTCCGGGATGTCAGTGATCAACATATGCCCCGGTTTGTGTGTAATGCTGATCGGGGGTCTAGCCTGACGAATGGCTGCTTGGGGCGTGACGCCACAGGCCCAGAACATTGGCGTTGTTCCGGGTGGAACAGGTGCGGGATCTCCCCACTCTGGCCGCGACATGTCGGAAATGCCGATTGTCTTCGGGTCGCCAATATGAACGGGCGCACCATGGGCCATTGGAAACCCTTTTGATATTTCAGCGACCTCAGAAACTCGCTCATCAGGGATCGCCCGCATACTGACCACCATCGGTCCAGCGAATGGCCCAGCGGGAACTGTCGAAATATTAGTTTCGAACATCGGGACCGTCGTGTTGTTGTCGATATGCCAAACAGCGATCCCAGCGCGTTGCAATGCGTGCTCAAATGTAAACGAGCAGCCAAGCGCAAAGGCCACAAAGTCGTCGCGCCAGACACTTTTCACGTCGCTGAGCGTATCAGCCAGATCACCGTCGCGATAAATGTAATAGGCGGGAACATCAGAGCGTATGTCGATGTCTCGTCCAAGCGTCTTCATCATTGGGTTGCCAGTGTCCGTGACACCAACAAGTGGGCAGGGCTTCGGATTGCGTTGGCAAAAACGCATGAAATCTAATGCATAGCGCTCTGGAAGAATGGCGAGGTTTGCTTGAAGTGTTGCACCACCTAAACCCGCAGTATGGCCTTTGTAGTGACCGGTCCTGATTTGACTACGGACGCATTCGCGAGTTTCTAGTTTGAGATCTTCAAAAATCGGTGACAAAAGGCCATCCCCCTCAGATGCCTTACGATCAAAGTAAGTTTGTATAAAATCAAATTCTAATTTTTTAGCTTATGATATAAAAAATGCTTATATCATCTTTAGTGCAATCTTGCGGGCAATCTCCGCTGCGCTGGCGACTAGGTGATTTCTGGGCTCAGCAAGAAATGATGCTGAAAATTGAAGGGGTTCTGGGGACCAGCCGGGATCAAACTGCACAAGCTTGCCGCTTTCTACCAAGGCCTTTGCAAGTGATGTTGGGAGTGCTCCAACGCAAAGCCCGGCTTCCACTAGCCGGAAGCAGGACGACAAAGATGAAGAAGGAAACAAAGAAACTTCTGGTCCGAATCTTTCGAACATCGCGCTCCGTAGTTCGCGATACGGTCGTGTATTTTTAGCGTAAGTCGCAATCGGAACCTGCGCCAAATCAATCGATTTATCCAAATCCCCGTCAGTAGATCGGTACCAAGCAAGCGAGACGTCAGGCAGCAAGACGTTGTCGACAGTAAAGTCCGAAATGGGTCCCAGCAAAATGGCTAAATCAATCTCTCTTCCCAATAATTGATCCCTTAAGTGCAACGAAATATCCACACTTATTTCAACTTTGAGATTGGGAAATTGGTCCCTTAATGCACCAACGAAATCAGGCAGCCAACTCTGTGCAATCGTTTCCGACACTCCAAGTCTCAAAAGGCGGTTCACAGCTTCTGGGTCGACAACCCGTTCTTCTAAAAGGTCACCCAAATGCTGAAATTGTTCCGCATATTGCAAGAGCAGGCCACCACGTTTCGTCGGTCGCATGCCCTTAGAATCGCGTTCGAAAACCTGAATTCCCAGGCTCTGTTCTAATGCCTTTATGCGTGTGGTTATTGCCGGCTGCGTTAAGTTTAAAGCATCGGCTGCCTTGCTCACGCTTTGATAGCGCGAAACTGCCAAGACGGTTTGCAACTGATCAAGTTTAATGCGGCTCATTTGCGTCGCTCCGGTCGCTGTTTTTTCATTTTAATGTGCTTTGGTCGTCTGGTCGCAATCCCAACAAGACTGTCCATTAGGAGGTCCCAAAGGCTTTTGTGCGCGGCAATGTGATTTGGGCAATTAGACCGCCCGCCGCAGCATTGCTTAGTTTCAAAACACCGCCTGATTGCTCTGCAAAACCTTTAACCATAGACAACCCTAACCCTGACCCTTCACCAATTACTTTTGTCGAATAGAAGGGCTCAACAGCTTTTGTGATTTCATCGTCTCGCATTCCAGGTCCGCTATCAGTCACTGAGACAATTGCTTGTGTTTCATTCGGGGCAGAAACTTCGATCTTAATCGTACCTGGCTTGGTTGCGATAGCGTCGCGCGAATTGATAACCAAATTCAGAAGGGCGCTCTCGAGCATTGACTGGTCTGCGTGGATATGAATTTCATCCTTTGAACTAATCATTTCGATTGTTATTCGACTTGGGATCACGCGACGCAAAACAGTTTGCAGCTCCCTAATCGTTTTGTTGAGATCTAAATCATGCGCTTCCAATCGTGATTGCCGAGCATAGGCAAGCAATTGTTGAACAAGTGCGGCGCCACGATCTGCGCCATCGTACGCTTCCTTCAATAGGTTTTTCGTCTCGACTTCGTTGATTTGGATCTGCGCAAGTTCAATGTTGCCCTGAATTACCGTCAATAAATTGTTAAAGTCATGAGCGATTCCAGCAGTCAGTTGCCCCAAAGCGCGCATTTTCTGATCCTGAACTTCGAGCTGCAATTTCTCATTTAGGCGACGACGCTCAGAAATGATTTGTCGAAAGCTAAGGATAAAATAGCCAGATGCGCAAATGCTACCTACCACAATTGCAATACCAACCCAGTACTCTTCGGCAAAAGTCGCTGCAAAAAAGGCCACACCCATGCCCGTAATCAGTGTAGCGACAACGTCGACAAGGCTAGCAAAGCTAAAAGTATCGTTTCGGGATAAGCAGTGAAGCGCCAGACCAATGGTGCCGCATGCTGAAAGAAGCAAAAGCTGACCATCTTTGATCGATGCTATGTAGATTACCATTGCGCAGAACCAACCGGCAATGAACGTGCTACCGATCAGTCCAGCGGCCAAAAGCTTTGGCGAAACCATACGGCGTTCTTTGGTGAGGAAATTCACATAAAATGTATTGACTACACAGTATCCCGCGGCCCACCCAAGCATGACCCAATGGTCGGTTGCAAACCAAAGGGCGATCCCGCAACTGCAAACGATTAGGTAGCGGACAAATAATTCTGCAGCATCGGTTGTGTCCGCAGTCCGAAGGATCGCAAATTCTTTGTCACGTCGCTCTTGATCGAGGAACTCCATCGGTCGAGGAAACCTGATCTCCCATAATCTGTCCAGCATTTTTGCCCACCTCTTGGGCTCAGAGCTCATTGAACGGACCGCGGCTTAACACATGGTTAACCAATACCTGGCTACGCTCGTTTCATATCTTTAAACATGCGATCGGCGACTTTCAGTGCCATTTCGAAACCCAAAAATAACATTGCCATTAATCCGAAATTTAGCGGTCTTGCTTCTAATTCCTGTCGGTTTGGTAACTTTGACAGTTCAAAATTACGCGCCGGCGATGACGATTATGTCCCATGGCCCAATTCAAATTGGTCATCAGGAACTCACCTGTGTCCAATGCCATCAAGCTGCTGAGGGCACATGGCGTCAACAGGCGCAAGCTAATATGCATTTTGCAATTGGGTCGCGGCAACACGATGTCTATTTTGGATATAAACCTGTTACTTCTTCAACCTGCCTTGATTGTCACGATCGGCCAAACGATCGCCATCCCATATATAGGTTTCAAGAGCCGCGTTTCATTGAAGCCTTGGAAACGGTTGATGCGACCAGCTGCTTGGCGTGCCACTCAGAGCATACGGCCGCAGTGAGTTTCGCAAGCGGAGACTACTGTGTTGCCTGCCATATGAATCTTAAGTTTCAATCTGATCCCTTAGATGTGAGCCACGCTGAGCTAATAGAACAAGAGAATTGGACGAGTTGTCTGGGCTGCCATGACTACCATGGAAATCATGTTTTTGACCCACCCGAAAAGCTCGAACGCGCATTTTCAACCGACGAGATCGAAGCCTATTTTGGATCGGGGCCCGACCCATATGGATCAGAAAAATATTTTAAGGTGACGATAAGATGACCAACTTTAGACTGATCTTATCTGGGGTGTTCTCGTGTCTGGCAATTTACCTATTTGCTTCTGCTCCACCACCACTTCCGGATGCGGGAGCCGAGAGCAGCCAAGCACGCAGTGTGGAGGCGGAACGAATGCTTTTGGCAGCCAACGCGATAAATGATGCGGCACGTCGAATCTATACAGAACGTATTGTCGGGCCTGGGATAAAATCAGGGCTCAAGTTTGGAGAAGATTGGGCTGAGCCAGGGATCGCTAAGGGACCATTGCCGGCGTTGTTCCTTCGGCTCGCCGCGCAAAGATTAGAACATAAACCTAAACGTCTAAGTCTTTACTTGGGTTCCGATGCGCCAATCAACAAATCTAACCTTTTTGATGATAGCCAAATTTCCAGTTTTGACCGCATGCGCGACACGGGCGCGCCGGTCTTTTCTGACGTTGAGGGGGTTGGGACATTGGGAATGTTCCCTGATGTCGCTTCCGCAATGCCCTGTGTTACTTGTCATAATGAACACCCAGACAGCCCTAAGACCGACTGGGAGTTGAATGACATCATGGGTGCAACAACGTGGGTTTACCCCGCTGTGATAGTAGGCGCAGATGATTACCTTTCGACAACCGAACAGCTGTTCTTGTCCATCGAAGAAGCTTACGGTGCTTATATTTCCAAGATTGAATCCTTCGGGCTTGATATTAAGATCGGCGATGATTGGCCGACGCCCACACGCGCGCAGTTACCTGATTTAAAAACCTTTATGACAGAAGTCCGCGAGTTCTCTTCACCGGCCGTGGTGAACGAACTGGTTCTAATCTCAGCGAGTGGTGAATGATTTGGCTATCCGTGAAGCTCAAATCATAAAGCAACGCTATCCGATCGTAGCATTGATAGGGTTCGTTATCTTGATATCTGCGGTTCTCCTACAAATTCAGAATCAGATAATTGCGACTGATTACGCATTCGTGTGGCGTACTCTGACTGGCTCAATGCTACTTTCGACATTCGTGTATCAGATCAATTTTATGTGGATACGATGGATCAATGCTGCAACAGGCAACAGTTTGAACGCACATCGCTGGGTGGGCGTAGCAAGTGTATTTTTATTCGCGCTCCACATCCCTCGGATAGGGTCTATTTTGATGTTTTTGATCAGCATTGTGTACGTACTAGTCGCCGTCACAGGTGAACTGAACAAACAAGTTATCGCGTTTAAGACGCGTGCTGGCTACCTAACGTGGTTTGCGCTTCATGTAAGTTTGTCACTTGCCCTAATTCCGATGATAATGGCGCATGTTTGGATCGCCTTGGCCTATTGAGTCAGGTATGGATCGCTGATCTTTGGTACTCAGAATTTGAAATTTGGAGTTTGGTACCGCGGTTGGTTTGTATCAATCCAACGATGAAGCGTGAATTGTCTTTGCGTTCTTGGAAAAACCTAGACGTTGTTCCTTAATTTGGCCACTCTGATCGCAGAAACGCTAATTCTGAATTCGGATAAATGAAGTGACCAAAGTGACTAGTGAGAAAAACATTCTTATCGTTGGGGGTGCCGGATATATTGGTTCCCATACAACGCTGGCCTTGAAGGATGCAGGCTATCGCACGGTGGTTTATGATGATTTTTCTACTGGACACCGTGATGCTTGTTTCGCTCAGGAATTGGTAGAAGGATCGCTGCAAGACACAGCTAAACTCACACGTACGCTAAGCGATTTTGATATTGATTGTGTGGTGCATTTCGCAGCCTTAATTGAAGCCGGCGAGTCAGTTGTCGACCCGTTGCCGTTTTTTCAAAACAATGTAGCGGGTACGCTCTCCCTATTAGATGCGATGCGACAGAGCTGTGTGAATCGCATTGTTTTTTCGTCAACCGCTGCGGTTTATGGCAACCGGATCGAGGACGGTCTATTGTCAGAAGACCTTCCGCGCGCACCGATTAATCCGTATGGGAATAGCAAAGCGATGGTAGAAGCGATCCTGGAGGATTGTGTTGAACCATACGGACTTCAAGCAATTGCCCTGCGCTACTTTAATGCTTGTGGTGCCGATCCAGATGGGCGGACTGGGGAACGCCATGATCCCGAAACACATTTGGTGCCACTAGTAATTGAGGCGGCGCGCGGAATCCGACCCCAGATCAATATTTATGGTACCGATTACGATACGCCAGACGGTACATGCATTCGTGACTATATTCACGTATCAGATCTCGCGACTGGTCATGTGGCAGCTGTTTCAAAGCTCATTCGGACAGACGAGCCGGGTTTCAAACCGATTAACCTTGGAACGGGCAAGGGATTTAGTGTTCGGGAGGTTGTCGAAGCCGTAAGGCTGGTTTCTGGCATTGAATTTGATGTCGTTGAAGCAGAGCGCAGACCGGGCGATCCCGCTTCACTTGTCGCTGACGCAGGCGCTGCAGATGAAGTGTTGGGATGGGTGGCGGTCAACAGTGACATTAAGCAAATCGTCGAAAACGCATTTGCTTACGCTCTCAGTTTGGATGCGAAGTAAACTCATTTCTGGTCACTCCCATTTCTCTGATCGGTAACATAATACATAATAGTAGCTCGACACCTTTTGTAAAATTGCAATCTTGACGCGCGCAATTGAAAAGTTTCCAATGTAAAGTAACGTCAAGTTATTTGGGCAGAAGACATGTCAGGCGCGAAGCTAAAAAATATGGAGGAGTTCGCCGCGGTCAGCGGAATTTCTCGGCCAACGGTGTCGAAGTATTTTCAAGACCCTGAAAGCGTTCGTGCCTCAACCCGTCTTCGTATCGAACAGGCTTTGGAAGAGCATGACTATCGCCCAAACATCTATGCGATGAACCAAAACAGAAAGCTCACTAAGAACATTGGTATTGTCGTTCCGCTCCTAACAGATCCATTTTTTGCAGAAATAGCGCGCAATCTTGAGCAAAGATGTATTCATGCTGGATATCGTCCGACCTTGTTCAGCGCACATGGCGACCCCAATCTCGAAGTCGAAATTTTGGAAAACTTGAGGTCGATGAAGCCAGCCGGCGTTCTGCTGGCGCCATTGGGTCGGGCATCAGATCTCGCCGCACTAGAGCGGTTCTGTGAAGATATCCCGACGCTGATATTTGACAGTAGCGTGCAAGAGTTTGGGATCGCTTTCGTCGGCTCAGACAATCAACAATTCACGACACACATCACTGAATACCTTTGCAGGACTGGTGAGCCCCCGTGCTTTTTAGAGATGAAGACGCCTGCAAACCCAAACGCACACCGGCGGCGCCAGAGCTATATTGATGCGATGACGGGATCTGGATTCGACCCGACCGTCATTTCGATCGAGGGCGAGGGGTGGGCCTTTGAAGAAATCGGTAGATTGGGCGCACACAAATCCTTTGAGGAAGGTCGTTTTTCGACCAACACAATTCTTTGCAGCAATGATCGCCTTGCGATTGGATTGCTTACAGCCTGCTACGAGCGCGACATCGCAGTCGGGCGCGGCGAAGGGTGTACGATTCGTGTCGCTGGTCAGGATGGGCATCCTCATTCAAGGTACACGAGTCCGCCTTTGACAACGATTTCTCACGATTACGATGCCGTTTCAAAACATGCGGCTGAGGCCCTGTTCGCAGCGATTGATGGGCATGTAGCGCCTTGGAAAAGCACACGTTTAGAGGGCAAGCTTATTATGCGTGACTCAGCATAGCCTATAAATATTTACGCGCGTAAAGAAATCTGTTGACAGCCGATAGACTTCCCACATAGCCTTGTCCACACATCACATCTTTTGGGAGGAAAAGGATGACTATCAAGACATCAATGTGCGCAGCTAGTATGCTCGCACTCACAGCGGGTACATCTGCTTTTGCAGACGGCCACACATCGCTGACAATTGCGATCGTGAACAACGGTCACATGATCAACATGCAGACTGTTGCAGAAGCTTACACCGAAGAAACTGGTGTTGAGCTGAACTGGGTTTCTTTGGAAGAAGGCGTTCTGCGCGAGCAGGTTACTTCTGACACAGCAACTGGCGGTGGTCAGTACGACATCATCAACATCGGTATGCAAGAAGCTCCTATCTGGGGTGCTGCAGGCTGGATCGAACCACTTGAGTTCGGCGCAGACTACGACGTTGAAGACATCCTGCCAGCAATGCGTGCAGGTCTGTCACACGAAGGCACACTCTATGCTGCACCTTTCTACGGTGAATCCTCAATGGTTATGTACCGCAAGGATCTAGCTGATGCAGCAGGTGTTACAATCTACGACAATGACAGCTGGGCAAATGTAAAAGGCGCAGCAATGGCGATGCACGATCCAGACAATGGCGTTTATGGCGCATGTCTACGTGGTAAGCCAGGTTGGGGCGATAACGGCGCGTTTATCACCACTGTAGCTAACTCGTTCGGTGCTCGTTGGTTTGACGAAGACTACCGCCCACAGCTCGACTCAGCTGCATGGAACGAAGCTGTAAACTTCTACGTTGATCTGCTTGGCAACTACGGCCCTCCAGGTTCAGAAGGCAACTCCTTCAACGAAATCCTTGCTCTTTATAACCAAGACAAGTGTGGTCTTTGGATCGATGCGACGATCGCTGCGTCATTCCTCGAGAACGACAACGTTGCATACGCTCAGTCACCAAATGCTGGTAATCCTGTTGGTGCCAACTGGTTGTGGGCATGGGCAATGGCAATTCCTGCCGGTTCACCAAACGCTGAAGCGGCTTCCGACTTCATCGAGTGGGCGACTTCTAAGGAATACGTTCAAGCTGTGGGTAACCACCCAGAGTTCGGTTGGGGTTCTGTCCCAACTGGTCAACGCGCATCAACATATGCAATCCCTGAGTTCCAGGCTGTAGCTGGCTTTGCTGCTGCTGAAATGGCTGCGATCGACTCTGCTGCTCCAGAAGCAACAGATCTAAAGCCATACGTTGGTGTTCAATTTGTTGCGATCCCTGAATTCCCAGAGATCGGTTCCGCATTCGGACAGGAAATGGCTGCGGCACTTTCCGGTGCTAAGTCTGTAGAAGACGCACTTGCAGCAGCTCAGTCTGCGGCAGATGCAATCATGCAGGAAGCGGGTTACTACTAAGCCTCCCGGCTTTCGGAAGGACCTGGGTTACCTGGGTCCTTCCACCCTTTGATTTTCCGCTGTTTGCCAGGCAAACTACTCTGATAGTTATACCGCAAGCGACGCCCGTACCTTCGTCATTCCGACTGTGTCGAACCTTTGCACCAAGCTGAGAGACCATTGTCATGTCCAATCGTACCATCCCACGGCTTCTCCAAACACCAGCAGTACTCCTGCTCTTGTTTTGGATGCTCGTCCCACTTTCAATGACACTTTTCTTTTCGTTCATTCGCTACGTGTTGAACAGCTTGCGACGCCCTGAGTGGACGACCCCTTCGTTGGACAATTGGCGTGGGTTTGGCAACTATCAATATGTTTGGAACCAAGACTCATTTTGGCTCGCAATACAAAACTCACTTCTTATTGTTTGTAGTATTCTCTTTTTGACGGTCATTTTGGGGATCGCAATTGCGGTACTCATCAATCGTTCTTTCCCAGGGCGCGGCATCGTTCGTGTTCTCCTGATTTCACCCTTTTTTGTGATGCCTGCAGTCAATGCGGTTTTGTGGATCAATATGCTTCTAGATCCGGTTCTTGGTTTACAAGGTATCGCAGTCGACAACATAAACGATATGGTCGCTGGCTTGCAGAATGCGCCACTTGTGGGCGGCTTCTTCTCACTTTGGCCTGACTTTGAACCGATTTCATTCCGCGCCACGCAGACATCTGCCTATGCCGTTATCATGATGGTGACGTGGCAGTGGACGCCATTCGCAGTCCTCATCTTCATGACATCTTTGCAGTCAGAAGATCAGCAGCAAAAAGAAGCCGCTGTTTTGGATGGTGCCAGCGCATGGTCACAGTTCCGTTTCTTGACACTGCCACACCTTGGTCGCCCGATCGCAATCGTCGTGATGATCCAAGCGATTTTCCATCTTTCACTTTATGCCGAGATTGAGATTGTCAGCCGTGGCAACGGCAACAAGAACCTACCTTACTTTATTGGTGAGCTGGTCAACAACAACATCGGCGCCGCCAGTGCCACAGGCATCTTCGCGGTTATCCTCGCTAACATCGTCGCCATCTTCCTACTGCGGATGGTTGGCAAGACATTGATGGAATAGGAAGCGTATCATGGCAATTGTTGCTCAACATACGAAGTTTTCAAAAATCGCTTGGCCCGTGCTTGCATGGGGTGTCGCGCTGATCTTCTTCTTTCCGATCTTCTACATGGTTCTGACGAGCTTTAAGACTGACGCCGATGCGGTTAAGCCTGAGTTCCTGTTCTCATTCACGCCGACGTTGGAAAACTACGCGAACATGACGGACAACTACGATTACTGGCGGTTCGCTCGGAATTCGATCATTACGTCGGTGTCTGCAACGTTGTTCACATTATTTGTCAGCGTTCCATGCGCCTACGCAATGGCATTTGACCCTTCACGTGGCACCAAAGACATTTTGATGTGGATGTTGTCCACAAAGATGCTTCCTGCTGCGGGCGTGCTGTATCCGATGGTCTTTATGACAAAGTCGGCTGGTCTCTATGACACGCATTTCTTGGTCATCATGGTCCTTAGCTTGATCAACATGCCGATCGTCATCTGGATGCTCTTCACGTATTTCAAAGACATCCCAAAAGACATCATCGAAGCTGGCAAAATGGATGGCTTGAACACATGGGGTGAAATCAAAGAGATCCTGATACCCCTCGCATGGGGTGGCATCGCGTCAACGGCATTGCTTTGCTTCATCTTTTGCTGGAACGAAGCGTATTGGACGGTTCGACTAACGACAACGGAAGCCGCCACTCTCTCGAAACTTATCGAAGGCAACCGCGCACCTGAGGGACTGTTCTTTGGTCGCCTATCAGCGGTGTCCACCGCTGCGGTTGGACCCATCGTTATCTTGGGTTGGTTCTGTCAAAAACAATTGGTCCAAGGTCTTACCTTCGGCGCAGTAAAATAGGAAACGGTCATGGGACGTATTGTACTAGAAAACGTATCAAAGAGCTTTGGTGAAACAGAAGTTATCCCGCCGCTCAACCTGACCATTGAAGATGGCGAATTCGCTGTGTTCGTTGGCCCATCAGGGTGCGGTAAATCTACCTTGCTGCGATTGATCGCTGGATTGGAAGAAACCACAGCTGGTTCGATTCAAATTGACGGTGAAGACGTCACGCAAGTTCCGCCGTCTAAGCGTGGCTTGGCGATGGTGTTCCAATCCTATGCGCTTTATCCACACATGACAGTTCGTAAGAATATTGCATTTCCATTGCGCATGGCGAAAATGGAGCAATCCGAAATTGACGCACGTGTTGAGCAAGCCGCATCTGTATTGAACCTTGCAGACTATTTGGACCGCAAACCGGGCCAACTATCAGGTGGTCAGCGTCAACGTGTTGCGATTGGCCGTGCGATTGTTCGCGAGCCTTCGGCCTTCCTATTTGATGAACCCCTTTCAAACCTCGATGCAGCACTTCGTGTTGGTATGCGTATGGAGATCCTAGAGCTCCATAACAAACTCGATACGACCATGATCTACGTGACCCACGACCAGGTCGAAGCGATGACAATGGCGAACAAGATCGTCGTTTTGCGCGCAGGTGTTATCGAACAAGTTGGATCTCCGCTTGAGCTCTATGATGCGCCTCGAAATAAGTTTGTCGCTGGATTCATTGGTTCACCCAAAATGAACCTGATCGAAGGCGACGAAGCAAAAAAACACAATGCAGATGCCATCGGAATACGTCCAGAACACATCGATGTTGTCGAAGCAGGTGGTGTTTGGCAGGGGACAGTAGGTGTCGCGGAGCATCTTGGATCAGATACATTTTTCCACATTCACAACACTGGATTCACCGAAGCACTTACAGTTCGTGCAATTGGTAATGTGAATTTGAAGCATGGTGACACAATTCATCTGAATCCACGGGTCGAAAACATCCATCGTTTCGATGAAAAGGGTTTGCGGATCGAATGACTCGGCTTGCGGGAAAAACCGCGCTAATAACGGGCGCTGCGCGTGGCATAGGGTTGGCTTTTGCCAAAGCCTATGTGCATGAGGGCGCACGCGTCGCTATTGCCGATATCGAATATGAGCGTGCTCAAGCCGCTGCTTCCGAAATCGGGAATGCAGCAATAGCTGTAAAAATGGATATCACTGATCAAGCTAGCATCGACCAAGGCGTCGCCGCTGTAGTGGAAGCATTTGGCCAGATAGACATTTTGATTAACAATGCAGCCCTTTTTACCGCAGCACCAATCTGCGAGATCACACGCGGAGATTACAACCGGATCTTCGACATCAATGTAGGTGGCACGTTATTTACGGCGCAAGCTGTTGCCCGTCACATGATTGGGAATGGGATCAAAGGGCGCATCATCAATATGGCGAGCCAAGCGGGCCGCCGCGGCGAAAGCCTTGTTGGGGTGTACTGCGCAAGCAAGGCGGCGGTTATAAGCCTTACCCAGTCGATGGGGCTCAACCTCATCGAACACGGCATCAACGTCAACGCGATTGCACCAGGCGTGGTTGATGGAGAGCACTGGGATGGTGTCGACGCATTCTTTGCAAAATATGAAGGTAAGTTGCCGGGCCAAAAGAAGGCCGAAGTCGGTGCCGCGGTCCCATATGGACGGATGGGAACCGCAGAGGACCTTACCGGGATGGCTGTTTTCCTTGCAAGCGAAGACGCCAATTACGTAGTAGCTCAGACTTACAATGTCGACGGCGGAAACTGGATGAGCTGATGGCAGAATTAAAACCAATTCCACAAAGCGTCATGCTTTCCAACGCCACACTTGCAGATTTGCCTTCAGGTGTCATGACGCCTTCGTATGACCGTTCTGAACTAACAGCTGGAATCGTCCACATCGGACTAGGGAACTTTCATCGCGCGCATCAAGCATGGTATTTGCACCGCCTTATGCAGCAGGGATCTGCGAAAGATTGGGCGATCGTCGGGGCAGGGGTGCGGCCCTACGATGAAGAGCAGCGTCTTAAATTGGCGGCTCAAGACCACTTAACCACGCTAATCGAACTTTCGCCTGAAGGCACAACTGCAGAAATTGTTGGTTCGATGATCGATTATGTTCCGGTTGAACCTGGCAATCGCCCGCTCACGTCTCAAATGGCCGAAGCTGGGATTAAGATCGTCGCTTTGACAGTAACAGAGGGCGGTTACTATATTGATCCTGTTACCAAAGGTTTTGACGCCGCGCACCCAGATATCCTTTTTGATGCAGCGAACCCAGATCGACCAGTAACCGCGTTCGGCGCAATTGTTGCCGCGTTGCGAAAGCGTCGTGATGAAGGAAATGGCCCGTTCACTGGGCTAAGCTGTGACAACATTCAGGGGAACGGTGATATTCTCCGGCAAACAGTGGTCTCCTTGGCGCGAATGTCCGACCCAGATCTTGCCACTTGGATTGACGAGAACTGTAGTTTTCCAAATTCTATGGTCGATTGCATTGTTCCGTCCACGGGTCAAAAAGAACTCGAATTGGTCAAACTTCTCGGGATCAACGATGAGGTGCCTGTCACCCATGAAACCTTTCGCCAATGGGTAATCGAAGATGATTTCTGCGCTGGTCGACCAGATTGGGAAAAGGTCGGGGCAACACTCACTGATAATGTGCATGATTTTGAGGCAATGAAAATCCGCATTCTGAACGGTGGTCATCAGGTCATAGCCGGCGTGGGTGAACTTTTATCGCTTTCGACAATTGCAGACTGCATGGCCAACCCGAAAGTCGCTAAGCTCTTCAGAAAGGTTGCGACGGAGGAAATTGCACCTTTGGTGAAATCAGTGCCTGGCATGCCAGCATCGGACTATGTTAACTTGGTCGTCGATCGCTTTTCCAATCCACGTATAGTTGACACGACGCGCCGCGTTGCCTTTGACGGATCATCGCGGCACCCAGGTTTTGTAATTCCGACGATCCGCGACGGTCTAAAGGAAAAAACGCCGATTGAAGGACTGGCTTTCGTCTCGGCCATATGGGCAAGAATGTGTGCTGGATTACGTGCTGACGGCAGTAAAATTGAAGCGAACGATCCATTTTGGAATGACCTCAATGAAGTTGCGATCGCCACAAAAGATAATCCGCGCGCATGGTTGATGCAGCGCCAATACTATGGTGACCTTGCAGAAGAGCCGCGTTTTGCAGATGCATTTAATTTATGGCTTTCCAAGATCTGGGACCTCGGAACGGAAGCTGCGCTCGATGCATATCTCGCGCGCTAAGTTGGCGTGATTGCCCGCCGCTGTAAGCGGGCCTCTCGAAGTTCTTGATGACCACCGACAACTTTGCTGTCTTGGGGATATTGGGCCCGTTTGGTGACCAATTCCTTACAGATTGACTACATTCGTTTTCTCGCGGATCTTTCGCTATCAACAGGCCAGCGGGTTTTCTTAGCCCTATGGTTGGAAGTTTTTCGTTAAGACGACATCTTCTTCGTGCGTGTGTCGCTATTCAACATGGCCTTAACAATCGAATTTACGCCTTCTCCTTTTTTAGAATGAATGTCTCATTCCGACCATCGTGCCGATTTCCCACCAGAAAATCCGACTTCGAAAGTAAGCGTTGCATCTGACCCCTCGGAATAGGTCTTCCGATGGCAACTATGGACGATATATTGGCCTTATGGCCAATATGAAGAACAAAATTTGGCTATTTTCGGCCCTTTCCGGACCTTCGACGTACCTTCAAGATGCTGCATCGCAGCCAGTCTAAGCTGCCGTTCGTTTCAAGAGCCCGGTACCGGCGGTTTAAGACGGCTGTCGGGACGTTTCCGGCCGTAGACGAAGAAGAAGGAAAAGGCGGCAAAATGACTTAAGCGGCCTCTAAGCCCTTTGCTCGGATGCAGTAGCAGTCGCCTCAAGCGATGTCTTTCACAGAGGTTGCGCAGATTTCTAAGTCATGGAGGCTCATGAAGGCGCCGACGATCACGTCGCAATAGCGAGATGTACGAGGGCAGTGAGAGTCGATCGAAATCACAAGAAATGTGGTCCATTCGTGTGACAAGCGCCTCAGGCTAGCAGGCTTAGTCTTCGTGGCATGCTGCTGCTACGGAGAACTCAGATGCCAAACAGAGAACTTGGACAACAACGACTGCGCCAGACCCGCTCAAAGGCGGAGCTTCCGAATTGGCTGGCGGCGGTTGCCTGCGGAGCAGTCATGGCGACGGCGAGCGCGGTTTCGTCGCAGCAAGCCATGACGCCGTATGAGGGACAGCGTGACGTCTTCCCGGAGGTCATACTGGCAACGATGCCGGCGAGCGTGAGCACGGCGATAGACGGACGATGGATCTTAATCTTTCGAAACACCCTGGCAGGTCCCAATGTGCCCGACGTCGAAATCGAAGAGCGCGAAGTCAATTTTGCCAGAATTGGGGGACAGCTGGAGACCGCTACGATCTCGTGGGAGATCGTTCGAACCCGGAACGACAACTGCATTCAAGCTGGCTCGGGTCCCTGCCCGGACGAAATCCGGGTGCTGTCTGTCCCCGAGGGGTTTCAGGCCGTGCCACCTTCGGCATGGGTCGATGAAGGAACGATCGAAAGCATCCGAATCGTTCCCGCGCTGATCGGATGAGCCAGGTTCGCAACGGTTGCCCAAGCTCCACGGACCACGATACCATCTAGGGTACGGAGACAATCAATGGCTGACATGAAATCCGCGGAGAGGAAGACCACGCGCCCGGTATCGGACGAGGTCGCGGCAATCGCTGCCGTCATTCACGCAGAGACTCTTGCCTTTCAACATCAAGACTTCGAGGCGTGGCAAGAGTGCTGGCTGCACAGCGACCGGACAACCGATGTTTACATCTCGGCGACGGCAGGACTGAGCGCCGTGAGGGGATGGACCGCGATTTCGTCCCATATGAAGAAGGCCTTCGAAGACGACCTAATCGACAAGATGGTCGATTTTGAACATCGGGACATGCAGGTCAGTGTGGAAGACAACACAGCCTGGGCGGTGCTCGAGACATGTTCAATATTCGAAAGCGGCGACAGAACCAGATGCTTCAACACCTTGATCCTTGAGCGTCACAATGGGCACTGGAAGATCGTTTACTCATCCTTTGTGCTGAGGCAGCTCAACAACCCAGAAGGCCTGTCGGTGGCGCTCGATTCGAACGGCCAGATTGTCCAGCCCAATCCGGCGGCTTTGGAGGCGCTGCAAAACCATCCCTTCCTGACGGTCTCGCATGGGCGGATCAGGGCCCACCGCCGCGATTGGGACAAGGAGCTTCAGGCAGCGATCGCACAAGCAGCCCAACACCATGGATGGTTTGAAACCCACAAGTTCGCTCGGGACACCGGAGGACCGGCCAACTATCCAGTCATCCTGGGTCAGACCGATGACGCGGGCATCGCAGTCGTCCATATATTGATCCAGGACTGCCTGACTTTCATTCGGCTTGATCCCGACCATGTTCTGGACCGGCGCCTTGGCTTTGCAAAGACCGTGTTCGGGCTTTCTGACGGGCAGATGAGGGTCGCGCGCGAGATTGCCTTGGGCAAAAGTCTCAAGGGAGCAGCCCAAAACCTTGGCATCAGCGTGAACACGGCTCGGACCCATCTGACAAGGCTGTTCGAAAAAACCGGGGTAAACACACAGGCAGCTTTGGTGCGTTTGCTGCTTTCGGTGGGTTAGGTCCGCAGAACGGCCCTCACCGGACATTCAGCTAGATCTATTATGCTGCAATGCGGTCCGCCAGAGCGGCCATTCGCAGCATGTACCCAAATCTTTCAGCCTGAGAAGTCCGCTTTGTAGAACCACAACAACCTAGTCGCGCTGTCTCGCTTTGATTGCCTAGTTGGGATCGCTTTGTTGTTTTGGCGCAGTATTTTCCATCTTAGCGTGCATCGAAAGAGCAGAACAAGCGAGTGTTTACACGCTCGATTCAGTTCATGGTTCCTTTGATCTGGATTATCACCCACGAAACCGCGACCAGATCATCCATAGGGCAAATGCACACAAGACGAAGATCGTGGCCACCTTGAGGGCCGCGAGCACCACGATGACCCAACCCATCATCCAACCTGAAATCACCATGGCTTAATCCAACGGCGCGGCGAGAACGTCAAACCGCTTCGCCACGGTATCGAGCGATTTGCGGCAATGGGCGATGTCGCGCGTGGCCGTTGCTTTCATCCGCAAGAGACCCGCCAAGCGTCGGGGCAGCGGGTACCACCGATCCAGATCCAAACCACATCGATCCAAGAGCGTCATCGGCAAGGTTTGAACAGCAATCACTTGGTTCATATAGGCCTGCGCAGCCGAGGCCCCGACCCAAGCATTGCGGTCCTTGCGAAACAGATCTTCGAGGTCCAGTCGATAGAACCCCTTTCCGCGCAACTGATCTCGGTAGAGCAGATGGGTCATGAAGAATCCGGAGACGCTGGTCAGAAAGTGAAACCCGTCGCGCGCATTGATGGTTAGAATGCAGTTGTTTGGGCTGATCAAAGGCATCGGATCTGCCAACGCCTCTGTCCGGAAGAAACTGCCGGTGCAATTTACGATAATGCTGCCGTCTGCTGTCGGGATCGCGGCACCGCTGCGCATCGCAAGAACAGGCGCTGGGTCGTCCACGACATCTTCCAGATAGTCGGTGAAGGTCGCGTTCACGCCAGCTTTGATCTTGGCTGCTTCCTCTTCGGACTGAAGACCATAGAGAAAGACGCCATTGTCGCCATCGGGATCAGTGGAATGATTGACCCGGAAGTGCGTGATCGACTCGTCTTCGTTCGTGCCGTCAAAGGTCAATGCGATGTCACGGAACAGGCGAGAGCCAAGTTCCCCCGAGGTCCAGCGTTTCACGCCAGTGGGCAGATATTTGGTGCGGTTGACGAAATTAGTGCCACGTCCTTTCACCAATGAAACCTTGCGACCCGGCGAAATGGAAAGCGTCGCCAAAACAGTGTCCATTGCTGTCTTACCACCGCCCACGACCACAACCGGGGCGTCTGGATGCGCCTGCAACGTGTTACGCAATTCCTGCGGGATAATGGAAACGACATTTTTGCTTGAGAGCCGCAAAGGCTCTGCCACCGCGTAGTTCAAACCCGATGCATGGATCGCGCGTTTGGCTGTGACTTTCGCAACCTGGTCGCTACTGTTTGGATGAAAGGTAATTTCAGCCCTTGGTCCCTGGGGCGTTTCAACCTCTGTGCAATGGCTGACGGTCTGTCCGAAAGCCGCCCTGAAATCGAGTTTTTGCGCGACCGGTTCAAGCGAGCGATTTAGATGCGATTGAACCTCTTCCCGCGCGGCAAGGTAGTCACGCGGCTTGCGCCAGTTCCATTTCAGATCGCCGACCGTGAACATTGGATGCGGTTGGTGTAGACGAACATAGTCATAAGCAGTGTTCCACATGCCGCCGGGCCGATCCTTTTGATCCAGCAGCAAGGCGCGCGCGCCATTGGGCAGATATTCTGACGCGGCATAAAGCGCATTCAGACCCGCAATCCCTGCGCCAATCACAACCAGATCAAATTCCTGACCCTGCAGCTTTTGAGCGTTTTCCACACCCAGTTCAATGCTCTGATCTAACATAAATCCCCCAATAAAAGTTCCTATTCTGTATGGAAGTCTTTGCGTGGGTTCACCTAGGGCAATTTTACCTAAATCCATGGCTTAATTGACGTATGGTCATCTTTTGTCTAGCCTGCTCTGCGGGGTTGGGGATTTTCAATGACGCAAGAATTATCAGTTGCCGAGGCGAGCGCCTTAATCGGTCTTGTTTACGATACCAGTTTCGAAAAAAACCAATGGTCGAGCCTAGTGGGCCAGCTTATCGCGCTTTGTCCCGGCCACGTCGCCGCAGTCGTCACCTTTGAGGACGCCCGCTGGGTTTCAAGCCACGTGCCGAGCCTGCCCGGCGGGGAACATGGGGATCAAATCAACGAACTTATGGAAGACGTCGAAGCAGGCGAAGTGACCCAGCCCGACGATTTGAACGATACGCTCTTCCGGCGTCAGCCTTTGGAATTGGGGACGCTTTACAGCACAAGGCGCATCTTCCGGGAAGAAGAGTTCCGCAATTTCGAAGGCTATAAGGCGACGATGCAGCCGATTGGTGCAGGCCATTGGACCGGCGTGCATTTCTCTATCACTGGCGGGCGCCGCGCGGCCATTATGGTGGTCGAGAATGATTTTGACGAAACACCCAAAGACAACGCTCGGGTCGAGCACATCATTGAACTGATTGCTCCGCATATGATCCGTGCCAATGCATTTGCACGCGCGCTGAACATGGCCAAGAATGCCGCTGAAACCTACTCGGCCTTTATCGACGCTATCGCCCTGCCAATGGTTATCATTTCAGCTGAGGGCGAGATTCAGATGGCCAATACCATTGGTCAGCGCCTGCTTGATGCCAGAGAAATACTGCAGCAGGATGAGGCAACAGGGCGCATCAACCTACCCCAAAAGAAAGACCTTGCAGCTTTGGGGGGCGCGATCGCCGCTGCCCAAAAAGACAGTGGCCCACACGCATTTCAAGCTGAGATTGACGACACCAACATCGCGATTTGTGTATGCCCGTATCGGCCCGCATTAGCATTCGCCTCGGACATTGACAGAAAGCTGTTTGAGGGCCAACAACTTTTCGCGGTGTTCATAGGCGCACGCCCGTCCGGCGGCATCAACTTGCGCCTGCTACAGGATGCCTTTGGCCTGACCCCGCGCGAGGCGGAAGTGTGTCGCGGTCTTTTGGAAGGTCAGAAACCCTCGGATCTAGCGGTCAACATGAAACGTTCGGAAAAAACCATCCGAAACCAGATTCAATCGCTTCACGAAAAAGTCGGCGTCACCAGCACGCGTGAATTAACCGATGCCCTATCAGTCTTCCGATCGGTGGGCGCAATGTACGCGGAAGGGTGAGGAGCTTGTTGCCAAGCCCCTCAATGGGCGCTGAGATAGCGCGCCCAAGGGATTGTTCAGTTTGACCAATCCGCAATAACGCCGTAGCCCTGCGGCGTCGGCATTTCTTCAAGGAAATCCGCAAAATTCGTCCACATTGCATTTACGGCTTCGGCATTGGCATCAGCGATTTCCTGGCTCTCGACCACTGAAACGACACACCCCGCGCCGGTCTCATCATGAGAATTGATGAACCGAACCACGCCGGGCATGGCCATTATTTGCGGCTTGAGCTTTTCCATCAAAGCTATCGCTGCTTCCAACTTCTCAGGTATCATTTTGTAGTTTGTAATTCGTGCATACATGGCTATTTCTTCCCTATGGCAGTGTCATTGCGCCGGTTAGCGTAGTTGTTTGAGCGCCGGTCGAACTGTCTGTAAGGCTGGCAAAATTGCCACCCCCGGTTGCGCTGCTCATTGCGCCCGATCCGTCGACAATGGTCCATTTGCCGTGAAACACGCCATCGGCATCTAAATTCTGCGCGATCCAGCTAACCACCAACGTTTCATCGGCACTATTGGTATAAACACAATGACCGCTACCGCGGGCAATGGGACCAAGAACTTCAACCGATCCATTGCAGTTCCCCGCCAAATCCTCAAACGGATGCCCCTCAGCCACCATGTCAAAATTGTCATGACTGCTTGGCAAAAAAAGGATCGTATGGCCATCAACCAGCGGCATCATTGTAGACGCGGCCTGGCCGGTCACAACGCCTGAAGTGTCATAAATCTCGGCCTGCACAATGCCCGCCGTGGCGACAAATAGCGCCGTAATCGTAATTAATTTCATAGAGTTCCTCCCAGATTTCTCCCAAGCATTTTTTGCAAGGGTGATTAAAATATGAAGTGGCTTGCTGGATTGGGCTTGAGCAAAATTGCCCAGAAAGCGAAAGATTTTTGCGAAACAGACCGTGCAGCTTTCGCGCATTTGGCCCGCAAGGTTTCAGTCTGACCCGTAGCCCGTTGGATCGAACTCAGTTACCCCATCAAGAATCCAGCCGAGCGTAAGTATGAACCTTTCACCGCCGTCTCGGATTGCATAGGTTTTCATGTTCTTTTGCAAGATCGGCGTTTTATCGAAGCCGTTGAGGAGCGAAGATTGGACGCAGTCAAGAACTGATGAACCAACGCCCGCATTTCGGTTGTTGGGGCTTGGTCCGGAAAACCAAACCGAATTTTTGATATTCTGAAGAGCCGTCTCTAGACTGAACGACCACCTGTCGCCACCTCGAAAGTCCGCTTTCGCAAGCTCTTTCAGTTCTCGCTGCTGGGCAGAGAATGACCGCTTCCCGCCCACACTGCCAAAATTCGAGAGAGTGAGTAGCAGAAATTCCTACTAGACACGGGGCTTGATCAGCTCAAAACTGTACGATCTCCAATAAAATGGTAGAACTATGCTGAATAAAAGGAAGAACTATGGTGAATTCACCAAGAGAGAAATGGTGGAGCCTAGGGGAGTCGAACCCCTGACCTCTTGCATGCCATGCAAGCGCTCT
>JBELEI010000011.1:0-87496 GCA_042093895.1 Cognatiyoonia sp. | reverse complement strand
GTTAGGCGTGCCGCCAGCGTTCGTTCTGAGCCAGGATCAAACTCTCAAGTTGAAAAGCAATTACTTGCTTATCCTTGACGTTCGAACCTCTGCACATCACATCATATGACCCGGCTAAGGTATCATATGACGTATTCTCTGTTTGATATGCTTTGGTAACCAAAGTTACCGAAAGCCGTACAAACAGTGAAGCTGACACTCTATAATCGACCGAAGCCTAAGAGCGTTGATATACAGACGTCTGATCCATCGAACTGAACCAAACCGCCCACATATCTCTTCAGATATATCAATTTCAAACAGCGTAGAGACAAAAGAGACTGGATGCGCCCTAACTTCTTTGGCGCGCCCCGCCTGTAAAATCTCAATTTTTTAGTCTGCGTCTCGTTGCCGTCTGTCTGCGTTTCCGCTTCCGTGTGGCCCGTTTGGCGCCCCGTTGGTGCTTGTTAGCGCCGCCGGTGAGGGGGGTTCTACGGTTAGTGGGTGATACCCGCAACCCCTTTTTTTGATAAAATCGCATTTTTTGCGAAAAACATACTTTGTTGTTTATTATCAGTATCTTGGGTTATCAATTTTTCGCTCACATCGTGCACCGATGCTTTTTTCTTCAGCAGAAAAAGAACAGCAAATACAATATTTGGGGTTATCCACCGTCTTACCCACAAGAGAGCCCGACTCTGTAGTGGTTCAAGGGGCCAAATCATCCCTGAATCGGACCGATTCAATCAAAGTGAATCGCGATTCACCTGAATCATTTCTGATTTAGGTGCTTTGCCACCATGATTCCGGCGCATAACCCAGGAATCAACGCCGCCAATCCGACTCGCAGATCGTAGGCTTCTGCAAGAAAGCCAATCAAAGGTGGTCCAACCAAGAAACCTGAGATCGATATAGAAGAAAGGATCGCGATATTCGCGCTCTCGTACTGATCATCGATAGCGGCTGCTGCAGAGACACCTAGAGGGAAACCAACTGCAGCTCCCAATCCAATCAGTGCAAATCCGATGAACGCCGTCGCGATGGAAAATGGTAAAGTTAAAAGGATCAATCCTAGAATTGCGCAGACAAGACTTCCCCGTGCCAAGACGACAGGGCCAACCCTCATATTTATGAAATCACCGCTCAACCGGCCCAGCGCCAGCATCCCGGCGAAAATGGTAACGCCAAGACCAATCATGAGACTGTCAGCCGGTAGGTGTTCCGACATGTAGACAGCACCCCAGTCAGCCATCGCTCCCTCAGTCATGCCGACGGAAAGCGTCAAGATGGATATAAAGAAGAGCGCTTTGGGAATTTGCTTGAATGAACGACGCGCTGGCTGCTCTTGGTCTTCATCATTCCCGACCTGGGGTAGAGCCATGGCAAGGCCGCTGCCGACCAGACCTGATCCTACACCAATGACCAAAAGGCGCATGTCTGGTGCGATCCAAGCAAGCCAGACAGTCAGCAAAGAACCGACCATTAATCCCAACGCCCATGCACCATGGCATCTGTTCATAATGATCAGACCCAGATGCTTTTCCAAACGCCCTGCGTAGACGTTCAAGCAGACCTGCATAAAGGCCATCGCGAGTCCGAATATCGCCAGTGCAAAAAAGAGGCTCGTCTGGGAGGTAGCCCAAAACGGAAGCACGAGAACCAAACCCTGAATTGGAAACATGATCCGCATAATACGGCGCGGGCCAAACTTTGGCAGCACACGGCTGGCAAGCTGCAAACCGGGGACCGTTGCAATGGGTAAGCCCAAAAGCGCGACAGCCAATTCAGCCTTGTTTAGCCCAAGGTTTGATTTGACCACCGGGATCAAAGCAATCCATGCACCGAACGCAAGTGGGTGCAGTGCAAAGATTAGCATTGTAAGTAGTGTAGCGCGTCTTGAGTAAGTCATGCGCCGACCTTAGCGGCGCATGATCAAATGGAAATAGAGAGTTTAGACTATGCTTGACGCATTGCCGATTTCTTCTTTGGTTTGTAGCGGTATGCCACCAAGCCACCAATGATCACCAAATAGACAATAGGCTCAATCTGAAATCCTTTAGCCAACCAAAGGTAATGGATCGCCCCAAGTATCGCCGTTGGATAGGTCAACCAGTGCAATTTCTTCCAAGCAGCAGCACCCATCTTTCTTACAGACAGATTGTTAGATGTGATCGCCAATGGAATCATCATTACAAAGCTCACCATTCCAACAGTAACATAGGGACGTTTTACAACCTCTGTCCAAACACGTTCGAGGCTTTGAACATCCAAGATCGCAAAGACAAGAAAATGCGCAAGAATGAAGAAAAAGGTCGTTACCCCGATCGCACGTCGGAACTTAATCAGATTGATCCCGAACCAACTTCGCAGCGGCGTGATCAGCAATCCGACAACCAATAGCTTCAGACCGATCTCACCATACTCTCGTTCAAGCGCATTGATAGGCTCAGCACCAAGCCCACCCGTCAGACCGAGATAGAATAGGAAAGCCGCCCAAACGGCCCCTACTATATATATAGTCCACGCCGGAACCTTCCGCGCCGCCCGATTTATCTTGCCGGTGACGTCCATCAGAAGTTCACCGTCAGATCCATGCCGTCATAAAGGCTGGCAACTTCGTTTTCATAGCCATTGAACATCAATGTCGGTTCGCGCTTGGCAAACAAACCACCGCCAATCTGACGATGCGATGCCTGTGACCAACGCGGGTGATCAACAGTTGGGTTCACATTACTATAGAAACCATATTCGCGTGGGTTTGCGACATTCCAACTGATTGGCGGTTCTTGATCCGTCAATGTAATCCGAACAATCGACTTGATTGATTTGAACCCATACTTCCACGGCACGACCAATCGCATCGGGGCGCCATTTTGTTTTGAAATCGGTTCACCGTAGATGCCGGTTGCCATCATCGTCAGCGGATGCATCGCTTCATCTAGGCGTAAACCCTCGACATATGGGAAATCAAGAACGCGACGCTGAACACCAATCATGTTCTCGGGCTGCACCACAGTTTCAAACGCCACGTATTTCGCGCTGGACTGCACACCAACCTTTTTCAGGATATCGGCAAGTTCGACGCCATTCCAGGGAACCACCATCGCCCAGGCCTCGACACAACGGAACCGATAGATGCGTTCCTCGATATCCAAACCTGCCAGCAGGTCATCCAAAGAATAGTCGCCCGGATTGTCGACCATGCCGTCAACTTTGACGGACCAGTTAGTGATATCCAAGTTGTGCGCATTGTCAGCCGGATCGCTCTTACCTGTGCCAAACTCATAATAGTTGTTATAGCTGGTGATGTCCTCGAGGCTGTTAGGTTGCAAACCTTCTTGCGCCTCGACAAGCCCAGCGGCAGCAATAGCACCAAGACCAACGGTTCCTGCTAGGATTTGGCGGCGGTTCATAAACGCCGCCTTTGGGGTGACGTCAGCGTGGGTCAGGTCGTTGGTCCAGCGATATGCCATATGTGGCCTCCAGTCTTAGCTCTTATAATAATCTAGGAAGCCTATAACCCAATTGCTTGGAAACAAGTGTCACGATCGCGCCAGCGAATTGTAACGTTCTTGAAGCACGTTGAGCGGAACTGACGACCCATCAGATTGAACGATACGAACATGATTGCGCTTCATTTGCCGCGGTTCGCTTACGCCAACTGAATGCGCGATGGTTTCCACCTCTTTCACTATACTCTCGGCATAATGTGAAACGCGCTCGAACTTTTCTTCGACCACCAATCCCTTCTGGAACCGCGGATCATGCGTCGTGATCCCAGTAGGGCACGTGTTCTTGTTACACTTCAACGCCTGGATACACCCCAAGCTAAACATGAACCCACGCGCGGACGTCACAAAATCCGCCCCAGCACACAGTGCCCATGCGACATCCCCCGGATTCACCAACTTACCACTCGCGATCAACCGAATGCGATCTTTTAGGCCTGCTTTGTTCCGAAGCTGCGCAACATGCGGCAACGCTTCGCGAATTGACACGCCAACAAGGTCGATCAACGGCATTGGTGAGGCACCCGTGCCACCCTCGCCACCATCAAGCGTAATAAAGTCCGGTGCGCTGTCCTCTCCGCGCTCATGGATCAAAGCGAACAGTTCTTCAAAAGCCTCCCCACTTCCCATCACCGTTTTTATGCCAACAGGCAAACCCGAGACATCGCGAACCTTGGCAACGAAATCTAGCAAATCGCCAAAGTCATCGACTTCAACATGACGGTTTGGCGACAAACTGCTCTGCCCTTCTTCGATCCCACGAATCTCAGCGATCTCAGCGTTCACCTTGGACCCTGGAAGGATTCCGCCTTTGCCCGGCTTCGCGCCTTGGGCAAGCTTGATCTCAATCATCTTCACTTGATCATGCGCAGCAACTTTGCGGAGTTTCTCATCGTCCAGATTTCCGTCAATGTCGCGCACGCCGTATTTCGCCGTACCCATTTGAAAGACAATGTCGCAACCACCTTCTAGATGATACGGGCTCAGACCTCCCTCGCCTGTATTCATCCAAACACCAGCTTTCGCGCATCCTTTTGACAATGCTCGAACGGCGGGTTTTGAGATTGCGCCGTAACTCATCCCCGAGAGGTTAAAAATTGACGGGGCTGAATAGGGGTGACGCGCACCTGCACCAATCACCATCGGATCCGTCTTGGCCGCTTGTTCATCCAATGGCGGAAAGGCTGCATTCACAAAGATCGGCGTGCCGGCGGTCATCAAGTTGCGAGTAGAGCCAAACGCAACTGTATTACTTTCGCCCTCGCCCGCCCGTTTAACCCATTCACGTTGCGCACGGTTAAAAGGAAGCTCTTCGCGATCCATCGCAAAGAAATACTGACGGAAAAATTCACCCAGTGCGGAAAAGTAGTGCCGGAAACGTCCAAGCACAGGGTAATTTCGCCGGATCGCATCCGCCCGCTGAGTGCGATCGATCACAAACGTGACGGCCACCAATAATACAATGCATCCGACGGCGACTATGAAAAGGACCGCGAGCGCGGAAATGATATTGATCGTCAGGGCGGAAAACATCGGCATCGAAACCTCATTTCTAGTTCAATTCACAAGACGTCGATGCGATCGACTGGTCAACCCAGGGAACGAAATTGCGAAAAATTGCGCCCATTCGATAACACTTTTGTGAGTGGAAACCCAAAAACATGGCTGCTTAGTGCGCTGATTTAAACTGTCAAACCGAACTGGCAGAAATCCCCGCTGATCCACCGACAAATCCAGCCGTAGCAAGTGCATCTTTAACTCAAAATGAGGATCTACTCATGCTACGCAGAACATTCATGGCGCTCGCAGCCACAACTATCCTAGCAACATCAGCTTTCGCGGGTGGCCACAGCAAAGACATCGTGGACACCGCCGTCGAAGCAGGCAGCTTTACAACATTGGTCGCTGCTGTACAGGCCGCTGGTCTGGTTGAAACGCTAAAGAGCGAAGGTCCGTTCACAGTATTCGCACCAACAGACGATGCATTCGCTGCTCTGCCAGAGGGCACAGTCGAAGCATTGCTTGCAGATCCAGAAGCTTTGGCAGCCATCCTGACGTACCACGTTGTCCCTGGCAAAGTGATGTCGACTGATCTGACGAATAACATGATGGCCGCAACGGCGAACGGTGCAGACGTCACAATCATGACCGAAGGTGGTGTGATGGTGAATGACGCAACCGTTGTCGCTGCAGACATCGAGGCATCAAACGGCGTCATCCACGTGATCGACAAAGTGATCCTGCCGCCAAGCTGATTAAAGAAAGAGAGCGCTGGTTTGATCCAGCGCTCGCTCTGCTACTTACTAGTGAACAACAGCATCGTCAGGTTTCGGCCGACTGCTCTTTGACAAACGATCCCCAACGATCAGCCCATCGGCCCCCGCAGATACGGCAACCTCTGAACCATCCAGAACATCACCAGCCAAAATCATTTCGGCCAATTGATCCTGTAGCGCGCGTTGAATGACCCGTTTTAACGGCCTTGCCCCGAACACAGGATCATACCCCTCGTCCGCCAGCCATTTCAGCGCGCCGTCATCCAGATCCAGCGTGATGTTTCGGCTCTCCAAACGCTCGGACAAACGACGCAACTGGATCTTGACGATTCCATCCATGTCCTCTCGTGCAAGACGATCAAAGATCACCGTCTCATCCAATCGGTTCAAGAACTCGGGGCGGAAATGCGCACGCACTGCATCCATCACATCACGTTTGGCATCCGACGCATCCGAACCTTCAGGCAACTGGCTAAGCGCTTGCGCCCCAAGGTTCGACGTCAGAATGATCAACGTCTGTTTGAAATCAACAGTGCGCCCCTGCCCGTCCGTCAGAACACCGTCATCCAGAACCTGCAACAACACGTTAAACACATCAGGGTGCGCCTTTTCGACTTCGTCAAATAGGACAACTTGATATGGGCGACGCCGCACGGCCTCCGTCAACACACCACCTTCATCATACCCGACATAACCCGGAGGCGCACCAATCAGGCGGGACACGGCGTGTTTCTCCATGAACTCAGACATATCAATACGCACCATCGCGTTGTCATCATCAAACAGATACTCAGCCACGGCTTTGGTCAGCTCGGTCTTACCCACACCAGTTGGCCCTAGGAACAAGAACGACCCAAGCGGCCGGTTCTCATCGTTCAACCCAGCGCGCGCTCGGCGCACAGCATTCGAAACAGACTTAACTGCCGCCCGTTGTCCGATGACACGCTTACCTAGTTCGTCTTCCATACGAAGAAGCTTTTCACGCTCACCTTCCAACATTTTAGATGTCGGAATACCTGTCCAGCGCTCAACAACCTCTGCAATCTGTTCTGGGCGCACGGCTTCTTCGACCATCAGGTCATCTTGATCTTCGGCCTCTGATAGTTTGCGTTCCAAATCGGGGATCACACCATAGGAAAGCTCGCCTGCCTTACCTAGGTTGCCCTCGCGTTTTGCTATATCCAATTCCGCGCGCGCACGATCCAGCTGTTCTTTCAGTTCACGTGACCCTTCAAGCTTGGCCCGCTCTGCTTCCCATTTGGCCGTCATCTCAGTCGCACGGTCTTGGAAATTCGCGAGTTCTTCCTCAAGCTTGGTCAACCGATCCTTGGAAGCGGCATCGTCTTCTTTCTTTAACGCCTCTTGTTCGATCTGAAGCTGCATTATTTGACGATCAAGTGCGTCCAATTCTTCTGGCTTACTGTCGACTTCCATACGCAAACGAGATGCGGCTTCATCCATCAAATCGATGGCTTTGTCCGGCAGAAAGCGATCCGTAATATAGCGGTGTGATAGTGTCGCTGCAGACACCAAAGCACTGTCAGAAATCCGCACACCGTGGTGCAGCTCATACTTCTCTTTAATACCGCGAAGGATCGAGATCGTATCAACGACAGTTGGCTCCTCAACAATGATCGCTTGGAATCGCCGCGCGAGGGCTGCGTCTTTCTCTACATACTTGCGGTACTCATCCAGCGTCGTGGCGCCAACGCAGTGCAATTCACCCCGCGCAAGCGCAGGCTTGATCAAGTTTGCAGCATCCATCGCACCGTCGGTCTTACCCGCGCCGACCAGTTGGTGCATCTCGTCGATGAACAGGATGATTTCACCCGCGGCTGCTTCGATCTCTTTTAGAATCGCCTTTAAGCGTTCTTCGAACTCACCGCGATATTTCGCCCCTGCAATCAATGCGCCCATATCGAGCGACATCAGTTTCTTATTGCGCAGGCTTTCGGGTACATCACCGTTCACAATTCGAAGCGCTAGGCCCTCGGCAATCGCCGTTTTCCCAACGCCCGGTTCACCGATCAGAACAGGGTTGTTCTTGGTCCGACGTGACAAAACCTGCATCGCACGGCGAATTTCCTCGTCCCGACCAATAATCGGGTCAATCTTACCCTGCTCAGCCGCCTCAGTCAGGTCACGTGCATATTTGTTCAGCGCATCAAAGCTGTCTTCAGCCGACGCACTATCTGCTGTCCGACCTTTGCGCAGATCATTGATCGCAGCGTTCAACGCTTTGGCTGTGACCTTGCCCGCGTCCAATGCGTCCTTGGCTTTTGATTTTACAATCGCAAGCGCCGTCAAAAGACGCTCAACAGGAACAAAACTATCACCCGCTTTGCTTGCCAACTTCTCGGCTTCTGCCAACACGCGGCCCGTCGCGGAATCCATATAGACCTGACCAGAACCACCGGTCACTTTCGGCAACTTTTCAACCGCTGCATCAACTGTAGAACGCACAAAGCGAGCATCGCCCGCGGATTTCATGATCAGGTTTGCCGACAGGCCTTCCTCGTCATCCATCAACGCCTTTAGCAAATGTTCAGGTGTCAAACTTTGATTGTTTTCGCGCATCGCAATGGTTTGAGCAGCTTGGATAAAGCCGCGCGAACGCTCAGTGAACTTTTCTAAGTTCATTGGTCTCTCCTTCTCAAAGCACCCAGTGGTTTCGCGCCCGCTTGGCGGCACGCTGATCTTGGGCCTTAGCCATTAAATGGGGTCACTTCGCGCATTCTGCAAGGACCTCTCATTTTGTGGGGAACTGTCGGAATTTCTTCCCAGTGTAACGCTAGGTCAAACGCAGCATATACGAAGTATGACACAGGATCGTTTAAACCAAATTTCCCCGAAGGATGAGCAAGCAGAAACGTCGCGAGCACCCCTGTTTCCATTATCGCCTGAGGCGGTACGGAAGCTTCGCGAAAAAGCAACTCGCCCATTAGCGGTTAGATCGATCCCGCGTCGGACGCTGTCACAAGCGTCCTGAAATACAGAAATTCCGACGTTCGTATGTCCCAGTGTGGCGTCGGGAATTGTAGGGTGAGCAATCACCCTGCGTGAAGACGCAACCTGCCCCAATCGGGTTGCGTCTTCACACTTTTTAGAACTTGCATTTATGAGCTCCGATCCTGATTTGCGTCCTGTGCACACACGATGTAGACCGCGCTACAGCAAAGAGAGGATCCCCATGATTGATGACCGCCTGATTGTCGCCCTAGACGTTCCGAATGTTCTAGATGGGCTCGCGCTTGCTGAAAAGTTGGGCGATACTGTGAATTTCTACAAAATCGGTCTGGGTATGCTGACTGGCGGTGGGCTAGCGCTCGCCAACGAATTGAAACAAGATCACGGCAAACGCATCTTTCTTGACATGAAGTTCTTTGACATCGGGGCCACGGTCGAAGCTGCTGTACGTGGAGTCGCTCAATTCGATTTGGATTTCCTTACCGTTCACGGCGACCCACACGTGGTGCGCGCCGCCAAGGAGGGTGCATCAGGAAAAGACCTAAAGATTCTGGCCGTAACGATTCTTACCTCACTGGATCGCGAAGACCTTGACGCCTCTTGCATCAAGGACGGCGCAATCCGCGATCTGGTTCAGGAACGCGCGGGCCAAGCATTTGCTGCAGGTGCAGATGGTGTCATTGCATCCCCACAAGAAGCGAGCTTGATCCGAGCACTTCCAGAATCCACCGGCAGGTTAATCGTCACACCGGGTGTGCGGCCATCCGGTTCAGAGCTCGGCGATCAAAAGCGAGTAGCGACGCCAGCCCAAGCGGTTGCGGATGGCGCGGATCATATCGTGGTCGGACGTCCAATTTGGACTGCCGCCGATCCAGTGGCCTCTGCACGTAGTATCGTTGCGGAATTGAATTCACCGCAGGCACAAACTCCCAACAGGTAAAACTGACTTCACATCGCTGTGAGAACCCTAGCGACCCGCGCACCTCATCCCCAAATAGATAGGGCAAGAGGCGCAGTTGAGGTGAGGTCCCCACTCCCAACCAGGCGCACTCGCAATTGTTCTCGTCAAAGGGAATTCCCCTGAACTTTGACGGTGACACCTATAAGGCCCGGCGTAACTGCCGGGCCTCTTTTTTATTCGTTGATATCTTTTTCCCAGACCGTGACTTGCCCAGTCTTGAGACCAAATATGCGCCGCATCGCGAGATACGCAATAAGCGAGAACGCCGCGAATATCACCAACAACACAGGCAATCCGATTCCCGACAGGCCAAGCAGCAATAGAACACCCATCGCCAAGGACCCAATTGCGAAACCTAAGAAAATCCAACCCGGAATGATGACCTCTAACGTGGCCAACGCCAACGCTGCAGACATCCAAATCCACCATTCAGACCAAAGTGGCATTATTTGCCCCCTTTCAACATTTTGAACGCATCGCCAAACGCCTCAATCGCGTTGGCAGGCAAAATAATCGTCTGCTTGCCCGAACCAGCACCCAAGGTATTCAGCGCCTCAACCTGCTTCAAAGCAACCTGATACTGCGCGGCCTCTAGCCCATTCGCAGCAATCGCCTTGGCAACAACTTCGGTCGCATACCCTTCCGCATCGGCGGCAACACGGCGCGCCTTGGCTTCTTGTTCAGCAGCATACAGATTCGCATCCGCCTGCAACTCAACAGCACGTTTCGTGCCCTCTGCTTCGGTCACCTGTGCACGGCGCGCACGCTCGGCATTCAACTGCTGCAACATCGCTTCGCGGGTGGCCGCATCAAGATTCACATCAAGAATTTCGGCACGGGTCACTTCGATACCCCAATCATCCACTTGCTGGGCCACTTGCGCACGCACAGCATCGATCAGGTTCGAACGGTTCGCCTGTACTTGGTCCAACTCCATCCGACCAATTTCAGAACGAACAATACCCGCAACCGTCGTCGAAATCGCAGCATCGACGTCACGAATACGATATACGGTCTTTTCAGGCTCAATGATGCGGTAAAACACCGATGTCTCGACCTGAACCAGCACGTTGTCAGAGGTAATGGCGTCCTGCGTCATCGCGGGCAATTGGCGCTCCAACACCGATACCTTGTGACGAACACGATCCAAAAACGGGACGATAAAATTGATGCCAGGCCCCAAAACAGACCGCAAACGGCCCAGGCGCTCGACCACGTATTTTTGCGATTGTGGCACAATGCGAACACCGGCAAGGATACAAACAACAATAAAGACTGCTAACAGCAAAAATACGATATTCTGTCCAACAAACTGCGCGATAAGATCTTCAAATTGCATGTTCTTCCCCTTTTTATAACTTACAGCCTATATGTGCACGAATTGACTAAAATTCAACCATAGCGCCTTAATAAGCCTTTGAATTGCATCACTTCTAAGCCGTTTCACGATACCAATCACGCAATCGTTCTGAATACGAAGGGATTGTCTGATCCATCTCAAAATACGCATCAACGGTCACGAGTTTCCAGTCCTGCCCTTCATCCCCAAACACAATGTCGGCCTCTGCTTCTGCGGGCAATCTCGCCACGAAAAATAGAACTGCATAGGCCGCATCGAACGCTGCCTGATATGTTCTTCGCCAAACCAAATCTTCTGTCGTAATGGTCAAACCAACTTCTTCGTGAATCTCCCGAAACAGCGTTTCCTCTGGCGTTTCATCGCCCTCGCGCCCACCCCCCGGAAAATCCCACAGATTGGGCCAATGGATGTCAGGTTTATCGTCCCGCAATATGATCAACAACTTTTCACCAATAAACAGCGCCGCCTTGCATCCGTGAAAGCTATGTTCCGCCATTGTTCCGCACCGCCCAGTCAGGTAAATTACCTCTATGATAGCCCTCTGCCGCGATTGCACGAACACTTTTGAAGACACCGGCAGATGTCCGACCTGTCGTAGTCCTCGTGTGACCCGGCACGAAGAGCTGAAAACACTCAAAATCGCACATATGGATTGCGATGCGTTCTACGCCTCAGTCGAAAAACGCGACAACCCTGAAATTGCAGATAAGCCTGTGATTATCGGCGGCGGACGTCGCGGCGTAGTCTCGACCGCCTGCTATGTCGCGCGGATCAAAGGCGTCAAATCGGCGATGCCAATGTTTCAAGCGCTCAAACTTTGCCCCGAAGCCGTTGTCGTACGCCCAAGGTTTGAGGCCTATACCAAAGCGTCCAAAGCCATCCGCGCCATGATGGATGATTTGACTCCGAAGGTCGAACCCTTGTCATTGGACGAGGCGTTCATGGATCTGTCAGGCACCGAGCGGCTCCACGGTGCGCCGCCAGCTGTGATGTTGGCCCGACTTATCAAACGTATGAAGGACGAGTTGGGTTTGACCGGATCCATCGGGCTTAGCCATAACAAATTCCTCGCAAAAGTCGCATCAGATCTCGACAAGCCGCGTGGCTTCTCGATCATAGGCAAAGCGGAAACAACCGAGTTTCTTCGTCCAAAATCTGTCCGTCTCATCTGGGGCATTGGTCCTGCAGCTCAGCAAAGCCTCGCCGCTGCAGGCATCCGTACTTTTGACGATCTACTGCGCTGGGACCGTCGTGATTTGCATGACCGGTTCGGAGGAACTGGCGAAAGATTATATGCCCTGGCGCGGGGTGAGGACGCCCGTTCCGTGTCATCGCACACGCCCGTGAAGGGCCTGTCCAACGAAACAACGTTTTCTGATGATACGAACGATGTTGATATATTGGATGGCCATATTTGGCGCATGGCAGAGAAGGTAAGCGCACGCGCCAAAGCCAATGACAAAGCCGGCGGTGTCGTGACACTGAAACTCAAAAAATCGGATCATAAACTGATCTCTAAGCGTCGGTCGCTGCATACACCAACGCAACTCACTGACACGATTTACCGCACTGCGCGCGATTTATTTGATCAGGTCGGCGACAAGGGTCCTTACCGGCTTCTTGGGGTTGGTATCAGCCATCTGACAGCTTCCACCGACGCCGACCGTGAGGGTGATCTGCTCGATCCCGATGCAGAACAACGGGCACAAGCAGAACAGGCCACAGACGAGATCCGCAGAAAGTTTGGAAAAGACGCGATCATTAAGGGACGAGCGCTTAGATAGTTGCCTCACCTTGTTCACCTCGCTAACCTCGGAGACAGACATCAACACGCACAAAAGGAGGGCACGAGCTGAACATGCGCATCATTCGCCGACTTCAGCATGGTCCCCCATACTGCCCTACAGATTCGTTTGTAGGGCTGACCAAAACTAGGTCTGCCCAGTCCCGCGCTTTGGCGCGACCTAATTTTCTGAAAGACCCCAGATGTCCATTCTTCAACTTAACGCCATTGGCGTTACGCTAAGCGACCCTCTTTTTGCCAACCTCACCTTTAACCTAAACAAAGGTGACCGCCTTGGCCTCGTGGCAGCCAATGGGCGCGGCAAATCTACGCTTCTCTCGGTCATAAGTGGCGAGATGGAACAAACGACAGGCACCATCACCCGCGCGCGCGGGCTGCGGATCGGGAATGTACCGCAATACGTCAGCGATAATCAAAAATCCAAAACCCTCTATGAGGTTGTGCTGGCCGCCCTGCCCCCAGACCAAGCCGACTATGAAAGCTGGCGCGTTGACGTCGCGCTTGATGACCTACAAGTGCCCTATGATTTCCAACATCGCCCAATGTCCGAGCTGTCCGGCGGTTGGCAACGCACCGCGCTTTTGGCTGCGGCATGGGTGACAGAACCCGATGTCCTGCTTTTGGACGAACCCACAAACCACCTCGATCTTGGACGCATCGGATTGTTGCAAGACTGGTTGATGAACCTGCCGCGCGATGTCGGTGTCATCCTGACCAGCCACGATCGCGCATTCCTTGACGCCGTCACCAACCGAACACTGTTTTTACGGCAAGACACATCGCGCGACTTCCCCCTGCCGTTCACCAAATCCCGCGCCGCCTTGGATGACGCAGACGAGGCCGACGCCCGCAGGTTCGCAAATGATCTGAACAAAGCGAACCAATTACGCAAACAGGCGGCCAAGCTGAAAAACATCGGTATCAACTCTGGATCTGATCTGTTGGTCGTTAAAACCAAACAGCTCAACGAACGCGCCGAGAAACTCGAGGCAGCTGCAAAGCCCGCACATCAGGAACGCTCCGCTGGCGATATCAAACTCGTAAATTCCGGGACACATGCCAAAGCTTTGATCACGGTGCCCGATATCAAGATCGAAACACCTGACGCACGTTTGCTATATCAAACTGGAGAAAAATGGATCACGCCGGGTGATCGCGTTGTGCTTTTGGGTGCGAATGGGACTGGAAAAACGAGCATGATCCGATTGGTTCAGGCCGCGCTGAACGGAGATACGGATCTGATCAGAACAGCGCCCACCGTAGTCTTAGGGTATTCCGATCAACATTTGACGCAACTTGATCTAGAGGCCACGCCGATGACGGCCGTCGCTGGTGTGTTCGATGTGGGCGATCAGCGCGCTCGCGGCCTTTTAGCAGGAGCCGGCGTATCAATCCAAATGCAAGACACAAAAATCGCATCTCTGTCCGGCGGCCAACGGGCACGTCTGGCGATGCTGATCCTACGATTGCAAAATCCGAACTTTTATTTGCTGGATGAACCAACCAACCATTTGGATATCGAAGGACAAGTAGCACTAGAAGAGGAACTGTGTAGCCATGGTGCGGCCGCTTTTTTGGTCAGTCACGACAGAAGTTTTGTGCGCAATGTCGGGAATCGATTCTGGCAAATCGTTGGCAAGCGGTTGGTCGAGGTCGACGATCCAGAGACCTTCTTCGCTCAAGAGCTCAATCAAAATGCAGGTTCTTAAGGGCTATTCAGCAGCCAGTTTTTCTTCTCCGGCACGTCCGATGCTCGTCAGTTCCGAAATGACCCCACGAAGCAATCGACGGAACGCTTCATAGTTTTCATTAGGATTTAGTGTCTTCTCGTCCAAATATAGGGCACGATCGATCTCTATCTGTATGCAGTGTTGGTTCTTGGACGGGCGCCCGTAATGCTGAGCGATAAACGCCCCTGCAAAAGGCATATTACGCGCCACTCGTAGGCCAGCCGTCGTGAACGCTGATTCGACACTTTCCATCACAGAGCTAGCCGCCGACCCACCGAACCTATCGCCCAAAACAATATCAGGGCGCGGCGCGCCTGGAGGGCCGACATTTTGCAACGCTTCGTGCGGCATAGAATGGCAATCGATCAAAATTGCCTCGCCAAACTTATTTCGACTTTCGTCAAGCAAAGTTTGCAAGACGTCGTGATATGGTCGCCAGTAACGCGACAACCGACGGTGCGCCTCATCCAGCTTTAGTTTCCCTTGGTAAATAGCGCGACCGTTGGCAACAACGCGGGGTATGACGCCCAACCCACTTGCAACTCGCGGATTATGAGCAATCCGGCGCACGCCATCGATCAAAGCTGGATCCAACTCGTCGGGTGCTCTGTTCAGGTCAACAAACGCGCGTGGCGTCAATGCCATCAGCAATGGAGCGCCAAAACTTGGCGCACTCTTAAATAAATCATCTACAAATACGTCTTCAGAAGATCTGATTTGGAGATCATCCAAGCTGCTTTGGCGCAAGAAAGGTAAGGGATAGTCACGGCCGCTATGCGGGGATGCAAAAACAACCGAGGTAGAGCGAACTTTGGGGCGTCGCAACTCATAAGCAGGATGTGTCATTGCCGCTCCTTTCACTTTTAAACTATAACCATCCAGAGCAATGTTCAAAAGCCCTTGATCCCTCATCCGACTCCTTCTATAGCAGCCAGACCTGACGCGGTTCGCCCCGCGTCCTATTTTGTTATGGGACAAGGGCGGCAGCATTAAGGCCATGGACGATTAGCTCAGCGGTAGAGCACTTCGTTGACATCGAAGGGGTCACTGGTTCAATCCCAGTATCGTCCACCATGGAATTCACCGCACCCTCGGGTGCAAACGCAACTTCGGCGCTACCGCGCGCCGCGACATTGAAGGATACGGACATGAAAGTACGTAACTCCCTCCGCTCGCTCAAGCAGCGTCATCGCGATTGCCGCGTCGTGCGCCGTAAGGGCCGCGTCTATGTAATCAACAAGACGCAGAGACGGTTCAAAGCCCGCCAAGGCTAAATACCGAACAGAGTTTTTAAAAGGGTCGCTTTGGCGGCCCTTTTTGCATTTCCTACCCGATGTTTTGCACCAATTCCCCCCATTCGCGCCGCAAATGTCTGGCAAGATGAACGCCTAACAGCTTAAGCTATCGCCAATTATACCATCGAAGGGAATTTTCATGACCAGATCTCATCTGAAATCGACAACGCTCGCAGCAATCCTGCTTGGACTAGCAAGTCCTGCAGCGGCTCAAAGCGTTTGCGGCGGAATTGGCGACGATGGAATCTGGATCGGTGGATCTGAAAACAGCTCAGATATCGCGAACGCGGATGCTTACCGCGAGCAAATGGCATTGGTTTTAGGCGGCGGCGGCTATGTGTCACTGTTTTCTTTGAGTTCTGCTGCGAATGTTCGGATCGAAGCAGAAGGGCGTGGTTCAGGCGATCCGATCATCGAAGTTTACGACCAAAATGGATCGTTGGTTATTTCTGACGATGATTCTGGTGGCAACGGCGCTTCGCGTGCCGAAGTATCTCTTGATTCTGGACTCTATTGCGTTTCAACAACGAGCTTTGATAGCGCGCCAATGACTGCCTTTGTCCGCGTTGGCAGAGAAGACCAAGAAGCCCTTACCGTTGGCGTCGAAACAACGTCGGTGACCGGCGGCGACTCGCTTGGTTGTTCAGACGCGCGCGATTTGGGGACGTTAGGAACATCAGTTTCGAGCCAAGCATCCGTGGATGACGCTCCTTTCCTTCGGTTCACACTTGAAACAGCCATGCCACTCTCCATCACTGCAAACAACGAAAGCGCTGACCCGATCGTCACGCTCTATGACGCAGCGAATGAATACATCACTGAAAACGACGACGCGGATGGTCTAAATTCGCGTATCGATTTGACAGAAGACCTACCGGCTGGGGAATACTGCCTGAACGTGGGTGCACTAAATGACACCAGCCTTCCAATTGACGTTGCCGTGACGGAATACGATCCAGCTGCGGCATTTTTGGCGTTGGTTAACAATGCAGAAGCAGCGCCGCCGTTAGACGGGAGCGTCTTGATCACTGATCTCGGCGATCTGTCAACACGGTTGCGCATTGATGCTCAAGCGACCTCTGATGCGTCTTGGTTCAGTGTAAATGTTCCAGACGGTGGCTTACTCTTGGCAGAAGCAATATCAATTGATGGCCAAGGCGATCCGCTAATTGCGATCTTTGACGACTTTGGGCGTCTGGTCATTGCCAATGATGATTTCGGCGACGGTTTAGATGCGCAAGCCGCAGCGCGCGTGAGCTCAGGAACCTACTTCATTGGGTTGAGGGAAGTCACCGAAGGGACGCAAAGTTTCATCCGAATGGGTTTGGAACGCTGGGTACAAGCGAAGTAGAAAATAGAAAGGCCCAGTCTATGACTGGGCCCTTTTTCTAAGCAGCTTGATCTTGCCCGGCTTCTTTTGGCTCTGCAACGTCTTTGTCCGGTGCAGGTAAAGCCAAAGCCTCATCTGGCATTTGCTCGGGTAAATCAACCTCGATGCGGCCGGTTTTCATATTCACGCTGAGCGTTGGCTTTTCGTCCAACGCTTCGACGATCTCGTTTAGCTCGCCCACGACACGCTTAACGGTCTGGCGTTGTGTCTCTTGCACGGCATTTACTTTGCCGCGCCCCAACAAAAACTTAAACATGTCGTCCCTCCTTGAATGCCAACCAAAGATAGAGACCAAAGGTGCCTAATTTGAGGGTAATCCCAAGAGAACATTCCCCAGAAGTTGAAATTTACTCCGCGGCGACCTGATTTGCTGCTTTTTCAACCCGTACTGCTGAATATTTAAACTCAGGGATCTTTCCATAGGGATCAATTGCAGGGTTTGTCAGCACGTTCGCGGCCGCTTCCACAAATGCGAATGGCAGGAACACCATATCAGGTGACACCGCACGGTCTTCTCGCGCCATAATCGTGATTGACCCGCGTTTTGTGGTCAATGTGATCAGCTCACCCGGTTTCACGTCCAGACGACGCAACGTAGATGGGTGCAACGAACAGTTCGCTTCTGGCTCAACCGCGTCCAAGACACTGGAACGACGGGTCATCGAACCAGTGTGCCAGTGTTCGAGTTGGCGACCCGTGGTAAGAACCATCGGATAATCAGGTGTCGGCATATCATCAGGTGAGATGACTTCTGCAGGTGTGAAGAGCGCGCGCCCATCTGTTCGCGGGAAGGCATCGCCAAACACAACGCTTTGTCCCGGATCCTCCGGCGATAGAGACGGATACGTGACCGCACCTTTTTCCAAACGTTCCCATGTGATGTTGTCAAAACTGCGCATGTTGATCGCCATTTCTGCGAACACTTCGCGCGGATGGCTGTAATCCCATGGCAAGCCACAGCGCTTGGCCAGCTCGACCTCGATCTTCCAATCTTCCATTGCCTCTCCCGGAGGCGACACAGCTGGCTGCAACATCTGAACAGTTCGGTTTGTGTTCGAAACAGTACCAGATTTCTCATAAAGCGCTGAGGCAGGAAGGATCACATCCGCATAGTTCGCAGTTTCGGTGATAAAGATATCCTGAACCACGAGATGGTCCAGCTTGGCCAAGGCATCACGCGCATGTTCAACGTCAGGGTCAGACATCGCTGGGTTTTCGCCCAATACATACATCGCCTTGATCTTGTCTTCGTGAACCGCATCCATGATTTCGGTCACGGTTAGACCTTTTTCACTGCTAAAATCGCCAGATTTCCAAACTTCGGTAAACGAAGATCGCACGCCGTCGTCCGTCACAGTCTGATAGTCCGGTAGGAACATCGGGATTAGACCCGCATCTGAAGCACCTTGTACATTGTTCTGACCACGAAGCGGGTGCAGACCTGTGCCAGGGCGGCCAACGTGACCACACATCAGCGCGAGCGAAATCAAACAGCGTGAATTATCGGTGCCATGAATGTGCTGGCTGACGCCCATTCCCCAGAAAATCATTCCGGCTTTGGCTGTCGCAAAATCACGCGCGACAGCGCGCAGCGTTTCTGCCGGGACGCCGCACAGTTCTTCCATCTTCTCAGGTGTAAACTTTTTCAGGTGCTCTTTTTCAGCTTCCCAATTCTCTGTGAACGCTTCGATATATTGGCGATCATACAGCTCTTCTTCGACGATCACGTTCATGATGCCGTTTAGCATCGAAACATCCGCACCCGGTTTGAACTGCAACATATGCGTCGCGAAACGCTTTAGACCCTGATTGCGCGGATCCATGACAATCAATTTGCCACCGCGTTTCGTGAATTGCTTAAAATAGGTCGCCGCAACCGGATGGTTTTCGAGTGGGTTGGCACCGATCACAATCGCCACATCGGCATTTTCAATCTCATTGAATGTTGCTGTCACTGCGCCGGAACCAACGTTCTCAATCAACGCCGCAACAGAAGATGCATGGCACAAACGGGTACAGTGATCGACGTTATTGTGCCCGAAACCTTGGCGGATGAATTTCTGAAACAGGTACGCTTCTTCGTTCGTACACTTGGCCGACCCAAATCCGGCAACTTCACGACCGCGCCCTTTCAGGCCACCGGCTGCAAAATCCAAGGCCTCGTCCCACGATGCTTCGCGGAAGAATTCCTGCCAGTTGTCCGGATCAACGTTCAACCCTTTGGCCGGCGCATCGTCGCGACGGATTAAGGGTTTGGTCAAACGGTGTGGGTGATGGATGTAGTCATAGCCAAAACGACCTTTGACGCACAAACGGCCTTCATTCGCAGGTCCGTTGATACCCTCAACATACTTAACTTTATCGTCCTTCACTTTGATCGAAATCTGGCAACCGACGCCGCAAAAAGCACAAACGCTTTCAACTTCTCGGTCATAGTCATTGCGATCACCAATCTGGGCTTCGTTCACGACGCTGGATGGCATCAGTGCACCTGTTGGACAGGCCTGAACACACTCACCACAAGCTACGCATGTGGAATCTCCCATCGGGTCAGCCAAATCAAACGTCGGATAAGCGTTCTGCCCACGGCCAGCCATACCGATCACATCGTTAACCTGCACTTCCCGACAGGCGCGAACGCATAGACCACAGCTGATGCAGGCATCCATATTCACGCTCATCGCGATATGGCTGTCATCCAGCAACGGGATCGTTTCCTGTTTTTGCGCAGGGAAGCGGCTTTCCGAAACGTTCTGCACTTCGGCCATATCCCAAAGATGCGAAGACTTGTCGTGCGCGACCTCTTGCTCTGGCTGGTCAGCAACCAAAAGTTCCATCACCATCCGGCGGGCTTGGGTCTCGCGCGGTTGATCTGTCGTCACAACCATACCTTCGGAAGGTTCGCGAATGCAGGATGCTGCCAATGTACGCTCGCCTTCAATCGCTACCATACAGGCGCGGCAGTTCCCGTCCGAGCGGTATCCTGGCTGCGGCTTATGGCAAAGATGAGGTATAACCAAACCACGGCCATTCGCGACTTCCCAGATGGTTTCCCCTGGGTTTGCTGTTACGTCCTTGCCATCAAGCTTGAATGTAATCTTATCCGACATTTGCGCGCACTCCGACCTTCATTAGGTAGAATACAGCATAACCGGGTGCAAAAAGTCAGCCCAAGCACGACATCAGTGACGACTTTTGCGCCTCGCGAATGTCGATATGGGGATAACTTGTTTCCGATGAACGACAGAGTCTAGAAGAACAGTCCAGCATTATTGATCAAAATAATGCGAATTACTTCAATCCCGATCAAGGCAACAAGCGGTGTCAAATCGATCCCACCCATGTTCGGAAGAATATTTCTGATCGGTCTATAAATCGGCTCAAGAATCCGCTGGAGCCCATACCAAATCTGACCAACAAGCTGCTGCCGCACGTTAAGAACATCGAATTGGATGAGCCAACTCATGATGAAATGCGCAAAAATAAAGAAACGCGCAACACCCAGAAGCAACATCAGAATTTGAAAGATCGACGCCATTTTTGTCTCCACATTTGGTGACCTGACACCTAAGGGCTTGGACACGAGACAACAAGACCCTGCCGTTAGGTCATCGTTGACGTTAACGTCAAGCAAAGTCACTCTGCCAGCCAACCAAAGGAGCCGCTATGTATCCCGTGATTCGAATGGCCAAAGAGTTCTTTGTGCACCGCAATGCCGACGATCTACCGGCTTTAGGCACCCATGTTTCGCATCACAGATGTTGGCCACAAGACATCGATGTTTTCATCGAGATGAACAATGGTCGCATCCTAACGATCCTTGACCTTGGCAGGACAATTTTGGCCAAGCGTACGAGCCTACTTCGCACGCTAAAGAACAATGGCTGGGGAATGACAATGGCAGGTGCATCTGTAAGATATCGCCGCCGGATAAAGCCATTCGTAAAATTCAGAATGCATAGCCGCTGCATCGGCTGGGACGATAGATTCTTTTACCTCGATCAGTCGATTTGGATTGGCGAAACTTGTGCGGCTCAATCGCTTTATCGCTCCGCTGTCACTGATGCTAACGGCATCGTCGCCCCCGATCGTGTTTTTGCGGCAGCAGGATACGATGACGTACGACCAACATTACCTGATTGGGTTCAGAACTGGGTCAGCGCCGACAGTAGCCGCGTTTGGCCTCCAGAAATTGAGACCGACCCAGCGTCATAATGTAAAGGCTTGCACGATCCATCCGAGCAATGTCTAGTATGCAAAGGGATGAGGACATACACATGGCAGCTGCAAGCAAAAAACGCATCTGGGGATGGATGGCATTCGATTGGGCCAGCCAACCTTATTACACACTCGGGCTAACGTTCATTTTTGGGCCGTACTTCGCGGTAGTCGCGACAGATTTCTATTTGTCACAAGGGGCCGATGGCGAGGGTGCACGCGCGCAAGCCCAAAGTTTGTGGGCCTCGGGGCAAACGATTGCGGGCCTCGTCATTGCATTCACAGCGCCTTTCCTTGGCGCATTTGCAGATAACACCGGTCGGAAACGGCCTTGGATCGCTCTATTTTCGGTTTTCTACGTCATCTCTGCCGCGGCTTTGTGGTACCTAAAACCAGACTCCTCCTCTCTCTACCTCTTTCTTTTCATCTTCTATGTCGGCTTCATCGCTGCAGAATCCGCTTTGAACTTCGTCAACGCGTATCTCCCCTCGATGGGTAACGACGATGAAGTTGGTAAAGTGTCGGGTTCCGGCGCTGCGTTTGGTTACTGGGGTGGCCTAATCAGCGTCATTATCATGCTCGCGTTTTTCGCTGAAATGGGTGAAGGTGGTAAAACAATCATCGGGATCGATCCGATCTTTGGTCTCGATCCGTCTCAAAAGGAAGGCACGCGCGCAGTCGGGCCCTTTATTGCGATCTGGTTCGCCCTCTTCATCATTCCGTTCTTTATGTGGGTCAAGGACGACCCAGAAGACGCAGGCGAAGTGCCATCGATGTCAAAAGTCGTCTCGGATCTCGTTGCGACCTTGAAAAGCGTCAGTAAACACAAAAGCACAGCAAGCTTTCTCGTCGGCGGTATGTTCTATCGCGACGCCTTGAACGCGCTTTATGCCTTTGGGGGCGTCTATGCGACTTTGGTTCTAGGATGGACGGTTGCGGAACTCGGACCATTTGCAATTGCTTCAATCATCGCTGCAGCCGTCTTTACATTTATTGGCGGACGATTTGATTCCAAGTACGGACCAAAGCCCGTGATCATCGTTTGCATTTGCTTTTTGATCGTTGTCTGCATCATCACAGTGAGCCTTTCTCGCGACGCATTATTTGGCATTCCACTTGCTGAAGGTTCTTCGATACCTGACCTTATCTTTTTCACCCTAGGCTGTATCATTGGCGGTGCTGGTGGCGCGTTGTATGCTGCCTCTCGTTCTTTGATGGTGCGCCATGGTCACCCTGATCGCCCAACGGAAACCTTTGGGCTCTTTGCGTTGTCTGGAAAAGCAACCGCCTTCCTGGCGCCACTCCTAATCAGCGTGTTCACATTAGCGACCGGTAGCGTCCAACTCGGCTATCTACCGCTTATCTTCCTGTTCCTCTTGGGGCTCATCCTGTTAAGGTGGGTCAACAAAGATGGAGACCGTGAAGAATGGGCCGCCTCGTAACGCTCTTATTTGTATTAGCCACGCTCGCCGCATGCAAAGGCGAAACGACGACATCCTCCGTATCGTCTCAAAATTCCGGCGATACACGCGTGGCCAAGGCGTTGTTTGGTGCTGCCCAAGTTCCGTCGGCGCTGCCATCCCAGGCCCTTGGTGGATATGCACGCGGGTGTCAGGCTGGCGCCGTGCAGCTGGCCGAAACGGGCCCGACTTGGCAAGCCATGCGTTTGTCGCGCAACCGCAATTGGGCTCAACCCTCGACCGTCGCATTTATTCAAGATCTTAGCCGTTTTGCGGCAACCCAATCTGGCTGGGAAGGATTGTATGTCGGCGATATGAGCCAACCTCGCGGCGGGCCAATGCTCACAGGGCATGCAAGCCACCAATCCGGTCTAGATGCAGATATCTGGATGTTGCCACCAGATCGGCTGAACCTAACCGCGCAAGAGCGCGAAGACCTGTCGTCAATCTCAATGCGTCGTGCCAGCGGTGCCTTTACCAACGACAAATGGTCAAACCAGCACGAGGCCATCTTGAAAGCTGCAGCGTCCGACCCCCGCGTCGCACGGATATTTGTTTTTCCTGGTGCGAAAGTGGCGATGTGTAATTCCGCGAAAGGCGACCGGTCTTGGTTGAATAAAATTCGCCCATGGTGGGGACATCACTATCACTTCCACGTTCGGCTTAGTTGCCCAGATGGTGACACAGGTTGCACAGATCAAGCCCCACCACCGCCGGGCGACGGTTGTGCTGATGCGCAGGGGTGGGTCGACCGCATTTTAAACCCGCCGCCACCAGACACAACACCCCGCACACCACGCGGACCAATCACTATGGCGCAACTTCCAGGACAGTGCACAGGGGTGCTGAACGCCAACTGATGCTAAAACACATTGCCCTGATCATCTCTGTGTTTAGCGCAAGTCAAACACACGCAAACGCTGATTTAGTCAGCCGATATATCTGGTTTGATGCTCGATCAGAATTTGGCGGCATCTCGGGAATAGAAGTTGCCAATGACGGCCTCACTTTTACGGCGCTTTCTGATCGCGGGAAACTGATCCACGGGAAGCTCGTCCGAGAAAACGGAACCATCGTAGGCGTCGAAAGCGGAGCACTGATCGCGTTGACCGATTCAGACGCAAATCCATTAAGCCCGAAAGAGAAAGATACCGAAGGCTTGGCAATAGCCCCGAGTGGCGAAATCTATGTTTCCTTCGAAGGCGAGAAGCCGCTGGTTGTCCGCTATGATTCAAATTTGGCCCGCGCAACCCTGATCCCTGGTCATGAAGACTTTGCAGATTTTCAACTTAATTCAGGTATGGAAGCTCTCGCCATCGATGCAAATGGTGCGATTTACACCGTACCTGAAAGATCCGGCCGACTAACAAGACCCTTTCCCGTTTATCGCCAGACAGGTTTGGGATGGGAACAATACACAGAGATATCGCGCAAAGGTAAATTTCTACCGGCTGGCGCAGATTTCGGACCCGATGGGTTGTTCTATATTGTTGAGCGAGACTTTACCGGGATCGGGTTTCGGACACGTGTCCGCCGTTTTGATCTCGAGCAAGGCACCGAAGAGACTGTTTTGGAAACAGGCAATGCAACGCATGATAACCTCGAAGGGATCGCAGTTTGGCAAGATTTGGACGGAGCAATCCGTTTGATCATGATTGCTGACGATAATTTCAAATGGTTCCAGCAGACTGAAATTGTCGAATATCGTTTGACTGAATAGCACGACAGCGTTAGGTGCCCTTGTCCGCGGATGAACTGCGGGCCAAGTGCCGCACCCTTGTCAAAACGGAACACATAAAATGACACGCATCCTTCCCGGCGTTCTCGCCATGGCCGCCATTGTGGTCGCCTCAAACATCCTCGTCCAATTTCTGATCCTCGATGGCTTGCTGACATGGGGTGCATTTTCATACCCCCTCGCCTTCCTCGTCACTGACGTGATGAACCGTGTTTATGGCGCCGCATCTGCCCGCAAAGTCGTGTTTGCAGGACTGATTGTTGGGATCATCTGTTCGCTCATTGGCTCACAGATCCAGCTAGAATTCGGACCAGCCGTTCCAATCCGTGTGGCCATAGGCTCTGCATCTGCATTCCTCGTAGCACAATTGTTGGACATTTCGATCTTTGATCGTCTGCGCGGCGGCAACTGGTGGACAGCACCTTTGGTGTCGACATTTATTGGGTCAATCGTCGACACATTCATCTTCTTTAGCATAGCATTTTCCAGCTTTTTCAATGGGTTTAGCGCAGCGGCCGCGGATCAAATCATGTGGGCACAAGACGCAGTTCCGTTCTTCAACACGGGTCCCGATGCGCCGCTATGGGTTACGTTGGCGGTAGCGGATTGGGGCGTGAAAATTGCTGTCGCTTTGATCGCACTGATTCCGTTCCGCATCATCGTTGGGCGAATACCACCTGCGACCACATAACCGCGACATCTGGTGAGAATTATCTTGATTTAAACCAAATCTATGCCAACCTCTGTTTCAGGCGAAACATTTTGAAAGGAGGTGATCCAGTGCATCATGAGGTATTGGAGAAGGCAGTCGGGACAACTTGTGGGGTCGATTTCTAGGGCAGTCCCTAGTCTTTAACACTGCAAGGTGGAGATCCTAACCGACCCACCTCCGAAAATTCAGGAAGGGCTGTCCTATCGCTGGGGCAGCCCTTTTCCATGTCGCAATTGCACAGCTGTGACCGTCAAAACCCCTATTTTATGTGTACAGCCGCTGTACATACAGCTTACAGAACTTGTACGTACAGTCATATGACGACCCTGCGCCTCCGGCGGAGGTATTTTGGGCAAGAAGAAGACGATGACGCTTCGCATCAATGATCAGATCGAGATCGCCGATTGGGAGCTGTCAGAACAGTTCACACGGTCTTCGGGTCCGGGCGGTCAGAATGTGAACAAGGTCAGCACCGCGGTTGAGCTACGGTTCGAAGCCGCACGATCCCCCAACCTGACAGAAGCGGTGAAACGGCGGCTGAAAAAGCTGGCGGGACGGCGTTGGACGAATGACGGTGCCGTTGTGATTTTTGTGCAAGAAACGAGGTCCCAAGCCCGGAATCGTGAGATCGCCGCCGAGCGTCTAGCCGAGCTGATCCAAAAGGCACTGTTTGTGCCGAAACGCCGCGTTGCCACGAAACCGACCTATGGGTCAGTGAAGCGGCGGTTAGAGGGAAAAAAGGTCAGAGGGGCCGTGAAGAAGCTAAGGGGGAAAGTTGAGGAGTGACTTCAGACAGGCGTCTTTGATCCAGGACATATTAACAAATCTGGCTCCGTGTTAGAATAACACACCTTAGATGGAGGAAACCCACATGACCCTTGAGCAACTCACATCCTTTTTTGGCTGGTTCACAATACTAGGCATCGCTTATCTGACATTTTCCACCATTGCGCTTTTTGCGATGCAGTCCGTGGCGCTTCGAATCCATGGCGCGTTATTCGGCCTAACGGAGACCGATCTCAAGCGCGCCTATTTCAATTGGTTGGCCAATTGCAAACTGGCGACGGCATTCTTGGCACTTGGGCCATACGTGGCGCTAAAACTGATGTGAAACTGTAGGGGCGTGGTTGATTGAGGCGTAGGCTTCCGAATGATTATTATGACTGGAAAAGACAATTCTAGGCGGCATATTTGAAAAAAGATGCCGACGGAATATCCTAAACCACCACCTCAACCTCAGCCTGATCCCCAACACCGAACACCCGTTTATAGCGCTCGATTTCGGCCTTAGGGCCCATCGCCTTCCTCGGATTGTCGCTCAGCTTAACCGTCGGTTTACCGTCGGCTGATATGGCTTTGCAGACGAGCGAGAACGGCGCGAGGGTATCGTTATGGGTTAGACCTTTGAAATCATTTGTCAGCATCGTGCCCCAGCCAAAGGATACGCGGCAGCGGCCCGCGAATTGGGATTGAAGCTCTAGGATTTTCTCGACATCGAGGCCGTCGGAAAAGATGACGAGCTTTTGCGTCGGATCTTCGCCCCGCTCTTTCCACCATTTGATCGCAGTCTCACCGCCAGTCGCCGGATCACCTGAATCCACGCGGATGCCCGTCCAACCGGCGAGCCAATCCGGCGCGTTTTTAAGGAAGCCTTCGGTGCCGTAGGTGTCGGGCAGGATGATCCGCAGGTTGCCATCATGTTCGGCCTGCCAATCCGACAGGACGTCATAGGGCGCTTGACGCAGGCCGTCATCGGTCTCGGCCAGCGCAGAATAAACCATCGGCAGCTCGTGGGCGTTGGTCCCGATCGCCTCCATATCGCGGTTCTTCGCAATCAAACAGTTCGAGGTTCCGACGAAACTGTCCCCAAGACCCGCATTCATCGCCTGAACACACCAATCTTGCCAAAGGAAGGAATGACGACGGCGGGTTCCAAAATCCGCGATGCGCAAGGACGGGTTTCCTTGTAACTGTTCGACTTTTTCCCACAACTTAGTCATCGCGCGGGCATAAAGCACCTGCATCTCAAACCGTCCCATGTCTTTGAGAACCGCGCGGCCGCGTAGCTCCATCAGGATCGCAAGGGCGGGAATTTCCCAAAGCATAACCTCGGGCCAAGAGCCCTCAAACGTCAGTTCATACTGCCCGTCGCGTTTTTCCAAGTGGTAAGGCGGCAGTTGCAAATTTTCGAACCAATCCATGAACTCAGGCGTGAACATCTGACGTTTGCCATAGAACGTGTTGCCCCGCATCCACGTGCTTTCGCCGCGGGTCAAACGGAGGGAACGAACGTGATCAAGCTGTTCGCGCAATTCGCCCTCATCCACCAGCTCGGCAAGGCGGATCGTCTTGGTGCGGTTGATCAGCGAAAACGTCACCTGGGTATCTGGTTTATTGTGAAATACCGATTGGCACATCAACAGCTTATAGAAATCCGTGTCGATCAACGACCGTACGATCGGATCAATCTTCCATTTATGATTCCAGACGCGTGTGGCGATATCGACCATTGCAGTAATTCCCTGTAGCTGTTCGGTGTTAGAGCAATTGAAGCACTGGAACGCAAGATGTGGCAGGTCGCGGCAATGGTTGTCGGTGCGATGTTTTTGATCGTGGTTGGCGATACCGCAGGGACGATTTTGACACGTGAAGGGATTAGTCCGTTGTTCGTGGCCTGGTCGCGGTTTGCCGTTGCCGCAATTGTCTTGGCGCCGTTTTGCGGCCTTCGCGGGAGAGACGTTCGTCAACTTGCCGACGGTCGATTGATCCTAAGGGCGGTTTTGATCGTTGGCGGTATCAGTTGTGTTTTGACGGCTTTAAAAACCGAACCCGTGGCGAATGTGTTTGGGGCCTTTTTTGTCAGCCCTGTTGTCGCATTCGTTTTGTCCATTGTTTTGTTCAAAGAACGCGCTGGCTGGCTCCGTGCGGTTATGTTGTTGATTAGCTTTGCGGGCGTTTTGATTGTCGTGCGACCCGGATTTGGAATGACGGTTGGTTTGGTATTTGCGTTGGTCGCCGGTCTTTTTCACGGGGGGTATTTGGTTACGACAAAGTGGGTCGCCGGTGACTACCGCCCGAGATTCCTTTTGATTTCGCAACTATTGATCGGTGCAATCCTTCTGGCACCATTCGGTTTTGGTGTGATCCCGGTGATGACAACTGAGGTTGCTTTGCTGGTCTTGATCAGTGCGTTGGGGTCGGCATTTGGCAATCTTTTGATCGTTCTGGCCAGTCGCGTTGCAGATGCGAGCATCATTGCACCTCTGATCTATAGTCAGCTAATCCATGCCGCATTTTTAGGCTGGCTTGTCTTTGGCGAATGGCCGGACCTGCCGTCGTTCGCGGGACTTACGCTTATCTTGGTTGCTGGATTGTCGTCGCTTGTATTGGCAAGGCGCGTTTAGGCGCTTGCAGCTTCGTCATGAAGACGTTTGGCCACAGCTGGGCTAACCCCAAGCACGGATTCGATTTGATGTAACAGTTCGTCTTCGTTTTTATGCTCTATCCCATCGGCAAAAACGACTTTCCAAAGGGCTGCAACGGTCGCCTCTTTTTCGTCGTCAGAAATAGCGTCGACCAAAATTCCTGCTAGCTCTTGTGTTGAGGGCATTCGAGCTTCGAGTACTTCACATGAGGCGCGCATCTTAGCGGCCTCGACCGGGTTTAGCTGGTTCATTTCGGCAAGCACGAGATCGATTTGTTGCACTTCTTCAAACATATAGTTTTCGTCTGCTTTGGCAGCACGCACCAACAACGCCCCTAAAGCATGTCGCGCGTCCTGTTCCGGTAGTGGTGTTGTATAGGCCACTGGGTTGGCAAAGAATGCAAGAAGGCGATCAATCATTGGTGTCTCGGGTCTGTTTGCTGGTCGGATTAGATTAGTCTGAATTCGGCGGTTTCGCCAAGCCCGATAACCGCAAGAAAAAATTGAACAAGATCGGTGCGATGGCGATAACAAGAGTTATTCGTATTAGGTGCGCAACCGAAACGAATGCAACGTCTTGGCCAATCGCTAGTGTCATTAGGCTCATTTCGGTGACGCCACCCGGCGCAAAAGCCAAAAATGCCTGCCCAATCGACATGCCCAAAAGATGCGCCACGATCCATGCGAAGAAAGCGGTCGCAAGCAGCGATATCACTGTGATGACGCAGGCCAACACTAAGTCTTTGCCGACTTCATGCAGCGTCGCGCCAATAAAGCGGCATCCGATGATCGTTCCAACAACAACCTGCGCCCCAATGATAAATACGCTTGGCGGCGCGATATGTGTCCAGCCCGTGATGTGAACGAGCCCGCTCAAGATCATTGGACCAAAGAGGCCTGGGGCTGGCAAACGGATGATTTTGGCAAGCGGTGCGCCGACTGCAGCGCAACCCAACAGCAAGGCGTAATCGCGAAGTGTCGGCGCGGTAAGAGGCGTCCAATTGCCATTGCCGGCACCACTTTGGATGCCAAAGAATATGCCAAAGACCAACGCAACCAAAAAGATGATCATCAAGACGCGGGCTGCATGGGCCAACGCGATCCGGCGCTCATCGCCACCGGCTGCGCCGCCGATCACAAGCATTTCGTTCAGTCCACCGGGCATGGAACTATAGAATGCTGTGACTGGGTCGTAGCTGCCAATGCGACGGTAGATCAGAAAACTGGTACCCGCTGTTGCGATCAAAACCAGCGGGAGGATTGCTAATGTACGCGCCCACTGTCCGAGTTGCGCAAAAAGCTCTGCGGTGATCCCTGACCCGAGCATGACGCCGATCACGGGTATCACGATGGGCCGCAGTCGCGCAGGTGCAAGGATCGGCGCGCCCGACATAGCCGCAATCGTTACGCCGATCATGGATCCCAACATCCAAGGCAGCGGCATATTGATCTGAAAAGCGATGAATGCGGAGCCAAGACCGATCAACAGCGCCAAGCCGGGTTTACCGAGGCGCTGTGGGAACCTCATCTAAAATTCACCCATGTGTTTGACGCCGCGTTCAGCAGACAATCGGATTTGTTTTTGACGTTCGCGAAACCGTTCTTTGGCGTCCTCGGTCGTGTTGTCGATGCATTGATGACAGGAGACGCCGTCTTCGTATTCTGGGCGCTGTTTGTCCTCGGGCAATATTGGTTGACGACAGGCGTGGCATAGGATGTGCGGGCCCTCTTCCAGCCCATGCCCAACGCTGACACGCGCATCAAAAACGAAACACTCACCGTCCCATTTACTGTCGTCTTGAGGAACTTCTTCGAGGTATTTTAGGATACCACCTTTCAGGTGGTAAACATCTTCGACGCCTTGGCCGAGCAGATAGTTCGTGGATTTCTCGCAGCGGATACCGCCGGTGCAGAACATCGCGATGCGTTTGTTGTGGAACCGATCCTTGTTCTGTTCCCACCATTCTGGGAACTCACCAAAGGATTTGGTTTCTGGATCGATCGCGCCGTCAAATGTACCGATGGCCACTTCGTAATCATTACGCGTATCGATCACGGCCACGTCGGGCGCACTGATCAGTTCATTCCAATCCCCGGGTGCCACGTAGTTGCCAACAGTTGCCGTCGGATCAACATCGGGCTGGCCCATGGTGACGATCTCTTTCTTCAAGCGCACTTTCATGCGGTTGAAGGGCGGCACAGTTGCATGACTTTCTTTGTGCTCTAGATCGGCACATCCCGGTAGCGCACGGATGACCTTTAGGATCGCAGTGATGTCCGCGGCCGAACCAGCAATTGTACCATTGATCCCCTCACTCGCTAACAACAACGTGCCCATGATCCCGTGTTCACGACAGGACGCCAACAAGGGTTCTTTGATCGCGGTTGGGTCGGCAAAGCGGGTAAAATGATAGAGTGCGGCAACGGTATACATAGGTTTCAATTACGCCTGTGTTCTGCGAACGGCAAGAGGGCTATGCGCGCTGCGAGGCCGCAATGGCCAATCCGTCTGCAACCGCTGTGAAGGCAGATGTGCGTTCTTGGGCAGCATGAGGAAAGACGGTTGTTATCGCATCGCTTACCGAAGACATCAGACTAGACCCTCCAACATAGACAACGGTACCGATCTGCTCTGGCACAAGAGCGGCCATTTGCAGCGTCTCATTTGCCGCACTGGCAATGTCGGACGTGAGCGGCGCCAGCGTTTCAGTCATAATATCACCCGCGAGTGAAACGCTGAGATCACAGTCAACAAAGGACAGATCAATCGCCGCGTCTTCCTGTTCATTCCGCGCAATCTTACCCGCTTCGACAGCAAAGGAAATATCATGCCCCATTTCCATCTCGATCACGTCTGCTAGACGCTCGAACCGCGGTTTATCCAAGGCGAGCTTGGCGTACCGCTTTGTCAATCGTTGCGTTTCCGGCGTGTACAGGAACGGGATTTTTTGCCATGTTGCAAGGTCTTGGAACAACGCATTCGGGGCGGTGTGGGTCCCCGGCCCCATCTCATTCTTAAGCTCACCGTGATAACCAAGAAGAGGCATAACGGTCGCAAGGTTCAAGGAGCGGTCAAAGTTCGTCCCACCGATGCGGACACCGTGGGAATGGATCACCTTGGTCTGATCACCCGCTTTTTCAAAGATCGTAAAGTCGGACGTACCGCCGCCGATATCAACGACCAACCCGTATTTACCATCGAGCGATGCCTTGCTGGTTTGGGCTGCTGCTTCTGGTTCAAACATAAAGTCGATGTCCTTGAAGCCCGCAGTTTCATAGGCCAATCGCAGATCAGCCTCGGCGCGGTTACTGCGTTCGCGATCAGGATGGAACCGAACCGGGCGCCCAGATAGAACACTGTCAAAAGTTAGACCAGTAGCGTGTTCAGCGCGATCCTTGATCGTCGACAAAAATTTAGCAACCACGTCGATCAACGTGATCCGTTCATAAGAAATCAGGCGCCGTTCGTGCATCAAAGGGGTGCCGAGTACAGATTTAAGCGCACGCATAAACCGACCCTCGCGGCCATCAATCAAAGCTGCATTTGCCAGGCTACCGTAGACTGCTGTTGCACGGTGTGTGTCGTAGAACACTGATGTCGGCAATGTGGTCTTGCCATCCTCAACAGGAATCAGAAAAGGACGGTTCCCCGCCATCACTGCAGCCGCGGTGTTCGAAGTTCCAAAATCAATGCCAAGTGTATGTTTCATCTGTCCCTCCTCTTGCGAAAGACGCCCGCAATATGTCATTCCCTTAACCCTGCCAAGTGGAAAATTGACATGAAACGCGTGATGATTGTGGGCGCCCCTGGTTCTGGCAAGAGCACCCTTGCCCGCATGATCGGCGAGAAATTGGACCTGCCCATACATCACATGGATCACCTCCATTGGAAGCCTGATTGGGAAGAGCGCGACCACGAGGAAAAGCGATTAATGGCGTTGGACATCATCGCGACCGACACTTGGGTTTTTGAAGGAGGGATGTCCTCAACCTACAAAGAACGGCTTGCGCGTGCAGACACAATGATTTGGCTAGATTTGCACATCGGATTGCGGTTCTGGCGCGTTGTTTGGCGAACCTTTCGTGATCATGGCAAACATCGGCCGGATATCGCAGAAGGCTGTTATGAAGGATTCCATAAAGAAACAATCCCATTTTGGAAATGGATTTGGACCACGCGCAAAAAGAACCGGGATCGATTGCAGCGTTTGGCGCGAGAGCCAGGTAATACGCGTGTTGTCCATTTGAGAACCCGCGCAGAGGTCCAACGCTTTGTCACAAAACTTGACGCTCCCTAACGGGATGGTAGGCGTTGGCGGCAGACAAAGGAGCAAGAGATGACCAAAGCCCTGATCGTAATTGACGTACAGAATGACTTTTGCCCAGGTGGCGCGTTGGCGGTGATGGGCGGCGATGAGATCGTGGCGGGTATCAATGCTCTAATGGACGATTTCGATACAGTTGTTTTGACGCAAGACTGGCACCCAGCGGGGCACTCGTCGTTTGCGAGTTCGCACAACGACCATGACCCAATGAGCGTGATCGAAATGCCCTATGGTCCGCAGGTTCTATGGCCGGATCATTGCATTCAAGGAACTGCTGGCAGCGCCTTTATTAAAGACCTGCGCGTAGATGGTGATCTGATCATTCGCAAAGGTTTTAACCCTGCGATCGACAGCTATTCGGCATTCTTTGAGAACGATCACACAACACCAACGGGGCTAGAAGGGTATCTGCGGACACGTGGGGTTACTGACCTGACAATGGTCGGGCTCGCGTTGGATTTCTGCGTGAATTACTCCGCTGTTGATGCCGCAAAGCTTGGGTTCAACGTCACCGTGCAAACGGATCTGTGTCGCGCAATTGATTTTGATGGATCATTGGATGCGGCGCGAAACGGTATGTTAAAAGCAGGCGTAACACTCGCCTAGATTTCGCTTTACAGAACCCCAAATCGATGGTCGGATCGTCTGGTCGATGATGCGCGATTTGGGAGGATCAATTCATGCAGACGCCACAGAAAACCAGCTATGACGTCGTGATCGTTGGCGGTGCGATGTATGGATCTTCTGTTGCGTGGTGGTTGACGCAACAACCGGGCTTTGACGGCGATGTTTTGGTCGTCGAACGAGATCCGACCTATGAATTCACATCCACGGTACACACCAACAGCTGCATGCGCCAGCAGTTCAGCGCACCAATCAACATCAAGATTTCACAGTTTGCAGCGGAATTTGTTAAGAATTTCAAAGAGTTCATGGGTGGTGACGAACGCGTTCCGCACTTGGCAATGCAAAGTTATGGATACATGTACCTTGCAGACAACGCTGAGTTCGCCGAGACTTTGAAAGAGGGCCAAGCCATCCAAGAGGCCCACGGCGCCGGCACTAAATACATGACAGCGGACCAGATCAAGGCCGCCTATCCATTTTACAACATGGATGACATCATTGCGGGCAATCATAATCTAATCGACGAAGGCTATTTCGACGGCAATACCCTGTTCGATTGGTGGAAACGTTCGGCCCGCGAACATGGGGTTGAGTATGTTCACAACGAAGTTGTTTCGATGTCTCGTGCTGGCAACAAGATCGAGAGCGTAACGTTATCGTCGGGTGAGGTGATCGCCTGCGGGACTGTCGTCAATTGTTCTGGTCCGCGCGCAGTTCTGACAAGCCGTATGGCTGGAATTGAGATCCCGGTTGAACCGCGCAAACGCTATACGTTTATCTTTCAGGCGGAAGAACCATTAGACCGCGATTTGCCGCTAACGATTGACCCGTCCGGCGTTCATATGCGCACCGACGGCACCTATTACCTCGCGGGGTGCCCACCTGATGACGACCCTGGCGTCGACTATGATGATTTTGTCCAAGATCATTCCATCTGGGAAGAAAAGGTCTGGCCAACGCTGGCACATCGTGTGCCCAGCTTTGAACGGATCAAGCTCGTGAATTCTTGGGCCGGACATTATGCGTTCAACACGTTCGATCAAAACGCAATTGTTGGCCCACATAACGAAGTCGAGAACTTCATCTTTGTGAATGGGTTTTCGGGGCACGGGTTCCAACAGTCCCCAGCCTTGGGGCGCGGTGTTGCGGAGCTGATCGCATCAGGCGCTTATCAATCGTTGGATCTGTCACCATTTGGGTATGACCGGATTGTCGAAAAAAGGAAATTCGTAGAAAAGGCCGTCATTTGACGGGAAAGGACCAACCATGAAAATCGTTTTGACCGGTGCAGCCGGACGTTTGGGCGGGATTTGCCGCGCACCGTTGGCAAAGATGTGTGATGAATTGGTCTCAACCGACCGCGTGGATGGCATTGACGGACTGGCTGCAAATGAAACTTACGCCCAAGTCGACATTGGCGACCGGGCCGCTGTCTACGCGCTTTTGGAAGGTGCCGATATGGTGGTGCATTTCGGGTCCATAGCCGACGAAGCCTCTTGGGATGAAATCTTTCATTCCAACATCCTCAGTGCGCATCACATTTGGGAAGGCGCCTATCAACGCGGCGTAAAGCGGATCGTTTTCGCGTCCTCCATTCATGCCATCGGGATGCACAAAAAGCACGATTTCATCGGGGTCGATGCGGTCCATCGTCCAGACACATATTATGGGCTGGCAAAGTGCTACACCGAAGATATGGCGAGCCTTTATTGGGACAAACGCGGCCTTGAAACGGTTGCGATGCGGATTGCATCAGCCTCTGGCAAAGTTGGAAATAGCCGCGCCTTGGGATCTTGGTTATCTGACGGCGACTTGATTCAGTTGGTTCAGAAATCCGTAACAGCACCAACAACCGGGTTCACAATTGTTTATGGTGTTTCCAACAATGACCGCGCAGGTTTGGACAACTCTGGCGCATCTGCGTTGGGGTATCGTCCGAAAGACAATGCAGAAGATTTCGCAGAAGAGGTCCTTGCAAATTCCCCACCGCAGAACAACCAAGACCCCGAGGATATGTGCCACGGTGGGCCGTTCGCAGTTGTACCGCTGGGCGAAAGCGGGGTCGCGATGATCAACGCACGTTCGGTCAAATCCTAAGACTCAAATGCAAATTTGACGTGTTGCGCAGGCAGCTGCGGGTTGCCTGCGATGTAATCAGCCGCGCGCGCAGCGATCATTTGCACGGGCGCATTGAGGTTAGCGCATGTAATCTTTGGCATCACCGAAGCATCAACGACACGCAGTCCTTCGACACCGTGAACGCGGAACTGATCATCGACAACAGCGTTATCATCATGGCCCATCCGACAACTGCATGATGGGTGGAAATCCGTTTCCATCGTTGCCCGTATCCAGGCGCGCAAATCATCATCTGTTGTCGCATCCGCACTGTCGGGCAACTCAGCCCCCCGCAATCCATCGAACGCAGGTTGGGCAACCAGCTCTCGTATCTTGCGCGCAGCGGTTACCATTTCAGCCATATCCTCAGGATGGGACAGATAGTTGAACTGCATATTGGGTCGGGCCAACGGGTCCGCTGAAGCAAGCGTGATTTCACCGCGGCTGCGCGGGCGAGACACATCCATATGAATAGCGAATGCTTGGTTCAGAACGATCTTATCGCCGTCATACTCAAATCCGACCGGCCCAAAATGATATTGTAAGTTCGGGTAAGTCACACTCTCATCGCTGCGGATCGTTCCGCCCGCCTCCCAGATGTTGGACGCAGCAACGCCATCGCGCGTGAATACCCACCGCGCACCTGCAAGCGCCTTGTTCCAAGGCCTGTCAACGCGGTGAATGGGAAACCCTTTGAGGCTTTCGAACTGCATGATGATGTTGGCATGATCCTGTAGGTTTTGGCCCACCCCCTGAACATGCTGTTGCACTGCGATATCATGCGATTTGAGATGTTCAGCCGGGCCAATACCGGACAGCATTAGCAACTTTGGCGAATTGATCGCCCCGCCTGACAGAATGATTTCACCGCCCGCTTCAATAGTGCGGTTTTCGCCCTTGTGCATAAACGTGACACCCGTCGCGCGATTGCCCCCCATCTCAATGCGCGACACCTGCGCATTGCAGATCAACGTGACGTTTCCGCGTTTCATAGCCGGCCTTAGGTGGGCAACCGCCGCGCTGCATCTACGGCCATTCTTTTTCGTCGCGTCCAATCGACATACGCCTTCGGGATTGAACCCATTTGGATCATCGGTGCGCCCCTGTCCGGCTTGTTCACCAGCGTCAACAAACGCATCAAACAACGGGTTCTCGTAGTCACCGGGATGAACGCCCAGCGGACCATTGTCGCCCCGGTAGTCGTTACTGCCTTTGAAGTAGGTTTCGCCCGCTTTGAAATAGGGCAAGCACTGCGCATAGGTCCAATCGGATAAACCAAACTCATCGGCCCAATTATCATAGTCGAGGGGATGGCCCCGCATATAGACCATCGAATTGATCGATGACGATCCTCCGACAACGCGCCCTCGTGGCATGAAAACCTCGCGATTGTCCAAGCTAGGTTCGGCGTCCGTGTCATAGTTCCAGTTGATCTTGGGATTGCGCCACGCGCGATAGACGCCAGCCGGCAAGTGGATGAACAAGTCCCGATCCATTGGCCCCGCTTCGAGCACCAAGATCGATTTTGATGTGTCCGCGCCAAGTTTGTTGGCGAGGACACAGCCAGCCGATCCGGCACCTATGATAATGTAGTCAAAGGTCGTCATTGGGCGAGGATTGCCTCAGTCGTTCTGAAAAGCAATTGCCATGAACAACAAAATCGCGAGAGTGGGTTCAAACGAGAAGGAACAAGATGAACAACCGTAAACTGACGACTGTTTTTGAAGTCACAGGTTCCGTTTCAGCGATGATCTATGCCCTACTGATCGCGTCGAACACGGGGAATGAGATTTTAGGGTTCTCGCTGCTGCTGATCTCAGCACTGCTGTTCGCGGCGTGGGGCTGGCTGGACAAACGCTGGACGTTCCTGCTGTTGCAAGGGTTCTATGCGACGTCGGCGATTATTGGGTTGGTGAGGTGGGGGTAGAATTCAGCCCCTGGCTTTTCTACCCACAAAACCAAACGCGAGCGCCCCGACAGCCAGCAGCGGGAGTGACCCCGGCAACGGAACAGGTGTGACGTCAAGCAGGACATACCCAGAGTCGTTTCTAATATCTTCACCACGGGCCAAACCCAAGTCAGCCCAATGGGGTCCCCAATCCGTTGTTGACACAAGGTCACCCGAGGTCTGTTCGTTGCCGTTTGTAGCAAGCCGGACATCCATGAAGGCTGAGAACTGACCAAGCGCTCCATTGACGGGATCGGTCAGAATGGACCCTGAGAAATCGAGCTGGATCGCTATCTGTTGTACAAAGCCAAAATGGTACATTTCGACGCTGTTGAGCGTAATAAGATGCGAGCCGAAGGACAAGGACGCTTCTAATGCTGCGGTGTCGATCTTTTGAACTGCAAATCCAAAGTATGTCGCATCTTGCCATATTGCTGTCGGATCATACGTAAGTAAGAGCTGAACGTTGGGATCGCCTTCGGCCTCAAGTGGAATACCTGTTATCAGACCAGTATAGTCTGCCGGGTCATCCGGAAACCGCATATCTATTGTAAGCGTCGCAGCATTTGCAACATTGGTTAGAAACAGAAATGCCAGAATGGACGCAAAAAAAAATTTCATGATCTTCCCCAAAAGATTCTTGAACCAATTAAATACGGCGATTTTTTTGCCAAATTTCCCGTTCGATGGCAACACTTTTCCTTTTGCTGCGGAAATAGAAACGGTGGATTTCCTTATTTGCAACAACCATAATCAGCACATTGAGGGTAAGGCCGACGCTTGGCTCATTGGCTAAAAATCCAAATTCTCCACACTTAACGCGTTCGTCTGGATGAACTCGCGTCGTGGCTCGACCACATCACCCATGAGCTTCGTAAACAGATCATCGGCCTCGGCCACGTCTTCAACATTCACTTGCAGCAGCGTGCGCGCGTCAGGATCGAGGGTGGTTTCCCAGAGCTGGTCTGGGTTCATCTCTCCCAAGCCCTTGTAGCGTTGCAATGATAGGCCCTTTTCGCCCTCTTCAAGGATTGCTCTCAACAGATCGAGGGGTCCGTGGATCACTTGTGAGCGGTCTTTGCGGATTAAGGTCGCGGGGAGGTCGTAGACGTCCTGCAATGATTTGGTAAAGCTACCAGAGCGGCGCGCCTCGCCGGAGCGCATCATTGGACCGTCGAGCGTGCGCACCTCTTCCACACCGCGCAGAATGCGGGCGAGGCGGATGCCCTTGTCTTGCGTGATCCGGCCCTGCCAACCGCGTTCCCATTCGAGCGCGATAAGGTCGAGGCGTTTGGCCACCTTGTCAGCGACGCCCTGCAGATCTGCGTCCACAGCGCCCTGAACGAACGCACCAGCAATGGCGGCTTGTTCGAGGATGTGACGAGGGTAGTGCGTTGGGAAGGCATCAAGCACGCGCTTCAACTGACGCGCTTCATCCACAACGCGGCGCAGGTCATTGCCTGTGATCTCTTCACCGTTGCCTTGGCGCAGAACCGCACCATCGATCCCCTGTTCGATCAGGTAGTCATCAAGAGCTGGCTGGTCTTTGAGGTAGACCTCAGACTTGCCACGGGCCACTTTGAATAGCGGCGGCTGCGCAATATAGAGAAACCCACCCTCGATCAGCTCCGGCATCTGACGGAAGAAGAATGTCAGGAGCAGCGTACGGATGTGTGCGCCGTCGACGTCTGCATCGGTCATGATGACGATCTTGTGGTAGCGGAGCTTCTCGATGTTGAATTCATCGCGGCCAATGCCGGTGCCCAGCGCCATCACAAGGTTGCCGATTTCTTGGCTGCCCAGCATCCGATCAAAGCGGGCGCGTTCGACATTTAGGATCTTACCACGCAACGGTAAAACCGCCTGTGTTCGGCGATCCCTGCCCGTTTGTGCAGAGCCACCGGCAGAGTCACCCTCCACCAAGAAGACTTCGGTCTTGGCCGGGTCTTTTTCGGAACAATCTTTTAGCTTGGACGCGTTGTAATTCACATCCATCGCGGATTTGCGGCGGATTTCGCGGGCCTTGCGCGCGGCCTCACGGGCGGCGGCGGCCTCGACGATTTTGCCGATGATCTGTTTGGCGATGGCTGGGTTTTCTTCAAACCATTCGTTCAGCTTTTCACCCATCAAGTTTTCAACCGCTGGGCGGACCTCGGAGCTAACCAATTTGTCCTTGGTCTGTGAGCTGAATTTCGGATCAGGGACTTTTACGGACAAGACGCAAGTCAGGCCTTCGCGCGCGTCGTCACCTGTGATCGCAACCTTTTCCTTTTTCGCGATTCCGCTTTCGGTCGCGTATTTGGAAATCGCACGCGTTAGCGCACCGCGGAAGCCCGCCATGTGCGTGCCGCCATCGCGCTGTGGAATGTTGTTGGTGAAGGGCAGCACCATTTCGTTGTAGCTGTCATTCCACCACATCGCGACTTCAATTCCGATGTCGTCACGCTCGCCTTTGACGTAGATCGGCGCTTCCATCAGGGATGTCTTTGATCGGTCGAGGTATTTGACGAATTCGTTCACACCACCATCGTAGTAAAGCTCCGAGCGCAAGGCTTCAGCTGGCCGCTCGTCCTCAAGAATGATGCGGACACCAGAATTTAGGAACGCCAATTCGCGTAGGCGCTTCTCCAGCGTCTCAAACACGAAGTCACGGTTACTGAATGTCTCGGTACTGGCCAAGAAGCGAACTTCTGTACCCTTGCGGCCATTGGCGGGCCCTTCGACGCGTAGGCTCTCGGCAGTGAACCCACCTTCAAACCGCGCGTAGTGTTCTTTGTCATCGCGCCAGATACGCAATTCCAGATAATCGGAAAGGGCGTTCACAACTGACACACCAACACCGTGTAGACCGCCTGAAACTTTGTAGGAATTGCTGTCGAATTTACCACCAGCGTGAAGTTGAGTCATTATGACCTCAGCCGCCGAAACGCCTTCTTCTTTGTGCATGTCGACCGGAATTCCGCGCCCGTTATCCCCGACGCTAACAGAGCCGTCCGCGTGAATTTTTACAGACACATGGTCGGCGTGACCGGCTAATGCCTCGTCAATTCCGTTGTCGACGACTTCGTAAACCATGTGGTGCAGACCAGACCCGTCATCTGTGTCACCGATATACATACCGGGGCGTTTGCGCACAGCCTCTAACCCCTTCAAAACCTTGATGGAATCGGCGCCGTATTCTTCTGGGTTCTGCTGCTCGTCTGACATGCGGATTTTCCTGCTTTTGCTACCGCTAAATATATGGAATCGCGACGGGAATGTCACGCGTTTGGCACAAGATTTTGTGTCAGGTAAAGGGTATGATCAAGCCAACTCCAACAAGCAGGAATCCCGCCGTTAGGTTTGTGCGTTTTAGGGCAGTTGGTGAGGTCAAGAGTGCCCGCGCTTTCTCGATGGAAAGAGCCAACGCAAGGTTGCCGATGAGAGGCACTAAGAACGACAGAAAGCAAATGGCCGCTATGTCGGCCCATGTCAGCGCGGACAGATCAAAAAAACCTGGCAACATGCCCATGTAGAACAAAATCGCCTTAGGATTTCCTAGGATCACCGCCAATCCGGCCAAAAACCCTGCCCACATCCCCGGTTTGGTCAGTCGATTATCTGACGCAATCGTCTTGTCCGCAGATCGGATAACCAGCCAACCCATCAAGATGAAGGTAATACAGGCAACCCACTTTAGGACGAGCAAAAAATCCGCGTAGACACTGATGATCCACGACACGCCAAGAATCGCAAGGAACGGCCACAGGACATCGCCAACCACGACGCCTAGCGCCAATGGCCAAGCCCCGTGGAAACCACCAGAAAGCGTGCGCGCAACCAACGCAACCCATACCGGCCCGGGCGTGAGAAACAAAACCAGGAGCGCACCTGCATAGAGCAGCATATCAGACAGGGAAATTGTCATGAAACGTTCAAAACATATGTCCTAAGAGGTCAACAAGAGCTGATGCATCCCATTCGCGTTCTTTTAGCGGAAGAACCATCAAACTTGTTTCCGTCGCTGTCACGACCTGCCCTGTGCGGCCATGGTACATTTCAACGTGCTTTACGTGATTTTGGGCAGGACTGAAGCCATGCCCGGCATAGATTGGGCGATCCCCAAACAGGAGGTAGAAATCTGCCTCGCTATCTTGGGCAAACTTTAACGTTTCTCCGATCAGCTTGGTTGCTATGCCCTGTCCTTGGTATTTTGGGTCAGTCGACACCTCACCAAGCCCAATAATCCGAACCAAATCGACGCCAAGCCGGATTGACCGATAACACAAGGCCATGTGCCCAATGATCAAATCACGATCGCGGGCAACAAATCGCACGGTATGGCGTTGCTGGTGAAAGGACCGCTCACCAAAGCCTTCGTCAAAGGCCCTAACAAGCAAAGAATTTATGCGTACTTCATCCGAGGACGTAAGTTTGGTTTCGAAAATGCGCTCAATCTGCATCGGGAAGCGTCAAACTGCCATCGTCATTCAATGGCCAAAACGGGTTCATCGCAACCTCCCAAACGTGACCATCAGGATCGGCGTAATAACCTGAATACCCACCCCAAAACACTTTTTCAGGGCGTTTCAGTTCTGTTGCTCCAGCTGACAGCGCAAGTTCAAATGCCGAGTCTACTTCCGCTTCAGTCGCAAAATTTTGCCCGAGCGTCGATCCACCGATGCCTAAATTAGCATTCGGGCGACCCTGATCCTTTGCAAGGTCTTCCAATCCAAACAGCCCCAAAACCATCCCATTGATTTGGTAAAACCGCGCTTCGGGCAAATGTTCCTTTGGTGTCCAGCCGAGGGCCGCATAAAACGCGGTCGAGCGCTCTAGGTCCGCCACGCCCAAAGTAATCAATGTCACACGTTGTGGGGTCATAGGGATGTCCTTTGCTCGGCAAACGAGGCCCCATCGACCTCGCTCACCTCAACATACTGCGCGCGATCCCCTAATTCCGCAAACAGTTCCGGGCCGGTGCCTGTCATCCAGGCCTGCGCGCCAACTGCGCAAATCTCGTCATACAGGGCCGCCCGACGTTCCACGTCCAAATGGGCCGCGACCTCGTCCAGCAATATGATCGGAGGTGCGCCAAAGTCACGACCAACTGCGCGGGCATTGGCCAGAATGACGCTAATTAACAGGGCCTTTTGCTCGCCTGTGGAGCAATCTTTGGCAGGCACATCTTTATCGCTGAACACGGCCGTCATATCAGCGCGATGTGGCCCGACCAATGTCCGCCCAGCCGCCAGATCACGGCCACGCCCTTCCGCAAAGGCCGCCTTAAGCGCGCCGACCTCTGTTTCATCTTCTATGGGGTTGGCATTGCTCAACGACAGATCTGCGCGTGGGAACGCCGTTTCTGCCCCCGCTTGCCCTGCCATTAGCTCTGAAATCGCGTGCAAACGATTGCGGGTGATCTCGGCGCCAGCTTCGGCCATCTGCGCCTCAATCGCGACGTACCAATTGGCATCGCGCACCATGTCTTTCAACAACCGGTTTCGCTCGCGCATCGCCTTTTCAAATTTCAACACAGCTTCGGCGTGGTGCGGCAAAAAACTTAGTGTCGCGCGATCTAAAAACCTGCGCCGACCATCTGCACCCTCAATCCACAACCGGTCCATCGACGGAACCAGCCATACCATCCGGCCTACGCGGCCCAGCGCGATTTGCGCCGCTGCCTTCTCATCAATACGCACGCTACGCGACCGGCCAGCCTCAGCCCCGGTTTCAAGCTCATGGACTTGATGCATTGATCGCAGCAATCCCCTCACTTTCCACCCAAGCGCTTCAGGGCGTCTTGTTAAATCGTCCGGACCAGCACGGCGCATTCCACGCCCCGGAGACAACAACGACACAGCTTCTAAAATGTTGGTTTTCCCGGCACCGTTGGCCCCATAGATCGCGATCGGCCGTCCGTCGCACGCCAACTCTACTCGTTTGTGCGATCGAAAATGCGACAACATCAATGAAGTTATGGCCAAGCCGCTCACAGCACGCACGCCCGACTTCTTCTAGGCAGAAATACCTCCGCCGGAGGCTCCATCAGATGTGAAATATGATCACACCCGCATTGGCATAACGACGTACACAGCACTGGTGTCATTGCCTTCGCGCATCAACGTCGGATCGCCCGACGAATTGAACAAAAATACCGCGTTTTCGCGATCAACTTGGCTGGCGATTTCGAGCAGGTATTTGGCGTTAAATCCGATGTCCAAACGTTCATCGCCATAGGCCACAGCCAACTCTTCTTCAGCGGCACCGCTGTCTGGCGCGTTCACAGACAGAACCAGCTTGTCTTCTTCCAAAGACAACTTCACCGCGCGGGATCGCTCAGACGACACCGTTGCGACACGATCCACCGCTTTGGCGAATTCGGCTGCATCGACTTCCATTTTGCGTGTGTTCCCTTGTGGGATGACGCGTGTGTAATCGGGGAAGGTTCCGTCAATGACCTTGGAGGTAAGCGTGATGTCAGGTGTCGCAAAGCGCACTTTGGTTTCGCTGACGGACACAGCGACCTTCATCTCGTCGTCGTCCAACAGCTTGCGCAATTCGCCAACTGTCTTGCGAGGGACAATCACACCGGCCATATCTGCCGCACCATCAGGCAGGTCTGCATCGATACGCGCTAAACGGTGACCGTCAGTCGCTACACAACGGAGAACCTTACCGCCGTCGGATTCTGAGACGTGCATATAAACACCATTCAGGTAATAGCGTGTTTCCTCTGTCGAGATCGCGAATTTTGACTTATCAAATAGACGGCGCAATACGGGCGCTGGCGCTGAGAAATTTGCAGCATATTCAGAGGTCGCCATCACAGGGAAATCTTCTTTTGGCAGCGTTGCCAAAGAAAAGTTCGACCGACCTGCTTCAATCGTCAAACGGCCGGATGCCCCATCTTCGGTCAGTGTCACCAACGCTCCATCTGGCAATTTGCGCACGATCTCGTTCAGCGTCACGGCGGAAACTGTTGTCGCACCAGCGCGTTCAACCTGCGCAGGCGCGCGGTCGACTACCTCGATATCGAGGTCAGTCGCGCGGAACTGAACTGTGTCGCCTTCGGCTTCGATCAAGACGTTGGCTAAAATCGGAATTGTATTGCGCCGCTCAACAACGGATTGCGCTTGCGCCACAGCTTTCAACAGGCTTGCACGTTCAATGCTTAACTTCATTTCTTTACGCTCCGAATGTCTGAGGCTCACGCCACCGGGACGCAAAAACTACATGTTTTCGCGCCCATCTCAAGATCTAATTAGATTAACTGTCTGCCAAGGCAGCACGAGGGTCAAGCACCAGCGGCGCTTAGGCCTCTAATGCGCGCCTCAAAAGTTCAATATCATCTGCAATCTGGCTGTCAGTCTGCATCAATTCTTCGATCCGCTTAACGCCGTGCATCACTGTTGTGTGGTCACGCCCCCCAAAACGACGGCCAATTTCTGGCAACGACCGGCTGGTCATTTGTTTCGCAAGAAACATCGCCATTTGACGCGGGCGCGCGAAAGACCTCAATCGCTTGGGTCCGATCATGTCAGATAGGCGGATGTTGAAATGCTCGCTGACTTTGCGCTGAATTTCTTCGACCGTCACTTTGCGATCTGATGCTTTGAGAACATCAGAGAGGCAATCTTGGGTCAGCTCTAAATCGATTGGACGGCCCACTAAGCTCGCAAATGCGAAAAGGCGGGTCAAAGCGCCCTCGAGGACGCGCACGTTTGTCGTGATGCGATGCGCCAAGAATTCAAGAACACCCTCTGAAATCTGCAAATCCGGATATTGCGCCTGTTGCGTCGCAACCTTGGATTGAAGAACGCCCAGCCGCAGTTCGTAGTCAGTTGGGTGTAAATCAACGACCAATCCACATTGCAAACGGGACCGGATACGATCCTCTAGATCTTTGATTTCGCCCGGCGCGCGATCAGCCGAAATGATGATCTGCTTATTTGCATCTACAAGTGCGTTGAAGGTGTGGAAAAACTCTTCTTGTGTGCTGTCCTTTCCCGCAATGAACTGCACATCATCGACCATCAAAACGTCAACCGAGCGGAAAAGCTGTTTAAAGTCCATCATCTTGCGCTCACGTAGAGCGGTGATGAACCGGTACATGAACTGTTCCGCTGATAGATAGAGAACGTTCGCTTCTGGCTGACGGGCTTTCAGCTCATTCGCGATCGCGTGCATGAGGTGGGTCTTACCCAATCCAACACCGCCATATAGGAACAAAGGGTTAAAGGTGACAGGTCCACCTTCGCCAACACGTCGGGCCGCGGCATTTGCCAATTCGTTCGGCTTACCAACGACGAAACTGTCAAAAGTAAACCGTGGATCAATTGGGCCACCGCTGAAGTCACCAGACTTAGGTTGTTTGGGCTTTGTAACTTTGATTGGGGCTTTGGCGACGACGCCTTTTGGGACCGAAAAGCTAAGGCGTTGAATATCTTGTTCGTGACGATTCAATTGGTAGAGAATCTGGTCGCCGAAATTTTGTTCGACATAGTTACCGATGAATCCTGTCGGAACTTCAAAACTCGCGACCCGGTCAGACAATGATGTCAATTCAAGCGGAGCAATCCAATTATCGTAGCTATTTGCGCTCATTCCAGATTTCAGCGCTTGTAGAACGTCGCTCCATACATTCATCGTCATTGGTCGCCTTTGCCCCTATTTATCTATCCCGAACTCCGCAGGCAGCCTGCGACGACTCACGTTCTATGGCAGCACATAACAGTTCGCCGAAAGCCCGACGTCCTGCATTGCATCACCAGTCATATTCACGACGCTTGGTTTGAATAACCTCAAACAAACTGCCACGCCACGACACCAAATGGGACGTTGGATTATGCATGTTATGCATAACACCGCAGACACAATCGACTTTGCGCAATAGCGCAAACTCTCTTGCACAGAAGATCACCAAAATGGCCCAACGTCATTTAATCTTGCAAAAGATCAAAATCCGAAATTTTGGTGAAATCCGCCATGTCCCCCCCGGAACGATGTGAATCGCAGGGCCAACGTAGCAAGGGGTTTGTGATGCTTTCAACAGAACAACGCGCTTGACTCTAAGTTTGGCGAAAAGAATCTCTAAGCGCGTTGAAACAACACAAAAACTTATCGGCTCTGCTGCGAATGCAAAAAAGGCGGACCCATTAGATCCGCCCTTTTCTAGCACAAATGCCACATCTAAGTGGCAAAAATTATTTTTTATGCCATAGCCTTAACACGAGCAGACAAACGGGACATTTTCCGCGCTGCTGTGTTCTTGTGCATGATGCCTTTAGTCACGCCGCGCATAAGCTCTGGTTGAGCTGCTTTCAACGCAGCCGCTGCTGCTGTCTGATCGCCAGAAGCAACGGCCTCATCGACTGCGCGCAAGAATGTGCGGATGCGCGAACGGCGCTGCTTGTTCACTGCAAAGCGGGCTTCGTTCTGACGTGCGCGTTTTTTAGACTGGGCTGTGTTTGCCATGTTCGTTTCTTTCGTTCGGGTTCATCAAATACAAATTTCTATGCGCCTGATGGCCCACCGGGTTCTGTACCGGCCGAATCTGCCAAAGCGGGCATCACGCGCATGTTGTGGCTCCATTAGCCCGTTCACACCGTAAAGGGAAGGGTTTTTTACCGATCCCGGAAATTGGCTTCGCGTTTTTCGCGGAACGCGCTCATGCCTTCTTTTTGATCATCTGTGGCGAATAGCGAATGGAACAAGCGACGTTCATAGTTCAGACCTTCAGCAAGTGTCGTCTCATAGGACCGATTCACCGCATCTTTTGCTGCCATCGTTGCAATCAAAGATTTTTCGGCGATCTTTTCAGCAGCAGATCGCGCTTCATCCATGAGTTTTTTGGCAGGTACAACGCGACTCACTAAGCCACTTCGTTCTGCCTCTTCTGCATCCATAAACCGACCCGTTAAATTCATGTCCATCGCTTTGGATTTACCAACGTAACGGCTTAGACGCTGCGTCCCACCAAGACCCGCAATAACGCCAAGGTTAATTTCGGGCTGACCAAATTTAGCGGTTTCTGCTGCGATAATGAAGTCGCACATCATCGCCAGTTCGCACCCGCCGCCCAGCGCATAGCCCGCAACAGCTGCAATGATCGGTTTGCGCGTTCGGTTCAAACGCGTGGTTTCAGCCTCAAAGAACGCCTTGGTATACATGTCGACAAAGGACTGATCTGCCATCTCAGTGATGTCAGCCCCAGCCGCGAAGGCTTTTTCCGACCCCGTTAGGATAATACAGCGAACTCGGTCCGAGGCATCCGCGTCTTCTACAGCCGCACAGAGTTCTGTGAGCAATTGTAGGTTCAGTGCATTCATCGCATCGGGACGATCCAGCGTGATTGTCATCACGTGGTCCTCGACATTCACATTTATCGTTTCAAACGCCATGTGAGCTTTCCTTTCGGTCTCGACAGCAAAAGTGTGACGTTATTTGGCGCCGGCAATCAAGCTATCTTTGGCATTGTGGGCAGAAAAAGGAAGATCGACCTGATTGCACGATTCGGGTGATAGCGCGGTCACAGTCACTCGAACGACAACTATCGCCTTCACGGTCGTAAACCTGAAAACCGTGCTGGAAATAACCCAATTCGCCATCTGCCTGACGGTAGTCCTTTAACGATGAACCGCCAGATTCTATGGCTTCATTCAGCACGTCGCGAATAATCGGAACCATCGATGCCACGCGCGCTTTGCTTATCCGCCCAGCTTTGCGTGCGGGGTGAATGCCAGCTCGGAATAAAACTTCGCATACGTAAATATTGCCAAGTCCGGCGACGATTCGTTGATCAAGCAGCGCCGTCTTGACGGGCGTGTTTTTACCGCTGAAACGTTCGATCAAATGCGCTTCGTGGAAATCATTACCCAATGGCTCGGGGCCAATGCCGCGTAACAGCCAATGATTAGCCTCTTCAGCGGTCGCCATAAGATCCATCGCACCAAACCGACGCGCATCGTTAAACGTGATGCGCGCACCGTTCTCCATTTGAAACACGACATGATCGTGTTTTTGCGGCGCGGGGTGATCCTGATAGAATTGGCCCAATTGGTGCCCGGACACTGTCATCCGCCCAGACATCCCTAAATGAACCAAAAGCGTTTCATCGGTACTAAGATCAACAAGGATGTATTTTGAGCGGCGACGCAGCCGCATGACCCGTGCCCCGGTCAGTCGCTTGCTCATACGGTCGGGAAACGGCCAACGCAGATCTGGACGATTCACATCCGCCTGCGCGATTACGATTCCTTCCATTGCCGGTGCAAGACCTTTTCGGACAGTTTCGACCTCTGGCAGTTCGGGCATTTGGGCGATCCAAGTTGTTGGCCTAGATATAGATATGTCGGCAGCGTGATTTGCAAGGCTGTGGCGTAATGACGGTTTGTTCTTTGGCGCCAAGAGGTATAACCAAACCGCAACCAACGAAAGCGACGGATTGTCATGGCCCAAGAACCAACCGGCACCACACATTTTGGTTTTGAAACCGTCCCTGAAGGCGAAAAAGCAGGCCGCGTCCGGGGCGTATTTAGCTCAGTTGCAAACAAATACGACGTCATGAATGATGTGATGTCTGTCGGTATCCACCGCGTTTGGAAAGATGCGATGATGGATTGGCTCGCGCCACGCGCCGGTCAAAAGCTGTTGGATGTCGCTGGCGGCACTGGCGATATATCTTTCCGATTCTTGAAGCGTGCGGGGTCGGGCCACGCAACCGTTTTGGATCTAACCGAACCGATGTTGATCGAAGGTCGCAAGCGCGCAGAAGCCGAACAAATGTCCAACAGTCTTGAATGGATTGTCGGCGACGCGATGGCGCTGCCGTTTGAGGACAACACGTTCGATGTCTACACGATCAGCTTTGGCATCCGGAATGTCACACGGCCCCAAGAAGCGTTGAACGAGGCGTTCCGTGTATTGAAACCCGGTGGCCGATTGATGGTTCTGGAGTTCAGCCAGATTCCAAACGATATGATGCAAAAGGCCTATGACCTTTACTCATTCAACGTCATTCCACGCATGGGAAAACTGATCGCGAATGACGCCGAGAGCTATCAGTACCTCGTGGAATCGATCCGTAATTTCCCCGACCAAGATACCTTCCTACAAATGGTAAAAGACGCTGGTTTCGAAAACGCAAAGTACCGGAATATGTCGATGGGCATCGCTGCGCTTCATTCTGGTTGGAAAATCTAGAACATGCGTGGCCCACACAATATCATCCGCCTGATCCGAACAGGAGCGACGCTAGAACGTACCGGCGCGATGAAAGTCGTGCTCGAGGCGTTTGACGCCGGGCCACTGCTTAGCATCACATTTCGCACGCTGGTGTGGCCGTTCCAATGGCTGGGCTTCAAAGGCGATATTACAATGCCGCCTGCAACGCGCGCATTGACCGCGCTTGGCCCCGCCTACATCAAGTTTGGACAAGTGCTTTCAACCCGACCTGACGTGGTTGGCGATGAAATGGCTGTGCAATTGCGCGTGCTTCAAGACAAGCTACCTGCATTCTCGATGCAAGAGGCCGAAAGCGAAGTCGTTCGCGAATTGGGTAAACCGGTTTCAGAGTTATTTTCGACGTTCTCCGAACCGGTCGCGGCTGCCTCTTTGGCGCAAGTTCACAAAGCGCATTTGTCAGAAACCGGCGAGGCCGTCGCGGTCAAAATCTTAAGACCTGGCATTGAGAAAGCATTTCGCAAAGATATCGACGCATTCTACTTTGCCGCGCGCGCTATCGAACTGCTGTCACCATCTTCGCGACGATTGCGCCCAATGGATGTCATCGAACACTTCGAAGGCGTCGTGATGGGTGAACTTGACCTTCGCCTCGAAAGCTCCGCCGCGTCTGAATTTGCAGCGAACACCGTAACTGACGTTGGTTTTGACGTCCCAAATGTACGCTGGCACTTATCTGGCCGACGAGTGATGACGCTCGATTGGGCTGAAGGCGCCGGAATTGGTGACAATGATGCACTTGACGCTGCCGGCCACGATCGTCGCGCCTTGGGCGCACGTGTTTTACAGCTGTTTCTGGGACATGCTCTGCGTGACGGATATTTCCATGGGGACATGCATCAAGGGAATCTCAAAGTCGCCGAAAACGGAGATATCCTAGCGTATGATTTCGGCATCATGGGTCGGATCGATGCCTATACGCGACGCGTTTACGCCGAAATCCTTTTTGGGTTTATTCGCAAAGACTATAAGCGCGTTGCCGAGGTTCACTTTGAGGCCGGCTATGTCCCAGCCGATAAAGATGTCGATGAATTCGCCAGAGCTCTTCGCGCCGTCGGCGAACCTATTTTTGGGATGGATGCGACCCACATATCAATGGCGCGTTTGCTGTCTTACCTCTTTGAGGTCACCGAGCGATTTGGCATGGAGACACGGACCGAATTGATTTTGCTACAACGCACCATGGTTGTCGTCGAGGGCGTTGCGCGATCTTTGGATCCACATATCAATATCTGGGAAGTGGCACGGCCGATTGTCGAATCCTACATCAAAGAGAGCATTGGCCCCAAGGCGCTGCTCAAGGACCTTGGGAAAACACTAATGGTTCTATCGCGGTTCGGGCCGCAGCTACCCGCAATTGCAGAGGCCGCATTGATCCGACAAAACAATCCACCGCCACCGCCGAAACCCCAGCGCAGACGTGCGCGGGCTGCATGGTTCGCGTTGGGGGCCGTCGTTTCGACCAGTACCGTTTTGGCGATCCAATACTTCTCTTAGATTACCGGTCATTCTGTTGATTCTGATTGCGCTCTATAAGATTTTTCTTCCATCAGAGCAGACCCTAAAAGCATATTGATTTTCCTTTTGAGAATCGATCGCTTGTCGTTTGTCACATAAACTGCCCGCGCCAATGCGATAAAAGCAGGGCCAAAGTCACCGATTCTTTCAAATTTCCTCAGATCTTCCTCAATGTGCCATAGATCTTTGTTTACCTGATGCAACTGTCCCCAATAGCCGTGTAACAACGGGTTTGAAGGTAGCTTATCATCAGCAATAATTTGCAGGCTCTGAAACTCACGCTGCACATTCACGAGCTGCGACGCTTCAGAAATATTCTCGGCCTTGAGTCGTAAGATCGTAAGTTTGTCGATGAGTTCACCGGGTGACACCGGGATCATTATCTCTGTCATGCGGTACCTTTGCTACCTCTTTTAGGGCCTGCTTTACCTTCGTCATTACACCATGCCAGTCTAGGGGAATTGTCTGACGAAATAGTTTAGCGTTCGGGTACCAAGGCGTTTTTTCTTCATGGTGCCCCCAAACCCAGAACGGGTCCCAATGCAGCATCACCCATGTATCGCACCCCAACGAACCAGAGATATGCGCTGTTGCAGTATCTGTGGTTATGACCAAATTCATCTGGCGCATCATCGCTGCGCAGTCTCCAAAATGACGGTCGTCGTGCGCGGCATTGACAATATGGGCGGAAATTCCATCCCGCTCAAAGGCCTTTAGGTCGGGGCCCTTGTACAAAGAAAAAAGTTGAATCCCGTCTTCTTCTAAGAGTTCGCTGAACAGGTCGTGGTGAAAAGACCGAAAGGCGTTCCCTTTGTATGTCGTTGAGCCTGCCCAAACGATACCGACTTTGAATTTCCCTGCGTGTGGAGCCGTGATTTTTTTTGCGCGCTTGACAGATGCGGTAGGTATCGTGAGCTCAGTTGGGGTAGGTATTTCATTCGAACTTTGGAAATGAAATCGCGCGACATCGATCATATTGATCCAGAAGTCACCGACATGTGCCGCCTCGGAAACCGGGACTACACAATCTGCACCTTGCAACATTTCGAACAACGGAGAGACGGGCTTTGCGACGCAAACCCGAACCGTTGCACCGAGTTTCTTGAGTGACGGCAAAAACCGCATAAAGAAAACGGCATCACCAAAACCCTGCTCAGGTAAGACTGTAAGGATCTTTCCGGCTATAGGTTCACCCGACCATTCGGGATAAGGCATCGGGAGCAGTATCGATTCACTTGTTCGCCAACGAGCACGATAGTTATCGAACCCTTCCGAATAATCCCGTGCCCCAAGTTGTGCAAAGGCTAGCTGCAACGTAAGTTCTGCATCATCAGGATGGGACACGAGCGCTTTTCTTAGATGTATTACGGCGGCGCGGTATTCACCCAGCCCACGTAAACATCGCCCGATCATTGCAAGGTGGTCTAAATTTGCGGGGTCTTTGGCCAGGATTTCTCGCCGCAAATCGATCGATGCGTCGTAAGACCCCAAGTCTGATAATATATTTGCGTAGTTAGTTTGTATGCCGCGGTCGCTTGGCAACAGCTCAAACGCGCGCGTCTGGACCCGCAATGCGGCCTTATGCCGTCCTAGACTTCTTAACAGGACGCCAAAGTTGGTCCACATACCCGCGTCATCAGGGTACATGTTAAGGTGAGCATTATAGAGTTCTAGCGCCTCAGAATGTCGTCCATCTTGGTGGGCGATCACCGCTTTTCGGCGCTGCGTTGATTGGATATTTTCCGACATCACGCGTTTCTATCCCAATTCAAGACCCTATGATACAAACAGTAATTCTTCCGGGTACTATGCGCTATGCAAAACGCCGATTTTTGGTCCAATGAACGTCGTGCGGGAATTTTACCACGATGCCATGATATCGACGTTCAAAAACTGACTTTTGAGGCGTATATGAGTAGGATATTGGTAAAGGCGCACTCGATGGCATACCTCAGGATTGGCAACAAAGACATGGCGCGGCAATTTCCGCCGTTGCGCACGTGACTGCGATAATGATCCCCACATGGATCGACGGAACACTAATGCCCGTCGAAAAGTTGTTGGTGCATCAAAAAGGGCATCGCCACAAAGCGGTTAGCGTCTTTGTCATTAACAAAGGGCGAATCCTAATCCAACGGCGAGCTTTAGGAAAATATCATACGCCCGGGCTTTGGGCGAATACCTGCTGCACGCACCCAGAATGGGACGAGCCTGTGCTCGACTGCGCAGTACGCCGATTAAATCAAGAGCTAGGGATCAAGGGTCTATACCCGACATATCGTGATACCGTGGAGTATCGCGCGGACGTCGGGGATGGTCTGATTGAGCATGAAGTTGTCGACATCTTCACTGCCGAAGCGCCAGTCAACTTGCCACTTACACTGAACCCAGATGAAGTGATGGACACAAAGTGGATTGATTTCCATGATCTGGTCGCCGAGGTGCGTCGAAAACCAGCTACCTTTACCGCATGGCTCCAAATTTATCTCGAACAACATTCAGACATCATATTTGGCGGGTCGTCTCTTAGGCGCTAGTCAGCAGCGAGCGCCGCGACATAGCTAGCAAGTTCTTGCGCAGTAACTTGCACGAGCTCGTCATGGGTTGGTTCAGACAACAAGCGACATCCAACTTCTTCAATAATGGCTGTATAAGCCTGTGCTGCATTGTTCACGACCACGAAAATCGAAGCACCAAGCACACCTTTAGTATTTGGACTCGCGCTACGGACGGACACAAAATCCGCGGTTGCTTCGAATGGGAGTTTCGACAGCAACAATTCAATCGCTATGGCGGCGTTTAAGCTTTCGCATACCTGCTGCGCCGATTTTATTTGAGTTTCCGTAACTGAACTCAAAACCTCCAAGTCGACATTTTGTTCGTCTGAGTCGAATTCGTCAGAAACATAGCTGCACAACTGTGCGCCACCATCTAGTTGTGTCCCAATCATAGAACCTGAGGCCGTTTCAACCGGCCAGATCACCATCGTTTCACCGTCAACATCCTGCTCTGTGCCAGTGCCAAGCGACAGGACTGGCATCGGGTCAACTGCAATTGCGCTTGCCATCCCAAGGCCAAGCGAAACCGGGCTCGACAATTGATTGAGAAGCTTTGCCAATCGGGACTTTGCGCCGCGCTGATGGGCGTTAGGATTAAGAGCTTTGATCCCCTTTAGAACACGCGCCATTGCTACATCATCAACGACTTGCAAAACTTCAAATTGGGAGATCCAGTCCGCAAATAATACACGCAACGGTGCTTTTGTCTCCTGTGCGGCAAAACGAGTATCAAGATCCAACAAATCTGCTTTTCCAACATGATCCAATAGCAATTGGTCTTCGTCCTGATCTGGGTGCTGAGCTGCCCAGCTAGCCACTGTTTGCGCTATGCCAAAATGACCATCTGCGCCCATTGCAGCCAAACCACCCATCACGTCACTCATGGTTTTTGACAACATTGACGAAGGGTTGCCAATTAACTGAGCGTGTCCACCGTTGCGCACCTGCGCAAGATAGTAATCGCAATGATAGAGCTGAAGTGCCTCTGTGGCGATCTCGTCGCGCGTGAATAGAGCGTGTTGAAACAAAAAGTTCACATAGTCGACGACCGCCTCAACAAGTGGCACCGGATTCTCAGGATATGCATTCATTGCCGACCGCGGCACGACAATCAAATCCAAAAAAGTGTCCTCTTTTACGTCAAAGGGCTTCGTGACCGCCGGTTTTACTTTGGTATCAATGGCTGTCTTGGCTTTGTTAAAGAGCTCTTTGAGCATGATCGTTCCGCTTTCGTATGTCCGTTAGCGTGCGTTAGAATGCAAATTCGCGGTCGATTTGTGACCGCCTTTGGGCAAATTAAGGAATTTGGAAATGAGCCGAGCCGACAATTTAACGTGCCTGCTCGAGGTCAATGGCCTTGTTGCCTTTGCACATGGTTGATCAAATTCATGCTGGCATCTTGTAACGCCGCTTCTGGCAAAACGCTGTCAGAGCGCTGTGTCTTTCTGGCCGGAACCGTCCAGACTGATCACATGTCCGCCCGCTGCGGCAGCGTCATCTGCGTCGTGGGTCACCATCAGCACCGGCAGGTTGAGAGCTCTTGCCCTATCAAACACCAAGCCGCGCACTTGGGCGCGACGATCGGCGTCTAGGCGCGAAAACGCTTCGTCCAACAAAAGGGCGCAAGGATCCGAAAGCAGCATTCGCATCAAAGCGACACGCGCTTTTTGGCCCCCCGACAAAGTGGCCGGATCGCGATCTGCAAACCCTGCAAGGCCCACATCTTGGAGTGCTTGATCAATTTTGGCCGCCCGCTCTTTACCCGTAACGCTGGAATCCAGGCCAAAAGCAAGGTTCGCGCCCACAGACAAATGTGGGAACAACAGATCATCTTGAAACAAGATCCCGATGCGGCGCTTGTGGGACGCCATCCGCGTCACATCAGACCCATCCAACAAGATTTGACCTTCCGCACGAAAGACGGGTGCAAGCGTCCCAGTTATAAACGACAACAAAGTTGACTTGCCCGAACCCGAAGGACCCATCAGGGTCAGGACTTCACCCGGTGCGATATGATGATCCACTGACAGCAACTGATCAGCATTTTTGTGAATCGCCACGTTGCGTAGTGTTAACCCATCAGCCATGTCTCAACCCTCGTCTATTGCGCCACATCAACGCCGGCACCATCAACGCCAGTGCAAAAGGCAGCAACGCAGCCGCCGTTTGCATCAAACCGTAAACCCCGATCGCACGGCGATCACCGCCAGATGATAATGCCACGGCTTCCGTAGTCAGCGTTTGTACACGCCCGCCGCCGATCAACAGCGTTGCAAGGTATTGCCCGACCGATACAGCCAAGCCAACAGCAAAGGCAGTCAAGATAGGTCGCAACAACATCGGCAAACGGACGCGCCACAAAACGCCTTCAGGGCCAGCCCGCAACGCAGCAGCTGTCGTTCCATAACGTTGATCCCATGCTCGAAATGGATCGGCAAGCGACAGGAAAACATAGGGCAGGACAAACACCAAATGGGCAATCATAACTGGAACACGACCCACATCAGCACCGACACTGAGCATGAAAGACTGTAACCCCGGCAAGAATGCAGTCTGCGGAATCAGGAGTGGGAGGTACAGTAACAAAATTCCACGTTGCGAGAGACGCAGGCCATGTCGATGCTCGGCCTCAAGACATCCAATTGTCAGCGCCAAAGCAACAAGCGTCACAGGAATTGCGATGATTGCCGTTTCACGAAACGCAGCCCAAACGCCCATCCCATGCCGTATCCAGCTTTTCATAGAAAACGACTGTGGCAGGGCATCCGGAAAACCCCAAAACCCTGCAAATGACCACACAAGCAGAACGGCAAGGCTCAATAAAATCGCGATCGCTGCGATCAACCCTGCCCCAAGCCCAAAATACGCAAAGACAGGGTCTGCGCTTCCCCGTCGTCCGCTCTCGACCCATCGCAAACCAACGCGCGATACGATGGTTTCACCTAATCGCCACGCGCCAAGTGCCCCAATTACCAGGCCCAGTTGAACCAACGCTGCAGAAGCGGCTTGAACCCGCAATGCAATATCGGGGTCAGACATCCAGCGCACAATTTGCACAGAAAGAGTGCTCGGCGTGTTTGGCCCCAGAATGATCGCAACATCGACGACTGACATCGAGTAGGCCAACACCACATAGACCGGCAATTTGATCTGCGCGTAAACCCGTGGAAACACTGTTTTAAGCCAACCAGTGACGCGCCCATACCCCAAAGCCGCTGAGATTTGGCGAGAGTGAAACGCATCGGTTTGGCCCAATGCAGCCAAAGTCATGAGCAAAAGGAACGGCACTTCTTTGATAACGAGACCCGTGATCATCGTTAGGCCAAGACTATCATTCAAAATCAGGAGGTCGGGGGGTCTGTCCCACCCGGTCAACCAAGGCGACAATGCCCGCGATAGCCAGCCCGATGGTGCGATCAAAAACGCTAGACCAAAGGCTGCCGCAGCATGAGGGACAGACAGCAAAGGCGACAACAGACGCTCAAGTGCCGAGAAAGCGCGCGTGCCTGACCACCCAGCGACACACAGCATAACGATACTCAATGCGATCAGCGTCGATCCAAATCCCGTGCCCACAGACAACAGTACGCTTTTATCAAAACCGGGCCATGCAAAAAGGGCTTCAAAGCCACTGAAGTTTGGGCCCGTTAAACCGGCAGTTGGGAAGTGCCCAAATGCCGGAAGCAAGGTTCCCCATAGCCCCGCGACCAAGGGGCCAAGCATCACCAAAACGGTGAGAACTGGTAGAAATGGGAGAGCCTTGCGAGACATCGGTTGAAAGGGCCCCTCGCCTATTCGGCAAGGGCCACATCTTTTACTGCGCGATACCGTAGCGCGCGACCCAATCGTCGGCGACACGTGTCATCCAGCTTGGGTGCGGTTCAGCCTGCGCCGTGCCAAGTTCAGCCGGTGTCAAAGTGGCGATGCCAAGATCGAGCGCATCAAATACAGCGCGATCTTCAGCGGATAGGGCAGCCATGTTCAACACAGTGCCATACCCGAGAACACTCGGGTCTTGTGCCCGCGCCTGCGCCTCTGGTGACATCAAGAAATTCGCGACAATCATCGCGCCCTCTGTCGAGCCCGAGTTGTAGGGAACGGCAACAAAAGACGCGTTGCCAATCGTGCCCTTGTCTAGAACGAAAGTGCGCACAGTTGGTGGAAGCTCATCATTCGCAATCGCAGTCGACGCTGCACCCGGGCTAAACGAAATCGCAAGGTCGATTTCACCATCCGCGATCAGTTGCTGCTGTGCTGTACCTGTTGTCGGGTAGGCGCGCCCTTGACGCCAAAGGTTTGGTGTCAGGTCATCAAGATATGCCCAAAGCGGCGCGGTAACATCATTATAGGATGCTTCAGAAACGGGTTCTGACAGTACAGACGCATCCGGTAAGATATCCACCAAAACCTGCTTCAAGAATGTCGTGCCGAGAAAATCTGGCGGTTGGGGATAAGTGAAACGACCAGGGTTCGCTGCTGCCCAGTCTTGCAAGTCAGCCATGCTGCCCAACCGGTTTGGCATGTCTGCAGTGTCATGTATGAACACAACTTGCGCCATCGCCCAAGGGCTTTCATAGCCCTCCACTGGTACGGTGAAATCAGTTTGAACTGTCTTGCCCTCTACATCCACAAACTTCCAGTTTGGAAGCTGTTCCGCGAAGGGGCCAAAGAGCAGGTCAGCTTCTTTCATCGCACTAAAGTTCGCGCCATTGATCCAAATCATATCAATGGCACCATCTTCATTCTCGCCGGCCTCTTTTTCAGCAATCACGCGTGTGACGGCATCAGCGGTTGAAGACAATTTGACATGTTCAAGCGTGACGCCGTAGTCCTCTGCAACGCGGCTGCCAACCCAAGCGATGAAATCGTTAGTTGTCGTTGATCCACCCCATGCATTCCAGTAAACAGTCTGGCCTTCGGCCGCCGCCTTTACCGCATCCCAATCCGCTGGGTTCGTGTCTGCCAAAGCGGGCAAAGGCGTCAGCAATGCAGATAACAGTGCAAGATGTTTCATTTTGAGTGTCCTTAGTGAGTGAAGATGTCGCGCGCCGCAAAAAGTCGAAGGATTGCAGTAGCAAAGCATAAAAGACCAAAGATCCAAGCAAGCGGCGCAAAGAAACTAGGAAGCAAGCAAAGCAGTACGAAAAACCCGATGGTTTCTGTGCCCTCTAGAATGCCGTTCGAATAATAGAGTGATTTCTGACCTTGGGCGGTGGTGTCCATGTCATACATTTCCGCCAAAATCGCAAAGCCAAGAAAGCTGGTGCCGTTAAAGTAAAAGGATACCAGTAAGAAGCCCCCAGCCAATGCGTTGGCAGCCGGGTCCATCACAATGAATGCAAATGGGATGGCGCCGTAGAACAAGAAATCGCAAGCAATGTCGAGGTACCCACCAAAATCGGTTTTCTCAGTCGCGCGCGCAACAGCACCATCCAACCCGTCTGCCAAACGACTCAGCAAAAGAGGGATCAAGGCGAGGCTCGTCAGCCCGAACGCAATTAGCGCGGCGGAAAACAATCCAATGCCAAGGCCAATCAAAGTGACATCATTCGCGGATAAACCCGCCGCAGCGATACGTTCACCTAGCCGATTAAGAGGTGGGTCAATGAATTTACGAACATGTTGATCAAGCACGGGACGACCTTTTGGTATTTCGATGCTTCTTGCAGATTGACCCTATGACTGGCAATCGTGATGACAGGATCGTGACAACGATGTCAGGACGCAATTCGGGGCCTGCCTCGCGCCAAGACTGTGAGTGTTCCTGAAATGAACATTTCAGCATTCTCCACCGTGGCCGTTTGTCGGTCTATCACGGTGATGATCTGCGGCGCATCAACGCCAGACGCTTCGGCATCTGCAGTCACACGTTGACCCAGCTCGACTTCAAGAGCCGCAAATGCCGCGTCTTCGGTGGCAAAAACTCTTGGGCCAGCCGACATATGTGCACTGACCTGTCCCTGACCCGAGGCCTCAACGGTGCCTTTCGCCTGCATCGTGACTTGGCCCACAACAGCACCAATCGCATTGGCAACATCTGAGTGATCAGGCAATAACATCCGCGCACCCAAACGATTGCCAACTGCGGAATAATAGGACGGTGCCGATGCCCCCAGACCAATAACCGGCACACCCAATTTCAAAGACGTTTGGATGACGCCCGAATGACCGGCAAGCCCCGCGCGCGCCAACGGATGTGTGGCCAATTCTTCTGGCGGACGCTCAAAGTCATACCCGTCTTCAGCAAACGCAGAGCGCAATAGGCAATCCACGGTTTGCGTGCTCACCTGATCAATAATCATCTGCGCCATCGCTTCTGGCGATTGCGCGAGCCGGTCACCACCGCCAGATCGCTGACGGGCGAAAAGCGTCAAGGCAAGGATCGCAGCCTCTTGGTCCCATGTCGACAACATGCCCAGAACATGCGCTGCATCCGATGGCGTTACCCCCGCTTCGATGACCAATCCGCGCGTCACCAGACGTTTCAAAGCCGGCGCCTCAACACGCGACGTCACGGCATGGCCCAACCTCTGCGGTCCTTCGACCAGCCTTTCGGCAATTGCTGTTTCGCGCTTATCCAACCCTTCGGGAACCTCGCCATCCCAATGTGGGACAACAAAACGGGCCCCGTCCAAAAGTGGCTGTTCCGAACTGACGGCCACTGACAAAACTGGATGCACGAGCTCTGGGTGTTCCTTCGCCAGCAGCGAAATCGGCATAATCCTGCGTGGCCCAAGCGTCAAAGATACGCTCAGACCAGAATTGACGTGCACTTCGCTGTCGCCACCCAATCCGGTTGTTCGCATCGCGACCGCCTCGATCATCGTGCGGTATGGACCAACCAAGGCCCCTGCAGGATCAATCTGTGGACGTCCATCGCGCAGCAAACATACATCCGTCGTCGTTCCGCCAATGTCGCTGATCAACGCATCCGTCTCCTGTGTTAACCATCGCGCCCCCTCGATCGACGCTGCAGGCCCGCTTAGGATCGTTTCAATCGGTTTCTTGCGTGCTAAATCCGCAGAAATCAAAGCACCATCGCCACGCACAACCATCAAACGAGCGGTAATTCCAATCTCACCGAGATGGTTCTCACATGCTTGAATCAGTCGATCGATCATTCCTATTAGCCGCGCATTCAAAACAGCCGTAAGTGCACGTTTGGGTCCGCCAAGGGCCGAGGACAGTTCATGCGAACACGTGACCGGCTTACCATAGTTGTTACGGATCAGATCGCGCACTTGGATTTCATGGGACGGGTTACGCGTCGCAAATCGCGCAGCGACAGCAAACCCAGAGATCCCGGCCGGCAGTTTATCCAATCCGCCCTTTAGAGCATGTAGATCTAACTCTTGGCCCGCAGTCCCGGAATGATCATGGCCACCGCCAATGGTGATCACTGGATCACCTGACAAAGCATCACGCAAACCGTTGCGCTCTAACTCTGTTTCGTCAAATCCAACAAAGATCAGAGCGACTTTACCACCCTGCCCCTCGACCAAGGCATTGGTCGCAAGCGTTGTTGACAGCGACACCAAACCGATATCGGCCACATCGATCGAGGCCTCGGACACCACCGCGTCGATGGCCCGCCCGACACCCATTGCCAAATCAGGGCGTGTGGTCAGCGACTTGCTCTTGGCGATGACATTATCTGTTTCATCATCAATCAAGACTGCGTCGGTATATGTCCCGCCAGTATCAACGCCGAGTAGAATGGCCATGGGGATCCTCTGGTCTCATCATCTTGACGCAACATTAGCGACCGATCCGCAAATGTCCCAACGAAAACCGACACATACCTGACGCTCGCGCCTCAAATATGTTGATTACGCCAAATTAAGATTCTCATTCTAATATGCGGACATTCGACAATGAGGATCTCACTCAATGACCGACTGGCAGAAATTGGTTTTTGCAATCGGCCTTGGCGCCATTTTGCTTCCGTCACAGCTCCAATCAGAAAATTGGATATTTATCGAAACCAGTGTTTTTCCAGCTGGCTGTCTATCGTTGAGCGAATGTCTGGACAGCACGACCAAAGAACAACGCAACTTGGTCGAAATGGATGACGATGAGACAACAATGTTGCTTGATCTCATCAATGAGCTTTCGGATATTCAAAACGTCCCACCAATTCCCGAAATTACTGAACCGCTAGATTTTCAGTTGGCCGACATTGTGCCCCGACTGCAGTTGCTTGAAGTTCGTGGCCAAGCTGACGCGCTAAAGGGCCTACCTGGCGTCTATTTTGACGCTTCGCGAGTCGCAGGTGAGGGAACAGGCGATGAGTTCGTTGCCTATTTCACCCAAATGATAACCAATGCTGGCATACCGATTTTGACCGAAGAGGAAGCTGCGGCAATGCCAGGGGCGGCGCGCATGGCGGTCAGCCTGTCACTAACCCGCGACAACGCTGGATGCATTTTCCCATTTCGTGCAACGCTCTCGATAACAGAAGAGGTCGTTCTGGTGCGTGATCCAAATATCAAACTCGAAACGTCAACTTGGCGTGTAAGCGTGGCTGAGAATTTTGCAAACACCAACTTCCTGCCGACCATGGCGCTGCGTGATGCAGCTAATCGATTTATAGATGATTATAATGCCGCAAACGCAACTGAGGGCTAGAAATGGAATGCATCAGAGATCATTCGCCGACCCAAAGTAAGCGCATCTGACACATGGATCATTGGTGATAGATCGACGTCAGATTCCGCACGCCTCACCAGGCCCGCCATGCGCTCATATAGAGACGGGTATTCCCGATTTGGTCCTGCCTCAATTGTTTCAGATTCAATTCGCAATGTTCGCCCACCATCATCCAGAACAAGAGTTCCGTTCGATGTCTCAACTCGAACCTGCCAGGTCTGTGGTCCCTCTTGTCGCCAATCGAAATCCGCGGTTACGCTGTTGCTGAACGTAAGATCAGCAGCAATTGGCGTTTGACGGTTGTCAGGGAATGTCAGCTCAGCTGAACGCAAAAATACTGCTTCCGGTAGAATCTCGGTCAGGATCGACAGCGCATTTATTCCGGGATCAAAAACGCCCATGCCGCCGGGCTCAAACACCCAGTCTTGGTTAGGGTGCCAACGACGCACGTCTTCTTTCCAGGTGATATGTGCCGACTTGATTGTTTTGCCGGCCAACCACGCCTTTGCTGGTGCCACACCACACGCCATCCGGCTATGCCAAGTCGCAAACAAACTCACTTCAGCCGCATCTGCGAGCCGAGACAACTCCTGCACTTCTGCTAACGTTGCACCCGGCGGTTTCTCCAACATCACGTGACGCCCAGCTAGGATCGCCTGTTTAGCATAATCGAACCGCGGAACAGGTGGTAAACACAGGGAAATTACTGAAATATCAGGTCGCTCTGACAACATCTTTCCGAAATCTGAATAAGCGGACACACCCTCAACAGTTCCGGCTCGGCTCACCGTAGCTGCAAGTTCCCAATCAGTACTTTCTTGCAACGCAGGCACATGCTGATCCTGTGCAATTTTTCCGATTCCGACCAAACAGATTGGTGTTGTCATTATGCTCTCCTAATCCTGCCATCGACTTAAACCGCCTGCCCGAGATCATCAAATTCAATTTTGAAATGCCAACTGAAAATCGCTGGACGTTGATGCGGTATTTCAGCAATCTAACTGTGACGGGAGTTCTCATATGACAATGGCACGACATAATATCACTCATCAAAATGAACGTGCGGATCTTGCTGCTGCGTTCCGCTGGACGGCGCGGATGAACTTGCACGAAGGCGTCGCCAATCATTTTAGTTTCGCGATCAACGATGATGGCACCCGATTCCTCATGAACCCCAACCAACAACACTTTTCGCGTATCAAAGCGAGTGACATGATCACCGTCGATGCGAACGACCCAACAACATTAAGTGGTCCCAATGCGCCGGATCCGACGGCTTGGGGATTGCATGGCGGAATCCACAGACTCGTCCCTCATGCGCGTTGTGCGATGCATGTTCATTCGATTTTCGCGACTGTCTTAGCCAGCCTTAAGGACAGTCGTCTTCCCCCAATTGATCAGAACTGTTGCACTTTCTTTGATCGGTACGTCATCGATGAAGGATACGGTGGCCTAGCGTTTGAAGAAGAAGGTGAACGCTGCGCCTCTCTATTTTCTGACCCAAGTCAGCGCGTGATGATCATGGGGAATCATGGCATTTTAATCATCGGTGAAACGATCGCTGAAACCTTTAATAGGCTTTATTACTTCGAACGCGCCTGTGAAACCTATATCCGAGCTTTGCAAACGGGTATGCCGTTGCGCGTCATTCCAGATGACATCGCCGAGAAAACGGCAAAAGAACTGGAAGAGTATCCCGATCAGGCAGAGCGTCACCTCGCAGAGCTACGGTTGATCTTGGATGACGAAGGCTCTGACTACGCCACATAGCGTCAATATCTCTTGGTAAATGAAAGCAAACTAGCAATATCGTCGCGATGCTCAGGATCGGCGCGATCATCATAGATTCGGTATGGCTTTAGTTTGACTTCACTGATTTGATCCGAAAGTTTATCAAGCACGCGCTCAAAACCAGCTTTTTCAAAATGCTGTTGGTTCACCGACAATGCGAAGATTGCCCCCGAGTTTGCGATATCCAAAAGTGGCCGAAGGCCAGCGGGACCAACATGTCCGTGTGTAAATGTACCTGCGCTTACAAACCCATTGTAGCGGCAAGTGACGCCTTCGATTGGTTGCGTAACATCACCCGTGAAAAGGTCACGATACACCCGTTTGGTTTGTGCAACCTTCAGCATGTCTGCGGACAAGTCAAACGCGTCTATTGGACCAACATTCGCGCGAGACAAATATTCTGCCACTAATCCAGTACCAGCACCAACATCCAGAACTGGCCCAACTCCTCCAAGGCCGATAAACCCTAAGGCCACTTCGCGCGGCGACTGATAACCTTGCGCCTGACCAAACCCAGTATCATAGCTTGATGCCCAATCTCGATACAGCATCTCAACATCGTCATTTGATGACAACGCATACGCTGCTTTTAGATCCGGTTCATCGCTCATATGTTAACGCTAGCACGCTCTTGCACATGCGGAAAGTCTGAGGCACGAAACGCAGTATGGAAAAAACGTTACTCTCTTTTGGCCATGGCTACTCGGCCGCGGCCCTGGCCAAAATCCTTGAACCTCAAGGATGGCGCGTGATTGGGACATCGCGCTCTGAGGAAAAGTTAGCAAAGTTTATGGAGCAAGGCGTCGAGCCGCGCATCTGGCCCGGTGCCGATATGACGCCCGCGCTAAACGCCGCAACACATCTCTTAATATCGCCGGCACCAACGGAAAAAGGTGACCCAGTTTTGGCTGAATTGCGCGATCAAATCACAGCACGCGCAAGCCAATTCGAATGGGTCGGGTACCTATCAACCACGGGCGTCTATGGTGATCACGATGGCGGATGGGTGGACGAAGACGCGGCCCTAACCCCCGCAACCAAACGCGGGATCGCGCGTTGTAAGGCAGAGGCCGAATGGGCCGCGATCCCTGATCTACCACTACACATTTTCCGATTGGCAGGAATCTATGGCCCCGGCCGTGGCCCGTTCGCGAAAGTACGTGCAGGAACTGCACGTCGCATCATCAAAGAGGGACAAGTCTTCAGTCGCATCCATGTCGAGGATATCGCACAGGTTCTTGCCGCTTCGATCGACGCCCCAAATCCCGGGGCCGCCTATAACCTCTGCGACGATGATCCTGCGCCGCCACAAGACGTGATCGGGTACGCCGCCGAACTTCTTGGCTTACCTCTACCTGAGGCGATCAATTTCGAAGACGCCGACATGACCCCAATGGCCCGCAGCTTTTACGCCGAAAGCAAAAAAGTGCGGAACGATAAGATTAAGACCGAGCTTGGAGTCAAACTGCGGTATCCCGACTACAAGGCTGGGCTCAAAGCACTCTTGGCGCTGGAAAAAAACGTCTGACTGCCCAGGCGACCGCTCCAAACACCAAAAGCAACACCAGCGCAACTGCCAGATTGAATCCGTAGAACGTCAGGCGATCAGCAAATTCCATGTTATTGAGAAATGGGTACGGGATTCCGCTGGTCACTGTGCCTGCAGGCGTATCATTAGTCCAGCTCACCACCGTTTCTCCAAAGGTCAGATAGGTGGCAACAACACCGATCAGCAGGACTGCCGCCGAGCCCAACCTGCGAAATGCACGGTGGATAAAGATGGCATCAATCCACTGCAAAAGCGGCCCCAGTCCATGGAGGTAGAGCTCAAGATACAGATCCCCAATCTCGCCATTCCGTGTGACTGAATGCGGGTCGTCGAAAAACAGACGCCAATACAAGAACACAACCATTGCATTGATGACTGACGTGGTTGCCACCAATGCATCCCAACGACGTTCGCTGCGACCTTCCATCAATGCCATCATTCGGCTTGCGCAGAAGAACGATAGGAATAAGGCCCAAATGGTCAGGAACCGAAAAGGCCCACCGAACTCGCTGTAGTCCGAGAAAAAAATCGTACGCAGGCAGTACCCTGCCGCCAACAAGAAAACCATCCAGCGATAAATTAGGGTCGGCTTAAGGGTCATGACACATTCTCCCGTTGCGAGAGCCTAGACCTAACGCGAACATTCCCATCCGTCTAACATTACGTAACATCAAATACTTGCCATCCGCGACTGTCCTTCGCATATGACATTAAACGCCAGAGCCAAAGGACCCCACATGCGTGAGCAAGTAGCCAAGTTTATAGACAGTACCTTCGTTCGCAATACGATCATTGGCGTCATCATTTTCAACGCAATCATCCTTGGCTTAGAAACTTCACCTGTTGTCATGAGCCGAATTGGTGGGTTGCTGACAGTTCTTGATGCACTGTGTCTTTGGATCTTTGTCGTCGAAATTGCGTTGAAACTTTATGCTCACAGGCTGTCTTTTTTCCGCAATGGTTGGAATGTCTTCGACTTTATCATTGTCGGCATCGCGCTTGTCCCAGCCAGCGAAGGGTTCTCGGTCCTCCGCGCACTCCGCATCCTACGTGTAATGCGCGTTATGTCGGCGGCCCCGTCGCTTCGCCGCGTGGTCGAGGGATTCATTACCGCCCTCCCTGGCATGGGGTCCGTGTTTTTGCTGATGGGCATTATCTTTTACATCGGGGCAGTGATCGCGACCAAGCTCTTCGGCGCAGATTTTCCTCAATGGTTTGGTACGCTAGGTCGATCTGGTTATTCACTGTTCCAGATCATGACTTTGGAAAGCTGGTCCATGGGTATCGTCCGCCCAGTGATGGAAGTTTACCAATACGCCTGGGCGTTCTTTGTGCCCTTCATCATGGTAACGACTTTTGCGGTTGTGAACCTTTTGGTCGGTTTGATCGTAAATTCCATGCAAGACGCCCACGCCGAAGAAGACAACGCCGCGACAGATGCATACCGCGATGAGGTCATGGCGAAGCTTGAGGCGATTGAGAGACGGTTGGAGGAGCGGGGGTAGCTGGTCTGGAGGGTCTGCTATGCGGACAAAGCTGCCATTAATCGTGATTTCCGGAATGACCGTTTTCATCGCTCCGGACCCGCAAATCACGTGACCATAAACTGGCGCTTAAGGCTTTCTCGCGATCAAAGTGGCAAACACCTGATACCCGTAAAGCCGTCCTTCCTTTGCACGACGTCGGTACTCTGTAATCAAAGCTTCGTGCATCACTTGACCGATCGCGCCACGCGCCATCAAGACCTTACCGGTTTCTTCAACCCAAGGAAGCATCTGATCATTGTCTAGAATTGTGCGGCTTTGAAACTCGAAACTTTGAACAGTAAAACCAACGTCAGAAATGAGAGACTGTAGTTTGGCGACGATGTTTGGGTCCGTGACAAACTCTTTGACAAAAATCTTTGCGCAAGCGTCGAGCGGATCATTCGGGAAGTTTCCAAGCGCAGCCTTTGAGAAGTCCGCGTCGCAGACAATTAAAGACCCTCCTGATTTCAAAACTCTTGCCGCCTCGTTCAAAAGTGGAACAGGGTCTTCAACATGTGTGAGGACAGTGTGAAGAATCAGCGTGTCTACTGAACCATCGTCCAAAGGCAGGGTCGCCCCTCCGGCAATCTCGAACGCGACATTGGTTTGGTCCGTCAGCCGCAATTTGGCTTCACGAACAAAACCTGCTGATGGTTCAAAGCCAATAACGCGCTCGGGACTTGCCCTTGTCGCAATGCGACGTGTAACGGCACCAGCACCGCATCCAACTTCTACCGTCAAGCTCCCCTCGGGGAAATTGACCTTGCTGAGATAAGCAGAAACAATTCTCTCCATTATCGGATCGGATTGTCGTTCATCCATGGAATCCGCAAACGCGGAAATAAACTCTTCTCCGGCAGCGTCGACATCTTGGAACGGGTCAGCCATCGAACCAAACTTTCGAAATTCACAACGATTCCGATGAGTTTACCGAGGATGCGTTATGTAGTCGACCCGCGCCCGCCATTCCGCGAAGCTGACATTCAAGATAGAAGCAGCATCTGGAACTTTGGACTCTAAGCAGACATTTGCCTTAAGCTCGTTTCCCCAGCACGTCCACGCCTAAAACCTCTAGCACCTTCGCTTCGATGTCCTCAGAATTCAGCCCCGCTATTGCGTACATGTCGCGGGGGCTGGATTGGTCGATGAATGTGTCGGGCAGCACCATTGAGCGGAATTTCAACCCATCGTCAAACACGCCTTCATCCGCCAAAAGCTGTGCGACGTGGCTGCCAAAGCCACCGACCGCGCCTTCTTCAATTGTGATCAGTGCGTCGTGGTCTGCGGCCAGTTTCAGAATCAAATCCCGGTCCAGGGGTTTGGCAAACCGCGCATCTGCGACGGTGGGTTTGACGCCTTTTGCTGACAGTGCTTCGCAGGCGGATTCGACCTCTTGCAGACGGGTTCCGAACGACAGGATCGCGACGCCGGACCCGTCGCGGATCATGCGGGCTTTGCCAATTTCGAGCGGTTCGGCGTTTTCGGGCATCTCGACACCCACGCCTTCGCCGCGCGGGAAACGGAAGGCAGATGGGCCGTCTTCATAGGCTGCGGCGGTGGCGACCATACGCACCAGCTCGGCCTCATCAGCTGCGGCCATCATCACCATACCGGGCAGGTTGGTCATAAACCCAACGTCGAATGCACCCGCGTGGGTCGAGCCATCGGCCCCGACGAGCCCAGCGCGATCAATGGCAAAGCGCACGGGCAACCGCTGGATCGCGACGTCGTGCACGACCTGATCATAGCCCCGCTGTAGGAAGGTCGAATACAGTGCGCAGAATGGTTTCATTCCACCAGCTGCTAAGGCCGCCGAGAATGTCACCGCGTGTTGTTCGGCGATGCCAACGTCGAAACAGCGAGACGCATAGCGTTCCATAAATTTATTGAGCCCTGTGCCATCCGGCATCGCAGCCGTGACCGCGCAGATTTTGGAATCCGCGGCTGCCATTTTGACCAGCGTGTCTGCGAAAACGGATGTGTAGGACGGCGCGTTGGACGGTGCTTTTTTCTGCTCACCCGTCACAACATTGAACTTACCAACGCCGTGCCCTTTGTCGCGCGCAGCCTCTGCTGGGCCGTAGCCCTTACCCTTTTTGGTAATCGCGTGAATCAGGATCGGGCCCGTTGCGCGCTGTTTCACAGTCCGCAACACGGCGAGCAGCTGATCCATGTCATGCCCGTCAATCGGCCCGAGGTAACTGAACCCCAGTTGTTCAAACAACGTTCCACCGACGGTCATGTGTTTGACCATATCCTTGGCGCGTTTGGCGCCTTCGCGGAAAGGTTCGGGCAGCAGCGAAACCGCGCCCTTGGCTGCTGCTTTCAATTCCTGAAACGGCTCGCCAGCATATAACTGCGAAAGGTAAGAAGACATCGCGCCCACAGGCGGGGCAATCGACATCTCATTGTCGTTCAAAATAACGATCAAACGCTTTTTCAGATGGCCCGCGTTGTTCATCGCCTCATAGGCCATGCCTGCGCTTAGCGCGCCGTCACCGATAACGGCGATTGCGTCGCCGCCCTCACCGCCAAGATCCCGCGCAACCGAGAAACCAAGCGCCGCTGAAATTGACGTCGATGAATGTGCTGCACCGAACGGATCGTATTCAGATTCACTGCGTTTGGTGAAACCGCTCAACCCGTCTTTCTGGCGCAACGTCCTAATACGATCACGCCGACCGGTCAGGATCTTGTGGGGGTAGCACTGATGCGACACATCCCAAATGATCTTGTCTTTGGGCGTATCAAACACTGCATGCAACGCAACCGTAAGCTCAACCACCCCAAGCCCAGCGCCCAAATGCCCGCCCGTTTCAGACACGGCAGAGATCGTCTCAGCACGCACATCAGTAGCAAGCTGAAGCAACTCAGCGTCGCTTAGCGTTTTCATATCTGCTGGCGCAGAGATGCGATCCAAGATGGGTGTATTCGGTCGGTCCATAGGCCTGCCTTCTACTTCTTGCGGTTCACGACAAACAGGGCCGCCCCGCGCAGCGTTTGTGCATTTTCACCATAGACACTTAAAGCGTCACAGGCTTCCTCCACAAGGGTTTGAGCGCGGCGTTTAGCCTCATCCAAGCCCAATAATGAAACAAACGTGGCCTTGCCTGCTGCTTCGTCTTTTTGGGTCGCCTTGCCGACTTCTGCCGCATCACCTTCTACATCCAAAATATCGTCTGCAATTTGAAACGCACGACCCAGCGCACTGCCATAATCGGCCAAAGCCCGCGTATCTTCTTGCGCCAATATCGGCCCGGCGACACACGACCACTTAATAAGGGCCCCGGTTTTGAGATCTTGCAACCGTTCAATGTCGCTCAACGTCATGGGCGTGGCGGATGTCTCAGCGGCGATATCCAGCGCCTGCCCCCCAACCATGCCACGTCCGCCGCCTTCCAGCGCTAGCAGATGAACCAACTCTAGCTTGGATTTGTCGGACGCCTGCGCGTACATCAACAGTTCAAATGCAAACGCCTGAAGCGCATCACCCGTCAGAACCGCTGTGGCTTCGTCCCATTTCTTGTGAACTGTCGCTTGCCCACGCCGCAAATCGTCATCGTCCATGCACGGAAGATCGTCGTGCACCAATGAATAGGCATGCAGCGCTTCAATGCTCGCAGCAACAGGGGCCGCCGATTTTGCTGTAATGCCATGCAATCGCGCGCCCTCTAATACCAAAAACCCACGAAGCGTTTTGCCGCCTTTGATGGCATACATCATCGCTTCCGGGATCTCAGTTAATCCGGGTTTAAGGGCAGAGGCGACCGCTTCTTCAACAATGACCGATGCCGCCTTTAGCGAATTCTGAAACAGTTCACTCATCCAGCGGCGCGGTTCCTGCTGGCTGGCCGTCGCCATCTAATTTGATCTTAGCGACCTTTTCTTCGGCCTCTTTCAACTTGGTCTCACAGCGCGCTTTGAGGGCAGCGCCCCGTTCGTAAAGTGCAATCGATTGATCCAACGCAACATCACCACGCTCAAGCTGACCAACCACGGTCTCTAACTCACGCATTGCGTCCTCAAAATTCATCTCTTCGACCTTCACGTCGCTCATTCGCTGCGCTCCTTCAAAACTCTTACATGGGCAAGGGCCGATGACCCCAACGCCTCTAGATCATACCCGCCTTCTAACGCAGATACCACGCGACCACCGCAATGAATTTGCGCCAGGTCGCATAGCTTTTCACTGATCCAAGAAAAATCGTCCTCGACCAAGTTTAATCCCGCCAGCGGATCATCGCGATGTGCATCGAATCCAGCCGAGATCATGATAAGATCCGGCGCAAATGAATCGACGCGGGGCAGCACAATCCGTTCCATCGCATCCCGGAACGCCTTGGAACCAGAGCCACCCGGCAACGGAACATTTAGGATCGTATCGTGGGGCCCGGTCTCATGGGATTGCCCCGTCCCCGGCCAGAGCGGCGATTGGTGTGATGAACAAAACAGAATGCGCGGGTCATCCTCAACAAGCGCTTGCGTGCCGTTGCCATGATGCACATCAAAATCAACGATCGCGACACGCTTTAACCCGTGATGATCTAACGCGTATTTCGCACCAATCGCGACATTCCCAAAGAAACAAAACCCCATTGGTGTTTCTTGTTCGGCATGGTGACCCGGTGGACGCATCGCCACAAACGCAGCACCGGCCTCACCGCCCAACACGGCATCGACTGCACGCACGACACCGCCTGCGACCCGGTATGCAGCGGCCAAAGATCCAGCCGACATATGCGTGTCGGCATCCAAAGAACGCCACCCTTCGTTCGGGGCTGATGATCTAATCGCAGCAACATGAGCCGCAGTATGAACCCTCAACAAATCATCATCGGCCACCATCGGTGCTTTGGCCTCGGTAAGTTGAAGTTCTTTCAATGACCCAAGAACCGCATCCAACCGAGCCACCTGTTCAGGATGACCCGGAGGCGTGACATGATCATAACAATCGGGGTGTGTAATTAGCAAAACTGACATGCGCTACAAAAGCCTGATCGCCCGCCAAAACGCAATGATCTTTTGCTAGTCTGGGGCCAACATATATCCCGCGCCGCGGACGGTTTGCAGATACCTCGGTTGCTTCGGATCCGCTTCAATCTTGCGGCGCAAACGGGTGATTTGAACATCCACTGCACGCTCTTGGGTCTGACCACCAGAACGGCTCAACTCTTCGACCAACCGTGTTCGTGTCATCGCTTCACCTGGCGCGGATGAGAATATGCGCATCAGTTGGCTCTCGGTTGCCGTTAAACGTACCAAAGCCTCGCCCTGCCACATCTCACCGCGCGCGATATCATAGCGAATTTCACCCATGTTCAATACAGTTGGTGCGACAACGGCAGGCTCCGCCAACGGTAAACGTCGTAGGATCGCGTTGATCCGCAACAGCAGCTCTTTGGGTTCGAACGGTTTGGCAAGGTAGTCGTCGGCCCCGGACTCCAAACCATGGATCCGGTCGTCGGTTTCGCCTTTTGCCGTAAGCAATAAGATAGGCGTCTCAATTTTGCTGCGTAAATCTTTGCACAGCGACAAACCATCTTCGCCTGGCATCATCACATCCAGCACGATCAAATCGAATTCTAAACCGCTAAGAATGCGTCGGGCATGCGCCGCGTCACGTGCGCTGCTGACCAAAAATCCGCTTCGGACCAAAAATTTTTGTAACAGGCCACGAATGCGTTCGTCATCATCAACGATCAATAGATGCGCGTCATCAGCGTTCATTCTAGTCCATCCTTCAACGTCGCATAACCGCGACGAATATCGTCATCCATCATCGCTTCCAACACCGTTCGAAAACCCGCAACGGCATCTGGCCCAGCCGTGCGAAATGCAGATCGCATTCGTGCCCGCTGAGCATCCGACAAAATTTGTTCCAGTTCAGCACCCGCCACCGTCAGATGCAAGTGTCTCTCGCGCCGGTCTTGTTTTCCAACTGTACTGGATACCAAATCGTCGTTGATCAGCGTTCGCAATACACGATTAAGCGATTGTTTTGTGACCCCTAAGATAGCGAGTAAGTTATTCACCGTCGTTCCGGGGCTACGTTGTATAAAATGGATTGCGCGATGGTGCGCACGGCCATAGCCCTTCTCAGCAAGTATGCGATCTGGGTCAGAGGTGAACCCACGATAGGCGAAAAACATTGCTTCAATACCAACGCGCAATTGCTCGTCAGTAAGAAACAGCAAATTCTGACCCGTTTGCTGTCGACTCGAATTGTTCATTCTGGCTCCACCCTATGAATGTCAGAATATGTCAGCCTTGTTGACATTCCAAGATCGAATTGATAGCGATTCCCAGAAACTACGCAATAAAATGTCCGAAACGGACCTAACTTTGTAATAAATGGAACGGAAGGTGCCGCATGTCTGCTTATGATGATCGCGATGGAAAAATTTGGTTCGACGGCCAGATGGTCGATTGGAGATCTGCAAACGTGCACGTGCTGAGCCACGCGATGCACTATGCGTCCTCCGTTTTTGAGGGTGAGCGGGCCTACAACGGCAAGATTTTCCTCAGCCGCAAACACACAGAGCGCTTGCACTTTTCGGCAGGCGAACTGGATTTTGAAATCCCATACACCATCGATGAAATCGAAGCCGCAAAGCAACAGGTCTTGGAAACAAATGGCCTTACTGACGCCTACGTGCGCGCTGTCGCGTGGCGTGGTGCGGGCGAAGACATGGGTGTCGCTTCTGCGCGCAACCCAGTTCATTTGGCCATCGCGGCTTGGGAATGGGGCAGCTACTATGGTGACGCAAAAACCAAAGGTGCCAAACTCGACATTGCAAAATGGAAGCGCCCATCGCCCGAGACAATTCCAGTTCACGCCAAAGCAGCCGGACTTTATATGATTTGCACAACGTCCAAGCACGCGGCCGAGGCCAAAGGATGCTCGGACGCCTTGTTCATGGATTATCGCGGCTACGTGGCCGAGGCGACCGGAGCAAATATCTTCTTCGTCAAAGACGGTGAAGTGCACACCCCAATGGCAGATTGCTTCCTCAATGGTCTGACACGTCAAACAGTGATCAGTCGTCTCAAGGACCGCCAAGTCAAAGTGCACGAACGCATCATCATGCCTGAAGAGCTAGAGACTTTTGAACAATGCTGGCTCACAGGGACTGCTGCGGAAGTTACGCCAGTTGGTCAAATCGGGGACTACAATTTTGAAGTTGGCGCGCTGGCACTCAGCGTTGCAGAAGACTACGAAAAACTCGTTCGTACCTAAGACTTTAGCCGGGCAGAACCACTAGGATCTGCCCGGAATCCAGCACCAAAAGCACGCGCCCGTCGTCTAGCACTTCGACATCCCGCACGCGGCCCACATCGGGCAACAGACGCTCTTCCCCAACAACGCGATCTCCGCTGAGTTTTAACCGAACCAGCCCGCCGGGATTTAATGACCCGACCAACAGGTCCCCGCGCCACGCCTCATAGGGACCGTCATAAAAAGACATTCCTGCCGGCGCGATGACCGGATCCCAATAGTAAACTGGTTGCTCCGTCCCGGCCAAAACCGCTTCGCCAGACCCCAAGGCACGACCCGAATAGTTGATGCCATAGGACACAACAGGCCAGCCATAATTCTGACCCGCTAAAGGCCGGTTCAACTCATCACCACCGCGCGGACCATGTTCAATCGTCCATAATCGCCCTTGGCCATCAATCGCCGCCCCTTGCATGTTCCGGTGTCCGAGTGACCAAATCCGGTCGTTTCCTTCGCGCCCCACAAAAGGGTTGTCGCGCAGTACCCCGCCATCGACGGAAACACGAATGACCTTACCAACGGTACTATTCATCTGCTGGGGCATGTCGCCATCATCGCCCTCACCACGGTCACCCGTGGTGATCCAAACCGTGCCATCCACCATAGGAATGATGCGACTGCCAAAGTGCCGCCCACTACGGCTCGGATCGCTTTGTACAAATATATCACGCACGTCATTCAACTGACCGTTTGCGCTCAGCACACCACGCCCCGCCGCGGTAACCGCGCCGCCACGCACTGGTTTGGAATAGGTCCAAAATATCAAACGGTCCTGCGAAAATTGGGGCGATACAGCGACGTCAAGTAAACCACCTTGACCATCAAACCAAACATCTGGCACTCCAGAAACTGGCCCAGACACAATCCCGTCCTCGGATATGACACGCATCTCGCCACTGCGCTCCGTTACTAAGAATTGACCACTCGGCAACACTGCTAAGCCCCACGGTCGGTCTAAGCCCTTTGCAAAAACAGACGTAGCAAGCGGCGTTTTCGCCAAAGCAGCTGCGCGGGTTTGATTTGCAAATGCGGGTGCAAAGCTCGCATTAGGTGCACCCTGTTCTACCTGAGCGAACCCCGCAAGAGGCAACAAACAAAGCAAGATAATCCGACCAATCATGACGAAACCTCCAATTGTTCCAACGCCCAGCGCGCGCCATCCGCGACAGCATCTTCTGGGTCTTGAACCAAATCCTGCAAAACCGGAATGGCATTTCTCATCCCGGAATTCCCCAAAGCGTAGGTCACGTTGCGCACAAATCTATCTCGCCCAACCCGCTTAATCGGACTACCCGAAAACAACCGCCGAAACGCAGGATCATCCAATCGCGCCAAATCCAACAGCTGAACACCCTCCAAAGCAGGTTTGGGCGCATACCGCATATCGCGACCCTGTTGCGCAAATTTGTTCCACGGGCAAACCGCCAAACAATCATCACACCCATAAATCCGGTTGCCCAGTTTGGCCCGCAAATCCAGATCAACCCGCCCCTTATGCTCAATCGTCAAATAAGAAATGCAGCGCCGCGCATCCAACTGATAGGGCGCTGGAAACGCGTCAGTCGGGCAAATATCCAAACACGCACGACAGGTCCCGCACCGTTCTTCTCCCGGCGCGTCAGGTTCCAATTCCATCGTCGTAAAAATCGCGCCAAGAAAAAACCAGTTCCCCAGGTCCCGCGACAACAAATTGGTGTGCTTGCCCTGCCACCCCAACCCAGCGGCTTGTGCCAAAGGTTTTTCCATGACGGGCGCAGTATCCACAAACACCTTGATCTCAGTTCCTGCGGACTGCTCAATCAGCCAGCGGCCAACCCGTTTCAGTCGCTTCTTAACAATGTCATGATAATCGCGGCCCTGCGCATAAACGCTAATCGCGGCTTGCTCTGGATGCTCTAAAACGTCCAACGGATCATGCTCTGGCGCATAGCTTTCGGCCAACATAATCACCGATTTCGTCTCAGGCCAAAGCGCGGCAGGATCCCCCCGCCAATTCATCCGCTCTGCCATCCATGCCATTTCACCATGACGCCCGGCATCAACAAAGGCCCCTAAACGCTCAGCGATTTCAGGAACCGAATCCGGCCGGCAAATTCCAACTTTTGAAAACCCAGCTTCAAGAGCATAAGAGACCAGCTCAGCCTTCATGCCAAAACGTCTTCTAGGCAAAAATACCTCGGGGGGGCTGCATAGCAGCGGGGGTGGAACCCCCTCTTAAAAATCCAGATCAGCATAATGCGCGGGTTGTGGAAATCCAGACACCTGATCCACCAGCAGCGACCGAAACGCCGGCCGCGATTTGATTTTAGCGTACCAATCTTTGACAACCTCAGACCGGTTCCAATCAACGTCCGAAATGTAATCCAAACAGGACAGCTGCGCCGCGGCCGCAAAATCAGCTAGGCTCATCTCATTGCCCGCCAACCAACGACGTTGATCCAAAAGTTGCGCCATATAATCCAAGTGATATTTGATCGCCTTGGATCCAGCTTTGACATTCGTGCTGTCCGGATACCCGGTACCCATAACTTTGCGGAACATCCGTTCCCCCAACAGTTTGGACGTCACATCGTTGTAAAACTTGTCATCAAACCAACCAACCAATCGACGCACCTCATATCGTGCCTCAGGGCCAGATGGCAGCAATGCTGGCGTTGGGTGCGTCTCTTCAAGGTATTCGCAAATCGCGGCACTTTCTGACATCGTCCGTGATCCCATGCGCAAGACAGGCACTTTGCCGGCCGGGTTGCGCAACAGAAAATCACCCTCTTGTTCCCAATAACGCTCTTCAATCAACTCTACTTCGATCTTCTTTTCCGCTAAAGACAAACGAACTTTGCGTGAGAAGGGCGACAGTGGGTAATGGTATAGGCGATTCATGGGTGTTCCTGATGTCTCGGTCTTCTATCAATGCCATCCGCGGACGTACGGTTCAACCTCAGATCAAGTTTCAAAACAATCAGCGCGACCATCTGCCAATATTGTCGCTGCTCCATCAGCTATCGACGCTGCTCTACTTCGAACCGCGCCAGATGGATTGCCCGCGGAACGTGTCTTAGGAGACGGCAACACGGCGGCGAGACGGGCCGCTTGCGTTGCGGTCAGCTCAGCTGCATCGACACCAAAGTGATGCTGCGCCGCCGCCTGCACGCCAAAAACGCCCTCATCAAACTCTGCGACGTTTAGGTACAGCTCCAAGATCCGCTGCTTGGTCCAAAGAGCTTCGGTCAAAGGTGTCCAAAGCGCCTCTGCTGATTTCCGCACCCATGAACGCCCGTGCCAGAGATAGACATTCTTGACCACTTGCTGACTGATCGTTGAGGCGCCGCGCGCGCCACCCTGATCCAACGCAGCCTGGATCGCGCCAACATCCAACCCCCAATGCAGGCAGAAATTTGCATCCTCTGCCGCAACTGCCGATCGCGCCATTACCGGTGCGATTTGTTCGAAATCAACCCATTCGCGATCTATCCCACCCAACCGCCGGCTTTCGGAGAACGCATAGGGCGTCGTCGGCGGATTGATGAATCTGTACGCGAGTGTGATCACACCAATGAAGACAATAAACGACAAAAGGCCGCGCCAGAACCACCGTCGCGCCTTTTGAATAAGCCCGGTGAACGGTGCCTTTTTGACGGGTTCTTTTTTAGACTTCTTTGCTGCGCGTGCCATGACCCCTTAATCGGTTGTCACGATCAAGGGGTCAAGCATGCAGCGTCATTCCGCAGGAATTGCAGCTTCTTCGATGCTTAAAGGATGTGGGATATGAACCAACATTTCCTTTGGACAAACCTGCAGGAAATTGTGCTTTTCAATGTCCCAGTCTTGCAAGATCTGCGCAGCCTTCTGGCTCCCCGTTTCCTTTGCATGCATCTGGACCAAGCCGTGCAATTGATCCATCCAGTGATCGACCGTGACAGGACAGGTTACCAGCGTTTCCATATTCACCATCTCGGCTGATGCGCCTTCGGGCTCGTATAAATACGCCATACCACCCGTCATACCAGCACCAAAGTTTGCACCGATTGACCCTAAGATCACGGCAACACCACCGGTCATGTACTCACAACCGTTCGTGCCACATCCCTCGATCACAACTTTCGCGCCAGAATTTCGCACCGCGAAACGCTCACCCGCGCGACCAGCTGCAAATAGATACCCATCGGTCGCGCCGTACAAAACCGTGTTTCCGATGATCGTGTTTTCAGACGCGACGAGCGGGCTTGCCATTGGTGGGCGAACAACAACCATCCCGCCAGACAAACCTTTGCCGACATAGTCATTCGCATCGCCAGATACTTCCAGTTTCAAACCCGGCACTGCAAACGCTCCCAGCGACTGGCCAGCAGACCCACGTAGTTTGATTGTCAAATGATCAGGCTGCAAATCGTTGCGCATGCCGTGTTCTTTGACGATGTGACTCGAGGTGCGCGTCCCAATGGTCCGCAATGTGTTTTGCACCGCATAATCCAACTGCATCTTTTCACCGTCTTTCAAGAAGCGTTCCGCGTCCTGAACAATCTGTGCATCCAACGTATCGTCAACAGCGTTGCGTGGACGATCCCGATCATACTTGATCTTTGACGCGCCATCGACGGTGATCAAAAGCGGGTTCAAGTCGAGGTCATCAAGGTGCGCGGACCCACGGCTTACCTGAGCCAACAGATCTGCACGGCCAATGACGTCGTCCAAAGATCGTGCGCCCAGCTCTGCCAATATCTCGCGAACTTCGGTGGCATAGAATGTGATCAGGTTCACAACCTTGTCAGCATTTCCGGTGAACTTGCCGCGCAAGGCTTCGTCTTGAGTACAGACCCCAACCGGGCAAGTGTTCGACTGGCACTGACGTACCATGATGCAGCCCATTGCGATCAATGCAGCAGTGCCGATGCCATATTCCTCGGCACCCATCATCGCAGCCATCACGATGTCACGCCCAGTGCGCAAACCACCATCCGTCCGCAATGTCACCCGCTCTCGCAGGTTGTTCATCGCAAGAACTTGATGCGCCTCAGTCAGACCCATTTCCCACGGTAGACCCGCATATTTAATTGAGGTCGCAGGTGATGCACCGGTGCCGCCGTTGTGCCCAGACACAAGGATCACGTCGGCTTTTGCCTTAGCAACACCAGCCGCGATCGTACCAACACCACTTGAACTGACCAGCTTCACAGTTACCTTACAGCGCGGGTTGATTTGCTTGAGATCATAAATCAGCTGCGCCAGATCCTCGATCGAATAGATATCGTGGTGCGGCGGCGGCGAAATCAACGTCACACCCTTGGTTGAGTGTCTAAGACGCGCGATTAGGTCAGTCACCTTCATCCCCGGCAGCTGACCACCCTCACCCGGTTTCGCACCTTGTGCGACTTTGATCTCTAGCTCTTCGCAGTGGTTCAGATATTCAGCTGTTACTCCGAAACGACCAGACGCCACCTGCTTGATTTTTGCAGATGGATTGTCGCCGTTTGGCTCTGGATGGAAGTGCGCCGGATCTTCGCCGCCTTCACCAGAATCTGACTTTGCGCCAATCCGGTTCATCGCAACGTTCAGCGTCTTATGTGCCTCTGGGCTAAGTGCGCCCAAGGACATGCCCGGTGTCACGAAACGCTTGCGGATCGAAGTGATGCTTTCGACCTCTTCGATTGGCACAGGCGCGCCAAGCGGCTTGATCGCCAGCAGATCGCGCAAATGGATCGGCGGGTTGATCTGCATCTTCTTCGAGTATTGCTGCCACATCGCATACGACGCATTGTTACACGCCGCCTGCAACAGGTGCATTGTCTGCGCTTCCCACGCATGCTTTTCACCAGAACGGCGGGCTTTGTAGAAGCCACCGATCGGCAAGACATCAGAACCGCTTTTCCAACCCTTGGCGTGAACTTCTTCCAACTTTGACTGAATACCGCTGACACCAATCCCAGAAATCCGGCTCTGCATTCCCGGGAAAAATTCCGCGACCATGGCGCGAGACAGGCCAACAGCCTCAAAGTTCAAGCCGCCGCGATAGGATGACAGAACCGAAATCCCCATCTTAGACATGATTTTCAACAGGCCGGCATCAACAGCAGCGCGGAACCGCGCAACTGCTTCAGTCAGTGAACTGTCGATCAATCCACGGCTCACACGATCCGCAATAGAGTCTTGCGCAAGGTAGGCGTTCACCGTCGTCGCACCGCAGCCGATTAGAACTGCAAAGTAATGCGGGTCGATACATTCAGCCGAACGGACGTTGATCGAACAGAATGTCCGCAAACCATTCTTTGTTAGACCCGAATGCACGGCAGATGTCGCAAGGATCATCGGCATCGCAACGCGATCCTCAGACTGGTGCTGATCTGTCAAAACGATGTGCCCCGCGCCGGAGCGAACCGCATCCTCAGCCTCTGACCGGATTCGGGCCAAACCATCGTTCAATGCGCCTGAACCTGCTGCAAATGTACAGTCGATGAACGCAACGCTTTCACCAAACTGCTTTACCATCTCGTCAAACTCAGCGTTCGCCACAAACGGACTTTCCAGAACCAAAATCTCGGTCTGGCTACTGCTCTCGTCCAGCACGTTCTTGAGGTTGCCAAACCGCGTCTTTAGCGACATCACGCGGCTTTCGCGCAAGCTGTCAATCGGCGGGTTTGTTACCTGAGAAAAGTTCTGACGAAAGAAGTGGCTAAGCGGGCGGTATGTATTCGACAGAACCGCTGACGGCGTGTCATCCCCCATCGAGGCAATCATTTCTTTGCCGTCTTCAGCCATCGGGGCAAGAACTTGCTCCAACTCTTCGATTGAATAGCCAGCCGCTGCTTGACGGGTACGCAACGCTTCCCCTTCAAACAGCGCCGTCTCTGGTGTGTCCTGAAGCAAAGCGTTCAGATCAGTGACTTTCCCGACCCATTCGCCAAACGGTTGAGATGCGGCGAGTGTGTCCTTGATCTCTTCATCGCGGAACAGCTTACCTTCTTGCATGTCGACCGCAATCAATTGACCCGGACCCAGCGCGCCCTTTTCAACGACTGTCGCCTCGTCAATAGGCACCATACCGACCTCAGAACCCGCAATCAGCAGACCATCACCGGTCACCACATAACGCAATGGGCGCAAGCCATTCCGGTCCAGACCGCCACAGACCCAACGACCATCAGTCATCGCCAATGCGGCTGGCCCATCCCACGGTTCGATCACGGCGTTGCAATAGCCATACATGTCCTGCCACGCCTGCGGCATATCGGTTCCTTGCTTGGACCAAGCCTCTGGCACCATCATGGTCTTCGCCATCGGCGCGTTTCGCCCAGCGCGGACCAACACTTCGAAAACAGAGTCTAATGCAGATGAATCTGAGGCGCCTGACGGAATGATCGGCTTAATATCTTCGGCCGCATCCCCAAATGCACCCGAGGCCATGCGGATCTCATGGCTGCGCATCCAGTTCATGTTGCCCTTTAGCGTATTGATTTCGCCGTTGTGGGCCAACATGCGGAAAGGTTGCGCCAGTGACCACTGAGGGAAGGTGTTGGTAGAGTAGCGCTGGTGATAAATCGCAAACGCGCTCTCGAACCGCTCATCCATCAGGTCCGGGTAGAAAATCGCGACTTGCTCGGCCAACATCATACCTTTGTAGATGATCGAACGACAGGACATCGAACAAATGTATAGGTCTGGTCCGGCCGCTTTTTCGATACGGCGGCGAATGATGTACAGCTCGCGCTCGAATTCCTCTTCGCTGATGCCTTTCTCGTTACGGATCAGAATTTGTTCGATTTCTGGACGCGTCGCGTTGGCTTTTTCACCCAAGCAGTCAATATCCACCGGAACGTGCCGCCAGCCATAGATGTAGTGACCCATGCGAAGAACTTCAGTTTCGATGATTGTTCGGCTGTGTTCCTGCGCTGCAAAGTCCGTGCGCGGCAGGAAAATCTGACCAACAGCGATTAGCTTATTGTCGTCGGGTTCATGTCCAGTGCGACGCACTTGATCGTAGAAAAACGGCACTGGAATTTGAACGTGAATACCCGCTCCGTCGCCAGTCTTGCCATCGGCATCAACAGCGCCGCGGTGCCAGATCGCCTTGAGCGCGTCGATGCCATTTTCGACAACACCGCGAGACGGCGTACCATCGATCGAAACAACCAAACCAACACCGCATGAAGAATGCTCCTCTTCATCCCGATACAGGCTGTGCTTATCCATCCATTCGCGTTTCGCAGTTTCAGTAGCTACCCAAGCATCATCAAAGGTCGACATTCAAAAACTCCTTCAAAGTAGTCACTGGACTGCTAGACATCACTACGCCACAGCCGTGTTTTGGGTTTGCCGACAAAAAGCCGGGCTCGCCGGGGAAAATGAATTCCACCGGGCTGTCATCTTCTTCATAGCTATCATCAGGCAGCGTTACGGTGCCCGGTCCCGCCAAGAACATCCGCCATTCGAGGCTGATATATTCATTGCCGCTGGACGACCAAAGCTCTGTGCCATTCGCATCATAAGCCGTGATGTCATACTGTGTTTCTTCCAACGCAACGCCGTCAATTGTCACGGTACGCCCGGTCAGGCTGTCCTGCCCAACAAAACGCGTCTCGCCAATCTCATCGGACAAAGTGCGAAAATCGTACGTGTCGATGCCAGTCTCAATTAACTCAGAAATCGACGCGGGATCGCGCGGATCACCCTCTAGCCGTTCGGAATGACCCGAGCGCGGGTGAAAACTTCGAACCCATTGGGATTCAGCGTCCGTTGCACCAAGATAATTCATGCCATCTTGGTCCAAAGCCACGCGTTGCTTCAGCCCTTCCGCATCGCCCTCACAGATGAAGTTATGCTCAACTGTACAATCTTTGCTTTGAACAGTGACCCACGCCTCGCACCCAGATGGGAGCGAGAATGTCTCGACTGTTTGCGCCATCGCCGAATTCGTCGTTAACCCAATGGCAAGACTAAGGGTCAGCACGGTTGCCGTAACTCCGTTAGTTGTACGCACGCTGTATGTACGCTGTATGTACGGGTTCTGTTTCATTCTGCAGCCACCGCATTTGCGCTAGTAAGATACTCCAAAATTGCGTCCGCACTGTCCCGACCATCTTTGATTGCCCAAACAACGAGCGAAGCACCACGGACAATGTCACCAGCTGCGAACACACCTTCGAGGCTCGTTTGGCCGGATGTAAACTCTGCCTTGACGGTGCCCCAACGGGTCACTTCCAACCCTTCGACACCCCATAGCGCCGGCAAATCTTCGGGTTCAAAACCCAGCGCCTTGATCACCAAATCAGCGCCTTCGACATAGTCAGCACCGGGGATCACTTCTGGAAATTGACGGCCTGTCGCATCAGGTTGTCCAAGGCGCATCTTGTTCACATGCACGCCGGTCACTGCGTCGCCTTCAAAGCCAGCTGGGGCGGACAGCCAAACGAAATCGACTCCTTCTTCTTCGGCATTGGCGACTTCGCGCTGTGATCCTGGCATGTTGGCTTTGTCGCGGCGATATAGGCATTTGACGCTTTCAGCGCCTTGACGAATAGCGGTCCGCACGCAATCCATCGCGGTGTCACCACCGCCGATGACCACAACGCGCTTGCCCTCCGCATTCAACTCACCACTGTCGAATTCGGCCACGTCATCGCCAAAACTTTTGCGGTTGCTCGCCGTCAAATAATCGATCGCACGTACGATCCCATCAGCACCCGCATCGGGCAGATCACGTGATTTGTAGACACCGGTTGCAATCAGAATTGCGTCATGTTTTCCACGGATTGCATCAAATGAAAGGTCCTCGCCAACATTGCAGTTCATCACGAACTGAACGCCGCCGTCTTCCAACTGCTGCATGCGTTGCATGACGGTGTCTTTCTCAAGCTTAAAGCCGGGTATCCCGTAGGTAAGCAAACCACCGCCCCGGTCATAGCGATCATAGACCGTGACCTGAACACCCTCGCGGCGCAGACGATCAGCCGCAGCCAAGCCGCCCGGACCAGCGCCGATGATCCCGACACTTTCAGTACGCTCTGTGTGTGGGCGGATTGGCTTGACCCAGCCCTCTTCGAACGCTGTGTCTGTAATGTATTTCTCGACCGAACCAATCGTGACGGTGCCATGACCGGACTGTTCAATCACACAGTTGCCCTCACACAGACGATCCTGTGGGCAGATGCGCCCGCAAATCTCTGGGAACGTATTTGTGGCCTGTGAAATCTCGTACGCTTCTTGCAGACGTCCTTCCGCGGTCAGGCGCAACCAATCGGGGATGTTGTTGTGCAACGGGCAGTGCGACTGGCAATACGGCACACCACATTGCGAACACCGACTTGCTTGCTCTTCTGCCTTCTCGCGGGCGTACTCAGCGTAAATCTCATCGAAGTCTTGCTTGCGTAAGTTTGGCACACGTTTCTCGGGCATATCCCGATCAACCGTGGTGAATTTCAACATCTTTTGGCCTGCCATAACGCAACTCCGCATTTTCGGTGGAAGCTGCTGTTTAATCAGCTCGGGATCAAATGAAAAGTCAGTAATGTTGACCTATATCATGGTATTTTGTGATTTTTCTCATTCAGATCAGTGAAGGGCAGTCGAATTTAGTAAACATTAGTGACCTATATGTGCAAATACCCCAGTGCAGCAACGCCAACAACGATTCGCCACCATCCGAACAAGGCGTACCCATTCTGTGAAATATACCCCAATACAGCCCTGACAACGATCACAGCAGTGATAAACGCAGTCGCAAAACCAACTGCAATCAACCAAATCGCTGAGGTATCGAGCAGATCCCAATTCTTTAGAAGATCGACGAAAGTCGCGCCAAACATCACCGGCATTGTCAGGAAAAACGAGAACTCAGCCGCAGCGCGTTTGCTGACACCCATCAGCATACCACCAACAATTGTCGCCCCACTGCGCGAGGTTCCCGGCATCAACGCAAGACATTGAAACAGGCCGATCGTAAACGCAGTTCCCAGCGGGACTTTCATCGCATCTTCATGCGTTACCGTCAGCGTTAGCCGATCAACAAACAGCAAAATGATGCCACCAACGATCAGGACGACAGCAATTGCCGTCAGACTGTTGAACAGCGTTTCCTTAATAAAGTCGTTAAACGCGACACCCAAGATCCCTGCAGGAATACAGGCCAGAATGATGCTCAAAAAGAACCGGCGTGCGTCTGCGCTATGTGGCACCTGACGTGCCACACCGATGAGGCGCGCTGCATAAACAGACAAAATCGCCAAAACCGCACCTAGTTGGATAACAATTTCAAAGGTCTTAGCTTTGCTTTCAAAACCCAAAACCTCTCCTGCCAGCAAGATATGCGCGGTAGAAGAAACGGGAATGAACTCTGTCGCGCCCTCCAAAATACCGAGAAGGGCCGCAACGAGCGTCGTATTCCCGTCCATTAGGATTCCTTAAGATTCTTAGCCGACTCTTTAATCGCATCATACTGACCCGACGGCCGGAACCGCCACAGATAGTCAGGCAGGATCGCAGACATCGGCATCGGCTGAATCCCGAGGTCGTCGAACGACTTAGCGTCCTCAGACACGACATTGTCGACCGCTAGATTTTTGATCTGATCGGCTGTAATCGCACGCGGCAAAAGCCCCAAGGACATCACATTCGCAACACGAAACCCGAACGCCATCAATTTTGCGATTGCTGTCGGGATGTTCACAATGAGACGGCGCCTACGCACAATCTCGAGCATACTCTCCATCAAACCGCGGAACGTCGATACATCAGGGCCACCCAATTCGTAGACGCCAGCCGGCGCGGTCCCGAGAACACCCATAACAGCAGCAGTGGCTACGTTATCGACGTAGACTGGCTGAAACTTGGTCTCTGCACCAACAACTGGCAGGATCGGACCCATGCGCGACATGCCAGCAAAGCGATTAAAGAACTGGTCCTCAGCTCCAAATATGATCGAAGGACGCAGGATTACCGCATCCGGCATGTGGGTCAAAACCGCAGCTTCGCCCTCTGCTTTTGTTCGGCTGTATTCGCTCTCCGCATCCATATCAGCGCCTATGGCTGAAATATGAACCATCCGCGCGACGCCTTGTTCTGCCGCAAGGCGTGCGATCCGACCCGGCGCTTCGGCTTGAACTGCTTCAAACGTGTTCTTACCTGCCTCATCCAATACGCCTACACAATTCACGACGGCATCCGATCCCGCAACAACAGCTACGACACTGGCATCATCGCGGATGTTGCAAAAAACTGGCTCGACTTGCCCAACCGCTCCATAAGGACGTACAAAGTTGGCTTCTTCAGGGTTGCGCACTGCGACGCGCACACGCCAGCCCTGCTGGGCCATTTGACGAGCGATGTAGCGTCCGACAAAGCCAGAACCGCCAAATATTGTGACCATATTAGACATGAACACCCCTCCGAGGTAAATATCACCCGTGACTTATCGTGCGACGCGCCGCCAAACAAGATGAAACGGTGCGATTGAATTCACGCGAATCTCGTTGACAGACCAGAAAACGCAGCATACTCCGCGCTAACCAAACCCGTGCCCAGATGGCGGAATTGGTAGACGCGCCAGCTTCAGGTGCTGGTGTCTGTATGGACGTGGA
>JBELEI010000010.1:0-97896 GCA_042093895.1 Cognatiyoonia sp. | reverse complement strand
CAGCCTGACGACCGTGGTTCAACTGAGTTGCGTGCATTGGGTCACCGCCCAAGATGCGTGAAATAATAATTGGACGCGCTGTACCACCAGAACCAGCAATCGCGCCGTCGAGCCATGTGTGCTCGGTCGCGTCAAAGGCTTTCGCAAATTCTGAAACAGCAGCAGCTTCGCCGCCGGATGTCCACCAGTGTGTGACTTCTAGTTCAACTGCCATCGATGCCGAAGGCAAAGTTAGCATTGTTGTTGCGCATAGCGCAGCAAGGGTCTTCTTCATTTAAAATCCTCCCAGATCCCAGCCAGAATTGGCCTAGTTGTTAAATCGAAAGCCTAATTTTGATAGAGCTTTGTAATCGATTACAAACATACTATGGTTTCTTTACCTTGATTCTGTCAAGAAAATTTGTAATCGATTTCAAGATGACTATTAGAACAGCACCAAAAGCCATTACAGTCCAAGACGTTGCGCGACATGCAAAAGTGTCGACAGCAACCGTTTCGCGCACACTTAGCGCGCCAAATTCTGTTTCAAAGAAAAAACGCGACGCCGTTCTGGCCGCGGTAGAGGCAACTGGGTACCGCGTAAATCGTGCGGCCCGCAGCCTAAGAACGCAGCGATCAAATACAGTACTCGCCTTGCTACCTTCGCTTGGGAACCCGTTCTTCAGCCTGGTCCTTCAAGGGATTACCGACGTCCTAACACCCGCTGGCCAGACCTTAGTTGTTGCGGAAACTGGCCAAATTCTGAACTCTGGTGATGACCCCGTTTCCTATTTTAAGGATCAGCGCGCGGACGGTATGATCGTTCTCGATGGTGGGCTCAGCCCAGACGCGATGGAACGTCTCCAAGAATCGTCTCGGGGTTCTCACGTCGTCTTTGCTTGCGAATGGCCGAGCCTAGACCACTTTCCATCTGTTCGAAGCGCAAACGGCGATGGTGCCCATCAAGCGGTGGAACATCTTTACAATCTAGGTCACCGGAAAATCATCCATGTGACGGGCCCGGCAGGCAACGTTTTGACCTATGCCCGCAGCAAAGCATATGAAGTTGCCTGTGCGGATTACGGCATCAAGCCACACCACATTCAGGGTGATTTCTCGCTCGAAGCTGGCACAAGAGCTGCAGAAGAAATTCTTGCGATGGAAAGCCGACCCTCTGCGATCTTCTGTGCCTCAGATGTTATTGCATATGGATTGATCTCAGGTCTCGAACGGGCCGGTGTTTCGGTTCCAAAAGACATTTCGATTATCGGTTTCGACGATCTCGAATATAGTGAACACTTCGTACCCACGCTAACAACGATCCGGCAGGATCGCGTGGCACTAGGGCGCGCAGCAGCGCGGATGTTGCTTGACCGTCAGTCTAACCACACTGGTGATTTGACAAGCGAAGTCCAGCAGATCCCAGTGACATTGATTGCACGATCGAGTACCCAAGCCCCTAAGTCGGTCTAGTAGGGCCCGATCAGCGATCAACTGGTTGCTCAAGTGGGCAATCACCCTTTTTTGTAAAGGTCTTGCACTGGTTTTCATTTCGGTATACCGCTGCATACAATACTGGTCCGTTGAGTCGTCTCCCTACTTTTTCGTGACCAAAACATACGCAACTGAAGATTTGAGGCAGCTATGAACCTGTACACCGCGTACCTATCCGAGATTGAAGCCCGTAAAGCAGACGGATTAAGCCCGAAACCCATCGATGACGCAGGATTGGCTAGTGATCTGATCACGATCATCAAGGATGCTGGGAATGAACATCGCGACGATGCGCTCAAGTTCTTCATCTACAACACACTTCCTGGCACGACACATGCTGCAGGCGTCAAAGCCGCATTCCTAAAAGAAATTATTCTTGGAAATGAAGTCGTCGAAGAGATCACGCCGACTTTCGCGTTTGAGCTCTTGTCCCATATGAAGGGCGGCCCATCCGTCGATGTTCTGTTGGACTTGGCACTCGGTGACGACACCGCAATCGCAAAAGACGCGGGTGAAGTTTTGAAAACCCAAGTGTTCTTGTACGACGCTGACATGGCGCGCCTCAAAGCCGCGCTCGATGCCGGCAACGCAACTGCGAAAGATATCTTGGTCAGCTATTCAGACGCTGAATTCTTCACCAAGCTTCCAGACGTGGAAGAAGAAGTAAAAGTTGTTTCTTACATCGCGGCCGAAGGCGACATTTCCACCGACCTTTTGTCACCGGGTAATCAGGCACACTCACGTGCCGACCGTGAATTACACGGACAGTGTATGATTGACGCCAAGGCCCAGGCACATATCAATGAATTGAAGCTTCAGCACCCGGACAAACGGGTCATGCTAGTCGCCGAAAAAGGCACCATGGGCGTCGGATCATCCCGCATGTCCGGCGTGAACAACGTTGCGCTTTGGACTGGCAAACCGTCCTCACCTTATGTGCCATTCGTGAATTTTGCACCTGTGGTCGCGGGAACCAACGGCATCTCACCAATCTTCCTGACAACAGTCGGTGTGACAGGTGGTATCGGCGTCGATTTGAAAAACTGGGTCAAAAAGCTGGATGAAGATGGCAACCCGATCCTGAACAACGACGGTGACGCGATCCTCGAACAGAAATACTCGGTTGATACGGGTACTGTTCTGACCATCAACACCAAAACCAAAAAGCTCTACAGCGAGGATGGCTCAGAAGAGTTAGTTGATATGTCCTCGTCCTTCACTCCTCAGAAAATGGAGTTCATGAAAGCAGGCAGTTCATACGCGATCGTCTTCGGCAAAAAGCTCCAGACATTCGCATGTGAAGCTTTGGGCATTGAATTGAAATCAGCCTTCGCCCCATCCAAAGAAGTGAGCCACGAAGGCCAAGGTCTGACTGCCGTTGAAAAGATCTTCAACAAGAACGCAGTGGGCACAACACCTGGCAAAACATTGCACGCCGGTTCCGACGTACGTGTCGAAGTGAACATCGTTGGGTCGCAGGACACAACCGGCTTGATGACTATGCAAGAGCTAGAGGCGATGGCGGCAACGACCGTTTCTCCAATCGTCGATGGTGCGTATCAGTCTGGCTGTCACACAGCATCCGTCTGGGACATCAAAGCGCAGGAAAATACACCGCGCCTGATGAAATTCATGAACGACTTTGGTCTGGTCACAGGTCGTGATCCCAAGGGCAAATACCACGCGATGACCGACGTGATCCATAAGGTGTTGAATGACATCACAGTGGATGATTGGGACGTGACCGTCGGCGGCGACAGCCACACACGTATGTCAAAAGGCGTGGCCTTTGGCGCCGATTCCGGCACCGTTGCTTTGGCGCTCGCGACTGGCGAAGTCTCGATGCCAATTCCTGAATCAGTAAAGGTCACGTTCAAGGGCAAAATGGCCGATCACATGGATTTCCGTGACGTTGTCCACGCGACCCAATTGCAAATGTTGGCGCAGCACGGCGACAACGTGTTCCAAGGTCGCGTGATCGAAGTTCACATCGGCACATTGCTTGCTGACCAAGCATTTACCTTCACCGATTGGACCGCTGAGATGAAGGCGAAAGCCTCTGTTTGTATCTCCGATGATGACACGCTGATTGGCTCTCTGGAACTGGCGAAATCCCGCATCCAAGTGATGAAAGACAAGGGGATGGAGCACGAGAACGGCACACTGCAAAGCTTGATCGACAAAGCTGATAAGCGGATCGCAGAAATCAAATCCGGCGACAAACCAGCACTGACACCTGACGCGAACGCGAAATATTTTGCTGAGGTTGTTGTTGATCTAGACGAAATCATCGAACCCATGATCGCGGACCCAGATGTGAACAACGCGGACGTGTCTAAGCGGTATACCCACGACACCATCCGCCCAATCTCATACTATCGCGCGGAAAAGCACATCGATCTTGGATTTGTCGGATCCTGCATGGTGCACAAGGGTGACATCAAGATCGTCGCTCAAATGTTGCGCAACCTAGAAGCCGCCAAAGGTAAGGTTGAGTTCAAGGCACCATTGGTCGTGACCGCCCCAACCTACAACATCATCGATGAGTTGAAGGAAGAAGGCGATTGGGAAGTCTTGCAAAAGTACAGTGGCTTTGAATTTGACGACTCTGCACCAAAGCAAACCGCGCGCACCGAGTATGAGAACATTCTCTACCTCGAACGTCCGGGCTGTAACCTGTGTATGGGGAACCAAGAAAAGGCTGAAAAAGGCGACACAGTTCTTGCGACCTCAACCCGCCTGTTCCAAGGCCGCGTTGTTGGTGACACGGCCGAGAAAAAGGGTGAATCCCTCTTGGCCTCGACACCCGTTGTCGTCTTGTCTGCGATCCTGGGCCGCACGCCAACGCTCGAAGAATACAAGGTCGCGGTTGAGGGCATCGACCTGACCAAATTCGCACCGCCCAAGAAAAAGCCAATCGACGCACTGTCGGTGCACTTCTAATCACTTCAAAGGGCGCTCCAACAGAGCGCCCTTTTTCGTTGGTCCGTGAAAAGCACTGACAACAACGTGACACCGTTCGGTGCAAATTCAGTTTAGCGTAAGCCAGGCCAACACATAGAAATTCGCTTTATGCTTCGAACGCTTCTTACGCAGCTTCTGATCCTGATTGCCTTTACGTCGACAGCAGTCGCACAGGGGCGAAACCCCTTGCCCGAATATGTCCTAGACGAATATGGCACCCCGCCTGCAACGCCTGTCGGCCCATTGTCAGAAACCGCAAACACTGCCTTAGATGACATCCTGGCCATTGCCACAGCCCAATCCGATTGGTTAGCCGATGACACCGCCGCATTTACGCGTCTTGCGGATCAGGCAGACCCCCGCATCGGTTGGATTATCGCGGATATGCAGCGGTTCTCATGGCGGCAAGAATTTTACAAGGAACTCACCAAAGTCTCTGAGGCGATCCTTACGAAAACATTCGATTCTGGCCGCCCGCGCAACGCCGCGCTCGACACGCTGATCGCGTGGGATATACCAACGTACCCGAGCTATCTCGACGACAAACGTCGCATCTACACGCGCTATAACGATGGGTGGGACGATCTATTCGTCAAAGGCGACATCGACTGGCACCTTGTGGACTGGGGCGGCGTCGATATTGACGCGCGGCCCTATGACCAAACCGATGAGATCTGCAATTGCATCCCTGCCATCGACAATCCAGAGGTTTCGACAGCCGACGCCGCGACATGGCTAAAGGATGAAAACATCGTCTTTGGCGTCGTCATCAACGGCCAAGCCCGCGCCTATCCGCGTCAGATCATGGAGGTACGCGAGATGGTCAACGACACGCTTGGCGGGCGCGAAATAGGCCTGCCCTATTGTTCCCTATGTGGCGCTGCGCAGGCCTATTTCACCGATCGCATGCCTGCGGGCGTAAAACGACCTGTCCTGCGCACATCAGGTCTTTTGATCCGCTCCAACAAAGTGATGTATGACATCGAAACACTGTCCCTGTTTGACACGTTCCTTGGTAAAGCCGTGACTGGACCTCTGGCGCAGATCGATCTGAAACTAGATCCCGTGACGGTGATCACATCCGATTGGGGCACTTGGCGCGCCACCTACCCTGACACAACCGTCTTGGTCGAGGCGCTGGCCCTTGGGCGGGATTACAATTTGCGCGAAACACGCGATGCACGCGGTCCGATTTTTCCGATCGGCGATGTTGATCCGCGCTTACCCGTCCACGAGGATATCATCGGCGTGATCGCTGCCGATGGCACGCCAATCGCATTTCCAAGAACGACCGCAATCGCGGCGCTAAGGTCCGGCCAAGGCGTGGCGTTCAAAGATGTCGAACTGGTGCTAAGCGCCGGAGGTTTGCGCACAATCGGGCTAGATCAACAGGATCTGCCCAGCCACGAAGCTTTCTGGTTTGCATGGTCACAGTTCCACTCAAACACCGACCTCTGGTCAGGTTAGATCAATCATCAGCGCCGCCTGCCCCGGCGGTCCTTGAATGTTCGGTATTCGGCGCAAAGATACGGTGCCCAAAAGCGTCCAACTTTGCCCAACAATCCGCATCCACTTGCAGCGGTCGGCTGACAGTTTGCGCAACGTCTTGCGCGGCGCAGGGTTCAACCCGCGCCCACTCAACGCGGTCCGAAAACGGACCCTTGGTCGCGATAACGCAACCATCAGGCATTATGTCAAACCGCGCCTCTTCCCATGACATACGGATTGGCGTCGCGGTCAATTTGGCCGCACTCGCAACGAATGGCAGCAACAGCAGAGGATGCAAAACAGGACCAATGTCCAATGCACCCGTTTGCACCCATTCCTCGGCAGTATCCGCCATCGCAATACCCGCGGCAATCGCACACAACGCATCAACACGGGCCATCAAAGGGGCCTCGACAGATTGCGGACAGAAGCCGTGATAGTCCTTACCATCGATCACCGACAAATGGGCCACCATCTGCACAACACCGGGGAACCCACGGCCCTCAAGCCAACGAACAGACTTACCCGCCTCTTCGGCAATACCCCAAGGCACACCGATGCCACGCATCGCACGTTTCGTCGCGCTGTCGATCTCGTTTAGGGAATACACGGATAGGCCCAATCATCAGGTGTGTCAGATGTCAGTTCATGCGGAAACGGCGCGTTGCGGAACATTGTGATCCGCACCCACCGATCCGAACGCGGATCAAAATGTGTCGCGCCAAAGAACGACAGTTTGCACCGCAACAAATCAATCGGCAGCATATCTGACGCGATCGTATTGTCGTTAATCTCGGCATAGGGACGCCGTGCCACGGTTTGGATCCGACGGGCAACATGACGATGCTCGGGATGCTGCAACAAGAAAGCAGCCAAAGTGGTCGCTTCGTCCCACCCCGCTAAATCCTGCGCCATCCGTGCAATGTCACGCGCAGGCGACAACGGTTGTTCATAAGGTTCCAGAGGCTCCTCGGCCAGCTCGCCCAAACGCGGCTCTAACTTTTCCTCAGACACGTACCAGCAACGCGCCAATTGCGCCGGATCTTCCCAATCGAGATCCAACGCCCATCCATAGGCTGCCGCCATCTGGGACTTGAATTCAGCTATTGGTTGCCCACCTCGGATTGGGAAATCAACGGTTTCATCCGCACCCATACAATCCGTCAATCCATCAACGAGATCGCCGTATGGTTCCATCATCAAGGAAATCACGTGTTCCTGACCTTCCAAAGACAGGTTGTCCTCGGCCCAAGTCATCAAGGCATCCCAAGGCTGCGATTGCGTCAGCGCGCCCGTCTGAACGTGCTTTGATACAGCGTCTAGGTCAGCGGTAAGAGCGGCAAGTTTTTCGACCTGAATAGGATGTGTCGAACGCCACAAAACGACGTTATATTTGGCACGCTCCAATAGATCGACAAAGCAGGCTTGTTCCTCTTCGCTCGCACGCGCCACAGCCCGCACACGCGCCAAACCGGTTTCACGCGCAATGATCCAATTGTTCAACAACACTGGGTGATTGATCAAAAACGGCGCCATCCCAAGACCCGTCGAATTGCCAACCCCAAACTGACGACGGATCGTGGGATCCAGTTTCACGGCATGACCCGGCGCACGCAGCTTTGCCATGTGCTCAACCAGATCAAGCGTAAAGGCACGGATTAAAAACACCGTCAGCATCTCGGTTTGAAACGGCGCGCCGTAGGCCGGGTGATCTGCCGCCCCAAACTTACCCGATCCATAAACCGCCGTGGTGCGCATCAAATAGCCAACCGCATCGATCTCTTCGACGTCAGGTTGTTGGCCCGCTGCCAAACGGTTCAAGACGTGATCAAACAATCGCACCGACCGATTGGCCCGTGACAAAGACACTTCGTTATCAGTGACGCGCCCGGCCTCTTGATAGGGGACATTCGCGGCCAGGTGATCGATCTCTGCCTCGCTCGGGATGCCCTTGGTCAATGTAAAGGTTGAATCCCAAGCATGGGCGATTACACGATCTGATCGTTGATCGCTCGGCAGATCATGCCCAAAACAAACAAGGCTATAGGTACGATCAGGACCCGCAGCGGTATAGACCGCACGCCCGACACCGCGTTCATCGAACGAGAACACAGGTTTGGAAAATTCCCATCCTTCACGCGTCACTTTCCGCAACAACGTACGCATAAATGACAACCGACTTTGGTGCATCGATCCCAAACGGGCAAGCCGCATTACATCAGATGGGTCCCGCAATGGCACCGTGTCCGGAATGACTGTCTCTACCTCCACGCGCTATCCTCCCAATGAAGCCCGAGCCTTATGCCGGCCCAAAGTTGTCGCTATAAAACCGATGCCAGTTGCCGCCCATAATTCCAGCTGTTTCTGCTTCAGAAAATCCAACAGCCCGTAGACCAGCGTCGATATTCCCGAAATCGCGGTTGTCCTGAAACCATGATGGCATTGGCGGAAAACCGGGCGCGGCGGCCGACCCTTCGCCGTAATCGATCTCTTTGCTCCAACGACCAACACGCATCCATTCAACGATGCTATCAGGCTGATCTTGGCAAAGGTCACTACCCAGACCCAGCTTGTCAGACCCGTATTTTTCTGCGGCCCGGGCAATCATCTCGCAAAAGCTCTCAAGCGTGCAATCTGTCTTATCCTTTAGGTGATGCGGGTAAAGCGAGAACCCGATCATCCCACCATTTTCAGTCACGGCCCGGATGACCTCATCCTTCTTGTTCCGAAGCGCCGGCGACCAATCATAAGGATTGGCGTGCGTGATCGCGATGGGACGTTCCGATATATCAGCCGCTTCGATGGTCGAGCGATCAGCAGAGTGGCTCATATCCACCACCAACCCAACGCGGTTCATCTCTTTTATGACCTGCTTACCCATCCGGGTAATGCCGGGGTCTTCGGTCTCGTAACACCCCGTCGCGAGCAGCGACTGGTTGTTATATGTCAACTGCATAAATCGCGCACCCAACGTGTGCACGATCTCAACCAAACCGATGTCATCCTCAATCGGACTTGGGTTCTGAAATCCGAAAAAGATCGCTGTGCGGCCACTGTCTTGGGCGGCGTCTACATCAGCGGCGGTCAGCCCCTTCATAATCAGATCAGGATATTGCTCAAACCAACGGTTCCAGCGTTCAAAATTCAATACCGTTTCGCGGAAGTTCTCGTGATAGGAAATTGTAACATGCACCGCATCAACGGCACCTTCACGCATTTGGCGAAAAATCTTTTCAGACCAGTTGGCATACTGCAGGTTATCAATACGGGGCGTCGGGCGCATGAGCGATTACTTTCATTCTTGAGACCACACGCAAACACTACAGATGATTCCCAAATCTAATGCAAGAAACTCCGTCTTAATTGACGTACTTTGCGACACGCGACACATAGTATCACGGCCTTGCTACCCAGTTCAGCACCGCATAAAATACGTAGAAACAGCAATGGACATGTCGATGAAAAAGCCGAGCGCAACGCTTCACCGGATGGTGATGCCCGACCATGTTTGTCCTTTCGGCGTCAAAGCAAAAGACATGCTCGAACGCAAAGGCTTTACTGTCGAGGATCATCACCTAAAAACACGCGAAGAGGTCGACGCATTCAAAGCCGAATACAACGTTAAGACAACTCCGCAGATCTTTATCGACGGCGTTCGAATTGGCGGGTTTAGTGATCTGTCAGAACATTTTGGCAATGTCCAAAAGGGCGCAGATGATCCTAGCTACCAACCCATTATTGCGCTGTTCTCTGTGGCGGCACTTTTGGCAATCGCCGTCACTTGGGTGGCGCGTGATACAGTGTTTGTGGGTCAAACAATTGGGTGGTTCATCGCGATTTCGATGGTCCTTTTGGGTCTACAAAAACTGCAAGACATCGAGAAATTCGCAACGATGTTCTTAAACTACGATCTGCTTGCGCAGCGCTGGCTCCGGTATGGCTATGTCTATCCGTTCATCGAAACGGGTGCCGGAATCCTAATGTTGATGGGTATCCTGACATGGTTTGCCGCACCGATTGCCTTGGTCGCTGCCAGTATTGGCGCGATTAGCGTGATCAAGGCTGTGTATATCGACAAACGCGAACTGAAATGTGCCTGCGTTGGTGATGCACGCGTGCCTCTTGGGTTCGTCAGTTTGACCGAGAACTTGATGATGATTGGGATGGCGCTTTGGATGCTATTCGGGATGACGTAAGGACATAAGATGACGCATATCCAGAACCCGATCCTACGTGGTTTTCACCCCGATCCGTCAATCTGTCGCGCAGACAACGATTACTACATCGCAACCTCAACCTTCGAATGGTATCCCGGCGTCCAAATCAGCCATTCGCGTGATTTGGTAAATTGGCGCACCGTCGGACAGGCATTGAACCGCCCCGAACAATTGGACATGCGCGGCAATCCAGATTCCTGTGGTGTTTGGGCCCCGTCCATCAGCTATTCAGAGGGCAAATTTTGGCTAATCTATACAGACGTGAAACGCCTCGATGGCAGCTTCAAAGACGCGCATAATTACCTCGTGACCGCCGACAGCATTGATGGCCCTTGGAGCGATCCAATCTACATGAACTCCTCTGGGTTCGATCCGTCACTGTTTCATGATGACGATGGCCGCAAATGGTTCGTGAACATGGTCTGGAATCATCTTGCCACTCAGGGCGACCCAGAGGCACCCGCCAAGAAGCTTTTTGCCGGAATCCTGCTGCAGGAATACGATCCAAAACAGCAAAAGCTGGTTGGCGAGATCAAAAACATTTTCCCCGGCAGCGACCTTGGCCTTGTCGAGGCCCCGCATCTGTTTAAGCGCAATGGCTATTACTATTTGATCACGGCTGAAGGCGGCACAGGTTACGAACACGCGGTCACATATGCCCGTTCTAAAACCATCGATGGACCCTATGAGCTGCATCCAAACCTGCATCTATTGACCGTCCGTGATGAACCAAGCAGCGCACTTCAGCGCACCGGCCATGGTCAATACGTCGAAACCCAAGATGGGACGCCCTATCATACGTTCCTGTGCACCCGACCCCTGCCCTGCGCGAATAAATCACCCATGGGTCGCGAGACCGGCATCGCGCGATGCAAATGGGGGGACGATGATTGGCTCTATCTCGCACAGGACGGCATGGTGCCACCTGCGATTGAGGTCACGCCAGATCTTCCACCTCATCGATTTGAGCCGGAATCAGACACCCATGATTTTACGGCGCTTAACGCACTACCCAACACATTCATGTGGCCGCGTAGCCCAAACCCCAAGCGCTTGTTCAACCTGACACCCAAAGGGCTTGAGCTCACCGGGCGTGAAAGCATCGGATCATGGTTCGAACAATCGCTGGTCGCACGCCGCCAAACCGAATGGGACTGCGATGCCGAAACCTGCGTCTCATTTGACCCCGACGACTTTCAGCAAATGGCGGGCCTCACCGCCTACTATAACCGAACGCAGTTCCACTATCTCTGTGTGACACGCAGCCAAGACGGTCAAAGATCGCTCAATATTCTCAGCTGTCACAGCTGGCCTGAGGGGCAATTGACCTTTCCACTGGATGACATGATCCCGCTCCCAGACGACGGCCCCGTTTGGCTTGGCCTCAACATCACACAAGGTGTTCTGCAATTCCGTTTTGGGACTGATGGCGTGAATTTCACCAGCGTTGGTCCAGCCCTCGATGCACAAATCCTCTCTGACGAAGGGGTGCGCGGCGAACACTCGAACTTTACCGGCACCTATATCGGCATGGCCGCCCAAGACGTGACCGGTCGGGCCAAACCCGCGACCTTCTCGCACTTCCGTCTGTTCAACTTTCCGGCAGGCATACATGGACTCTAACATCCTTTGATTTGCCAGCACGCGGCAACCGCACTAGGTTCGCCCAGATGAATGTTCTGATGATCGAAGACGACAAAGACGTCGCCGCCTTTGTAGATCGTGGCCTGCGCGAAGCCGGCTGCACCGTCACCCAAACCGACAGCCCAAAACAGGGCATGGTTGAGGCAATGGGCGGCGCGTTTGATGTCATCATTCTGGATCGCATGCTTCCCGATATGGACGGTGTTGACGCACTGCGCTTGATGCGCGGATCCAAAATCACGACACCCGTCTTGATGTTAACGGCCCGCGGCGGGATCGATGACAGGGTTGAGGGTCTTGAAGCAGGCGCAGACGATTATCTGGTCAAACCCTTTGCCTTTTCGGAATTGCTGGCGCGACTGAATGCCCTGCACCGTCGACCACCTGTCGTTGATCAGGCGCAAACTTTGACGCTTGGAGCGCTTACGCTGAACCGCACCAGCCGCGTCGCGACGCGCAGCGGGCAAACACTAGACCTTAGCCCGCTTGAATTTCGCCTGCTTGAATTCTTGATGCAGCACGAGGCCGAGGTCGTAACCCGCACGATGCTGCTTGAAAAGGTCTGGGGATATTCATTTGACCCCAAAACCAGCCTTGTTCAAACTCATATGAGCCGACTGCGCAGCAAAGTCGACAAACCATTCGACACTGAATTGATCACCACCATCCGAGGATCCGGATATGTCATCGCCCAGCCTTAGCACCATCCTGCGTTCCGCTGTCTTTCAATTGACGTTGGTGTCGTCAGCGATTTTTGTACTCGTGCTGTTGGTGTTGCTCTGGGGGGTTTCAGCCTATCAACTCTCCTCGATCGAGAAAGGCGAACGCGAAGATATCACCAACGTCGTGAGCTATCTTGAGGATCTGTATTATAACCAAGGCGAAGACGCGGTTATCGATGCCATTGCATTTGACGGTCGCGCGATCTGGACACAAGACGATGTCTTTCCAATTCTGGAACGCGCCGAACATGTCATCACATTTCGCGATCCCAATTATGAACCCTTGGCAGGTTATCCCGGGCTTTGGGGCACAGATGGGTGGACCAGCGAAGTGCTCGACCACGATGTCATCGATGATGGGCTGCAAAGCTTTGGAACCAGCCTGAGGGGTGGATATTTTCTGCGCGTCGCTCGATTCCACCCTCAGGAACGATGGGACATCGAAGGGTTACGTGTGCTTGGCACGATGGCGCTTATTATCATCGGCCTACCCCTATCTCTGGTCACAGGGTTTTTTCTCAGCCGCAAAGTCCTGCGCCGGATCGCGCCTATTTCACAAACCGCGATGGCTGTCGGCGACGGTGCCGTTGATACACGTGCACCGCTGTCCAACGGAAACGATGAATTCGACCGTTTATCAATGGGCATCAACCAGATGCTTGACCGCGTGGAACTGCTCAATCGCAACATCAAATCGGTGTCGGTCGGCGTCGCACATGACCTCAAAACGCCACTCGCCAATATCCGCGGTCGATTAGAGCTGATTGAACGTGATGTCGCCAAGCCAGACGCCGTTCAGACCCATGTTGATGCCGCTCAGGAACACCTTGGCGGACTTCTTCGCGTATTTGATGCAATCCTACGACTGGGCGAAGTCGAGGCAGGCCAGCGAAAGGCAGCCTTTCGATCTGTCGACCTCAGCGATCTCGCAAAGTCGCTTGGCGACAGTTACGAGGCCGTGTTTGAGGATCGCGACAAAACACTCATCACCGACATCGCCCGCGATATTCGGGTCCAAGGCGATAACGAGTTGCTGGCGCAAATGATCTCAAACCTATTGGACAACGGGATCGAACATTCCCGTGACGGCGCAACGATCCGAATGTCACTACGGGCCGATAAATCGATGGTAACGTTAGAGGTGTCCGACGACGGTCCAGGCATCGCGCCGCATCATGCCGAACAGGTGTTTGAACGCTTCTATCGGGGCGATGCCAGCCGCTCGACGCCCGGCAATGGTCTAGGCCTTAGTTTGGTCAAAGCGATCTCGGATTTACATGACGCCAAGATCGAGCTCGTACCAGATACAGATGGGGCCAGTTTCCGTATCACTCTTCCACGCGGTATCTGATCCCAACATTACGATTTTGTATGATTGCAGTGCGGGTGTTGTATCCCACAGCACCTGTCATCTCTGACACTATGGTCCCAACTTAAATGCACGCCCAAGGCTGGGCACGCATCGCGGAAAGGACCGACATGACCCTCAAAACCATCCCAACAAGCCTCGCTATATTGCTCAGCACGACAATGCTTGCGCAGGCAGGACCCGATGCGATGACGCCACAAGAAGCGCGGCACCTTTTGGCCCGTACAGGATTTGGCGCGGCACCCCAAGAAATCGCATCGCTTACTGGTAAGTCATATCAAGATGGCATCTCAGAAATTATGTCAGGTATCACACCCGTGGCTGTTAACCCGATGCCTGCGTGGACAAATAATTGGGGATACCCTGGCGAATTCATCTGGACGATGGGTCAAACCGTCACCGATTTTTATTACACCACCCGCTATCAAGAAATCGAAGAGTTGCAGCAATGGTGGCTCTCCGAAATGGTCTCTACGCCCTCCCCTCTTACGGAAAAACTGACGCTGTTCTGGCATGATCATTTCGCGACATCCTTTGACGCGCATGAAAACCCGACATGGATGGCGGATCAAAACAAACTGTTGCGCGCCAATGCCGCTGGCAATTTTGCAGACCTCGCTTCTGCGATCCTCAAAGACCCAGCCATGCTGACATTTCTCACCAACACGGAAAACAGCAAAGATGCGCCAAATGAAAACCTCGCAAGAGAGTTCTTTGAACTCTTCACCCTTGGCGAAGGACGTGGCTACACCGAGGATGACATCAAAGAGGCCGCGCGCGCACTAACCGGACACTCCGTCGAAGGAATGGGTGCGCCAAGATATGAGTTTATCGAAGCCGAACATGATTTCGGCAAGAAAACCATTTTTGGTCAGCGGGGCCGTTTTGACGCCCCAGAGTTGGTTCAACTCACGTTGAACAACCCTGACTTTGGCCCCTACATCATCGAAAAACTTTGGCAGACCTTCATCTCGGATCAACCCGACCCCGCCGAGATCGCGCGCCTGACTGTGCTGTGGAAAGCCGAAAACTATGAGATGAAACCCCTCTTGAATGCATTGTTCCTCAGCGATGCATTCTGGGCCGACGAGAACCGCGGCCGCTTGATCAAAAGCCCTGTTGAGATGTTTGTCGGTACCGTTCGCTCTCTTGGTATGCCGTTCAACCGCTACGCTGATGTGACCTGGACCTTGGGCGAAATGGATCAGGCCCTGTTCTTTCCCCCAAATGTCGCGGGTTGGACCGGCGGAACCGCATGGATCAACGACGCAAACGCAGCTGCCCGTGCTACAGCACTCGCCGATCTTCTTGGCGTTGGTTACGACCCTGACTTCACCGATGCGCCACGAGACGCGATGATGATGACCAGCACCAATTCCCCAACGGTGCAGGTCGACAGCTTTGGTCCAAACGACCTGCGCATCGGTGAAGTCTTTATCTCGAGCGCTGATCGTTGGGACAACGGTGCCGGCTATGGCATGCTCGTTTATCTCTACGACGTCAGCTTTGCAGGCAAAACCTGGCGATCTCTGCCGCTTTGGATCGAATCCAACGACAACGGGGCGGAAAAGTTCATCGCAATGCATCTGGTCGATTGCGGCGATACGTGTTTTCCAAATTGGGACCGCGATACTGAAGACCCCGGTTGGATCGGCGTCGGCCTCTACGACGGCGCACGCACTGACATGCCCGAAACTTCTACCAACGACCAAGCATTGCTAAACGCCGTATTCGCACATCTGCCCAGCTACGTCGCCCGGACCAAAGGACGCGACGTTTGGAACGAGAGCTACGAACCTTGGGAAAATCCGGACGATTACGCGCGTCACGACGAAATGATCCGCCTCACCTCCGAATTCGCAAAATTAGGGTCTGAAATTTACGGTGACACCGCCGGCGCGCTTATCTTTGCACCTAGCCCACAGGGATCGCTCGGCCTTGGGCTTGTCACCGACTACAGCACCCTCAGCCAAGACTTCGACAAAATGTCAGACCTCCAGCAGCAAGCGGCACAACAAACCGCACAGGCCCCCTACGTCTTTGCATCGGCGGCCGAATGGCTCGGCGCCCTGCCTTTCCAGGGCCCGCAAAGCCTAAACGCTGAGGCAGCGCTTTTGTCGGTTCCATTTGGCGGCGAAGCACAACGCGTCGAAATGATTGCCCGTGATCCTCAGGCCCTGCTCCGTCGCATCATCCTATCCCCCCATTTCCAAGTGAACTAAGCGAGGTTTCCAACCATGTCTGACCTACTCACACCGTCCCGTCGCCGTTTCCTACAGGCGCTCGGCACAGCCGCCCTGCCTTCTGTCGCTTTGCCCGGATTTGCCAAAGCCGCAGGCGCAAAACTCGGCGGGGAAAACATCCTTGTGCTGATCGAACTTTCGGGGGGCAACGATGGCCTAAACACCGTCATCCCAACCACCGATCCGCGCTACAATGAATTGCGCCCAAACATTGGAATCAACGCCAGCGATACCATCACACTGGATCGCGACACGGGCCTCCATCCTGACATGGCATCAATGGCCCGGCTTTGGGATGCAGGCGATCTTCAGATCATCGAGGGCGTCGGATATCCCAACCCAAACCGCTCCCACTTTCGGTCTATCGAAATTTGGAACAGCGGATCCGGTGCCGAAGACCTCGCGCACCAAGGCTGGATCAACACAACACTGAACGGCGCGCAAATCGCAGGGGCGCGTGATGCAACGGGCCTTGTCCTCGGCGGCGAAATGGGTCCACTCAAGGGTCAGGGCCGTTTCTCAGCTGTCCGCGATGTTGATGCCTATGGGTACATGCTCGACAATCTGCCCGGCGCGAAACATGCCGTGCGCCCGAGCTCAGAACTTAGCCCGCTAGATCATGTCTTGGCGACCTACGACAGCGCGCAGGCCACGGGTGACCGCATCTATCAAAAACTAGAGCGCACCCAAGATCGCCGCTGGTCTTTCCCGCAAAGTGAACTGGGCGAACAGCTGCGCACTGCAGCACGTCTTTTGGATGCGGGTGTCTCGGTCCCCGTCCTCAAGGTCGTTCAAGGCGGCTATGACACGCATGATGATCAAGCAGGGTCCCACGCATTCTTGCTTCAAGAACTATCAGAGGCCGTCGGCGCCTTTGCCAAGGCAATGCAGAAAATTGGGATTTGGGATCAAATCACCGTCGTTACATTCTCCGAGTTTGGACGCCGCGCCTATGAAAACGCCTCCTTTGGGACTGATCATGGCACGGCTGCCCCGGTGTTTGTCGCGGGTGGCAAAGTCGCGGGCGGCTTCACTGGGAAACGTCCATCCTTGGTTGACCTATACGATGATGACCTAGTCCATACGACTGACTACCGTCGGGTCTACGACGCACTACTGACCGAAATATGGGGGATCACTGATAACCCATTCGCCGATCACCGTGGCGCCGCGTTAGGACTGCACACCTAGGCTGTTGTCAACGACAAAAGACATGTCAGGGGCGATCATTTCGGTGATCGCCCTTCCCGTGTCCACGGATTGATACAATGGGCGTGGAGGGCGCATGTCGATGTCGATATCTCGGGCAATCCAACCTGTCGTTTCCAATGACTTTAGCGACTGCGACAACGCGCGATCGGTCACACGCGGCAACATGCTTTTAATCGTGCCAAAATGTTTAGGCTCTGCAAGCGTAGCAAGAACTGGCACAGTCCAACTGCGCCGTAATAATGTGGCGCTTTCTGCTTTCTGGGAGATATAGATTCTGTGCGCGACGCGCGCGGCCTTATCACCCGCAGATGTCAGACGAAATTCTGGTCGCAAGGGATGCCCATACCCGGGGTTACGCTCCACCAACCCGCATTCGATCAGGTGATCCAAACTTTGCCCAAAGGCAGTGCGGCTTGCGCCAGTCGCGACAAGCAGCGGCGCCTGGCGTCCCGGTACGCCATCATGGAACGCGGCCAAAATGGGTAAACCCCAAGCGCGAGACGTCATATTGACAAGAGCATTAATGTCCATAAAGTATAGTTACTATATTTTAGTTCATAAGGAAAGCACATGTCCCTCATTTCGCTCGAAAAGACGATAACTTTTGCCCTCTCTGTGACGGACCGCCACGCCAGCGCGGATTGGTATACGTCTACCCTTGGTTTCGCCCTGCTCTACCACGCGGATGAAGCCGGCTGGTCAGAAGTTGCAACCAACACAGACGGTGTCACAATCGGATTTGGCGAGCACACGAAGCCTGTTCCTGGCAATGCCGTGCCTGTGTTCGGGATCGCGGACCTAGATAGTGCACGTGGAAAACTTGAAGGCGCTGGCGTCAAATTCGACGGTCCGACTGATGTGGTCGACGGCATGGTCAAAACCGCGACCTTCTATGACCCCGACGGGAACGCGTTGATGCTGGCAGAAGACCTAACCGGCGGACAGTAGCTAAGGCGCTAATACTACAACGGCTGACACCGTTGGGTCCTGAGTACGGACTTGATAGGTCAGCCGTTCCAATAGATGTGCGCTCACATAAGTTGCATGAAACTTTGACGGGGCCATCACCATCAACTGGCCTGCCTCAACACCGCCCGACGTGAGCGGCGCGACCCAAGCTGAATACGCCGCGGGATCAATCCGGCTATAGGCTTCGCACGCTCGCCCCCATGCATCGCTCGAGAATGTTTCCCCACCTTGACGGAATGGTACGACAGTCGTGTTAGACGCTTCTGGGGTCGCTCCCATCCGCGCCACAAAATCGGGGCCCACATGCGACCAACAGGCTTGTGTATCGCTCATCATTTTTGCCAGATCCAAACTATAAACAGACACCCTACCCCGCGCGCCCTGCATCTTGGTGTGGAACCATCCCATCGCTTTGAGTTTGGAAACTTCGCGTTTCACGGTGCGTGCGTCCACGGACCACAGGCGTGCGATCTCGGCCTGTCCCATCGACAGTTCATCGCGCTGCCAATTATATCGGGTGGTGATCAAGGCCATTACGCGCATCACACGCCGTTGCACATGCTTGTCCTGTGACAAAGCAAATGCCGCTAAGGCCGAGAGAATATCATATTTCTTCGCCGCGGCTTCTCGCCCGACGGGTTTTGCGACCAACACGATTGGCGCTCCTGCTGAATTTGGCGTAAAGCCTCAATATACCTTTGGGGTCTTTGATGCCCCGTTTTAGGCCGAAATGCGTTTTGCCAACGCTTTTCCCGACCCTGCGGCTATTTGCGTCCAGAGCTTCGATTCTGTCAAGATCTTTTGATGAAATGGACCGTACGGTGACCTAATATCAGCTCAAAAAGATAAAGAAATTAGGTATCATTGGTAAAGGGGGTCATTCAGTATGTCCCCTTATATGTAACTTCTGTCCCCCAATCCATAGCGTTCAGCTGTAAACTGTCCCCTCTATTTAGTTCAGGGCTGGGCATCAGAATCACTCGATCCCGCGAATCGGATCAGCCACGGCGGACCATCAGAACTCTATGTTTTCCTGCATTTTGAAGAGTTTACGAAAAATCGGAAAAGATGCAAAACCCCTTTTGCGTTTTTCCGAAATCCGGCGTAATTTAGAAATCGAACCGAATTAGCGTCCAGTAGAAAGCCAATAAAAGATGTACACGCACGAGGACCTCGCCAATTTACAGGCCCAATCGCTCAAGATGCAAAGCTGGATCAGACGCCAGACCTTCTCACCTGAGATGGAGAAAACCCTCCGCCGTTTCTCGTCTTGGGAGGTGTCAGAGCTGATCTTTGGGATCAACCAATCGACCTTCCGAGGACGCCTTGCCGCGGAACCTGATCTGCCGGGCGGCGAAGTTGAGCCGGATGGCCGTCAGCGTTGGTTCAGCTTGGATGAGATTAATGCGCTACGCCGCCGCATGAAAGTGAACCGCAAATCTTTGATGCCAGACCGCCCCGCTGGTAAGCGCGCGTTCCGTGCCGCAATCGCAAACTTTAAGGGCGGCGCGGGCAAATCGACCGTAGCGTTGCACTTTGCCCACGCGGCGGCGCTTGATGGGTATCGTGTGCTCTGCGTTGATTTCGATCCACAGGCGACGCTTTCCCACTCTATGGGCCTCAACGACGTAGAAGAGGATCACACCGTTTGGGGGATCATGGCCCGTGACCTCATCCGCGAAACGGACCGTATGAACTCGGCATCTTCTGGTGCAGCGTCTGGCACCGCCCTACCCGAACGCAAGATTCCGTCTTCGATCCGCGACCTTGGGCTGTCAGAGCTACGTATCGCTGACTTCATAAAGCCGACGGCTTGGTCCACGATTGATGTTGTCCCATCCTGTGCCAACGCCGCCTTTGTGGAATTTGCCAGCGCACAGTACCGTCACCTGAACCCTGATTGGTCGTTCTTTGCAGCAGTCTCGCGCTACCTCGATGCGATTCCGGATGATGCCTATGACATTATCCTCTTCGATTGCCCGCCCGCGATTGGGTACCAATCGATGAACGCGGTCTTTGCTGCCGACATGCTCTACATCCCTTCGGGCCCGGGTTATTGGGAATATGACAGCACCACTTCGTTCATCGGTCAGCTGGCTGAGGCGCTTGGCGATTTGGCGGACGGGTTCCCCCAAACCTTCCCCGCGGGGAAGGTTTCGCTCCCCAAGGCGTTTATCGACATCAAATTCCTTATGACTCGATTTGAGCCGGGTAACGAATTGCACCGTGCGATGTTCGAAGCTTTCGGAAAGGTCTTTGGGGATACTTTGGCGGAACATCCCGTCGAGATGACGCGCGCAGTTGAGCAATCAGGGCGTTTCCTGAGTTCAGTATATGAGATCGATTACCGGGACATGACCCGTGAAACTTGGAGGCGCGCGCGGACAACTTTTGATCGGGCCTACGGAGAATTCAAAGGCAACGTTATTGCCGCATGGGATAAGATTGAGGACTAAGCATGAGTAAGAAACGCCGCACTTTTGATATCGACCTACCTGATGAGGATGTGACAGAAACCTTCCCCGCGGGGAAGGTTTCGGAACCGGAACGTCGGGGTCCAATGGCCGCTGCGATCAACGAGAATGCAAAAAGCCTGAAAGAACGTCAGCGTATTGAGGCCGAAATTCGCGCTGAGAATGATGAGTTGGCGCACAAGCATGTACGCCTTCAAAAAGAGGGTCTTGTTGTCGAACGCATCGCGTTTGAGAAGATCAAGATGAACAAAATCACGCGGGATCGGACGCGTGCAGCAGATTTTGAACTGCCAGAGCTTGTGGAATCGATCAAGGCTGTCGGGCTTTCGAATCCAATTCAAGTCGAAGAAAACAGCGATGGTCAATATGAGTTGGTTCAAGGCTACCGCCGGATCGCAGCATTCAAAGAGTTGCTAAAAGAGACGGGGGACCAGGAAACCTATGGAACGATCCCTGCGAGGATCATGTCACGTGGGGCATCTCTCGAGCTCCTTCACCGTCGCATGGTGGATGAGAATTTGGTGCGTAAGGACATCTCATTTGCTGAGATGGCACAGCTGGCACTTCACTACGCTGCTGACCCTGGAACCAGTGTGGATGATCCAGAAAAAGCGGTGAAAGTCCTCTTTAACTCGGCGAGCTATTCCAAGCGCAGTTACATTCGCAACTTTATTAAGCTGATCGAAGTCCTCGGTGAGAACTTGAAATTTGCCCACGAAATTCCGCGCGCACTTGGATTAAAGGTGAGCGCTGCGTTGGAAGAGATCGAGGAGACCGCGCGCTATATTCGACGAGACCTAAAGGAGCTCGGTGACAATCGCTCGGTAGAAAGCGAACTGTCTGTGCTGCGCAAGTATGCGAATCTGATGGAGGGCCCGGACGGTCAGATTGCGAAACCCAAAGAATCCCCGAAGCTCAAGCCCCTGACTGGAGTCGAGAGCAAGGCAAAGGTCACCTTCCAGGTTAAGCGTCCTGAGGGCGCAGCAAAATGCACTGCTGGGGCAGGGCGATTGGAAATACGATTGGATCGAGATTTTTCTACGGTGGATCGCAGGGCGCTCGAGGACGCGGTTAAGGCATTTCTAGATCAGATCGGATAAACCTTCCCCGCGGGGAAGGTTTTGGTCGAATATCAAAATGTCCCAAAACCAACGCGTTAGACTCTAACATTGGGATTTTGGCTAGAAAGTCGATGCAAACCCGAAAGGATGGACCTAGTTGGGACTCCAAATTACCCGTGACAGCAGATATGCGGCCCTTCTAGACACTTCTGACGTGATTGATAGGTAAGGGTGGCTTGCGCTACCTTTCGGGCCTCTGATGGCCTCTTTTGAAGTATTTTGGTTCGATGCTCGGGAATTCAATTATTGACCCGCTGCCAGCCTTAATGATCGGTTCGGAAAAATTTCCTCGAAACGCACGGGACGAAAGATGGAAAAAGACCAGCGTGTTTGCCAGCCAGCGATCGAAAACAATCGGTCAGAAGTTATCGATTTTTGAATGCGTATCGCGCATTTAATAAGGGAGTCGTTGGCCTGAACTTAAGGACAGGTCGAAAATTTCATGATGTTCGGGTAGTTTGACGCATGCGAAATGGGTGGGATCATTTGGCTATTTAAGATGCGCGAACGATAAAGGCGCATGGTGTTATGGGTGAATGGAGTTCTCATAGAATGGTTTCTGCGCCAAAAACTATTGCGACTGCCGAGTTTTCACGAGACATGGTTGAAACGCTGCACAAGTACTTTGAAGAGTTTGAAGTCGAGGGTGTCGTTAAGATCGATGTCACTGACAAAGGTCTGTGGCTCCAAGAGCGATTGACTGACCGGCAGAAGTTTCTTGGATCTGTGAAGGTTATTCAGCAGGCGCCACACGTCATCTAGGTCCAATTTCGTCAAATTCAGTTTTCAGCGTGCAGGAACCGTCTGCGCAATCGTGTTTTCACGTTCATTTGTTGAGAATAGTTCTCAACAAGCTTGACATGTTGCGAGCTATTCTCAATTAGATTGGGCGTATCGCAATTTGGAGAATTTGAATGCGTGTTACCCTTCTGACGGCGGCATTGGCATTGTTGGCCACGACCGCTGCAGCCGACAAACTGAAAGTGGTCACGACATTCACCGTGCTTGCAGATATGGCGCAGAACGTAGCCGGCGATGTTGCAGAGGTCGTTTCAATTACCAAGCCAGGTGCGGAAATCCACGGATATGAACCCACACCACAAGACATCGTCAAAGCGATTGATGCGGACTTAATCTTATGGAACGGGATGAACCTAGAGCTGTGGTTTGAACAGTTCTTAACCAATCTAGGGGATATTCCATCGGCAACCTTGACTGATGGCATCGAGCCAATTGCGATTTCAGAAGGGTCCTACAACGGCAAGCCCAACCCGCATGCCTGGATGGGCTTGGAAAATGCATTGATCTATATCGATAACATCACCGCGGCTTTATCCGAGCAGGATCCAGTCAACGCGTCGCTATACACGTCAAACGCAGCCGCTTATAAAGACCAACTGCGGCTTACGATCGAACCCTTGCGCGAAAAAATCGCAGAGATTCCCGAGGACCAACGTTGGTTGGTGACGTGTGAAGGTGCATTCAGCTATTTGGCGCGCGATCTTGGTCTGCAAGAGCTTTATCTATGGCCGATGAATGCCGATCAGGTCGGAACACCGCAGCAGGTCCGCAAAGTGATCGATGGCGTGCGCGAAAACGATATCCCAACCGTGTTCTGTGAAAGCACGGTTAATACAGCTCCTGCGGAACGGGTCGCGCAAGAAACTGGCGCGCTTTATGGTGGCGTACTTTATGTCGACAGTCTGAGTACTGCGGATGGACCCGTGCCGACCTATCTTGACCTTTTGAACGTGACATCGCGCACCGTGGCAGAGGGTTTGACGCTGGGCGCGCAGGAGTAATCACCGTGGATCAACCAATAGACACCGGCCTTTTTGCGCATGATGTGACCGTTACGTATCGGAATGGTCACAAAGCATTGTGGGACGCGTCTTTTGAAATTCCACGCGGCTCCGTGACTGCATTGGTTGGTGTAAACGGGGCAGGGAAGTCCACTCTATTCAAAGCGATCATGGGGTTCGTACCGACGGCCAAAGGTCACATTTCGATCCTTGGACAATCGGTTGGCGATGCGTTGAAGCAGAACCTCGTGTCCTATGTTCCGCAATCCGAAGAGGTTGATTGGGCGTTCCCGGTGTTGGTCGAAGATGTCGTGATGATGGGACGGTATGGGCACATGGGTTTCATGCGTCGCCCAAAAGCGGCTGATCATGCCGCCGTCGCCGAGGCGCTGGACCGCGTGAACATGCAAGAGTTCCGCAAACGTCAGATCGGAGAGTTGTCAGGCGGCCAACGCAAGCGGGTATTTTTGGCGCGCGCATTGGCGCAGAACGGCCAGGTGATATTGCTGGATGAACCGTTCACTGGTGTTGATGTTAAGACCGAAGAACAGATCATCACATTGTTGCGCGAACTAAAGGACGAGGGCAGGGTGATGTTGGTGTCGACCCATAACCTAGGATCCGTGCCGGAATTCTGTGATCGCACAGTCTTGGTCAAAGGGACGATCCTGAGCCATGGTCCGACTGAAACGACCTTTACCAAAGAAAACCTAGAGGCAGCGTTTGGCGGCGTTCTGCGTCACTTTACGCTGGGCGGCGACACACTGCACGACGACGATGACGGGCGGACGGTGACCATTCTTACGGATGATGAACGTCCATTCGTTCAATACGGCGAAAAGACCCAAACGCAGGACAGCAAATCCTAATGGAGTTGCTGCTGGAACCATTCACCTATTCTTACATGTTCACAGCCATGTGGGTTTCGGCATTGGTGGGTGGTGTTTGTGCGTTTCTATCTGCATATCTCATGCTCAAGGGCTGGTCGTTGATCGGTGACGCACTGTCCCACTCGGTCGTGCCGGGTGTTGCAGGGGCCTATATGCTGGGTCTGCCTTTTGCGCTTGGGGCATTTATCGCAGGTGGCTTGGCCGCTGGGGCAATGCTTTTCCTGACCGAGCGTTCGGGACTGAAGGTCGACGTCGTTATTGGCCTGATCTTTACCTCGTTCTTTGGGTTGGGGCTCTTTATCGTGTCGCTTAACCCTATCGCGATTGACGTGCAGACGATCATCATGGGCAACATCCTTGCCATTTCGCCATCAGATACGCTGCAGCTGGCGTTGATTGGGATCGTCACGCTGACGGTCCTCTTATTGAAATGGAAAGACTTGATGGTCGCGTTCTTTGATGAAAATCACGCGCGCTCAATCGGGCTGCGGCCTGAGCGTTTGCGCGCAATGTTTTTCGTTCTGCTCTCTGCATCGATTGTTGCGGCTTTACAGACCGTCGGTGCGTTCCTGGTGATCGCTATGGTCGTGACACCGGGGGCGACGGCCTATCTGCTAAGTGACCGATTTCCACGTCTGATCATGATCTCGGTCCTAATCGGCGCGAGCTGCAGTTTCTTGGGGGCCTACATCAGCTATTTTCTGGATGGCGCAACGGGGGGCATCATTGTCGTGCTGCTAACGACGGTTTTCTTGGTCGCATTCGTCTTTGCACCGAAACACGGCATTTTGGCCTCGCGTCGTCGCGCGCGGGAGGCTGTGTAATGGAACTTGATACACTCCTTTTGCCATTCCGATTTGGGTTTATGCAAAACGCGTTCTACATCGCGATGTTGGTGTCGGTACCGACAGCGTTGCTGTCTTGTTTTCTAGTGCTCAAAGGTTGGGCATTGATGGGGGATGCGGTCAGTCACGCCGTATTGCCCGGCATCGTACTGGCCTATGTTTTGGGGTTCCCATTGCTGATTGGTGCGTTTGCGGCTGGGATGTTCTGCGCCGTCGCCACAGGGTATCTGGCCGAGAACAGCCGCGTGAAACAGGACACGGTCATGGGCGTCGTATTCTCTGGGATGTTTGGGCTGGGTCTTGTCATGTATGTCGGATTTGAGACTGATGCGCATCTCGATCATATCTTGTTTGGCAATATATTAGGTATCTCGTCCAGTGACCTTTGGACCGCTGGACTGATTTCGGTACTTGTGACCGCTGTGATCCTGATCAAATGGAAAGATCTTCTGCTCTACAGTTTTGACCCTGCACAAGCGCGTGCGGCGGGGCTTGCTGTAGGGTGGTTGCATTATGGGCTATTGGCTGCGTTGTCTTTGACGATCGTGGCCACTTTGTCTGCGGTGGGTTTGATCCTAGCGATCGGTTTGTTGATCGCGCCGGGGGCAATTGCCTTTTTGATCGCGCGTCGGTTTAGCCAAATGCTATGGATCGCGGTGCTCGTCAATTTCGCGACCATGCAGCTGGGCGTTTACGCGAGCTTTTTCCTAGACAGTGCGCCCGCGCCAACAATTGTCTTGACCCAGACAATGGTTTTTATCGCGGCGTTTGTGTACCGATTGTCTGCGAACAAGCGGGCGATCAGGGACATTGTATAACCGATGAATATCATTTTTGATTTTGGCGACGTGCTGATCCAATGGGATGTTTACGCGGCCTATAAGGAAGAGTTTGCCACTCGCGCAGACTGTGATGCCTTTATCAAGGCCAGCGGGTTTCATGCGTGGAATGTGCAGCAAGACGGCGGTCGTTCGTTTGCGGATGCGATCGTTGCAGCACGCCAAGACATGCCTGAGCATGCAGAGCTTTTATCGGTTTACCTGGAACGATTTGATCGCACGATCCAAACGCCTGTACCCGGTACCTGGGAGATATTGGAAGAGCTGCGCGCAAAAGGACATCGCATATTCGGCCTCACAAATTGGGCTGCAGATACCTACCCGATTGCGGTTCAAACATACCCGGCCTTGGGCACTGCGTTTGAAGACGTTGTTGTGTCTGGGCGAGAAAGCCTATTGAAACCACAGGCCGAGATTTACCAGCTGTTGCTGGGGCGGAATGATTTGGCGGCGTCAGATTGCGTGTTCATCGATGACAGCCCAAAGAATATCGCCGGCGCGCAGGCTGTTGGAATCGATGGGATCGTTTTCACTGGTGCCGCCGCGCTGCGCACTGCGCTTCAGTCGCGCGGTTTGCTTTAACGCTTTGGTTCTGGAACGTCGACGGGACCGGCTTTGGCTGCCCATGTCGAAAACCCTTCGCGCAGATGTGCGGCCTCAAATCCCATGTCCTGTAGCGTCGCAACTGTGAGCGCAGAGCGCCAGCCGCTGGCGCAGTGAAACACGTATTTTTTGTCTTGGCCAAAGACCTCTTTGAAATAGGGGCTTTCGGGATCAACCCAAAATTCGACCATGCCACGGGGTGCGTGGATGCTATTTGGAATGTGGCCCTTTTGGCGTTCACGAATGTCGCGAATATCGACGACCACGACATTTGGATCGGTGAGCATCGAGATAAGATCTGGTGTGTCAATTTCTTCGATCCGGCTGCGCGCTTGGGCGACCATTTCCGCTGAATTGATTTTGAGTTTTTTCATTTTGATCCTGGTGCGCGTATTCTAATTGTCGGTGACTGCGGTCCCAGCAGGACCCAGTGTTTGGCGTATGACCAGATTGCTTTTTAACAAGTGTGATCTGGCGGGCGACTTATCTTCGATTGTATCGATAAGCTCTTGCGCAGCTAGAAACCCCATTTCGCGATGCGGAACATGGACTGTTGTCAGCTTTGGCGTCACAAGATCAGCAATTTCAATGTCATCAAACCCTGTGATTGAAACATGACCTGGGACATCGATGCCAAGATCGCGGGCCCGTTGAAGAGCACCGGCTGCCAGCACGTCGTTGCCGCAGATCACCGCGGTGGGACGGGGTCCTTTGGACATCAATCCTTCAAAAGCGTCGGCGCCATTTTCGGTGGAGTAGGGCACTTCGACGATGGAGACAGCGCTCGCATCAAGGCCTGCTTGGGTCATCGCGCTTAGCACTCCGCGCACTCTGTCTTCTGCGCGATCATTGGCACGTCGAATACCTGAAATCATCGCTATTTTTTTGTGCCCGTTCTCGAGAACTGTCTGTGTAAGTTCGAACATCGATTGGTAGTTGTCGAAGCCGACGGCGGGGTGCGGCTCTGACGCGCGATGTGCCCATGATAAAAGATAGGGCACCTGTCGAGTTGCCAACGTTTCATAGATCTTTTGATTGCGATCGTATCCGATCAAAAGCAATCCATCCGCGCCGCGCGCCAAAAGCGTCTTTATTTGCTCTGCTTCTCGATCAGGATCAAAGCCTGCGCTTGAAACTAAGAGTGTATAGCCGCGTTCATTTAATCCTTCTTGGAAGGCTTGCAAACCGCGGGCAAAAATCGCGTTTTCAAGTGTTGGAACGACCGCCCCAATCGTAAATGTGCGTTTTGCAGCCAGCGCACGAGCACCAAAGTTCGGTGTATACCCAAGAGCTTCAACGGCCTCCATGACACGCAGATGTGTTGCCTCAGAGACCTTGCCAGTTCGGTTTAGACATCGTGATACCGTCGCTGTGGACACGCCAGCAGCCCGTGCAACGTCATTTAACGTTGGGAGCGCTATGTCTGTTAAGTTGTCCAAAGCCGTACCTTTTATTGCATTCGTATTAAGACTACTTCAGCGTTCGTCAAAATGCACTGGCTTATCCTTTGGACGTTTGGCAAGACCTGCCGGTAATGTTTCAACTAACGGGCCTTTCTAAGCTCATAGCGAATTCAGTCCGCTTGTGGTGCAAACCAATTGGAACTGGACGAATTTGATTGATCCATTCGTTTACCGGATCAATTTGTTTGGCAGCCTTGGGGTTAGCAATACGCAGCAAATGGCAAATGTAAGGGCTTCGGCCAAGGGCAGGGCATAGAACGGGCCCATCACCCCAAACCATTGCCAAAATAGATAGATAAGGCCAACCGGTAAGATCAGCGATCGCATAAGCGCAATCAGCGACGATTGGAGCGCGCGATGCATTCCAGTGAAGTAAGCTGAGATCGCAATATTGGCGCCGGCAAAGACAAACACGGGCCAGATAATCGCGATTATATTCCTAGACAACGTGCTAAGCTCTGTTTCTGGATCTTCTAAAAAGATACCAATCAACTGATCAGGCCATCTGAGGAAGATCAGAATTAGAGCTGCACCGATTAGAGTGCTAAATCCGATAGCCAGCATAAGAAAACGACCAATTCGGTCGGGTCGACGCCCGCCGAGGTTAACGCTGATCAAGGGGACGATGCCTTCGGCGACTCCATAAAAGATCAACAGGCCGAAATACAAAAGGTAGTCAACGACAGCAAAGGCCGCGACGCCATCAGACCCAATTTCGGTGATTATGATCCAATTCAAAAGTAATAGGACAAGACCGCTCGAAGTTTCATTTAGAAATTCAGAGAAGCCATTCAGCGTCGACCTGATCAGCACCTGCCAGCTTCCGTATGGGCGGATCAATTTCAGTTTCGCTTTTGGTCCGAGGAAATGGACCAATGGGATCAAGGCCCCAACAGCAAAGGATAGCCCAGTCGCCAAGGCCGCCCCCGTCATGCCCCAGCCCAGCCACGCGATCAGTGCGATATCCAGCGCGATGTTCGTTGTTGTGATACCGACCATCGCAAGGAAAGAAATATTCGGGCGGCCGTCAACGCGTGCAAATTGGGTTGTCAGGACTGCAAGTGCGAAAGCTGGATTGAACCACGCCAGGACCCAGGCATATTGTGCGCTTGGTGCAAGCGTTTCTTCTCTTGCACCTAAGGCGGTGACGATCGCTTCTGGAAAAAGCAAAGTGATAATCCCAAGGAGCGTCAGGACAAAGACGGCGACAATGCCTGCCTTTGAACAGATGTTTGATGCTTCGCCTGGGTTGTTTTCGCCAAGGTATTTGCCGGCAACGACGGCAGCCCCAAGCGAGATCATGATCAAGACGCCAAATGTGATCGCGAGCAATGGCATAACGATAAGAATTGAGGCTAACGCCGTGGCCCCGACGTAGTTCCCAATGAAAATCGCGTCGATCACACTGGCGGATGAAATCGCGAGCATCCCGAAAACTGACGGAAACACAAAGCGAGCAAACTCGGTCGTTGTAGCTCCGTGGAGCATTCTGGTTTCTTGTTCGGTTACCAAGGTTTGGAGCCTAAATTCTAGCGGGCATTAGCCGCGACCTGATTGTGCTACTTTTTTGATGGCTTTGCCTAGGATGTCGAACATTTGATTAATCTGATCTTGGGAAATGATCAGCGGCGGCGACATGACACACATGTTGATGATCGGGCGCAACAACAGGCCATTTTCCTGGCACTCGGCGTCGATCAAAGCACCCAGCTCATAGTCTCTTTCGAGTGAGCTGTTTCTGTCGCTTTCATAGGAACACTGAATGCATCCCATTAGGCCCATGCCCCGTGCATCGACCACCAGCGGGTGGTCTGACAGAGCTTGCAAGCGTTCTTGGAACAATGGGGTCACATCGCGAACATGTTCGAGTATTCCGTCGCGTTCCATAATCCGCATGCTGGCCAATCCGGCGGCGGCGCTGACAGGGTGACCTGAGTAGGTAAAGCCGTTTGAGAATGTTGCGCCCTGACCATGTTCGCCCGTCACGCTGTCCATCAGTCGTTCGGAAAAGATAGCAGCGCCCATTGGCGAATAGCCTGACGTCAGGCCTTTGGCGGTGATAATAATGTCGGGTTGAATGTCGAATACGTCTTTGGATGCGAACCAGTGGCCAAGGCGACCAAAACCGGTGACAACTTCATCCGAGATATAGAGAACGTCGTGCTTGTGACAGACCTCAAGACAGCGTTTGTGATATCCCGGTGGCGGTACAATAACGCCGCCTGAGGCCAGCACCGGTTCTGCGATAAAGGCGGCGACATTCTCGGGGCCAAGTTCAAGGATCGCGTTTTCTAAATCCGCAATTTTTTCGTCCAAGAAGGCGTCGATGCTTTGCCCCTCAGCCCGCACCAATGGGTTCACGTCAGGCAAAAAATGCGCCAATCCGTCGGGTTTATCCAACCACAGACGATCGCGTTCTTTGCCACTGACGGCGGCGGCTAAATAGGTGCTGCCGTGGTACGCTTTTTGGCGTGAGATGATTTTTTTCTTAGTCGGTTTGCCGAGCAGGTTGTTGCGGAAATGGATAAACCGAATTGCCGTATCTACGGCGGTTGACCCACCCGTCGTAAAGAACACATGGTTTAGATCACCCGGCGCGCGTTTGGCCACTTCGCGTGCGAATTCTGTCGTGATTGAACTGGTGTTATTGAAAGGCGAAAAATACGCGAGCTTGCGTGCCTGTTCAGCCATAGCTTCGGCTATTTCATCTTGCCCGTATCCGACTTGGACGCACCACATCCCGGCAGGCCCATCAATCAGACGATCACCTTCGTTATTGGTGACATAAACGCCGTCACTTTGTTCAACAAAGGCGCGTTCATTTTGGCCTATATAATCCATGCCCTCCCACGGGTGCATGAAGTGATCGTTGTCCCAGCGTTTTGCGTTGGTGTTGTCCATTATGCGCGTCCTTTCGGGAAGCTGAGATCAGGCGTCGTCGACTTCTAAGTAGACCACGATCAGGCACCCATTTGGTGAATAAGAATTGTGGTGCGTGCCCTTACGCAACCACACGAGATCACCAGGTCCGTATCGTGCACCGTCATGGTCGACGATGTCACCCTCAATGATATAAAACTCTTCGTCGCTGTCATGCGTATGCGCGACGGTCGTCGCACCCGGTTCCATCTTGTAGATATGAAATCCCGTGCCGAGTGGCTTTTCATGGTTCAGTTGTAAGACGGAGCCGTCAGCCATCCCATCACTGATGAGGTCTTTGAATTTGCCATCGCGGACGTTTACGATGCGGCGGTCTTCGGGGGCAATAGGGGCCATTTCAGACATAAGTTTCTCCAAGGTTGGCTTTGGCATTTGAAATTGTTTGTTTCGCAGCGCGCAAACCGCTGAGGTAGGCACCGTGAACTGTTGAGTATGTATCGGTCATTGTGGCCTCGCCAGCAAAATACACCCGATCATTGATAGGTTCTGCCAAGGTTTTCCGCGCGTCCGTTGCTCCGGGTTTGGCATAACTGTAAGACCCCAGAGCCATCGGGTCACTGCGCCAAGCGGTTTCGTCGGTTTTGCGGATATGCTTCATAACATTCGTGCCAAAGATTGCCCGCAGACCTTCGAGGCAGTAATCGGTTGCGGCACCCTGGCCTTGGGCTTCTAGTTCATCGGCGAACCGCCCAGCGACAAAGCCAACGGCTAAAGACGTGTCGCAAAATCCGAAAAGCACCGAGCATAGCTCCGTTTCGCTACGATGGTAGTCGGCCATGTCACCTTGTTTGACCTCGCGCCAGTGGGGGTCAAACTCGATACCTATCTTGTTCAAGAGCCCGCAGGGCAATTGGGCAATTGCTGTGGTCTTGGCGTCGGGTAGGGGCGGGGTGAAGGTGATCGAATTTTCTGCAAGAACTTCGGTTGATACGGTGACGATTACCTGATCAGCCACGACGGTGCCTTTTGGTGTTGTCAGTGTTACGCCAGTGCCGGAGTGGTCGATCGCCGTGACAGGGCAATTTAGACAGACAGGCACATTTTGGTGGATGCGCGCGATAAAAGCTCCGAGGCCTTCTTCGAGCAACCAGTCGCCTGTTGCATCCGCATAGTTGTGAACGTCGCGCGCCGAAGTTAGATCCCCGTCACCGCTCAGCATTTGGGGGATAAAGGTTTGGGCAATCGACGCCCATTGTCCCGCCGGCATAGCTGAGGCCGTAGTTCGATCGGATAGCGTTGCGCCGGTATCATTGATCGTTTGCCACATCTCTTTTTCATAAGTCGCGAGTTCACAAACCTGCGCGGACGAAAGGTTTGTTCCACTGGTGTGAAAATGCGCGCGCTGCCAGGGTCTTTTGTGAATTTTAGCGCCTGTATTTTCGGCTATGCGTGCCAGCGGATTGATGGCCGCCGAATGCAGCCATGACCCGCCACGGTCAAAGGGCGTGTTAAAGGTCGTGAAATCGGTCGCACAACGACCACCGACGTGACTTGCGGCTTCTAAAACGATGACGGATACACCTGCCCGCTGTAACGATTGCGCTGCGGCCAATCCAGCAGTTCCGGCGCCGACGATGACAGTTTGAATGTTGCTGGGCAGTTTGGTCATTCAACAGCCCGCAACGCACGCTTGCTATCAATCGAAAGCAACGAAACACCTTCAAAACGCGCGAGGTCAATTGGATCTTCTTTGTCAAATTTACTGCAGCGACGATATATCTCGAGCATGTCAGTCCCGATAAGGCCTTTGTTATAAAAGAACATGGCGGCTGCATACCGAGCGGCCCCGGACCCTTTGCCCCCAACGGCCGTGTCCAACAGCTTTCGGTGCTGATTGAACTCCGCTTTGGGCGATAGCACTGTCATTCAGATTTCATCGCTGCGTTGATACCTGAGAGGTCGGCCTCGGCTGGAGCATCCTCGAGGTTGTAAATTGGCAAGACACGCCGCAGATGGTCGTGGTAGCTGCGCACGCCATACTCGAGATCAGACAGATAGAAACCTTCGAATGAATCGGAGGCCATAGCCTCATTCGACCAAATCGTGAGCTGCATGTCTTCTTCGACGGTTTCGCGATCAATTCGGGCGGTCAAATAGCGGGCCGCGCGCTGCTGGCGATCTTCTGTCGGATTGCGATAGGTTGCGCTTCGAATTATCGAAGCGCCAGTCGCTTGAGGTATTTCCTGGTAGAACAGCGTAGTTTCGGGCGTCGCTGCGATCACAGCATTTGGGAAGATCCCCCAATACATCCAAGTCTTATGAAGATGCTCTGGCAAATGCGGTTGAGGCTTTGAGAGTTTCTTATAATTGCGCACGGCCCATCTTCGCCCCTTTGTCGGCGTGAATTTGCCCTCCGTCCGAGAAATTCCGTCGACGTAAGGTTCATCGACATAGCTTGATCCATAAAGATCTTGCAGTCCGGGGTGCGCCATGGCCACATGGTACCCTTCATTGTCAACGTCGCGAACGGATTTCCAATTGACGGGAGTGTCCTCTACCCAAATTCCATCGGTTGGGACATGGTCTGCCATTCTGTAGGCACCTGCTTCTTCTGCAAATGGCGCGAGCAGTTCGGCCACCGATGGTTGAGGTCCGGGTTGGAACCTTAGGAAGACAAACCCATTCCAGATTTCCATCTCAATTGGGCGCAGGGCGAATTCGTTTTTGTCGAGTGGAGGGAAGCTATCGGGACGCGCTGCGCCACGCAACGTGCCGTCAAGATTATAGACCCAACCATGGAATGGGCAGATTAGCGCGTTCGGGCATGTGCCCTGTTCGGTCGCCACCAGTCGCGATCCGCGGTGCCTGCAAATATTGTGATAGGCGCGAACCTCTAGCTCATTGTCACGCAAAATGATCGCGCGTTCCTGGAACAGATCGAAAGTCAGAAAATTACCTGCATCCGGGATATCCGAGACATGGCAGGCTATTTGCCAGTGGGTCTTAAACAGTAGATCTTTCTCAAGCTCCAAGAGGGCATCGCTATGATAGCACCAGCCCGGCAGGCCACGACGGTCCCAATTTTTTGGAATTTCAAGATCTCGTGATTTTACATTCATTGCTGCGGTCCGCTCGTTTGGTTTCAGCCGTATGTCGACAGTGAAGCGCTAGAATTGCGAAAAGGTCAAGTTTTCCGATTGAACGATCGTTCAGAATATTGATTTATTTCTTTTAATTTTAAAAGGTTGATGGAAATCAAAAAATTACATTCTCGATTTTGCTATGTTTTTATGCAATCTATCCGATTTTCGTCGGGATAAACTTCGGGTTGCTTGACTCAAACGATTGCTGCGGCTTACCGTTCTGAAGGACCGTTCAAATTCCACCACTAACGGGACAACGGGAAATTACTAAAATTGCTGGCCGCTGGCCCAGCCAATGGAGAGATCCAACAACGAAAATGCTGCGGCAAATTCCGCGGCGGCTCAATCAGGAAGAGGAATCACGAATGAAGGTTGTTAACAGTGCTTTAAAATACGCCGTTATTGCGGCGGTTGGAGGTGCCATAGCGGGCGCAGCCACGGCGCAAGAGCGTGTTTTGAATGTGACAAACTGGGGCGAATATATCGCCGAAGACACGATTGCGAATTTTGAGGCCGAGTACGGTATTAAAGTCGTCTACGACCTTTACGATTCAGCTGAATCGATTGATGCGAAACTTTTGGCGGGTAGCAGCGGCTATGATGTGGTCAGCCATTCAAGCGGCGATGTTGCGCGTTTGATCAAGGCTGGGATTATCGCGCCACTGGATAAATCCAAGCTAGATAACTTTCAGCACATGGACCCTGCGTTGATGGGACAGTTGGCGAGCCTTTGGGATCCTGACAACCAGCATATCGTTCCATACATGTGGGGAACGCATGGCGTAACGTATAACGAAGAATTGGTTCTGGAGACGTATCCTGACGCGCCGGTTGGTATGATGGATATGGTTTTTGATCCTGCGCATATGGAGCAGCTTGCCGAATGTGGCGTCTCGTTCCTTGATTCACCTGGCGATATTATTCCAATGGCTTTGGCGCATTTAGGCTTGGATCCGAACTCTACTAACCCAGATGACTACGACAAAGTTGGCGCAATGCTAGCGGAGATCCGTCCATATGTGAAAACATTCGACAACTACGCGTATCAGCGTATGCCACAGAAAGAATTCTGTGTGTCGGTCACATGGGGCCCAGATGGTCTGTTGGCGATGTCAGGTGCAGCTGAGGCTGAAACCGGCGTTGTTCTCGACTTCTTCCTGCCTGCAGGGCAGGGCGCAGCACAGCTGTGGATCGACGGTTGGGTTATTCCCGCGGACGCTGCCAACAAAGATGACGCGCATCTATTCTTGAACTACATGATGCGCCCAGAAGTTGGTGCGGCTGACAGTAACTACACATGGTATGCGACGGCCAACCTAACGGCGAAAGATATGATTGACGAAGAGGTCACATCAAGCCCGGCGGCTTTCCCAACTTCTGATCAAGTTGAGAAGATGTACACCACGGCTGTCTTGCCTCCTCGTGTTGAGCGTCTACAGACACGCACTTGGACCGACTTTAAAGCCGGTAACTAAGTAACGCGTTAGAACACGCGGTGGCCGTCGAATTGGCGGCCACCGCTCGACAAACGATCCAATCGATATGTCACCGGGGAATACTTTGACTGATACACCGACCGCCACCATTGCGCCGTGGCTAGATCAGGCCGACGCAAAACCGTTGGTGCAGATTAAAGGCGTTACCAAGAAATACGGAGATGTCACGGCTGTCGATAACGTCGACTTAGACATCTATGCTGGTGAACTTTTCTGCCTGTTGGGCGGATCTGGCTGCGGCAAGTCGACCTTGCTAAGGATGCTTGCTGGGTTCGAGACGCTGAATGGTGGGTCGATACACATTGATGGGGTCGACATGCTGGATGTGCCTGCACATGAGCGGCCAACCAACATGATGTTCCAAAGCTACGCTTTATTTCCGCATATGAGCGTCGAGAAGAACATCGCTTTTGGATTGCAGCAGGATCGCGTCGCAAAGAGCGAGATTTCAGATCGCGTGCATGACATTCTCAAACTTGTTGAGCTTGAGGATTTTAAGAAACGCAAACCACAGCAATTGTCAGGTGGGCAAAGACAGCGAGTGGCTTTGGCACGTGCATTGGTAAAAGAGCCAAAGTTATTGTTGCTCGATGAGCCACTTGCCGCCTTGGATAAAAAGCTGCGCAAACACACACAGTTTGAACTGGCCAATATCCAAGAAGAAGTGGGCGTTACCTTTATTGTCGTGACCCATGACCAAGAAGAGGCAATGACCCTATCTACGCGGATGGCGGTGATGGATGCGGGACGCTTTAAGCAGATCGGAACCCCGACAGAGATCTATGAATTCCCGGAGTCGCGCTTTGTGGCGGACTTTATCGGTTCCGCAAATATCTTTGAGGGTCGCGTGACAGAAGACGGAGCGGACCATGTCAGCGTGTCTTCTGAAATTGGCGAGATCTATATAGATCACGGTCAGTCGGTTAAAACCGGTAGCAAGATTTGGGTCGCCCTACGGCCTGAGAAGATGCGGATTGTCAAAACCGAGGACCCGGGGACGGGACCAAACCAATTTAGTGGTATCGTCGATGACATTGGATATTTGGGGGACACCTCGATTTATAAAGTGCGGCTGCCAAGCGGCCAGATCGTTGATGTCACTGCGCAGAATTTAACCCGTCCGATGAACCGCGAACATCGCATAACGTGGGAAGATCCGGTGAACATCAGCTGGGAGCCGTCCAGTGCGATGCTGTTGACCTCATGAGCGACGCTGCGATCCCTCCAAAGCGATCGGTTGGCCAACGATTGATGCAACGCGCGCAAAAGAATTGGCGCGCCATCATCATTGCCATCCCGTTCTTTTGGTTGCTTCTCTTTTTCTTGGCGCCGTTCTTTATCGTAGCAAAGATCAGTGTCGCCGAACTCGCCATCGCGAGCCCACCGTTCACCCGAATGATCGAATGGGCTGACGGGGGAATCCTTACGATCCGCGTCGTGTTCGACAACTTCAGCTATATCTTTAGCGACAGCCTGTATTTTGATACCTACGTAGGTTCGTTGAAGATTTCGACGACATCGACGCTCTTATGTCTTTTGTTTGGATATCCAATTGCGTACGCGATCGTGCGTTCAAAGCCTGTGACCAAACGGATCTTGCTGCTTTTGATCATCCTACCATTTTGGACGTCATTCCTTTTGCGCGTTTATGCCTGGATGGGTCTGCTGGCCGACCAAGGAACCATCAATAATCTACTGTTGGCAATGGGGATCATCGATGATCCGATCCGCATGCTTTACACGGAGTTCGCTGTCTATGTTGGTATTGTCTATACCTATATGCCGTTCATGATCCTGCCGCTTTATGCGAATATGGAAAAACTTGACGGCAGCTTGAACGAAGCAGCGGCCGACCTTGGGGCAGGGCCGACAACGACGTTTTTCAAGGTCACTTTACCTTTAACGATGCCTGGAATTATCGCGGGATCACTATTGGTCTTTATCCCAGCTACCGGTGAATATGTGATTCCTGATCTGCTGGGTGGTGGCAATGTACAGATGATCGGCCGCGTCCTGTTTAACGAGTTTTCGCGCAACAGCGATTGGCCCGTTGCGGCTGCAGTTGCCATCGTTTTGTTGGTTATTCTGGTGGTGCCAATCATCATCTTCCAGCACTTCCAAGGCAAAGCGTCGGAGGCACCTTAGATCATGTATGGTAAGCGTTCTCGATTTCTCACGATCGTGCTGGTTCTTGGCCTAGCGTTCTTTTACATCCCGCTTCTTTTGTTGATGATCTACTCATTCAATGATTCAAAACTTGTCGCGGTTTGGGGCGGGTGGTCATTCCGCTGGTATGCGGTCTTGTTCGAATCCGAAGAAGTTTGGAGCGCCGTTATTCTGAGCCTTCAAATCGCATTTGTGAATGCGACGGTCGCGACTGCACTTGGAATGTTTGCTGGCCTCGCAATGGTCCGATTTGGCAAGTTTCGGGGTCGCACGCTGTTTGGCGGAATGTTGGTTGCGCCCTTGGTGATGCCAGAGGTGATCACTGGGCTGTCTTTGTTGGTGTTATTTATTTCGTTGAAAGAGCTTGTCGGTTGGCCAGACCAACGCGGTTTCACGACGATAACGATCGCGCATATCACATTTTCGCTGGCCTATGTCGCGGTGACAATCCAATCGCGGCTGACGGGGATGGGCACGACATTGGAAGAAGCGGCCGCAGATCTGGGCGCGAAACCTTTCAAGGTCTTGACCGCGATCACGATCCCGCGGCTCACGCCTGCGCTTTTGTCCGGCTGGCTATTGGCCTTTACCCTGTCGTTAGACGACCTCGTGATTGCAAGCTTTGTCACTGGGCCGGGGTCGACGACTTTACCGATCCTGATCTTTTCTCGGATCCGCGTTGGGCTAAGGCCTGATATCAATGCTCTGGCGACAATCATGATCTTGATCATTGCGATCTGCGTGACGATCGCCGCAATATTGATGTTCCGCCAAGAACGACAGGATCGTCTAAATCAAAAATTTGCCGAGGGTGAGAACCCCTAGATGGCGGTTGAAGCGGCACCTGTCAAAAAACGTACCGCACCGCGCGAAGTCCGTCGCCGGCAACTGATCATGGCGGCAATTGATTCAATTTCAAAGCGAGGGTTTTCGGATACGACTTTGCGGCATGTCACGGAGAAAGCTCAGCTGTCTCTTGGCGTGGTAAATTATCATTTTGAAAGCAAAGAAGCGCTTTACGACGCGACATTGGGGTTTCTTGCGCAAGAGCATTACGATCTTTGGACGCAGTATTACGCGGCGGCTAAACCCAAACCAGCAGACCGTCTAGCAGCCATTATTAGCGCTGATTTCGATAAAAAGATTTGCACGCATAAAAGATTGACTGTTTGGTTCGCGTTTTGGGGGCAAGCAAAATACCGGCCAAATTATCTTAAGATCCATAATAAGAACGACAACGAACGTTATGGCCTCATCACTGAACTTTGCGGTGAATTGATCGCGGATGGTGGCTATTCGAATTTAGAGAAAGAACGCGCAGCACGCACAATCGAAGCTCTCTCTGATGGCGCGTGGCTATGCCTGATGCTCTATCCAAAATCGTCTGATCGGGATCGATGCAAAGAAGACTGTCTTCAGGCTTTAGCAGGTATCTTTCCCAAACACTTCCCGCTTTCATAACCTTCGAAGCCTGTTCGCGATCAATTGATCGAGGCCGTCTGTACATCCGCGGTAGCGGGTACCTTGGTCAATATGGCTGCGCGTTATGTCGAGAAATCCGTGCAAATCGCGAAGGTTGCGATGCAGCTTCCTTAGATCAGTAAAATTGATCAGCCCGAGAAATTTAATCGATTTGATTATCCACCGCGTTTTAGGCCACCTGTGTATGTAATTTATCGCAGGAGCCCCGAAATGGCAGCACCCTCCGTTCGCCTTGGCGTCGATATTGGCGGCACATTTACTGACGTCGTTCTGGAAAAGGATGCAGCGGCAACCTCTACAAAGGTTCTGACATTCAATTCTGGCAGATCAGGTGCGTGGTCCAAACATGATGGCCTGATGGCCACAGCCTTTCCATCCGAACGATCTGTTGAGTTGATCAATCTTGATCTGGCGCGCGGGTATATTTCGACCGAGACAGCCGTCCATGACTACAATCTAACGCCAGCAGACATCGCAGGCGTTGAAGCCGCTGTCGTAAGTGGAGACACACTATGAAAACCCAATCACCCAATAGCAGTTCCTATGATGTGGTAATAATCGGCGGTGCAATGATGGGCGCCTCTGCCGCCTGGTTCTTATCCGACGACAAGGATTTTGACGGCAAGGTTTTGGTCGTAGATCGCGATCTGAGCTATGAGAATACATCAACGATGCACACCAATTCGTGCATGCGGCAACAGTTTTCAGGCGAGTTGAATGTGCGCATTAGTCAGTTCGCTGCGGACTTCGTCAAAAATCTGCCGCGTTACATGGGCAACGACGAGCGAGTGCCTGATCTGTCGATCCGCTCCTTCGGCTACATGTATTTGGCGGATAACGAAGGTTTTGCAGGCGTTTTGCGCGAAAGCCAGCAGGTGCAAGTCGCCGCAGGGGCCGCGACCCAGTTGATGACAGCAGATGAGATCAAAGCCGCTTATCCGTTCTACAATGTCGATGACATCGTCTTGGGCTCGATCAATCTGGTCGACGAAGGGTTCTGGGACGCCACGGCTGTCTTTGATTGGTGGCGCAAATCAGCTCGCGAACGCGGCGTAGAATATGTTGAGAACGAAGTTGTCGCGATCAACAAGAATGCAGCAGGCACGCGTGTCGAAAGCGTAACTTTGAAGTCCGGCGAGGTCATCGCTTGCGGCCAAGTTCTGAATGCATCCGGCCCCCGCGCAGCCAATACTGCGCGCATGGCTGGCATCGACGTGCCGGTCGAGCCGCGCAAACGCTTTTCGTGGATTTTCTCTGCCGAGCAGCCGCTAGATCGTGATCTGCCGCTCACCATTGACCCGTCAGGCGTTCACGTGCGTGAAAACGGTGGTGGCACCTATCAGTGCGGGGGTCATTCTGACATTGATCCTGCCGTCGATCCGGATGATTTCATCATGGATCACAGCATTTGGGAAAGCCATGTCTGGCCAATACTCGCAACGCGCATTCCGCAGTTCGAGGCGATTAAGGTACAATCCGAATGGGCTGGGCACTATGCCTATAACACCTTCGATCATAACGCGATTTTGGGGCCACATATGGAAGTCGAGAACTTCTTCTTCCTCAACGGATTTTCAGGTCACGGGCTGCAACAATCCCCTGCGATGGGGCGCGGTACGGCAGAGATCATGGTGCATGGAAAATACCAGACACTCGACATGACGCAATTTCACTTTGATCGTATTCCGGCAGGTCGCAAAATCATCGAAAAGGCGATCATCTGATGAAGTTGGCAATGAACGCCTTCACCCACGCGCTGGCCGCTGGCGACAAACAGGTTGGGCTTTGGATCAGCCTGTGCAGCAACTTCGTCGCAGAGGTCACAGCGCCGGCCGGATACGACTGGGCCCTGCTCGACATGGAGCACAGCCCCAACGACTATTTTAGCGTCTTGGGCCAATTGCAGGCCTTTTCTGCCAGCAACACAACAGCCATTGTGCGGGTGGAGTGGAACGATACCGTTGCCGTAAAGCGCCTGCTTGATTTGGGCGCGCCCGGCATTTTGTTCCCGATGATCCAATCGGTTGAAGAGGCAAAGAAAGCCGTCGCCGCGACCCGCTATCCCCCTCACGGCGTGCGTGGTGTGTCAGGTGCGACCCGCGTCATCATGTTCTATCGGCCCCTGAAAACTGAGTTTGAGGGCTTTGGAAATGGAAACATTCTATAGAACTGGCATGGCCATCGCTTTGGTTGCAGGTCTCTCCGCATGCGGTGGCGAGGCGACAACGCCGACCACGGTTCCAAGTTTCTCTGAAACATTCGGTGTCGCTCGAACGGAACCTTTTTCGGTTGGTTCGTCGATTGCGAATGCGTCCGGCACCTATAGAGGGACCGCTCAATTGAGCATTGCATCGAGTGGGCAAGACGAGACATTCTTGGGAAATGCCACGATGACTGTCGATATTGCAGGCGGCAATGTTTCCGGCACTTTGGATAGCTTTGATGATGCAACTGGTGACCTCCAAGGAGCGATCACCCTTACTGCGCAATCTTTCGGTGTCGCCCAGGCGAGCGAGTTTACGGCAACAGCCTCTGGGTCTTTAACCAGCGCTACGACGTCGATCGCGCTTGGGTCTGGTACGGTATTTGGTGACCTGCACAACAACCCAACGAGCGGGCTAACCGCTTCGGGTGCGTTCTCAAATACAACGTTGAATGGGACGTCGGGTCTAAGTTCGGTCTTGGATATTCAAGCGACTAAGAATTAAGCGCGGTTCGTAGAGACCGGAGCATCAGACAAAAACAAAACTGTCGTGATCAAGTTCTGCAAGCGTGGTGTCTAATATTCGAAGATTATCGCCGACGCCGAAACTAATCGCAACGTCGTTGCCCTGTTGGATCATCTTGCTGCTGAGATCATCAAAGTCAGCGTAGCCGTTAATGTCGATGACAATTTGATCAAGCCCATTTTCGAAGTCGAGAATGACATCTGCGTCGTTATTATCCTCGAAAACGAACCGGTCTGCGCCGGCCCCCCCGATCAAACGGTCATTGCCACTGCCGCCAAAGAGCGCGTCAGAGCCATTTCCGCCGAACAAACGGTCGTCGCCAATATTGCCGAGCAAAATGTCGTCGCCGTCCATACCCCAAAGCCAATCGCGACCATCGCCGCCAGCAAGTGCGTCACCACCTGCTGTAGACGTTCCAAGCAGGTTATCGGCACCATCGGCGCCATAGACTTTTACGTTTTTGACCACAGAACCAGCGAGCCATTCAGCATCGTCGGCGCCAACAAACCAATCTCGATAATCGCCGTCAGGTTTCTCATAGCCATCTATGCTAATGTCTACGGAGGCAGTCGCCGAGGCAATGCCGTCTGAAAGCGTATAGTCAAAGCTTTCGGTCGCATCGTCCCAGTTGTCGAGGCTGTCGAAAACGCCGCGCTGGTCGTAAATCAAATTTCCATCGTTTGTGAGTGACACCCGCGCTCCTGAGCCAAGCGTGACTGTACCACCAACGGATATCGCAGCACCGTTGATCTGGGTGACGCTGAGCGGATCACTGTTGCCATCGGAATCGTTGGCCAAGACGTCAAGCTCGACGATGTTGCCTTCGCCAACACGGAAGTCATCATCGCGACCCGTAGGGCGGATGTTTCCGGTGATTGTTACCGTGGCAGTAGAGGTCGATGGTGTTAAGCCGTCTGTGACGGTGTAGCTAAAGATCTCGGTATCTGTTTGACCTGCGGCAAGCGCGGCAAATGCACCAAGTTGATCATAGGAGAGTGTGCCCGCATTGTTCAGGGTGACGCGCGCACCTGAAGAAAGAGTGACTGATCCCCCCCTAGAAATCTCGGTCCCGTTTATCGCTGTGATCGTCAGCGTGTCATTGTCTGAATCGAAATCGTTGTCCAGCACATCGAGCGCTGCATCCTGACCAGCGCGAAGCGCGAATGAATCGTTGCGGGTGGTCGGTGCGCTGTTACCGGCAATTGAAATGGTGATGGATGCTGTTGATGTCGTCTCGCCATCAGAGACTGTGTAGGTGATCGTTTCTTGACCAGTTTGACCAGCGTTCAAACTATCGTAAGCGCCGTTTTGATCAAATCACAATGTGCCATTGCTATTGAGCTTGATCGTCGCACCCGAGGGTAGGGCGAGCGTGCTATTCGCAGAAACTGAAATCCCGTTGATTTCGATGATTGTAAGAGCATCATTGTCGGCATCGGAATCGTTGCTGAGAACCGAGAGAGTTCTGTTCTCGCCCTCATCAAGATTGTAGTTATCATTTTGAGTCAAAGGCTTGTTGTTGCTCGTTGACTGGAAAAGGCTGGCAAAACTACGGATGCCGTCAGAGAATTGAAGGTTTTCAATCGTGTCAAAGACAACGTCGATCCCTTCACCGACCACTTCTAGTGCGCCCTCAAACAAGGAAAATGCATAAGAACTAAGTGCGAATGAAAAGACGGCTGTGTCTGTGCCGGCATCGCCGTGCAACATATCATTGCCCATCGCGCCGGTAAGTGTGTCATTGCCACTGCCGCCGCGCAAAATGTTGTCAGCGCTGTTACCGATAATCGTGTCCTGGCCAGATCCGCCGATCGCGTTCTCAATGATAGTTCCGATGGCCAGAGTGAGGTTGCCCGTGCGGCCGCCGATGTTTGATGTATTCTGGCTTTCTTGGTCTTCGGTTTGGATTGTCAGATCGATTTTCTGAGTGTTCGAGTAACCACTGAAATCAACAGTATCGATCCCGTCGCCGTCAACAATCGTTGATGCGGTTCTGCGGGCATAGGTGGAATATTCGTTCCAGACCTTACTTTCATTCGCGGAAATGTTGGTGTTGAACCCATAGACGGTATCGCCCGTGAAGGCGTTGTCGGTGCCATAGCCAAATTGGCCATAGATGCGATCTAGAGCGATCCAGTCCACGGCCATTGGCGTTTGTAATAATTCATAGTTTGCGTTGATCGCAGAGTTTTCGGTCTGAGAAAAATACGACATCATCGACGCTTGCCAGCTGTCCAATTCATAGATCGCATCATTGGCGTAGCTGGCGCTGCCGTTATACTGACCTTGGTGACCTAGCCCTAAGGCGTGGCCAATTTCGTGTAAGATCGTTTGGAACGTGTAGTCATCAAAGGTTGATGTGCTACCGGACCAACTTTGCGCAACGTTGATATAGGAATAACGGATTGTGCCATCGCTGTAGGTGCTTCCACCAGCGTAGGCGCCACTTTGATTGTCTGAAAAGAAGAAATCGACAGTATTTGTATCTGTGCTGGACGTTTCCTGGAAATCAATGCCGAGGGTTGCCTCAAACAGATCGAATGCGTCGCGGACCAGTTCAGCACGCGCGCTGGTTAGTCCGTTTGCGTCGCTGCCATAGCCAGAGACATTGTAGAGCAGGACACCGTTGTTGGCATCAAAGCCCGTTGTGCCGACGTTGTGGCGACGTCCCGTCGTACCTGACCAATACCCTGTTTCCAGGAACTCAGCCATTTCACCTAAAGTTGCTGTTTCTGCTTGAGACGTGCCTGTGAACGCTGTGTCTGGATCATTACGCTCGGTGTCGTCTTTTGCCGCCATACATCCTGGACAGCCACAGCTACCAAAATGCAGCGAGGCGTCTGTATCTAAATCTGACAGGCCGTCATTGGCAGCAATAAAGTCCGACATTCAAAATCAATCTCTAACCCCAAGTGCGAGGTTTTTGATCAATTTGAGTGGCCAAAACATGTCTTTCGGGGGGCAAACCTCGGGTTATTTTTACGTTAATGGGATAAACATCAGCCCCAAGTGCCTTTGGGATCGATTTCGAAACAATGCCGCTTTTACCGATAAAAAGTGCCGGATTTGAGGGTGTGCAATTTTTAGGCAATGTTATACGGCGGAAATGGTATGCCGTTTTACGACGGGCAGGGCACTTTGCACTCAATCACAGCGGCCTGAATCAACATTGTCACTCTATTCTGCGACCGGCGTATGTCGGTGGCGTTAAATTCAAAGGAAAGAACATGGAATATTCCAACCTGAACTACATCGCAGGTGAGTGGGTCGCTGGAACCTCTGAGATTGAAAACCGCAATCCCTCTGACCTTAGTGATTTGATCGGGACTTTTGCGCAGGCAAGTGCTGATCAGTTAGATGCGACATTGGATCAAGCTGCGCGCGCGCAGGCAGAATGGGCCGCTTACGGCATCGAGCGTAAGTACAACGTTCTGATGGCCATCGGTACCGAGATGATGAACCGCGCCGAAGAACTGGGCACATTGCTCTCGCGCGAAGAAGGTAAACCGTTGGCGGAGGGCAAAGGCGAAGTTTATCGCGCTGGTCAGTTCTTTACTTACTATGCTGCTGAGACTCTGCGCCTGATGGGCGACACTGCGGATTCTGTCCGTGACGGAATCGAAATAGATGTGCGCCGCGAACCTGTGGGCACTGTGGCGATAATTTCGCCTTGGAACTTCCCAACGGCGACCGCGTCTTGGAAAATCGCACCTGCGCTATGTTATGGCAACGCGGTTGTTTGGAAGCCTGCGAATGTGACGCCAGCCTCGGCTGTGGCTTTGGTCGAGATCATTTCGCGCCAAGACATCCCCAAGGGTCTTGTGTCGCTTGTGATGGGGGCAGGGGGTGCCATTGGGCAACGTCTGGTCGAAAGCCCAAAGGTCGATGCGATCAGCTTTACAGGGTCAGTTCCTGTCGGCAAAGGTATCGCCGCCAGCGCCATTCAAAACCTAACCCGTGTCCAGATGGAAATGGGATCAAAGAACGCATTGGCGGTGATGGACGATGCAGACGTGGATTTGGCTGTTTCGCTGGCACTCGGCGGCGCGTTTGGCGGATCGGGTCAAAAATGTACGGCGTCGTCGCGCCTGGTCGTGCATCAATCCGTCCATGACGAGTTTGTGGAAAAATTGGTTGCCGGTGCCAAGGCCATGAAAGTCGGTCACGCGCTAGAGGCGGGAACACAGATGGGTCCTGTCGTGTCTGAGCAGCAGTTGAAAGAGAACCTCGCCTATGTCGACCTTGCCGCGTCTGAAGGGGCCGAGTTGCTCTGTGGTGGTCAGCGTCTCGAGATGGCGACTGAAGGGTATTACATGTCGCCGGGCGTTCTGGTGGGCACAAACAACGACATGCGTATCAACCGCGAAGAAATGTTTGCACCACTTGCAGCTGTCATTCCAGTGTCCAGCTATGACGAAGCGTTGCATGTGGTGAACGACACGAACTTTGGCCTGACCGCCGGGATCGTGACCACCAGCTTGGCCCGCGCTACGCATTTCCGCCGCAACGCGCAATCCGGCTGTGTGATGGTGAACTTGCCAACTGCGGGCACCGACTACCACGTGCCATTCGGCGGCCGCGGTGACAGCTCCTACGGACCACGCGAGCAGGGCAAAACAGCGGCCGAGTTCTATACGATCGTCAAGACGGCCTATATTTCGTCAGGGTCGCCACTTTAGATCGCGAAACAGTTTTTGAAGAGCCGACGAAACATAGAAAACCCGCTTCGAATCCCAACGATTTGGAGCGGGTTTTTCTTTGCGCAATGAGACTGACCAAAGCCAATATCAGAGCTTCATTTTGAAGTATCGCATGCCCGCGGCTATTTCCGGCGTGGCGTTAACAGATGCCCCAAGCGCGTTTGGTTCGGTTTCTTCAAAGCCTAACTTTGTGTAGAGTGCTGGCATCTCAACATTGCCACGAACTGTGTCAGCCATCAGGTGACTTAGGCCTGCGGCGCGGGCATCTCTGATGCGCTGTTCAACAAGCCACCGTCCCAGCCCAGTTCCGCGCGCGCTAGCGCGGACATAAAGGTTTTTCATCTCGCCGGCCGTCTCATCCACTCGGCGTAGTACGCCGGTCCCAGCGAGATGGCCATCGCTTGTCCAAATCAAATAGTAGCTACCATGCGGTGGGAGAACGCGGTCAATATGCGTCCAAAACCCTTCAGCATGAGGTGAACCGTCGACCAATACACCATTCTCGCGCTCGTAAACTGCTACTTGCGCGGCGATATGCTCTCGCAAAAATGCATCTGCAGCTTTTCGTGGAATTTCATCGACTGATCGATACGTTTTAGCGACAAAACCAGCTAGACATGGCACTTCGTGGCCTTGGCTCATCGCGGCTTTCTCGTCCTGCGAGATTTCTGTATGGGTTGAGTTTGGCGTAATCATTGGCATGTTCCGAAATCTAGGCTCGCATGCAAAAACTATAGCTTTCGATTTTCAGATATGAAACCGTCGCTGGTTTTTCCCAAAAACCAATGTGATCGATACAGTTTAAGATCGTCAGGCAAAATTTTGCGCTGAAGTCTTTTAAGTTTAGCTCTGCCATGAAACGAGTATTGTGCTGAAAACGGAGTCACAAGGAGCGCAGTCGTGTCGGAATTTGCAATCTACCCCAGTCTGAAAAACAAGAAAGTCCTGATCACTGGCGGTGCTTCGGGCATCGGTGAAATAACGGTCAAAGCTTTCGCAGAACAAGGGGCAGATGTTGCTTTTTTGGATCGGGACGCGGGCGGATCAAAGGCAGTGTCTGAGGCCTGCGGCGCGCGTTATGCGATCTGTGATCTGCGCGATATTCCAGCGATGCAAACTGCGATTGCGGAACTTGGACCTTTTGATGTGCTGGTGAATAATGCAGCACGAGATGATCGGCATGATTGGCGAGATGTGACGCCTGATTATTGGGACGAGCGAATGGAGACGAACCTTCGTCACATGTTCTTTGCCATTCAATCGGTCGCGCCCGGAATGGTCGAGGCTGGGGCGGGGTCCATTATCAATGTAGGGTCCAACTCTTGGTGGGAGACCAAAGGTGGGTTCCCGGCCTACGCCACGGCCAAATCTGCAGTGCATGGATTAACGCGCACGATGGCGCGTGAATTGGGGCGTGATCGTATTCGTGTGAATGCGATTGTTCCGGGTTGGATCATGACCGATCGTCAGAAAGAACTGTGGGCAACGGACGAAGGACTGGAAATGCAAAAGCAAGTTCAGTGTCTGCCGGACCTTATCGACCCGGTCTATGTCGCACGGATGTGTGTGTTTTTGGCGGCTGACGATTCGGCCATGTGTACGGCGGCGAACTTTATGGTCACTGGTGGATCTATGTAGTTTTCTGCGGTTTTGTGCACTTATGTCGTTTTAATTTGACTACTGAATTAAAAGAAGGGTACCAAGTCGCATGAACAAAAATACCTATCTTGGCTTTGATCTTGGAACGTCGGGTTTGCGCGGCCTTTTGGTTGCAGCAGACGATACGCTGATTGCATCGCATGAAGTGTCCTATCCCGGTGAGCATCCCCATTCTGGGTGGAGCGAACAAGATCCAGCGCATTGGACTGCTGCTTGTAGTGATGTTGTCGCAGCGTTGCGCGCGGAGGCGCCAGAGGCATGGGCAAACGTTGCAGGCATCGGCGTATCAGGGCACATGCATGGTGCTGTTTTGTTGGACTCCAATGGTGATGTTATTCGACCCTGTATTCTGTGGAATGACACGCGCAGTCATGTCGAGGCAGCGAACTTGGACGCAACGGCGCAAGTTCGTGAGCTGTCAGGCAACATTGTATTTCCCGGTTTCACCGCACCCAAACTGATGTGGGTGGCACAACATGAGCCTGATCATTTTGCCCGCGTGGCCAAGGTTGTGTTGCCAGCGGCCTATCTGAATTTCTGGCTGACGGGTGACCATGTTGCCGACATGTCGGATTCCGCCGGAACATCGTGGTTGGATGTTGGTGCGCGCGGTTGGTCAAATGCATTATTAGACGCAGGTGGCATGCGTGCAGATCAAATGCCGCGCCTTGTCGAGGGATCGCAAAGCGCGGGCCCCTTGCGCCCCGAGCTAGCAAACGATTGGGGGTTGGCCCCGACGGTTCAGATCGCAGGCGGTGCTGGCGACAATGCCGCGGCGGCCTGCGGTGCTGGCGTTTTGAAAGAGGGTCAGGGTTTTGTATCGCTTGGCACCTCTGGCGTTTTATTGGCAGCGCGCGACAGCTATGCGCCAAACCCGGCCAGTGCGGTGCACACGTTTTGCCATGCGGTGCCAGATCGTTGGTATCAGATGGGTGTTATCCTGGCGGCAACAGATTGCTTAAACTGGTTGTCGTCGGTCACAGGCAAGACGCCTGCTGAATTAACTGCCGAGTTCGGAGACACACTGACCGGACCCGGAACGCTGAAGTTCATGCCGTATCTGTCGGGCGAACGCACACCGCATAATGATAGTCAAATCCGCGGCAGTTTTATTGGCCTCGACGTGTCAACAACAACGGTAGATATGACCCGCGCAGTATTAGAAGGCGTGGCCTTTGCGCTGCGTGACAGTCTTGAGGCTTTGAAAACGACGGGCGTTGAATTGACGGATGTCCTTGCCCTTGGTGGCGGGACGAATTCTCGTTTATGGGTTGAGATGGTCGCGACGGTTTTGAACCTATCGCTGATCCTGCCCAAGTCCGGCGATTTTGGTGCGGCCCTTGGGGCGGCGCGTTTGGCAAAATGTGCGGTCACGGGCGTTGATCCCGAAACTGTCATGACAACGCCCGAAGCGGCCGAAACCATCAACCCGAATGCAGAGTTTGTTGCAGCCTATGACGCGGCCTACTCAGATTACACAAGATTATATCCAGCTATGAAGGCCCTCTTATGAGCACTGATTTTTTCAAAGACATCGCCCCGGTAACCTATGCGGGCGCGGACAGCGCGGACCCAATGGCGTTCCATCATTATAACCCCGATGAAATGCTGGGTGGGAAACGCCTAGAAGATCATCTGCGCTTTGCCGTTGCGTATTGGCACAGCTTTGCATGGGAAGGCGGCGACCCGTTTGGCGGTCAAACGTTTGAACGCCCGTGGTATCCGCAGGATAATATGGAGCGCGCAAAAGCCAAGGCCGACACCGCGTTTGAGATGTTCCGCATTCTGGGTGTCCCTTACTTTTGCTTCCACGACGCTGATGTGCGCCCCGAGGGTGGCAGCTTTGCCGAGAACACCAGCCGTTTGGATGAGATCACCGACTATTTCGCGGGTAAGATGGAAGAGACAGGAACCAAACTGCTTTGGGGCACGGCGAATATGTTCAGCCACCGCCGCTATATGTCGGGTGCCTCAACCAACCCAGATCCTGATGTGTTCGCATTCGCTGCGGCCACGGTTAAAAGCTGTATGGACGCGACGCAGAAGTTGGGTGGCGAAAACTATGTCCTTTGGGGTGGTCGTGAAGGTTACGAAACGCTGATCAACACCGACATGGGTCGCGAGCTGGATAACATGGGCCGGTTCCTGAACATGGTCGTCGATTACAAATATAAGATCGGTTTCAAGGGTGCGATTTTGGTTGAGCCAAAGCCGCAAGAACCATCCAAACACCAATACGATTATGATGCGGCGACGTGTTATGGGTTCCTGAAAAAATATGGCCTAGAAAACGAAGTCAAACTGAACCTTGAGCAGGGTCACGCGATCCTTGCGGGTCACAGCTTTGAGCATGAAATCGCAACAGCGACGGCACTGGGTGTGCTCGGTTCCATTGATATGAACCGTAACGATTACCAATCTGGTTGGGATACAGATCAATTCCCAAACAACGTTCCAGAAGTTGCGTTGGCTTATTACCATATCCTCAAGGATGGTGGGTTTGACACGGGCGGCACCAACTTTGATGCCAAATTACGTCGTCAATCTCTTGACGCAGAAGATCTGATCGCCAGCCACGTGGGTGGTATGGATGTCTGCGCGCGTGGCCTTAAGGCAGCGCATGCGATGCTGGAGGATGGCGGTCTAGAAGATGCATTGAAGGAACGTTATGCAGGTTGGGACACTGACGAAGCACAAGCCATGTTGGGCAGTGACCTTGGCAGTATCGCAGCACGTGTATTGGACAAAGGGATCAACCCAACACCACGTTCTGGCCGTCAGGAAATCCTAGAGAACTATATCAACCGCTTTGTCTAAAGGCTGGTTCATAGCGGTAGCACTTGTCGTGCCTCTCGCGCTGGCGGCGAATGTGAAATCGCTGCCAGACGCGGATGCTGTTTTTGCAGAATTTCCGGAGGCTGAAATCGCCCTTGGGCGTTTGCTGTTCTATGATCCGATCCTGTCAGGCGGGCGCGATGTGTCCTGTGCCACCTGCCACCATCCAAAGATGGCGACGGCTGATGGTTTGTCACTGGGTTTGGGTGACGGAGCCATTGGACTGGGGCCAGATCGCGTTGTCGATCCAGAGAACATGCCTGAAATTCGCATTCCACGGAACGCGCCCGGTTTGTTTAATTTGGGCGCGTCGGATTTCACTGTCTTTTTCCATGACGGTCGTTTGGAAGAGGACCCCACACAGCCTAACAACATCCGCACCCCCTTGGGCGCAGATATGTTGACCGGGTTTGACAGTGCTTTGTCGGCGCAATCCATGTTCCCAGTTTTGTCGCCCGACGAAATGGCGGGTCACTATTCCGAGAATGACGTCGCACAAGCCGTGCGGCAGGGATTCTTTACCAGCGACGACAACGCATGGGATATTCTTTCGGATCGGGTCGAGGGCATCCCCGAATATCGCGCGCGTTTTGATGCGGTGATTGGGGCGGATGTGCCGATCACCTTTGCCGATGTATCGAATGCGCTGGCGGCGTTTATCGCGGATGAATGGCGCGCGGATCAAAGTCCGTTTGATCGATATTTGCGTGATGGCATCGCGTTAACTGACGATGCGATGGCGGGGATGGATTTATTTTTTGGCGCGGCTGGCTGCAGCAGTTGTCACTCAGGTCAATTCCAGACGGACCACAGTTTCCATGCCATTGCGATGCCGCAGATTGGGCCCGGAAAATCCGCTCGGTTTGAGAGCCATGCGCGGGATGTTGGGCGAATGCGGGTCACCGGAGATCCGGCTGACGCCTATGCGTTTCGCACGCCGTCACTGCGCAATGTCGCGCTGACCGCACCCTATGGTCACAGCGGTGCCTATGCCAGTTTGCGAGATGTTGTGGCCCATCACTTAGATCCTGTTTCTGCGCTGTTAGACTATGATATCGCGCTGGCTGCCCTGCCAGATTTGCCAGGTGCTGAGGATACTTGGGTGCTTGATCGACCCGAAGAGATTGCAGCGATTGCAACGGCCAACAGTCTTGCGCCGGTATCATTATCAGAGATTGAGATCGATCAGTTAATCGCGTTTTTGAACGCGCTTACCGATGACGCATCGTTGCGGTTGGGATCGGGTGTTCCGGCGCAAGTGCCAAGCGGATTAGAAGTCGATCAGTAGCGAATCCCCGTCACGGGTGATCGTGCCATAACGCCCGGTTGGGATGTCGGCCCATGCGCTGATCTGCGTGTCAGGCCAAATGATGCGCACCTTGGCAGCGGTCGCATTGCCCAATCCAAAGTGTTCGGGGCCCAAGGTTCCCCCAGCATGACCGCCACCGATCGTGACCTCACGCGCGATAATGCGACCGTCGATCTCAAGCTCGATCCATGCGCCGATGGCGTTGCGGTTGGTGCCGGGTTGTTCGAGTGTGATGCCAACAAAAGACCCCGCTGATTGCGTTGTGTTCTTAAACACCTCCATCGCGGCGTCGCGGTTGATGACGGCAATGTCGAGCAATCCATCGCCGTTAAAGTCGGCCAGCGCTGCGCCGCGACTACGTCCTAGGCTCGCAACCCCTGCTTGATCCGCCATTTCTGCGAACCCATCACCCATCTGGATCAGAAGATTGTTGGGATCATCAAACGCGCTGCCCGGCATTTGGGCGACGTTGCCTTTGGTCACAAACAGATCGTCTAGACCGTCGTTTTGCACATCGCCAAACACCGCGTGCCATCCGGTGGACGGGCGTCCGTCGCCGCCGGTAAAGGGGACGTGGGCTGTGACGCCATAGTCGTAAGCGGCGTCTTTGTAAGAGGGACCATCGCCTTCCTGGATTTGGAAGCGTTGGTCGCCCATAGACGTCAGATAAACGTCGGGCATTCCATCACCGCTGATGTCGCGGCTGGCGATGCCCATGCCCCAAAGCTCATGCTTGATCCAACCGTCGTCTGGGCCATAGAGACGTGGGGTTTCTGCCATCGCCCACAGCTGTTCTTGGCCGCCACGCACGTAATAGTGTCTGTCATTAGACACCCGCAAATCTTGGTGTCCCGTGCGGGCCCAGTCTGTGAACAGCATTGAGAGCGTGCAATAACCAGGGTCCAACAGCGCGGGGGCGGTATAGGCTGTGCCTGTCGGGCGGTAGAGCTCATGCGCGTCGCAAGCCTCAAACGGGCCTTCGGGATCACTGCGATCGACGTAATTGCCAAAGACCATCGTTGGATAGACATTGCCGTCTTCCCAAGTGGCAGAAAATGATGTGGTCCAGCGATCCGATGTTGGCAGTTCCACGGCTTTGAACGCGCAGTCGCCGAGACCGCGCATCAATCTGTTGTCACCAACGGCAAGGATCGCCAAATCGGTAATCCCGTCGTTATTGTAGTCGAGCGGATAGGCGCCCGATACGCCAGTCAGTGCCAAAGTGCGTGGCGTATCTTTGCGGAAGGAGACATCGGTATTGCTTGTGTTACGGAACAGGGCGGCGGGAGTGGTGCCACCTGCGGCGTAGAGTTCGGGCAGGGCGTCGTCATTGCAATCAAAAGCGGCAACACCGCCTCCGACAAAATGTTCCCAACCACCGGTGTAGGCATGATCGTCGATCTGAACCGGTGCGAATGTTTGTGCGGTGAGTGGTGTCGCGCAAAGGCAGACGAGCGCGCTACGCCACATCTTCAAGGTCGCCCCGCAACGCCATGTCGGCGACGCCGACTAGAGCAAAGGCCGCCGCGCCGCGCGCCCACATAAAGTCACCCCATTTGTGAATGACAATTTCGGGCGGTTCGGCATCGACCTGTACAATCGACGATTTGATCGCGGTCATGACATCTGCCGCGTAGAGGTGGTCAAAGGTCATGCGTTCGCCCGACAAGATAATTCGCTCGGGGTCAAACAGGTTAATCAGGTTCGACAGGCCCATTGCAAAGATCCGGCTGGATCGGTTCACTATGCTCTGCGCAGTCTTATCGCCGTCGCGTGCGGCGGTCAGCAAATTTTCAAGGCTTTGTTCTGAATGCCCATCGTGTGGCACGGCCGTGTTGAACGTCGCTTCTCGCAATAGGGCGTAGTCGGCAACATACGCCTCAAGACAACCGCGCTGCCCGCAACGACAAAGTGCGCCGTCGAGCTGAACCTTGGTATGGCCAAATTCAGCACCACATCCTCGTGTGCCGCGATAAATCTCATTATCAATGACAATTCCCATACCCACACCAGCCTCAATCGTGACCACGATAAAGTTCGAGATATGCTGCGCATCGCCTAGATATTGCTCGGCCATGGCGACCAAGTTGGCGTCATTGTCCAGAAAGACGGGAAGGGAGAGTGCATCACTTAGCATCCGACCAAGTTCAAGATTGTTTTGGTCCAAAAACGGCGACCAATGCACGTAGCCTTGGCGCGCATCAACGACGCCCGCGATCCCAATTCCAATTGCAGATAAGTCTGAATACTGGAGCCCGAAATCAGCGAGTGCAGAGCCAATCGCTTGATCAATTTGCTTGATCAGGTAATCGACATCGACCTGCGTTTGTTCACGCGGGTAGGTTGCGTCAAATACAACGGCGCCTTCGAAGTTCACCAAGACGACAGAAATCGCAGTGTCTGCAACTTTAAGCCCTGCGACCAAATGCGCGTCAGCTTTGAGCCGGAGATCCACCCGCGGACGGCCGCGCCGAGACTGTCCAGGATCGTCGCGCGTGACCTCTTCGATGAGCCCTTTGCGAATCATTTCTGCGGTAATTGTTGTGACCGTTGCGGCCGAAATATCGGTCGCTTGGGCCAAATCGATTCGCGCGATCCGCTTTTGGCGACGGATCGTGTCCATGATTATCGACCGGGTATCATTTTTTGCAGATTCAAACACGGCTCACCCTTTTGTTGCCAAAAAACATTACTTTAGACGCTAAATCAAATCCAGTTTTTTCGCGATTCCTATCCACTCTGCTTCTGAGTTTGCGCGAAAAATCGGGCGTTGCATATATTTAATTTGCTTTAGAAATTAAATATGCTACGAATTTCAATACGCCGCTGACCACGACGATGGTTGTGCGGAATCTTTAGGGAGGTACTTATGAAGAAAACTATGTTTGCTGCTACGACAGCAATGGCGATGGTCGCATCGACTTTCGCATACGCACAGGACATGACCGTTGGCGTAAGCTGGTCAAACTTTCAGGAAGAGCGCTGGAAAACTGACGAAGCTGCCATCAAAGGCGCTTTGGAAGCAGCGGGTATCGGCTATATCTCAGCTGACGCTCAGTCGTCTTCTGGTAAGCAGCTTGCTGACATTGAAAGCCTGATCGCTCAGGGCGCAGACGCTCTGATCATCCTTGCACAAGATGCGTCATCTGTTGGTCCAGCTGTTCAGGCTGCTGCTGACGAAGGCATCCCAGTAATTGCATATGACCGTCTGATCGAAGACAGCCGCGCATTCTACCTGACATTCGACAACGTCGAAGTTGGCCGCATGCAAGCCCGTGCTGTCCTAGAAGCACAGCCAAACGGCAACTACGTCATGATCAAAGGGTCACCAACTGACCCGAACGCAGACTTCCTACGTGGCGGTCAGCAGGAAATCCTTCAGGCTGCTATTGATAGCGGTGCCATCACCATCGTTGGTGAAGCCTACACTGATGGCTGGGTTCCTGCGAACGCACAGCGCAACATGGAACAGATCCTAACAGCAAACGACAACAATGTTGATGCTGTTGTAGCGTCTAACGACGGTACTGCTGGTGGTGTTGTTGCAGCACTTACAGCGCAGGGTATGGAAGGTATTCCAGTGTCTGGTCAGGACGGCGATCACGCTGCTCTGAACCGCGTTGCGATCGGCACACAGACTGTTTCAGTTTGGAAAGACGCCCGTGCTCTGGGCCGTGAAGCTGGCGAAATCGCTGCTGCATTGGTCAAAGGCATGGCTGTTGAAGGTGCTGGCGATTGGACCTCCCCTGGTGGGACCACAATGACATCCAAGTTCTTGGCACCTGTCCCTGTGACAGCTGACAACCTGAGTGTTGTTCTGGACGCTGGTTGGATCTCAAAAGAAGCGCTTTGCGCCGGATCTGACAACGCTGCTTGCCAGTAAGGTCTCTACCTAAATTGTCCTTTCCGGCCCTATCGCCGGGGGGGACACCTCTTTTCTAATTTTTTGTTCTGTTGACGGATGCTGCCTCTGGGCGGAATGTTTCGTTGTAGATACACCAAGAAAGCGACGCGCATGCGATCACCTGTCAGAAATTTCTTTAACAGCTTGGGCATCGACCTGAGGCTCATGGGTATGATTGGCGCGCTTGTCGTGCTGTGGATCATGTTTGATTTGATCACTGGCGGTCGGTTTTTGACCCCGCGCAACGTATTTAACATCTCGGTCCAAACCGTGTCTGTTGCCTTGATGGCGACCGGAATGGTTTTCGTGATTGTTATTCGAAATATTGACCTCTCTGTAGGATCTCTGCTTGGCTTTATCGGCATGACGGTCGCGGCATTGCAGGTAAAGTTCCTGCCAGAATTTGTCGGTCTAGGTCACTGGTCAATTTGGATCATCGCATTGGTCGCAGCGGTTTTGATGGGGACCATTGTTGGTGCCTTACAAGGCTGGGTCATTGGCTACTTGGTGATCCCATCGTTTATCGTCACACTGGGTGGCTTGCTGATTTTCCGGGGTGCAATGTGGTGGGTAACACAAGGCCAAACCGTAGCGCCGCTTGATCCAAACTTCCGCCTTCTCGGCGGCGGGGCTGACGGGACGCTGGGTGAAACGCTCAGCTGGGCGTTCGGTCTGTTCGCGTCATTTGTCGCGGTTGTCATCATGTTGATGAGCCGCCGCCGCAAAGTGAACCATGGCTTCAAGGTCAAACCTGTTTGGGCCGAGGGTATTCTTATGGCACTGGCTGCCGGTCTGACGATGGCCTTTGTTTGGACGATGAATTCCTATCCGATTGCAAAGGGTGCGTTGCCACGGATCGCTGAGGCACGCGGTGTCGAGATGGTCGACGGATTGCAGCTGTTCCACGGTGTCGCGATCCCAGTTGTGATCTTGTTGTTGGTCACAGTCACGATGACTGTCGTATCAACACGCACACGCTTTGGTCGGTATGTCTATGCAATGGGCGGCAATCCTGAGGCAGCCGAATTGTCGGGTATCAACACAAGACTACTCACGGTTAAAGTCTTCGCCCTGATGGGTGCGTTGACGGGTATTTCTGCCGTTGTCGCATCTGCACGTTTGGGCGCGGTCGACGTTGGTCTGGGAACCTTGGATGAGCTAAAGGTGATCGCGGCGGCCGTTATCGGGGGCACCGCGCTGGCGGGTGGCTCTGGCACGATTTATGGTGCTGTAATTGGTGCGCTGGTCATGCAAACCCTGCAATCGGGAATGGCATCTGCCAACGTTGACGCACCACTTCAAAACATTGTTGTCGGCTTCGTTCTGGTATTCGCTGTTTGGATCGACATTATCTATCGCCGTAAAACGGGCGTCTAAGGAATGACTATGACACAGAAAACGCCTCTTGTTGAAATGAAGAACATGCGCATTTCGTTCGGTGGCATCCACGCCGTCGACGATGTGTCCATCGATTTGCACCCAGGTGAAGTTGTTGGCCTTTTGGGTCACAACGGGGCTGGCAAAACCACGCTGATCAAGATGTTGTCCGGTGCCTACGCCGCTGACAGCGGTGAAATTTGGATCGACGGCGAAAAGGCCACGATTAACAACCCCCGCGACGCGCGCGCCTACAGTATCGAGACGATCTATCAAAAACTTGCGCTGTCAGACAATTTGGACGCGGCTAGCAACCTGTTTTTGGGCCGGGAATTGGTCACAGGCGCAGGCATGCTTGATGACGACGCGATGGAGGCTGAGACCCGCAAGATTCTTGGTCGTCTGAACCCAAACTTCCAAAAGTTTGCAGAGCCTGTGTCCGCTTTGTCAGGCGGTCAGCGTCAATCAGTGGCGATTGCGCGCGCGGTCTATTTCAACGCACGCATCTTGATTATGGATGAACCAACAGCGGCCTTGGGTCCGCAGGAAACCGCCATGGTTTCTGAGCTGATCCAGCAGTTGAAAGCAGAGGGCATTGGCATCTTCCTTATCAGCCACGACATTCATGATGTAATGGAACTGTGCGACCGAGCCAGCGTGATGAAGAACGGCAAGCTGGTCGGCACCGTCGATATCGATGACGTCACAGACGATGACCTGTTGGGCATGATCATTCTGGGTAAGACACCTGAAAAAGCAGCAACTAACTAGTCCGGTTGAAGCCCTTTGAGTGCCTAAGTGCTCAAAGGGTTTTCGGCGAGGTCGGCGGCAATATCCTCATCAAGGGGGGTGTCAAAGCTGTTTAACAGAAACCCGAGCGTGCTGTAAAAACCAACGGTCGCGATCAAGTCCAAGATGCCGCGTTTTCCGACCTGCTTGGTTAGGTTGATCTGTGTCTCGGCGGTGAGGCGATGATTTTCGAACAGCTCATCAACCGCCAATGCTATCAACGCGTCCTTGCCCAACACCTGATCAATCGACCCATTCAGCGCAGCAATACGTAAATCGGTCAACCCTGTTTTGCGGGCACGGACAATATGCTGGTGCCATTCATAGGATGACCCAAGTCGATACCCCGTGCGCAAAATGACGACTTCGCTGAGCTCTGCACCGAGCGATGTTTGGTTGACAACATGTTCGCGCAGATCTGCCCAGGCCCGTAACAGGGCAGGGTGGTGCGCCATTGTTCGATATACGTTTAGCCCGCCAGCGAAACCAACAAGCATATCTGCGATATCTGTCGGCCAATCATCGTCTGAGATCGGGGCAAATTCATGTTTGGGCGCTTTTGTCATGTCGCGAACCTAGCACAGGTTAGCGAACGACGTGCACCGAACATTCAGAATGGCGAACAACGCGCGCTGCGTTTGGTCCCAACAGATAGTCCGCAAAGTCAGGCTTATGTGCGCCAATAACGATTAACCCGCATCCAGTTTCTTTCGCGGTTCGCAAAATCTCTTCGTAGGCCGTGCCAGTAGCAACGACGTGACGAACTTCTGCATCAGTGGCTGCGCCGAGGCTTGCTACGATTTGTTCCTGGAGTGCGGCTTTTGCGGCTTTTACGGCCTCATCGTGGTGGCCTTTGTCAAAAAAGCTACCGACGAGGCTTTGACCAAAATCAGGCAGGACAGTCACCACGTCAAGTTGAGCCCCATCGAGGTCGGCCAGACGTTTGGCGGTTTTCAAGACGGCGTCGTCCTTGCCTTTGTTGGAAATGTCGACGGCGCACAATACTGAACGGCTCATGCTGGAACTCCTTCTCTTGAGGCGCGGGCCCGCTGGATCATGAAGATCAAGCCAAGGAACAATAGGGCTGGGATGAACAGAAGTTCTTTTGGCAATTGTGCTGCAGGTGCGCTGACTGATTTCACGGTCACATAGTCGTCCGCATAGAAATCATAGTTCTGAAGCGTGCTGGCAAATGGTGATCCAAACAGTGGCTCTTCGAGCGCGAGGGCATCGCCTTCTTCAAAGGTCAGCAATCCAAGCGCGTCCATTCGCGCACCGGCTGGTTCTTCGCCAATTGGCAGGACGAGTGTTGTGTCCTTTGGTTCACCGGTGTCAAAGTCGGGTCCCGAAACCACCACACGAATTTCACTGCCCGGTTCGGCGGCATCAACGGCCTGTGCCAATTCTGTCGGTGCAACCGCTGAGAATGGTGGCTGGATCCGATCCATAAAGAAGTCTGGACGGAACAGCGCAAATGCGATGAGAACCAGCGCAACACTCTCATAGATACGGCTACGGGTGACAAAATAACCCATCGTACCAGCAGTGAACGCAAGGATCGCGATACTGGCGGTAATAAATACGAGTATCCCCTGCATCCACGTCACATCTATTAACAGCAGATCCGTGTTGAAGATAAAGACAAAGGGCAGGGCGACAGTGCGCAAGCTATAGAAGAAGGCCACGAAACCAGTCTTGATTGCGTCGCCACCCGACACAGCAGCAGCGGCAAAACTGGCCAAGCCAACAGGCGGAGTAACGTCAGCCATGATGCCAAAGTAGAACACAAAGAGGTGCACTGCGATCAGCGGTACGATCAGACCTGACTGCGCGCCGAGTTCTACGACGACACCGGCCATAAGCGATGACACAACAATATAGTTAGCTGTTGTCGGCAGGCCCATTCCGAGGATGAGCGACAATAACCCGACCATCACCAACATGAGAATAAGGTTACCGCCGGATAGGAACTCCACCAGATCGGCCATAACTTGACCAACACCAGTGAGCGTCACGGTGCCCACGATCACACCAGCTGTCGCTGTCGCAAGGCCGATCCCGATCATGTTGCGCGCGCCGTCTACCAATCCTTGCAACAGATCAACAACACCGTCCTTAAAACGTTCAACAGTTTCACTTTCACCGCGGAAGATGGCCTTCAATGGTCTCTGGGTCAGGAGAATGACGAACAACAGGGAGGTTGCCCAGAATGCCGACAGGCCAGGTGATTTCTGTTCGATCATCAAGAAGTAAACGAGAACGATGATAGGGAGCAGGTAGTACAGGCCTGACTTGTAGATTTCGCCCACAACGGGGAGTTCGACCTCTTTCGCATGCGGGTCGTCTGGCTCGAGGTCTGGCACCTGAGAAGCAAAAAACAACAGGGCAACATAGGTAAGGAAAACAAGCGCAGAGAGGATCAAGCCAGACGCGGGGAGAACCGATGTAATTGCTTTCACCGGATATTGGACGCCGTAACAGAGGGCGGCAAAGCCAACGAAGAACGCCGCCATACCACCGATGGTTTTGCCCATAGATACAACACGGTTGCCGAGGACAGGCATGTTCCGTTTCACCGCTTCTAGGTGAACGATGTAGACAAGCGCGATGTAGGAAATCGTCGCAGGCAAAAAGGCGTGCGTGATGACTTCGACATAAGAAATGCCGACGTATTCCACCATAAGGAAGGCAGCCGCGCCCATGACGGGTGGCATGATTTGACCGTTCACGGATGAGGCCACTTCGACAGCGCCCGCCTGTTCAGAACTAAAGCCAACACGCTTCATCAAGGGAATAGTGAATGTACCGGTCGTTACAACGTTGGCGATGGACGACCCTGAAATCAAACCGGTTGCAGCAGAGCCAACGACGGCGGCTTTTGCTGGCCCACCCTTTAGGTGGCCAAGGGCACCGAAGGCCATTTTGATGAAATAGTTGCCGGCCCCTGCTTTATCGAGCAGGGCGCCAAACAACACGAATAAAAAGACGAATTTGGTCGACACGCCAAGCGCGATACCAAACACGCCTTCTGAAGTGATCCACATGTGGGACATGGCTTTCTTAAGGGACGCGCCACCCCATCGGATCACATCGGGGACAAGTGTAGAGGACCCGAAGAAGACATATAAAAGGAAGATCGTAGCGATGATCGCCATCGCAGGGCCAAGCGCACGACGCGCTGCTTCAAACAGGAGGATAAGACCAACAAGAGCGAACCATTTGTCTGTGTTGTCGGCAAGGCCGCCCGAATTCACGATCTTGTCGTAAAAGAAGTATCCGTAAAGCGCGATGAAAGCGCCGGCGACCGCCATGATCCAGTCTTGGATCGGAATGTAATGGCGGGGGCTCGATTTCAGCGCGGGGTAGGCCATGAAGGCCAAGAAAATAGCAAAGGCAAGGTGGATCTGGCGCGAGTTGTTGATAATCGAACCGGGGAGAAGTTGATTAGAAAGCGGCGATGCAAGCACCACCTGAAAAACCGACCAAATAATCGCGACGATCGCAAGAAATGTGCCAACGGCGCCAACTGGGTTACGTGCGCCGGCGTCAGAAGAGGATACGAGATCCTGTAATTCTTCTTCGCTCAGGGCGCGCCCTTCGGTTTTTTGATCAGTCATGTGTTGTCCCCCTGAAGTGTCCAATTGCCCTTTTGGCGGGCTTATCGGAAAGGAGAGGCACCAGAGGCGCCTCTCCAAATCTTACGCAATGGTTGGTTTATTCAATCCATCCCTGCTCACGGTAGTATTTTGCAGCACCTGGGTGCAGAGGTGCAGACAAACCAGCGGTTGCCATTTGCTCTGGGTCAAGGTTTGCAAATGCAGGGTGCAGCTTCTTGAAGTCATCCAAGTTGTCGAACACTGCAGAAACAACGGTATAAACAGCTTCTTCTGACACATCAGATGATGTCACGAATGTAGCGCCAACACCGAATGTCGTCGTGTCGCCATCGTTGCCACGGTACATACCGCCAGGCACTGTCGCTGTCCGGTAGAAAGAGTTTTCTTCGATCAAACCGTCGATTGCGTCGCCAGTGACGTTCACAAGGACAGAGTCACAAGCTGTTGTCGCTTCTTGGATCGACCCTGAAGGGTGACCAACTGTGTAGATCATCGCATCGATCTGATTGTCGCAAAGCGCGGCTGACTGTTCAGCTGCCTTAAGCTCGGATGCCAATGCAAAGTCGTCTGTTGACCAACCAAGAGCGTCAAGAACCACATCCATTGTGCCACGCTGACCTGAGCCAGGGTTACCAATATTGACCCGCTTGCCTTTCAGATCTTCGAATGAAGAAATGCCGGCGTCTGCACGTGCAACAACTGTGAATGGCTCTGGGTGTACCGAGAATACCGCGCGAAGACCTTCAAACGCACCAGCGTCTTCGAACTTTGATGTGCCGTTGTAGGCGTGGTACTGCCAGTCAGACTGCGCAACACCGAATTCCAATTCGCCTTCGCGGATTGTGTTGATGTTGTAAACTGAACCACCTGTGGATTCCACGGAACAGCGGATGCCGTGATCGCGGCGACCTTTGTTTACAAGACGGCAAATCGCGCCACCTGTTGGATAGTAAACACCCGTTACACCACCGGTACCGATTGTGATGAACTCTTCAGCGACTGCTGCTGGTGCGGAGACAGCAAAGGCCACCACTGCGGCGGCTGCTGTTGTGAATTTTCTGTTGGACATAAGTCTCTCCCATTGTCTGTCGCGCGCTGTTGGCCGCCCCCTGGCCGGAACATTCGCAATTCCAAACGCATGGCTTATGAAATTCAAAAGCCGAGGTCGCAGTTCAGCGCGTGAGCGTAGGCTCGTTGACAAAGATCGATCTGTCTATGCGCGTAGTTGCCTATAGAAATTGCAGGCCCAAAATGAGAGCATCCGCGTGATAGATCGATGGAATCGATGACATGAGCCACGTTTTCCCTAGACATTCTAATAAGTTACCACCGCTTGGCGTTCGCGGAGACGGTGTCTATCTTTATGACCAAGAAGGCAAAGCCTATATCGATGGATCTGGTGGCGCGGCGGTTTCTTGCCTTGGGCATGGCGACCAAGATGTCGTCAACGCGATCAAAAACCAGCTCGATCGCATGGCGTTTGCACATACCGGCTTCCTTGGTTCCGAACCCGCAGAGGCGCTTGCTGATCTGTTGGTGGAACATGCGCCTGACGGGATAGAACACGTCTATTTCGTATCTGGTGGGTCTGAGGCTGTTGAGGCTGCACTTAAGCTGACGCGCCAGTATTTCGTAGAAATAGGACAACCAGAACGATCCAAAATCATTGCTCGGCGGCAAAGCTATCACGGCAATACACTTGGGGCTTTGGCGGTCGGTGGAAATGAATGGCGCCGCGCGCAATTCGCGCCGCTTTTGATCGATGTCAGCCACATCGGACCCTGCTACGCCTATCGTGATAAAAGACCTGACGAGACAGAATATGAGTTTGGTCAGCGGGTTGCGAACGAACTTGAATCCGAGATCCTGCGCTTAGGTCCCGATGATGTTATGGCATTTGTTGCGGAACCCGTTGTCGGTGCGACGATGGCTGCTGTTCCCGCGGTTGAGGGGTATTTCAAACGCATCCGTGAGATCTGCGACACCTACGGCGTCCTGTTGATTTTGGACGAGGTCATGTGTGGCATGGGTCGTACGGGCTCGCTATTTGCGGCCGAGCAAGAAGGCATTAGCCCAGACATTTGTACAATCGCAAAAGGGCTCGGCGCGGGTTACCAGCCGATAGGTGCAACACTGTGCTCAGGCAAGATTTTTGACGCGATAAAGAATGGTAGCGGGTTCTTTCAACATGGGCATACCTATATCGGGCACCCGACGGCCTGTGCAGCAGGTCTTGCCGTTGTGCAAAAGCTGACCACCGGCGGACTTGTTGATCACGTTCACGATAAAGGCCGCGCATTGCGTGAAATGCTGCAGCAAACATTTGGTCAAAACCCAATCGTCGGTGACATCAGGGGCAAGGGATTGTTCGTCGGGTTGGAATTCGTGTCAAACCGCGAAACCAAGCAGGTCATCGACCCAAGCCACAAATTCAATGCAAGACTAAAAGCCGCAGCTTTTGAGGCCGGTTTGATTTGCTATCCGATGGGCGGTACGATTGACGGTAAGAACGGTGATCACGTCTTGCTTGCTCCACCCTTCATTTCAAGTTCGCAGCATCTAGAAGAGATCGTAAGCAAGCTGTCGGCAGCAGTCGATCTGGTCGCATCTGACATAGGGGTTTGATCGAACGACTTGGCGTATGGGCTTAGAAAAGATGGCATGAGATTTTCGCTAGGCTTTGTCCTTGCGATTAGTCTTGCCGGGCTTCAATTCATCGCCATTCTATTCGTCGTCACAACATCCTATGTGTCATCAGAACGGGCAATCCTAGAGCATGCGCGTGGTTTGATCGAAGGCGCGGGATCAAACGCAGTCGAACACACGAAACAATTTTTGGAGCCCGCGGGCGACATGACCGAACAGGCAAGACGCGTTCTTAGCAGCGGTCTTGTAGGCACATCCGATCATGAAACGATGGAGCGTTATTTCTTTCAGCTTCTACAGAATGAACCACAAATCGCAGGCATCAATTATGGAGATGAGGCTGGTAACTTTGTCTATGTAATGAAGAGCGAGGGCCCCGGTCCCTTTCGAACCAAATTCATCCTGGTCGAAGATGGGGTTCGCAAGATTGATTTCATTTGGCGCGACGACGATTACAGTGTCATCGCCCGCGATAACGATCCGCTTGATACTTACGATGCGCGAACGCGGCCCTGGTACAAAAAGGCAAGCGCACTGGACCAACGCATTTGGACAGATCCCTATATCTTTTTCTCGTCCCAGCAACCTGGGATAACGGTCGCGGCCCCAGTGGTGTTTCCAAACCAAGTCTTGCAGGGCGTTGTTGGCGTCGATATCGAAATCTCAGATATCTCTGATTTCTTATCTGATCTCTATGTCAGCGACCGAGGGGTTGCCCTTATCCTAGGGCAAGATGGCAGTCTTCTTGCACACCCGGACCCAGATCAGATCCAAGTGCAAAACGACGATGGGTCACTTAGCTTTGCGAATATTGGCGACATCAATGATCCTATTTCACGCGCGGCCTTTGCTAACCTCGGGCGATCTGACAACGAGGGAAAGGACCCCCAGACGAGTTTTGCCTATCAAGACAATGAATACCTTAGTCTGTTTAAGCCACTTGATGGCATTGAGTTACCATGGACGGTGGCCGTTTATGCGCCAGAGAACGATTTTATTGGCGAGATCAAAAAGAACAGGGCTCGCAATATCTGGATTGCTGCCGCGATCTCTATTTTAACGGGACTAGTCGGCCTGACACTGGCCGAAATTATCTTGCGCCCGGTGCGCGCTTTTGCAGTTCGAACGTCTTTGGTCTCGCAAGGTGAAGTGTCAGCTGAAGCACCGTTGCCAAAGACCTACCGTGAGTTGAGCATTGCCAACAAAACCTTGATAAGTGAAATCGCGCAACGCCGCGATTCAGAAGCTAAGGTCCAAGAACTCAGTAGGGATCTGGCGCATTTCTCACGGGTCAGTGTCATGGGCCAAATGGCAAGCGGATTGGCGCACGAACTTAGCCAACCATTGACGGCGATAACGCAAAACGTCGATGCTGCCATCTCGACGGCCCAACAGGATGGCACATCAAATGACGATCTGATTGCGATCCTAAAGGAGCTGGATGAACAAGCACATCAGGGCGGGGATGTGGTGCGCGCGTTGCGCGGGTTCGTCAAAAAGGACGAAGGTGAGATCGTTACCTTCAATTTCATCGAGCTGTTGGATCAGGCAAAACGTTTGATGCGTCACGAAGCTGAAGATCAAAATGTGACGATCGTTTATGAGCGCGCCAACAGTTTTGTAGTCAAAGGAAACCGCATCCAAATTGCGCAGGTGTTGATTAACCTCATTCGGAATGCAATTGACGCGATCGCCTCGTCAAATTCCGAAACCCGTCTTGTTGAAGTCCTTGCCGAAGAAGAGGGCGATTATCTTGTTGTCCGGGTACAAGATACGGGCCCCGGTGTTCCAAAGGGTTTGAAGCTATTCAAGCAATTCCAAACCAGTAAAGAAGACGGGATGGGCTTGGGCCTCTCGATCAGTCGTAAGATTGTTGAAACCAATGGTGGGCGCATGTGGCATGACAAAGCCTCTACCGAGAAAACCGTCTTTTGCTTTACGATCCCTCGGGACACAAACTAAATGCACGTACGATTAAATTTTCTTGGAACGGTCCATGACTAACTCAACCGTATTTCTTGTCGATGACGAAGAAGACGTCCGCACAACCTTATCTCGTGCGCTAACCAAACGTGGGTTTAAGGTTGTTGCGTTTGAATCCGCCGAAAGCTTCTTGGAGCACTATCAACTTGATCAGCGTGGCTGTTTGGTTCTTGACTACGGGATGCCCGATATCAATGGGTTGGAGTTGCAATCGCTGATCAACGAAACGAATATCTCGATCCCCATAATTTTCATTTCTGGTCACGGTGGCATTCTAGAGTCTGTGCAGGCGATGAAAGCTGGTGCTATAGATTTCCTGGAGAAACCGTTCCGACAGGCTGATTTGGTAAACTGTATCGAAACTGCTTTTGCGCGCGACTTGCAAACCCAAGATCAAATGTCTGAACGAAATGATGCTCAGCAACGCCTAGAACGTCTTACGTCTAGAGAACGCGAGATTGCTGACTTCATTATGGATCATCCATCTAATACGACGAGCAAAGACATTGGACGGGCGCTCGATATTTCTCCTAGAACTGTTGATCACCACAGGGCACGGATCTTAGAGAAACTAGAAATAGGATCCGTAATCGAGTTGCTTGAGCTGTCGCAAAAAGTACGCCCATAATCGCTTCTAGCTTTTAGCTCGACCCAAATGTAATTCAAATCGTGTCGTTGGTCGTGGCTTTAGAAGGATTTTGCCTTGATGTCGTCGGGCGACTTCCTGCGCGATGGCAAGACCCAGTCCTGCGCCATCGCTTTCGCTGCCTTGTGAAAACCGCTCGAATATATGTTCGGCTGTATCGGGCTCAATCAGGCGGCCATCGTTTTCGACAGAAATCACGAGATGGTTTGCCGATTGAACGACCTCAAGGCGGATGAAAGATAACGACGGACCTGAATGGTGCAGCGCATTTTCAACAAGGTTTGTGACCGCCTCAGCTAAGAGTGTTTCGTCTAGTTGAATAACCGGGCTGATGTCAGGCAAATCAACTTCGAATGCGACGTCTGCATTCAAAATTCTCGGACCGAGACGGGTCGCGAGATCTTGAACAACTTCGTTAAGGTTATGCTTCTCAAGCACTGGCTCTATGCCTTGTAAGCGTTCAAGCGACAACATTTGCTGGGTCAGTCTCATGGCTTGGCGCGTTTCTGAGACGAGCTCTTTTGCGCGCTGTTGGCTGTCTTTATGGGTAGTCGAGTTTTCAACCGCCTGTGCCATTGTGTGGATTGCGGCTATCGGGTTGCGCAATTGATGCGCCGCGTTCGAGATCAGACGATCCTTGGCAGATTGCGCGTCGGTCAATCTGCGGAACAAGTCATTGAGTCGCCCGACAATGCCAGCGGCCTCAAGCGGAATTTGCCGCTCTATCGGGCTTAAGTCAGTTGACGAACGCTTTTGGATCGCGGCTTCCAACTGTTGCAGCGGTCGCAGCCCGAGGCGAATGCCAAAGAACACAACAGCGGCGACCGTCGCAACAAGAAGCAAGGCTAGCATCAGCGCCTGCAGGGCCAATGACTGTGCAAATTCCCTGCGCGGTTGCAGTTGCTGCCAGACGGTCACAACGGATGTGCCGATGATGCCGTCAATGTTTGCGCGTTCAGACAAGCTTACAGCGCGGACAGGCTCGCCCTGATGGACCGCGTCAAACAAGAGCGGTGTATTCGGCACGAGGACAACGTCTGCGTCCCGCACTGGGGGCGATGAATAACCGGTAACAAAACTGCCATCGGGTCCGTATACATGATAAAAAACCGCGCCGCCGGTCGCGTCCTTGAACAAATTTGATGTTGTTTCAGAAAGCGTATCACCGCCTGAAAAGGCGACGTCTCGGGATACTGCAAGGCTTAGCATAACGAGGTTGCGATCAAAAATTCCTTCGGCCGTCGTGCGCGCGTTGTCAAATCGCCAGACGACTGCAAAGGCGGACACAATCAGTAGCGGTAACAAAATGAGAACCGACAAACGTAGCCGCAACGAGTGACCAAACCACGTCATGACGGCACATCCATCATGTAACCCAGACCGCGAGCCGACTTGATCACAACGCCGCCGCCCGACAATTTCTTGCGAAGGCGCGAGACGTAGACTTCGACAACGCGTTCTTCGATCTCTGCACCGATGCCATAGAGATGATCCGCGATTTGTGCTTTGGAGACGATTTGGTTCGACCGTTCAAAAAGGCATTCGAACACGCCGAGTTCTTTGCGTGTCAACGACACGTCTTGTCCGTCCAATTGCAGTGTCCGACCTGTGCGACTAAAGCGCACTTTGCCGCTTTGAACGACTTCACTTTCTTGCAATGGCTTACGGCGGATCAAGGCGCGGATGCGAGCGTCAAGTTCTTCCATATCGAAAGGTTTGATCAAGTAATCATCGGCGCCCGCGTCAAGTCCTGAAACACGATCATCCAAATCACCACGCGCTGTAAGCAAAATGACCGGCATAGCGTGCCCGGCTTTGCGCAAGCCTTTTAGTACATCCAATCCATCCATCGATGGCAAGTTTAGATCAAGGATCACAAGATCAGCACCATCATGGCGAATGAACGCCAATGCTTCTGCGCCGTCGTGCAACACGTCAACAGCGTGGCCTTGATCGCGCAATTGGTGCGCAATGCCATTGGCCAAGGTCTTGTTGTCTTCGACGACTGCAAATCGCACTTTTTTGATCCCCGCAAGCTTCGTGCAAGGTTGGGCAAGCAAGGTTGAGGAATCAAGGGCGGAAATTCGCTTTCGGTACAAAGGTTCTGCGCGGAACGATCGCGCACAGGGAGGAATAAGATGACACTATCCAAATTTACATGCCGTGTGGCGATAGCAATGGCCGCAACAGCAGCTTTCGTCGCGCCAGCAAGCGCGGAAGTCGATATGAGCGGTAAGACAATCGAATGGACAATCCCATTCTCGGAAACAGGCGGATCTGCAAAGTGGGCGAACTTCTTTGCGCCACTTCTGTCAGAAGCATTGCCCGGCAACCCAACCGTGGTCGTGAAATTCATGCCAGGTGCAGGATCGACAAAGGGAGCAAACTGGTTCCAAGAGCAGACAGGCGGCGACGGCACTGTGATGTTCGGCTCGTCCGGCTCTACGCAATTCCCATATCTGTTGGGTGATCCACGTGTGCGCTATGAATACAACGACTGGAACCCAGTGATGGCATCCGGTACAGGCGGCGTTGCTTACCTGAACGCCGAAGCGGGTGCCTTGTTTGATGGTTCTGCCAACAACTTGCAGGACATGACATTCATCTACGGAAACCAAGGTGCAACACGCCTTGATTTGATTCCTGCGCTTGCATGGGAAATGCTGGGCATGAACGTAGAACACGTTTTGGGCATCAAAGGTCGCGGCGACGGTCGCAAGATGTTTGAGAGCGGTGAAGCAACAATCGATTACCAAACATCATCGGGCTATCTAGGTGGCTCTGCGGCATTCGTCGAGGCAGGCACAGCCGTCCCAATGATGACATGGGGCTCTATCGATGCGGCGGGCAACATTGTACGGGACCCAACATTCCCTGACATGCCAACATTCAAAGAAGTCTGTGAAGCAACAGACGGTTGTGAAACATCTGGCGAGCAATGGGATGCTTGGAAAGCCTTCTTCGTGGCGGGTTTCCCATCACAAAAGATCGCGTTCTTGCCTGCTGGCACAGACCCTGAAATCGTCGATACATTCAGCGCAGCATTTGCGGCCATTGGCGCACGTGATGATTTTGCTGAAATCTCAGCCGCGCGTCTTGGCAAATACCCAATGTACACAGGTGACGATGCTGCCGCCGCTTTGTCTGCGGCGATCACTGTCGATGACAATGCGCGCGCTTGGGTTCAGAACTGGCTGAAAGAAGATTTTGGCGTCGAATTGAACTAATCGAACTGTTTATTGAACATCCCCGCGACATACCGTGGGGGTGTTTTCTTAAGCAGTTAGTTTAGGGGGCGACGGGTGGAAATTGTCTTAGAGGCGCTGCCGGCCCTTGGGTCAGCATGGGCACAAATCTTGCAACCTGTGGTGCTGCGTTACCTTGTGATGGGCGTTTGCATGGGACTTGCCATCGGCATCTTCCCTGGCCTTGGGGGCATTGCAGGCTTGTCGTTGCTGCTGCCGTTCATGTTTGGCATGGACCCTATTTTGGGGCTCGCCCTGATGATCGGGATGGTCGCAGTTGTGCCGACCTCTGACACCTTTGCATCCGTTTTGATGGGAATCCCGGGATCGTCGGCATCGCAAGCCACGGTGCTCGACGGCTTTCCGATGGCGAAGAAAGGACAAGCCGCGCGCGCGCTATCTGCCGCGTTCTCGGCATCCTTGTTTGGCGGGTTGGTCGGTGCGGCGTTCTTGACGATTTTTATCCTGATCGCCCGTCCCATCGTGCTGGAATTCCAATCGCCCGAGCTGTTGATGGTGTCGATATTCGGCCTGTCGATGGTTGGCATCCTTGCGGGGCGCATCGCGATCAAGGGGATTGTTGCTGCCGGACTTGGCCTGCTGGTCGGCACAATCGGCGAGGGCCCGTTCAACGGCGAATTGCGCATGTCGAGCTATGATTTTCCGTACCTGACGGACGGACTAAAGCTTGTTATCGTCGGTTTGGGTATCTTTGCGATCCCCGAGATCGTGGCCCTGCTGCGCAAAGACAAAGCTATCAGCGACCGTCAAACCTTGGGCGGTGGTTGGGTGTTGGGCATCAAGGATTGGTGGGCGAACAAATGGTTGTCCGCGCGTTGTTCCATCATCGGTGTGGTCGTAGGCGTGATCCCCGGCTTGGGCGGATCGGTCGTTGACTGGATCGCTTATGGGCACACCATCCAGACGGCCAAGGGCAAGGACCAATTCGGCAAAGGCGATGTGCGCGGCGTGATCGGACCGGAAAGTTCCAACAACGCGAAAGAGGGCGGGGGGCTGGTGCCAACCCTGCTGTTTGGCATTCCCGGATCAGGGTCCATGGCGATCTTCATTGGGGCCCTCGCGCTATTGGGCAACGGCATCGACGTCGGCCCCAGTTTGTTGGAAAACAACCTTGATTTTGTCTATTCCATTGTCTGGCTTTTGGCATTGGCCAATGTCGTGGGGACGATCTTGTGCATCGCGATGTCGGGTGGCATCGCCAAACTGACCAACATCCGCTTTGCGTTGCTTGCGCCGTTCATCTTTATGGTCATCGCGTTCGCTGCTTTCCAAAGCGGGCAGAACCTGATGGACCTTGTGGCGCTGTTTGCTGTGGGCTTCCTTGGCATCATGATGAAGCGCTTTGACTGGTCCCGTCCAGCGTTCCTGATCGGTTTTGTACTGTCTACACCGGTCGAGAATTATTCAAACAACGCCTACCAAATCCAAGGCATCAAGTTCCGTCAGGGCTGGGAAACGGGGATGGAGTATCTGTTCTCTTGGATCACGATCACCCTGATCGTCATCACGGTTCTGTCGGTGGTCATCGGCTTGCGCCAAGCCAAGAACATTCTGGCCGAAGGCGACGTGCCATCAGGCGGCAAACGCGCGCCGATGGTGTTCTTGCTGGCGATCCTGGGTTTCATTTCCTACGCCCTTTATGACGCCGCTACGATCCCTGATTACGCATGGACGGACCGTGTGTTCCCTGTGTTCGTGGCCGGCGTTTCGCTGATCGGCGCTTTGATCTTGTTGGTTCAAATGATGCTTGCAGACGAGACACACACCCTATTCGCCGATGGGGAAACGGGGGCCGCCACCGCTGACAACACGTACGGGCTTTGGCCGACGCTTGCTTGGTTTGCTTTCTTACTTGTTCTGACATCGCTGACAGGATTCATCATCGCATTGGCCGTGTTTTTAGTGTCATTTCTACGCATCCGCGCGGGATTGGGTTGGGCGCAAACCGCGCTTTTAGCCGTCGTGGGGATCATGTTCATGATGTCGATGGCGTGGCTTTTGAACCGCGACTTCCCACCCGGATTGTTGCAATCATACTTTGACCTTCCATGGCCGTTCACATGACGCAGACTGCAATTCCATTTGTCTTTATGCGTGGCGGTACGTCGCGTGGTCCTTATTTCGACAGTGCTGATCTGCCACAAGATCTTGATACCTTGGCGCAGGTTCTTATCGCAGCTGTTGGGTCCGGGCATTCGCTTAATATCGACGGGATTGGGGGCGGCAACGCGGTGACGACCAAGGTGGCTATGCTGTCAAAGTCTGATGATGCATGGGCCGACGTCGATTATTTCTTCGCGCAGGTCAGCGTCGAAGACAAAACCGTGGATTTCAAACCGACCTGCGGCAATATCTTGTCCGGCGTCGCCTCTGCTGCGATTGAGATGGGGTTGGTCGACGCGATTGATCCTGTGACAGAGGTGCGTATCCGCGCAACCAACACAGGCGCAGAGGTCGTGGCGAGTGTTCAAACCCCGAATGGCCATATTGCGTACGACGGTGACACTGCAATTGACGGTGTTCCCGGGACAGCAGCGCCCGTGTCGCTGAACTTCATGAAGGTTGCGGGGTCATCGACAGGGGCGTTTTTGCCAACGGGAAACGTGATCGACACTTTTGATGGAATCGACGTGACCTGCATGGACGTCGCGATGCCAATGGTCATCGCAAAGGCAACGGATTTCGGCTTGACAGGCCAGGAGACGCGCGAAGATCTTGACGCCAACCGCGCGTTTTTTGATCGGATGGAGGCGATCCGCATTCAGGCAGGTTACGCGATGGGCATGGGCGATTGCACCAAGTCAGTCACGCCAAAATTCGGGCTGCTGTCCAAGCCGACCCATGGCGGCACGATCAGCACGCGCTACTTCATGCCATGGTCTGCGCACCCAACCATGGCAGTTACGGGTAGCCAATGTCTGGCATCGTGCGCGCTGACACCCGGCACCGTGGCTGACGGACTTTTGGAACGTACGACCGAAGGGCCAGCAACCGTGACGCTTGAACACCCGATGGGGGTAATGGACGTGCTGGTGGACTTTGAAATAAAAGACATGACGTTTCACCATAAATCCGCTGGCTTGGTTCGAACTTGTCGAAAACTGGCATCCGGTGACGTCTATATTCCGGCAAGTGTTTGGGACGGCCCAAAATGAAGCTCGCAATCTTAGACGACTGGTTCGATACTCTGCGCGGTCTGTCCTGTTTCAAGAAACTCGACGGCATTGATGTGACCGTTTTTACCGACCATGAACCGGATCCCGATAGGCTGGCAGCCCGCCTGAAACCGTTTGACGCCGTGGTACTGTTTCGTGAACGCAGCGCGATGTCAGCCCGTATATTGGACCAACTGCCGAACCTAAGGCTGATTTCCCAGCGAAGCGTTTATCCCCACATCGACGTCGACGCCTGCAATGCGAACGGCATTTTACTGTGTTCAAATATGCATGCGGGGACGCCTAGCTTTGCGGCAGCTGAGCATACATGGGGTCTGATCCTTGCCGCGATGCGCCAAATACCGCAGCAGATGGCAAACATGCAGGAAGGTCGATGGCAAATGGGCGTTGGCAAAACGCTCCATGGGCGGACGCTTGGGTTATACGGTTATGGGCGGATTGCTAAAACAGTTGAAGGCTATGCAAATGCCTTTGGCATGAACGTTATTTGGTGGTCTTCAAAAGACGGCCGCGCACGTGCAAAGGCAGATGGTAAGCTAGTCGCAGAAAGTCGCGAGGCGTTCTTTGCAACGCCAGATGTCATTTCTGTTCACGTGCGCCTCAAGCCTGCGACGCGTGGGGTAATCACGGCTCAAGACCTTGGCCAGATGCGGACTGATGCGCTTTTCGTGAATACCTCTCGTGCTGGTTTGATCGCGCCGAAAGCGATGCTCGCAGCACTCAATGCAGGAAGACCAGGCAGCGCGGCGTTGGACGTATTCGACATAGAGCCGATTGAACAGGCGGACGACCCGCTGCTTACCCACCCTAACGTCACTTGCACGCCACATATTGGTTTTGTGACGGAGGACGAGTTTGAGATTCAATTTGCGGACATTTTCGACCAAGTTGCAGCCTACCATGATGGCGCGCCAATCCACATTATCAATCCCGATGTTTGGATTCAACCAAACGCGCGATAAAGGGCGCGCCAAGGATTACAAAGAAAATTCGAAACAGGTGGTGGGCAACGACGAACCCGATATCTGCACCGACGATCAATGCCAAGACAACCAGCTCTGCTTGCCCGCCAGGGGCGTAAGACAAGATCGTCTCGATTGGCGGTGCAAGGCCAAAGGCTAAAACACCGTAAACCACGGCTAGCGTCAGAGCTAGCAAAGCGAGGCAAAAGCCTAATCCCGCAGCCACATCGTGCCGCAATTCTTGCGCGGTGATCCCGACGTATTTCGTACCGATGCCAATCGCGATAAAATATTGTGCCGCCCAGATCGCCTCGGCTGGGGGTCTGGTATGAAGGATGCCCGCAAGACTAGCAATTGCGGTCAATATCAGCGGCCCAAGGATAGAGGCACCAAACATACCGACGCGTTTAGCGATTTGCCAACCTGCGATTGCGGAAACAATAAGGATGATGACCTGATCCGCTTCAAATGTCGCAATCGATGCACCCGGTGGTCGGTCTAAATCAGCGCCCCAGTACAAGGTCAGGATTGCGGGCAGAAGGACAACTATCACCAAAACGCGGGTGGCATGGATCAAGGAAATGGCCCGGACATTGCCGCCTGCCTCTTCGCCGAATAAGATCATGTCCTGCAATCCACCCGGCATGGATGCGTAATAAGCCGTCGGAAAATCATAGCCGGCAAAGTTTTGAAAAAACCAAACGCCAATGACGCCAATAGCGATCACCATGATCGGAATTATTAGCAGCGTGTCCCAAAAGCCGGGCAGGGACAGCAAGAAGGCGACCGTGACCGTCGCGCCAACAGCGACGCCAAGGATCGTGCGCATCGCATCCCCAACCCACTTGATCGTCACCAGTTGCGCCCCGCATATAGCAGCGACCAAGCAACTGAACATCGGACCGAACAGCCAAGGCAACGGCAGATGTAGCCATAGGAAAAACATTGCGCCCACCAAACTGACGGCGTGGGTAAAGGCGAGCCTAAGATACAATGTGGAGCGCTTTCAGGCGATGGTCTAGCGATGTCTCCATATGCACGCGCATGGCGTCGGATGCGGCATCGGGGTCAGCTGACGCCAATGCCGAAATAATGGTCGCGTGCTGGGTGGTTACTGTGTTCACGCGGTCGGGGGTTTCTAGCGTTGTTTTGCCTAATAAGATGAGTGCGTGGGATAGAGCCTGATAGCTATGCGACAAGAACTGATTGCGGCCCGCATCCAAAATACAGCGGTGGAATTTGCGGTTCAAGATAGCCACTTGCACAGGATCATTGGAGGCTTCGGACATTGCTATGTTCAAGCTATCCAGGGTTCGGATTTCAGCGTGTGATGCATGTTTCGCGGCCATCGCGGCCGCGGTCGTTTCAAGCACAATGCGCATCTCATAAAGTGCGACGATCTCTTGTTGGCCAAGTGTGCGCACAACGGCACCCACGCGGGGTTTGTGCTCTACGATACCTTCGGCTTCAAGTTTGCGGATCGCCTCACGTATGGGTGTGCGGCTAACCCCAAAATGCGCGGCAAGCTCGGTTTCTAGCAACCGGTCGCCGGGTTTGAATTCGCGCAGTTCAATCGCTTGGAATAGTTGGTCATACGCTGTTTGCATCTTCAACCTTGCTGTTTACAACGTTTATTGTATACGCGTGGATACAATAAACGCAAGGATTCGATCATGTCAGATATTTGGGACGTCATTATTGTAGGCTCTGGAAACGCGGCACTGACCGCTGGTATTGCGGCCTGCGAACAAGGGTCACGTGTCTTGATGATTGAAAAAGCTGCCAAAGATATGAGTGGCGGAAACACGAAGTATACCGCAGGAGCGATGCGGTTTGCCTATGACGACAGCAACGCATTACTGCCCCTTTTGGCTCACCCAGATGACCCACGTGTGCCGCGCGCCGATTTTGGAAGTTACACACAAGATAAATTCAAAGCCGACTTGCTGGGCTTTAATGATGGCGCACCTTTGACGCCGGAACAAGAGATCCTTGTGTCCCATAGCTATGAAACCATGCACTGGCTTGCAGGTCACGGTGTCACGTACGAGCCTATTTGGGCGCGTCAAAGTTTTGAGAAAGACGGCAAGATCATCTTTTGGGGTGGTCTGACATTGGCTGCCGAAAACGAAGGGGTCGGATTGTTCGATATGGAGCTCGCAGCGTTTGAAAAGCTTGGCGGCACGTTGCGCTATAACACGGAATTTGTGGGTTTGATCGAAGGCGAGGGCGCAATCACCGGAGTTACTCTTGCCGATGGCAACTTACTTCATGCTCATTCCGTCATCCTTGCCTGCGGCGGATTTGAAAGCAACACAGACATGCGCGTTGCCCTTATTGGGGGAGAATGGAAGAATGCCAAAGTCCGTGGCACACCACACAATACAGGAGATGGTTTGACCGCGGCATGGTCAGTTGGCGCGCAGAAATATGGCCGCTTCGATGGTTGTCATGCTACGCCGATGGATTACTTTATGAAAGACTACGGAAACCTTGGCATCCCGCATGGCGAACGCAAGAATTACCGAAAGATTAGCTATTTCCTTGGCGTCATGCTGAACGAAAATGGCGAACGTTTTGTTGATGAAGGAATTGATTTCCGCAACTACACCTATGCCCAATTTGGCCGCGCTGTTTTGCAACAACCTGGTCAGCGGGCTTGGCAAATCTTTGATGCAAAAGTCTTTGATTTGCTTTATGCGGAATACCGCTTTGACGATGCGCATTTTCAAGAAGCGGACGATCTGCCTAGCCTGCTTGCCAAATGCGAAGGGCTGGATGTGAAAGCCGCTATGGCGACGCTAGAGCAATTCAACGTTTCTGTTAACCAAGACGCAGCATTTGATCCGACAGTGAAGGACGGCAAATCCGCGCAATCTGGGTCACTAACAAAGTCGAACTGGGCGCAAGATTTGACACAAGGTCCGTTCCGCGCATTTCCAGTGACCGGCGGCATTACCTTCACGTATGGTGGTGTGAAGGTTTCCGAAAGGGCTGAGGTTCTCGATAACGAAAGCAAGCCGATCCCGGGGCTTTTCGCTTGCGGCGAGATGGTCGGAGGCGTGTTCCTAAACGGTTATCCTGGCGGGTCCGGTTTGACGTCAGGTGCCGTATTTGGCCGGCTTGCAGGGCAATCGGCTGGACAATTGGCGCAGCAATCCGCTTAGAGCCGCAAATCTTCCTGAAATGTGTTTGGCGCGGACTGCATTGACAGCATTCGACCGAGTGGATGACGGTGCGCGCCACTTTCGCGCAAGCATAGGCTGAAGGGCAGACCAAAGAGCTTAAGTTTGCCTCGGATAAACTTAAATCAATCGAACAATGATTGCGCATTGCGCCTCCTCGATCGCAAAAAATTTTGGGAAGCCAGCTGCAGTAACCAATCTTTTTAATCAGCGCGTTTTATGTGCTGACCTGTCTAATTTTTGGGCAGTTTCTGTTTAAACACGCAATCCAATTTGCGTTTACCGCCTTTGCTTGCCCTCGTTTGTGATCCCGGCCACAACATTTTCCATTCCGACACAACGAGGCCCGAGTGACCGCACATAGTCAAATAGCAGCAGCGCCCATACTTCAGCGCGCTTTCGGGTTGCTCAACTTCAGTGCACAGCGGAAATCAAACGATGTCACGCGGTTGAAAAGCCTACGCCAGCAAGGTTCCTATCGTGCAGTTTTTCCGCGCCCGATTGACGGAAATGTAGAGGCCGTCATAGTGAACACTGCAGGCGGAATAACCGGTGGTGATAAGTTCATGACCACCGTAACCGCACATGAAAATGCCAATGTCAGTTTGACCACTCAGGCCGCGGAGCGTATTTATTGCGCGCCTACTTCGCAAGTTGGATCAGTGCAGACGAAACTGAATGCCAAGCAAGGCTCTCAACTCTTCTGGCTTCCGCAAGAAACGATTTTGTTTGATGGCGCAAAGCTAAAACGCAGCCTTGAGGTGAAATTGGAGGCTGGTGCAAAGTTTTTGATGGTTGAACCACTTGTATTCGGGCGCGAAGCGTCTGGTGAAGCCGTGCGTTCCGCCTGTTTGGATGATCGTGTTTCGATCATCTTGGATCATCATCAAATCTACTTGGATCGCGTTAAGTTGGAAGGTGATATTGCCAATCATCTCGCATCTCCGGCCATCGCACACGGCGCGCGCGCTATGGCCAGCATCGTGCTAGCTAACCGAAACGCGAAGTCGCTGCTTGATCCGGTTCGCACACTTCTTTCGGCCAGCGCTGGTGCAAGCCTTTTGACCGATGATGTTCTTGTGGTGCGCATTCTTGCCACTGATAGCTATACGTTGCGCAAGACCATCTTCCCAATTCTTACTTTATTAACCGACAACGCCGTACCCAAAAATTGGAGACTTTGATCCATGCAACTGACCCCTCGTGAAAAAGACAAGCTACTGGTTGCAATGGCTGCTGAGGTTGCACGCAGACGTTTGTCCCGTGGTGTAAAACTGAACTATCCCGAAGCAATTGCGTTAATCACTGACGCCGTTGTTGAGGGTGCGCGCGATGGTCGCTCCGTTGCTGATATGATGGAAGCAGGCGCAGATGTCATCAACCGAACCCAATGTATGGACGGAGTTCCTGAAATGATCCACGACGTGCAAGTTGAGGCCACCTTTCCCGATGGCACCAAACTGGTCACCGTCCACAACCCGATCCGATAGGAGGCGCCGATGATTCCTGGAGAACTGTTTCCTGCCGATGGCGACCTAATCCTGAACGAAGGTCGCGAGGCCATCAAATTGATAGTGGCCAACACTGGTGACCGTCCTGTGCAAATAGGCAGTCACTATCACTTCGCAGAAAGTAACGCCGCTTTGGATTTTGACCGTGATGCAGCCTATGGACGGCGTCTTGATATCGCCCCGGGTACGGCAGTCCGATTTGAACCAGGGCAACGTCGCGATGTGAACTTGATCGAAATTTCAGGTGCGCGGCGTGTCTTTGGGTTCAATAACAAAGTCATGGGAGACCTGTAATGGCCACATCAATCAGCCGAGCCGATTATGCCGCCATGTTTGGCCCCACCGTGGGTGACAAGTTGCGCCTTGCTGACACAGATTTGATCATCGAAGTCGAACGCGATCTTACCGCTGAACGCGCCAATGGAGCCAACGGGCGCACCTACGGCGAAGAAGTAAAGTTTGGCGGTGGTAAAGTCATCCGCGATGGCATGGGACAATCACAGATTACACGCGAGCAGGGGGCCGTTGATACCGTCATCACCAACGCACTGATCGTCGATCATTCTGGGATCTTCAAAGCGGATGTTGGTCTGAAGGACGGGCGCATTCACAAGATCGGGAAAGCAGGTAATCCGGATACGCAGCCTGGCGTTGACATCATCGTTGGACCCGGAACGGAAGCGATCGCAGGAGAGGGTCGCATCCTAACCGCTGGTGGGTTTGACAGCCACATCCACTTCATTTGCCCGCAACAGATTGAAGACGCATTGCATTCTGGTCTGACCACAATGCTCGGCGGTGGTACGGGCCCCGCACACGGAACGCTCGCCACCACCTGCACGCCGGGTCCGTGGCACGTTGGTCGGATGCTACAAGCAGCAGATGCTTTCCCGATGAACCTTGCGTTCGCAGGTAAGGGCAATGCCAGCCGGCCCGATGCTTTGGTTGAAATGATCAACGGTGGCGCTTGTGCGTTAAAACTTCACGAAGACTGGGGTACGACGCCTGCGGCAATTGACTGCTGCTTATCGGTCGCGGATGACATGGACGTTCAGGTGATGATCCACACCGATACGTTGAACGAAAGTGGTTTTGTCGAAACGACCGTTGCCGCCATGAAAGGTCGCACGATCCATGCTTTTCACACTGAAGGCGCGGGCGGCGGACATGCGCCCGACATTATTAAGATTTGTGGTGAAGAACACGTGTTACCGTCCTCTACCAATCCGACGCGACCCTATACGGTCAACACGCTGGAAGAACACCTCGATATGCTGATGGTGTGTCATCACCTTGATAAATCCATCCCCGAAGATGTGGCTTTTGCCGAAAGCCGCATTCGGCGCGAGACCATCGCAGCCGAGGATATCCTGCATGACATGGGGGCATTTTCGATCATTGCTTCGGACAGTCAGGCGATGGGTCGCGTGGGTGAGGTGCTAATCCGCACATGGCAGACGGCGGATAAAATGAAGAAACAGCGTGGGCGACTTGCTGAAGAAACTGGCGAGAACGATAATTTTCGCGTCCGGCGCTATATTGCGAAATATACGATCAACCCAGCGATCGCTCACGGCATCAGCCATGAGATCGGCAGCATAGCTGAAGGCAAACGCGCCGATCTAGTGCTGTGGAACCCCGCGTTCTTTGGCGTGAAGCCCGAGATGGTCTTGATGGGCGGCTCAATTGTTTGCGCGCAAATGGGAGATCCGAATGCATCGATCCCGACGCCGCAGCCTGTTTATTCGCGGCCCATGTTTGGTGCCTTTGGGCGGTCTGTCGAACACTCAGCGGTTTGCTTTGTGTCAGAGGCGGCGCAAGCCAATGACATTGGCAAGACCTTGGGATTGGCCAAACGTACGGTTGCAGTCCAAAATACCCGCAAGATTGGGAAATCAGATTTGATTCACAACACCGCCACCCCGCATATGGAGGTGAACCCCGAAACCTATGAGGTGCGCGCAGATGGTGAACTACTGACCTGTGAACCTGCCAGCGAGCTGCCCATGGCGCAGCGGTACTTCCTGTTCTGATGGCGAATTTCACCACACAGAAGACCCTCAAAGCGGGCCATTGGAAGGGGGCGTTTGATAAATGTGTCCTGACCTATGACAACCGTTTCTTGCGTCGCAAAGTCATCAAGACCGCGCTCGGGAATGACCTTCTGGCTGATCTTGAGCACACAACGTCGCTGAACAACCACGACGCCTTTGTCCTCACAGATGGACGGCTTATCGAGGTAATCGCTGCGGAAGAAGACCTCTATATGGTTGAAGGAAATCTTGTCCAACTGGCGTGGCATATCGGTAATCGGCACACGCCCTGTCAGATTGACGATGATTATCTACTTATCCAACGCGATAAGGTCATTGGGCATATGCTGCTCCATCTTGGTGCTATCCTAACCGAAGTGCATTGGCCTTTTACCCCAGAAGGCGGGGCCTACGGGCACGGACGCACGCATTCACATGAGCACGTCCAGACGGCACATGACCACGCACACTGATATTCTTACGCTGTCGCAAATGTTGTCGCCTTCCTTTCCGGTTGGCGGTTTTGCCTATTCGCATGGGTTGGAAACGGCTATCAATGATGGTGCAATTTCGGATGCTGCAACCTTGGAAGCATGGCTTTCAGATCTGCTTCGCTTTGGCGGCGCGCACTCCGACGCGATACTGTTGAACGTGGCCTTCACCGGGAATCCTATTCTGGTCGATGCGCAGGCCCGAGCCTTTGCTTCGTCGGCCGAACGGCTGAAGGAAACCGACCTGCAAGGGGCCGCGTTTTGCGAAACAGTTCAAGCGGTTTGGAGCATCGACCTTGGGCGGCTCTGCTACCCTGTCGCTGTCGGGCAGACTGTGGCTGCTATGGAACTCGATATCGCGCTTTCGACCGCGATGTATTTGCAGGCCTTCGTTGGCAATCTTTGTGCCGCAGCCATGCGATTGGTTCCCTTGGGACAAGTCGACGGGCAAAAGGTGCAGACCGCATTGAAGCCGTATTGCACAACCGTCGCCAACAATTGCCTTGGCGCGACGATGGACGATCTACACGGCTGTGCATGGGCCTCGGACATCGCTTCAATGCGGCACGAAACCCTATATTCTCGCATCTTTCGGAGCTAATTCATGACATCGCAAAACGGACCTCTAAGGATAGGCATCGGCGGCCCAGTCGGCGCAGGAAAGACCACGCTTACCGCTGCCTTAGCGCGCATTCTGCACCCCCAAATGTCCATCGGTGTCATTACCAATGACATCTATACGCAAGAGGACGCAGAAGCGCTTATGCGCATGCAAATCCTACCACAAGACCGCGTTATTGGTGTAGAAACAGGCGGCTGCCCTCATACTGCTATCCGGGAAGATGCATCAATCAATCTGGCCGCAATTGCCGAGATGCGCGCTCGGCATTCGGACGTGGAAATCGTGCTGATTGAGAGCGGTGGAGACAATTTGTCAGCCACCTTTAGCCCAGAATTAGCAGATGTGACTGTTTACGTGATCGACGTGGCCGCAGGCGAAGAGATCCCACGCAAGGGCGGTCCTGCGATCACCAAGTCGGATATCCTCGTCATCAACAAAATCGATCTTGCGCCGCATGTTGGTGCATCACTTGAGGTGATGGAAAGGGACGCCAAACGCATGCGCGCGGGTAAGCCGTTTGTGTTTACCAGCTTAAGGGGTGGGGAAGATGCGCGAGAGGTCTTGGGGCTTCTTGCAAAAATTGGCGGCTTTCACGCGCCAGAATCTTAGACTGAAACCTGATGATATAGTGTGTCGCGATCCAGATCATCAGCACGCTTGTTCAACACAACTTCTCCGCGCTTCATCACTGTAAATTCGTCGCCAAGTTCATAGGCGAAGTCAAAGAACTGTTCGACCAATACAATTGCCATATGGCCTTGTTCGCAAAGGATGCGGATCACGTTGCCGATCTGCTGAATAATATTGGGTTGAATGCCCTCCGTCGGTTCATCGAGCAGCAATACCTTAGGGCGCGTGATCAGGGCCCGCGCGATCGCAAGTTGTTGCTGCTGTCCGCCGGAAAGATCACCGCCGCGGCGATCAGCCATTTCATGCAGGACGGGAAATAGATCATAGATTTCATTGGGAACTGTGTGATCGGATTTGTCCAAACAGGCGAACCCCGTTTGCAAGTTTTCCAAGACGCTCATCATTGGGAACACCTCGCGGCCCTGCGGCACATAGGCGATGCCTGCTTTCGCGGCGTCAAAGGCGTTGAGGTGGTCGATGGGTTTGCCATCGAGCAACATGATGCCGTCGGAGTAGGGATGTCGTCCTGCGATCGCTTTTAACAAGCTCGTTTTGCCAACGCCATTGTTGCCCATCACAGCCGTCACTTCGCCTGCTTTTGCGCTAAGTGCTACACCGTTGAGGATTTGGCTTTGCCCATATTTCAAGGAAAGTTCTTTGATGTTCAACATAGCTTAGCGCCCCAGATAAACGTCAACGACGTCTTTGTTTTTGGTAACATGATCCAGGCTGCCTTCGGCCAGTACTGAGCCTTGGTGCAGTACCGTGACCTTGCAGTTTAGACGCCGCACAAATTCCATGTCGTGTTCCACAACAACCACTGCGCGGGTTTTGGCTGCACGAACCAAAAGGTCGGTTGTGTGCTCCCGTTCGGACGGGGACATGCCCGCCGCTGGTTCATCCACGAGCAACAAGCGCGGATCTTGGGCCAGTAGCATCCCGATCTCCAACCATTGCTTTTGCCCATGACTCAGCGCGCCGGCGCGTTGGTCTAGCGCATCCGTTAGGCCGATCTCATCGCTGATTTCATGCACGCGGGCATCGCCGTCATCGACGCGACGCTTAAACAACAAATCAAACGGTCCTCGCGGATTCTTCAAAGCCATTACAATGTTTTCGCGCACGGTCTGTTCCTCGAAAACGGTTGGCTTTTGGAATTTGCGGCCGATGCCGCTTTGCGCGATTTGGCTTTCGTTCATACCCAACAAGGACACGGAGCGTTCGCCCCAAATCACTTTGCCTTCGTCGGGCTTTGTTTTGCCTGTCAGGATATCCATGAACGTTGTCTTCCCTGCGCCATTGGGGCCGATGATAGCGCGTAGCTCTGGCTCTGCGATCTGAATGGACAGATTATTGATCGCTTTGAAACCATCAAAGCTGACGCTAACACCTGAAACCTCCAGCAGCGTGTTCATGTACGTTCCCCTTTGCGGATCATAAGATCGAACAGACCGCCAATGCCTTTGGGAAAGAACAATGTGACCGCGACGAAGGTGAGGCCCAAAAGGACCAGCCACCAATCTGTCCATTGGATCACATAGAACCCAAGATTGATGTCAGGCGCCTTACCCCCAGTGAACCACGACGACATGAGCGACACCACAGCTGCGCCGATGACCGCGCCGTACAAGCGACCACGACCTCCGATGGCGACCCAAACCGCAAGATAGATTGATGCGATAGGCGCGATCTCTGCGGGGTTGATGATCCCGGCTTGCGGGTAGTAAAGCGCACCTGCGATAGCAGCGACAATGGCCGTGATCGTAAAGACGAACAGCTTATAGCTTTCAACATAGTATCCAAGGAAACGCACGCGGGCTTCGTTGTCGCGGATTGCGCGAATGACCGACCCTAGTTTGCCCGACGTAATCCATGCAAACAAAACATAACCCCCGCCGAGCGCCACTGCCGAAGCCCAGAAGAACCACAGTGATAAGGACGCCTGGGGCACCGCATCGAAGCCTGGAATGTTTTGCAAACCAGATAGCCCGTTGTTACCGCGCAAGCCTGTATCGTTCTGGAAGAAATAGAGCGACAGCGCTAAGGTCATCGCTTGGGTAAGGATCGAAAGATAGACCCCCGTCACACGGCTGCGAAACGCCAACCAACCAAAGACTAGGGCCAGCAAGCCCGGGACCAAAACGACTGCCAACAGTTGGAGTGTTAGGGAGTGTGAGAACGCCCAGATCATTGGAAAATCCGAACTGCCAACAACACCAAATATCTGCGTTCCGATGGCGTCACTGATTTCATCTGGTGTCGGAGGCAACACCTGGTTTTCAAGCGAGGCGATCACGATGTTTTCGGTGCGCGCATACATCAGCCACATGCCAATGGCATAGCCGCCAATCCCGAAGAAGGCGAAATGCCCAAGACTAAGAATGCCGCAATACCCCCAGACCACGTCCATCGCTATTGCAACAAGACATAGACAAAGCGTCTTACCCAAGGTTTTGAGGAATGATGTTGAGATCACGGTGTTGCCGGACGCTTCACTGAGGATTGTGACGACAATCGTGAAGATGGCGAGGCTTAACAAGAACCACAGCACCGATGGATTTTTGCCGATGAAAGAGCGTTCCATGATCAATCTCCTGCTGCGCGGCCCTTAAGGGCGACGATGCCTTTGGGACGGAACTGGATGAACAGGATCACAAAAAGGATCATGTAGGTTTGCGCGGCAAGCGTGTTGGATGGGTTCATCCACTCGATGCCTTTCTGACCAAAACCGATCATCGCAGCCCCAGCCAATGTGCCCCAAACGTTGCCGACACCGCCAACCACGACAGTCATGAAGCTTTGTACAATATAATCCGATCCCATTTCAGAGGTGACTTTTGCATATAGCCCGATTGCCACGCCTGCGATCCCGGCGATCCCAGAGCCAAGGCCGAAAGTCATCATATTGATGCGGTTGGGATTGATCCCCATCGACGACGCCATGCCCGGATTTTGGGTGACGGCGCGGACCTCGAGACCCAAGCGTGTACGTTTGAGAATATAGAGTATCAGCCCAAGAAATATCAGCGCCATGGCAAAAATCGCAATTCGGATGAAGCTGATCTGAATCACATCATTTACGACCCAAGCACCCGCTAGCCAATCGGGTGATGTCAGCGGGCGCGCCTGGGTGCCAAATATATTCTTTGCGATCTGTTGGAGTGCGATGGAAATGCCAAATGTCGCCAGTAAGGTTTCCAAAGGGCGATGATACAGACGCCGGATCACCAAACGTTCCATAACGACGCCCGCCGCAAAGGTCACCGCAAAGGCAAGAGGCAAGGCGATGATAATTGAGACCGTATAATTGGGGATGAACAGCTGGACCACGTAGCCGGTGTAAGCGCCCATCATGATGAATTCACCATGCGCCATGTTGATCACGCCCATTACGCCAAAGGTGATTGCAAGGCCAATGGCCGCAAGAAAGAAAATTGAGGCCAACGACAAGGCATCTAGGGTCAGGTCCACTGATTGTGCAGTTGCGACCCGGGTTTCAACCGATGCCAACGCGCTTTCGGCTGCCTGTGTGATTTCAGGGTTTGTTTCGTCATAGAGTTCGAAAAACTCGTGATCCGTCAAGGCTGCGTCGCGCGTGGCTTGAGTCGTCAGCTCAGGCACTTTGCCGTCAGCCGCCAAAAGAACATAGGCGGCTTGACGGTTGGCAGGATCGTTCATTTGGGTCAACGGCAATCCAGCGACCCGCCCATCAACGATGTTGGCTTCAAGCACCATCCTGATGTCAGCCGCGGTTTGGCGCGCAGGTGCCAAGTTTGCCTCAACAAGTGTGGCATAGAATATTTCGGGCGCAATGAACGGGTCCAAGCGTGTCGCAATGTTTCCGTCAGGTAGAGTTTTAGCGACGCCGATGTCTTTGCTTAAAATTTGATTTAGGACGGCGCGGGCTTCAACCGATGTATCCTTGGAAAGGCTTTCGATAGCGGCGATGCGATCAGCTGGGTCTTGGGCAAAACGGGCGGATAGGAAATTGACGAGCTGAACTTTCCGGGCCTTAAGTGTGGCGTCGACCTCTTGGTCGATTGAGGCAAGGAGCGGCGCTAATTGCGCGGCTTCAGGGCGTCGGGCGATGGAGGCCACAGCCGTTTCGCGACGGCTCAGGTCAGGATCAAGCAGTTGGAATTGGACGAGAGCCGTTCCGATCAATCTCCGCACGCCGCCGTTGGGTTTGAGTTGCGTAAAGCCATCAGTCGGAACGGTGCTTTTTGCAGCTGTGTCGATGTCCGTCAAAGAGAGGCTATCATCCGTTTTGATGCCGATGAAAAACACGCCATCGGCGCGCTGCCAGACATTTTTCTCGGCCCATTTCTCTAAAAAGTTTGTGGTTTGCGGCAGGCCCGATGCGGCCAAATCGGTCAACGCGATGCCTACAGAACTGCGCGATGGCTTGGCGATCTCCTCGGCATGCGTTTGCAAAATGGCTTGCAAAGTTTGGGCAGATGCCCCCATGGCGGTGGCGCACAAAATCAGCAACGCGAGTAGAGCAGGGCGCATAGGTTTCTTTCGGTCTTGAGGATTTGAAAACAGGCGCGTGACGGTTAATGTCGCGCGCCTGTTATTGTTTTAGTAGTTTGAAGTCAGTTGGACACAGGACTCGGTTGCCGTGTTGTACATGCCGCAACCAAGATCTTTCCAATCAGACATAAGTACCGCAGAGGCTGGCAAAAAGTCAGTCCATGCATCACCCGGAACTTCGGTTGTCTGGGAAATGATGTCGAACTGGCCATCTGCTGTGATTTCGCCGATTAGAACAGGCTTGGCGAGGTGGTGGTTAGGCAGCATGACGGCGGTGCCACCTGTCAGGTTCGGGAACTCTTGACCGTACATCGCGTCCCGCACTGCATCTACGTCTGTAGTGCCGGCTGCTTCAACGGCAGCGACCCACATATTAAAGCCGATATAGTGGGCTTCCATTGGGTCATTTGTCACGCGCTCCTCGCCAGCAAAAGCTTTCCAAGCTGCAATAAAGTCTGTGTTGGCGTCAGATTCAGCCGACATGAAGTAATTCCAAGCTGCCAAGTGACCTACAAGGTTTGTGGTATCGAGGCCGGATAGCTCTTCTTCACCGACAGAGAACGCAACAACAGGAATGTCATCAGCTGAGATGCCTGCCGCGGCGAGTTCTTTGTAGAAACCGATGTTGGCATCGCCATTGATCGTTGAAATGACACCAACTTGCTTGCCGTCTTCGCCCAAGGCTACAACATCAGCCACAATGGTTGCCCAGTCAGACTGACCAAATGGGGTGTAGTTCACAAAAATATCGTCAGGCGCGATCCCTTTGTCTTTTAGGTATTGTTCAAGAATATTGTTGGTCGTTCGTGGGTAAACATAGTCGGTGCCTAGCAGTGCGAACTTCTCAACACCAAGCTCTTCTAGGAAGTAGTCGACAGCAGGGATGGCTTGCTGGTTCGGTGCGGCACCCGTGTAGAACACATTGCGTGAAGATTCTTCACCTTCGTATTGAACCGGATAGAAAAGCAATCCGTTCAATTCTTCGATGACCGGCAAAACAGATTTACGAGACACTGACGTCCAGTTGCCGAAAATCACATCGACTTCGTTCACAGTCAGCAATTCCCGCGCCTTTTCGGCAAAGAGGGGCCAGTCAGAGGCTGGATCCACCACGACCGCTTCGATTTCACAACCCAAGACACCACCTGCCGAATTCTGTTGTTCGATCAGCATCAACATCGTGTCTTTCAAGGTTGTCTCAGAAATGGCCATCGTGCCGGACAGTGAATGAAGTACGCCGACCTTGATCGGGGCAGCGCAGTCCGCAAATGCAGCGGTGCCTAAAGTAGTAAGAGACGTTGCACAGAGCGAAGCGAGCAGTGTTTTACGAATAGTCAAAGGATAAACCCCCTAGGTACGCCGCGCACACAATCCCATACTGGGCAGAGCCCAGTCGTCATGGTAAAAGGAGTACGCAGCTTTTACGTTGCGGCCATGCGGGGGTCGTTTTCTGCCAAGATTGCACCCTCGCGTGGCATTTAAATGCCCAAGTTTGGACAAGCAGATCGTCGAGCGCGGTGAGCGAAAGTTGAAGCTCTCAGCTATTAAATGGTCAATGCCTGGGTTGCTTTGATGAAAACTTCGTCATTTCGATAATGCTCGCACAAAAATGAAGCGCAAATTAGATGCCGCACTGCAGCGACGTCGCCGGGAATCGGCCAATTTTGGCCGGTATTCTTGGTATGAGCACCCGCGAACCGTCTGAATCGGACGCTAAACTTTGATGGCGCCAATACTAAATGCCAATTGTCACGGCCAGTATAATTTAACCCATTTAAAGATTGCAGGTTTTTGTCAAAGCGTGATTTTGGTCGCTTTTGGATCCGGACCGCGACGCAGGCGAACGTAGTGGCTGTATATACAACTGAAACGACTCATTTATGCCCGTCGCTGTGGCGCGCGAAGCAACAATTCGAAGCATAAGAATTACACGGTACTTCGGCCCCGGCATGACCTTTCCCTAGGCAATCACAGAAAATGCTCTTGCCGAAACCGGTTTCGGAAATCACGGTGAGTCGCAAGGGGGGATTTGAATGACTAGAAACGTGTCGGTTTTGTCGGAAAGCTCAAGCCGTTCGCGCGTCACGATCAGCGACGTGGCGGCTGCACTCGATTTGACCAAATCAACCGTATCCCGGGCACTCAATGATTACCCTGATATCTCCGAAGCGACCCAGCTTAGGGTCAAACGGATGGCAGAACGGATGAACTATCAACCGCTCAGCCACGCACAAGCCATCAAGACAGGGCGGACCCGATCTCTCGGATTTGTTTTACAGCTTGCCGACCATGACGCTCAACGCCCGTTTCTTGCCGAATTTCTTGCTGGATTGTCAGCTGGATCAACGGCACAGGGCTATACGCTTACTGTCGCATCCGCCGACAGTGATGCACACTTGATTGAGACTTTCCGTTCGTTATTGCGGGATCGTAAGGCAGATGGCTTTATCTTACCCCGCGCCATGGTCAACGACCACCGCGTCGCTTTGCTACGCGAGGCAAATGTGCCGTTTGTATTGTACGGCCGCCAAAGCGACCCCGAGGGCTGCAGCTGGTTTGATATTCGCGGCGAAGATGCCATGCGCGAGGCGGTTTTGCATTTGGCTGATCTTGGTCACACGCGAATTGCGTTTATCAACGGTGGTACAATCTATTCCTACGCGAAATTGCGAGGAGAAGGCTTTGTTGACGGCATGACCCAAGCGGGGCTGACCATTGACGCCAACCTGATGCATGAAAATGCAGTCACTGTGGAAGATGGCTGCGCCGCGGCCGCGACTCTACTGGATATGTCTTCCGCGCCAACGGCGATTGTTTGTGCCGTTGATCAAGTTGCGTTGGGCGTTTACCGCGCTGCGGCGGACCGCGGTATCACGATCGGTCGGGACCTTTCTGTTGTTGGATATGACGGTATCAAAGAGGGTGCTCACGCCCGGCCGCCATTGACTACTTTTGTCGTCGATAATCGCACCGCCGGTGTCGAATTGGCGACATTGCTCGTCAAACGCATACGAGGCGAAGCACCGGAAGATTTGCGCAAGACGGTAAAAGCCCAGTTCATCGAGCGTGGATCAACGGGACCCAAAAACAATTTTTAGAATTCGAAACACCAAAGATCTCAAGGGAGGAGACACTATGACGACCAAAAGAAAAACACTTCTACGCGCCGGCGTGGCCATGGCGATTGCACTATCCGCGACCGGCCTTGCAGCGGACGAGCTGCGCTTCTGGACAACGGAAGAACAACCAGAGCGATTGGCTCGCCAAGAAGCAATGGCAGCGGATTTTGCCGCGGCAACGGGTCACACAGTTGAGGTTATTCCGGTCACGGAAAATGACCTTGGAACGCGGGCGACAGCAGCGTTTGCGGCCGGCGATTTGCCAGATGTGATCTATCACCCTTTGCAGTATGCAGCGCCTTGGGCCGAAGCTGGTATTCTTGATACTGATGCGGCAACAGATGCCATCGAAGCACTCGGTGCTGGTACTTTTGCGCCAGGTGCGCTGAATATGGCAGCCGTTGACGGTGGCTATGCGTCGGTTCCAGTCGATGGTTGGACACAGATGCTTGTCTACCGTGCTGATCTGTTTGCTGAAAAAGGTCTAGAGCCGCCAAACAGTTACGCAAACGTATTGGCTGCTGTGGATGCGCTGCACAACCCGCCGGAAATGTACGGCTTTGTGGCTGCAACGAAGATCGACGAAAACTTCATGAGCCAAGTTCTCGAGCATGTCTTCCTTGCCAACGGCGTTTCGCCGGTTGGCGCGGATGGAGTGCAGGCGCTGGACGAAGCGGCGACCATTGAGGTGCTCGATTTCTACAAAGCAATCGCAGAGGCTTCGCCTCCTGGCGATTTGTATTGGGATCAATCCCGTACGCTTTACTTCTCTGGCAATGCGGCGATGATCATTTGGTCTCCGTTCATCTTGGACGAATTGGCAGGACTACGTGATAGCGCCCCGCCAACAATCAACGATGATCCGACTTCATCTGATCTTGCAGCAGCAACCGGTGTCGTGACCAACTTTGCCGGTCCATCAAACCCAGGCGGTGCCGCATGGGGCGATGTTCGTTACTTCGGCATTACATCTGACGCGTCCACTGATGCGGCGATGGAGTTCGTTCAATACTCCATGTCAGAAGGCTATGGCTCAACTTTGGCCATTGCGCCTGAAGGCAAGTTCCCCGTGCGTCGCGGCACGGCTGACAACCCGACCGAGTATGCCGATCTTTGGGCAACACTTGATGTCGGGGTCGACCGCAAAGCGCCACTTGGCGATCTGTATGACGCAGCGATGATCGATGAGATCGTCGGTGGTTTAGACGTCGCACAGCGTTGGGGCGTGGCCGAAGGCCAGTTGTCCGCCGCGTCGGCGATCATCAACAGCCAAGTCATCAACCGTTTGGTACGCGAGTATATTGACGGCGAACGTGACGCAGCGGCGACTGTTGCAGAGTTGAACTCAGCGATCGCGGCTGTTCAATAAGCACAAGACACGGGCACCCTACACGCGGGGTGCCCGACAAATATTCAATCTTTTTAGCGAAAGATCATTCATGGCAGACCTAGGACCACCAGTTGGCGTCGGACCGCTCGGCAAACGCGAAGCGCGTTTGGCTTGGGGTTTGCTGTTCCCGACAATCATGGCTGTGGCGCTAGTTGTTCTTTTGCCGCTGATTGCGATCTTCTGGATCTCTTTCAAACCAGTCGAGCTTGGCGACCTGCGACCGCCCGAAGTCGTGCTACGCGAAGATATTCGCGGAAACTATGACTCTGTCGACGATGAGGCCACGATCCGTTACCGCTTGCGTAACTCGTCGCAAGATCAACCCATTGCAGGCGTAACGTTCTCTGATGTCGTGCCGCTTGGCCTTGTGGTGCAAGACCTTGACCCACGTTGCGACCTTGATGGGCGCGCATTATCGTGTGACTTGGGTGACTGGGATCCTGGACTACGTGAAACGCTAAACATTCCGGTGACTGTCGAACAAGCCTATTTGGACGGTGGATTGCGCCCGCAAGACAGCCCCGCGGCAACAACTGGCATATCGTCCAATGTTCTGACAAACAGCACCTTCACACTTGCCAATTTCAAGCGAGTGTTCAACGGCGATGAGTTCTTCGAGGTCCTTTGGGTCACGCTTTTCTACACCGTTTTCGGCACCATTGGTGCGCTTCTGGTTGGATTATTCGCGGCGCTTTTGCTGAACAAATCATTCCGCGGCCAAGGTATCCTGCGCGGTCTATACCTGTTTCCTTATGTTGCTCCAATTATCGCGGTGGCCTTTGCGTGGCTGATTTTGTTCGATCCGTTTTCCGGTTCTGCCAATGCGCTGCTGATCCAAATGGGTGTCACCCCCCAGGCGATCAACTTCTTTGGCGAACGGCCTCTTGCCCTGATCATGGTCACCATATTTGAAGTCTGGCGCTATTTCCCGTTATCGTTCCTCTTTATCTTGGCTCGCATGCAAAGCATCGATGGCGACATGTACGAGGCCGCCGATATGGATGGCGCATCACCTTTCCAGCAATTCTGGTATCTAAGTGTACCTCAATTATTGGGTATTTTGTCCGTTCTGTTCCTGCTGCGCTTTATTTGGACCTTCAACAAATTCGATGACATTTTCCTGTTAACAGGTGGCAATGCAGGCACGCGTACCCTGACAGTAAACGTATATGAACAGGCCTTTGCGATTTCGAACATCGGAGCGGGGGCTGCTGTTGCCGTGGTCATCTTCGGCTGTTTGCTGACATTCTCGGTCTTCTTTCTCAAATACATTTCTCAGGAAGAAGGGCTATGAGCGCGTTGCGATTCAACTGGATCACGAGCCCTATCATCGGCGCTCTATGGATGGTCGTTTTGTCCACCACTGCCGCCGTTCTGATGAGCTTTGCTACTGGCGAGCCGTTCCGCCCTCATATTTGGCTGTCCTTGCTTTGGGGCGGTGTCGCTGGCTTTGCTATCGGTCACAGATTGGGTGGTTTTTTGGGCGAAATGCTTTGCGCTGCTGCTTTGGTGTCTTTGATCCTGTTGGGGCTTGGCCCGATTGTGATCGGGACGACCGTATCACTTTTTGCGTCCATGTTTGCCGCAGTTATCTTGCCTGTCTCGTTTGTGTGGTCGGCACATTTTATTCTCAAAGAGTTGCCTGCTGGGGCATTGACGCGGCACGAATTCGAGGGCGCGATCATCCGGTTTCTCACTGGATTTGGATATATCTTCTTTACTGCGATCGTGCTTATTCCGTTCTATGTTATGGTAATGACCAGCTTCAAAAACCAAGCTGAGTTGATGCAAAACCCGCTCGATTTCTCGATCGACCTAAGCAAAGGAACAGAGCTGTTCCGCTCCTATGACGAGCTATTTACACAGTTCAATTTCGGAACTTACCTTTTCAATTCTTTCTTTATCTCGGTGCTGACAGTCTTCATTACGTTAGCTTTTGCTATTCCTGGTGCCTATGCCGTTGCGCGGTTGCGGTTTCGTGGTCAGGCGGCGTTTTCGCGTTCAATCCTGTTGATCTATATGGTGCCTATGATTGTGTTGGCACTGCCGATCTACATCGCGTTTTCAGCAACAGGTTTGCGAAATACCTTCATTGGTATCGTGATGATCTATCCGGTCACAACGATCCCCGTCGCGCTTTACATGCTTCAAGGTTACTTCCGTGGTCTGCCATCTGAAGTGGAAGAAGCAGGGTTGATGGATGGGTTAAGTCGCCTTGCAGTGATCTGGAAAATCACGTTGCCGCTATCGTTGCCGGCATTGGCGTCAGTATCGCTATATGTCTTTATGATAGCTTGGAACGAGTTTTTGCTCGCTTTCATGTTGCTGGACGACCCATCTAAATTCACACTAACGCGAGGGATCGCTGCGCTCAATTCCTCGGAAATTCCACGCCAACACCTGATGGCAGGATCCGTGATCGCAACCGTTCCGATCATGGCGCTATTTCTAGGGCTCGAACGCTTTATGACGAAAGGGCTGACCGCAGGGTCAGTTAAGGGATGATATGACTTTGGACGAACAAGCCCGCGATGTTTTGCGTATGAACGACAAAGGTGGCTACACGCTCCCGACCCACGGTCTGTATCCCTATCAATGGAACTGGGATAGTGCCTTTGCCGCGTGGGGCTTCACAACTTTTGATCCAGACCGGGGTTGGACTGAATTGGAAACGCTTCTGTCGGGTCAGTGGGATGATGGCATGTTGCCTCATATCCTGTTCCACCGCACCGATCCCGGATATTTTCCTGGGCCTGACGTCTGGCAAGGCCGTGGCCCGATCCCATCATCGGGCATCAGTCAGCCGCCCGTTGCTGCGACTTTCATGGCCAAGATGCTGGTAATGGACCCCAGCGGCGAGGCGCGCGCGCGTGCGATGTGGCCGAAGCTAAACGCTTGGCATCGTTGGTTTATGGAATGGCGTCTGGATCAAGGCGCCGTTTGCGTCACCCATCCGTGGGAGGCTGGTCGCGATAACGCCCCCGATTGGGATGGCGCGATGAAAGCGATCGATACGGAGGATGTTGGCGAATATACACGTCGCGATACCAGCCACGTTGATCCGGCGATGCGTCCTACGAAATACGATTACGATCGTTATTTGAAATTGGTCCAATTGGGAGCGTCTGTAGACTGGGACCACGGCAAGTTGCGTGATATCAATCCTTTCCGCGTCGCCGATCCGACCATGACGTTTACCCTGCTGCGTGCACAGCGCGACATGGTCGCGATGGGTCGTCGCTTCGGTGAGGACGTGTCTGAGATTGAAAGCTGGATCAAGATCTTAGAGTCGGGTGCTGAAACTCTCTGGAACCCAGATATTGCAGGTTACGACAGCCGTGATGTCCATGCCGGGACATTCAATGGCGTGCTCTCAAATGCATCTGCGCTATGTTGGTATGCTGGTTTAAAAGACGATCGTGCACGTCCAGCGATCGTCCGTATGCTGAATGCCGCGCGTTATGGCTTGGCCAGTTACGATCCTGAAGGCGACGGCTTCGAACCTTTGCGCTACTGGCGGGGTCCAACGTGGCCGATTATGAACTACCTCGTGGGTTCTGGCATGGAAGAACAGGGCGTCGATGATCTGGGTGCGCGCATCCGCGATGACACCGCCAAGCTTATGGAGCTTAATGGCTTTGCTGAATACTATAACCCGCTTGATGGAGCCCCTGCTGGTGGCGAGACGTTTACATGGACGGCTGCTGTCTGGCTCGGCTGGGCAGGGCAAGACCAACAAGATCAACGAGGGGCTGCCTGATGTCATCAATCAAATTGAATGCTGTCAAGAAATGGTTTGGCGCTACGCAGGTCATCAAAGGCGTTGATCTAGAGATTAAAGAGGGCGAATTCGTCATCTTCGTCGGTCCGTCAGGGTGCGGAAAATCTACTTTGTTGCGCATGATTGCGGGGCTTGAAGAAACATCGCGCGGACAAATCATGATTGCAGATCGGGACGCTACCGCGGAACCACCCAGCAAACGTGGGTTGGCAATGGTGTTTCAATCCTACGCGCTCTATCCGCATATGTCTGTGCGCGATAACGTTGGCTTTCCGTTGAAATCAGCGGGGCTACCTAAAGCCGAAGTCGACGCTAAGGTTAATGAGGCCGCGCGTGTCCTCAAGCTTGACGATTATATGGATCGGCGTCCCAAGGACCTGTCCGGCGGGCAACGGCAGCGGGTCGCTATCGGCCGTTCAATCGTTCGCGACCCAACCGCTTTCCTGTTTGATGAACCATTGTCGAACCTTGATGCAGCCTTGCGCGTCGAGATGCGCTATGAGATCGCAAAACTGCATCAGACGCTGCAATCAACGATGATTTACGTGACCCACGATCAGGTGGAGGCGATGACCTTAGCTGACCGGATTGTTGTGCTTGAGTTTGGCAAGATCGCTCAAGTTGGCACACCACGGGAACTCTATGAAAGACCAGCTAACCTATTTGTTGCTCAGTTCATTGGCTCGCCTCGGATGAATGTTGTTCCACACGCTTCATTGAAGAGTGCGGACCTTCATGCGGATGCAAACTCCGTTGGCATGCGCCCAGAACACATCGAACTGGTGGCACCCGGCGCAGGTTTGATTGACGGAACCGTTGATGTGCTGGAGTATTTGGGTGCTGATACCTTTGTGATCCTCTCTTGCGGAGAAGCGGGCCAGATCACTGTTCGTGTTAACGGAAACACGACCCTTAGCCCCGGTGAGTCAGTTGGCTTATCTATCCCTAGAGATTTGCTTCACATGTTCGACATAAACGGGTTGGCGATCCAACAGGGCGTTTAGGGCTTTGGGGCAGCAGATTTGATCGACGTATTCGCCGCTGCGTCGTACTAAGATGCCTTAAACTGTCGCCAGGCGAGATCGGCGACGTCTTGAGGTTTAGCAGATAGCAATCGTAAGGCGTGAAATTGCGAGACGATTGCATAGTCGCTTGGCGCGAGCTGAACCAACTGCCCTGCCTCCACCCATTGTTTTGCATAGTTTATGGGGATGAGGCTTACATGCGACCCTGATAATGCAAGGTAGGTTGAAAGCTCGATTGTATCTTGTGCCACTCCTTTGCTTTGGTCCAGTAGCTTTGGATCCAGGTCCTGATCAATTGGGTTAAAGACAAAACTATGCGCGGAAATCTCTGCCTTCGCCAAAGCGGCTTTTAACGCATGGGGGTCTTTGATGCCGACACATGGGTGATCCGGCGTGCAGTAAAGTCCACCGCACCTATGGGAGCGACCAAGACCATGCTTGTCAGCACTACCTTGAAGGGCGGTATTGCCCGC